>KL568583.1:40632-42627 GCA_000715605.1 Streptomyces speibonae | reverse complement strand
CCGCGGCCGGCCCGTCCACCCGGACGTCAGTCACGGAACGGCCCCGGCACGCCGGCCGGCTCCCCCGGCCCGGCCGGCTCCCTCGGCGCCACGGCCGGCCGCGCGCCGGACCGCTCCAGCACGTCGACGACCTCGCGGGCCCGCAGCGGATCCACCGGCAGCGCGTGCCGCGCGAACCAGCGGGCCGCCCCGGGGGCGGGCGAGGGGTCGGTGAAGGCGTCCCCCGCGTAGTCGTCGAGGGGCGGGTCGTAGAGGTAGCCCACGACGATCCCGCGCCGCGCCAGCGCCGCGATCGCCGCGTCCCGGTCGGCGACCAGCAGCGGCACCCGGAACAGCGGCTGGACCCCGCCCCGGGCCGGCGGGCGGGCCCAGGGCGTCGACATCAGCAGTTCGGTGCCCTCCCGGGACGCCTTCAGCACGTCGTCCAGCCGTCCGAGGCCGCGCCGGATCCGCCGCAGCCGCAGCGGGCCGGACTCCCGGCGGTAGGTGTGCATGTCGACGCGGACCCAGGGGTCGTACGCGGCCAGGTCCGGGGCCCGGTCGCCGGCCTCGGCGAGCGCGTCCGGACGCAGCGGCATCCTGATCCCGTCGCGCTCGGCCGTCCCCAGCAGCCTCGACGCCGCCCAGGCGGCCCGCCGCAGCCCCAGTCCCCGCACGGCGGCCTCGGCATACGGCCGTACCGCATAGACCAGTTCGGACGCCGCGCCGCGCGGCGTGAGCAGCCCGTCGCGGGTGCGGCGCACCGCGTCGCCCAGGTCCGGGTCGGCGAGCGAGAGGATCCCGCCGGCCTTCGCGCCGACGTGCTTGGACAGGCTGAACACGGAGGCCTCGCCCCACGCCCCGACCGGCCGCCCACCGGTCTCGCTGCCGATCGCGTGCGCCGCGTCCTCGAACAGCGGGATGCCCAAGGCGTCGCAGCGCGCCCGCAGTCGCGGCGCCGGGTCGGGATTGCCGTACAGATTGGTCGTCAGTACGGCCGAGAGCGAGCCCCACGTCTCCTCGGGCACGGCGTCGACGTCGATGGACGCGTCGAACGCGTGCAACGGCGCCTGCACCGGCCGCAGTCCCGCCGCCAGCACCACGAAGAAGATGACGTCGTCGTTGACCGGCGACATCAGCACCCTGCCGCCCGGCGGGCACCAGTGGCGCAGCGCCACGTACAGCCCCAGCCTGCATGACGGCACGTACACACATTCCCGGCCGAGCCGGGCACGCATGGTCTCTTCCAGCCTCTTCGGCCGCGACCACGAGCGCGCCGAGCGCGGGCCGGCCTCCCCAATGGCCATCCGCCCCCCTGTGTGCCGACGGAACGCCCCCTCCCCGAGGCCTTCCGGCACCCGCCCAGAGTCGCCCCGTTCGCACCGCTCCGTCAAGATTGCGCAGCCGCCTGTGGATAACTTCCGGTAGGCGATCCAAAGCGGCACTTGGGGCCTTTGCGCCCGCGCGCACCCCGCCCGTGGTGGCCGGCCGCAGCCGCACCACCGGTCCGGCCCTGCACAAGAGCGCCACGGCACCCGTAACGTGTGCCTGGCCACGGACACGTGGAGCACCTGCGCACACGAAAGCGAGGCAGCACCCGATGCCCCCCTTCGATGTCCCCGAGGGCGATCCCTTCGGCCCGCACAATCTGCCGTACGGCGTGTTCTCGCCCCCCGGCTCCTCGGAGCGGACCGTCGGCGTCCGGCTCGGCGACCACGTCCTCGACGCCGGCGCGGCGGCGCACGCCCTGGGCTCCCCCTACGCGTCCCTGCTCGCCCGCCCGACCCTGAACCCGCTGCTGGCGGCGGGCCGTACGGCCTGGTCGGACGTGCGGCGGGCGCTCACGGCGTGGGTCACCGTGCCCGCGCACCGGGAGACCGTCGAGCCGCTGTTCCACCCGCTGTCCGAGGTGACGCTGCATCTGCCCTTCGAGGTCGCGGACTACGTCGACTTCTACGCCTCGGAGAACCACGCCCGCAACGTCGGACAGATCTTCCGCCCCGACGCCCCGGACCC
>KL568583.1:38454-40453 GCA_000715605.1 Streptomyces speibonae | reverse complement strand
AACCACGCCCGCAACGTCGGACAGATCTTCCGCCCCGACGCCCCGGACCCGCTCACCCCCAACTGGAAGCATCTGCCGATCGGCTACCACGGCCGCTCCGGCACGGTCGTGGTCTCCGGCACCGACGTCGTGCGCCCCTCCGGCCAGCGCAAGGCACCCGCCGACGCGGCCCCCGTGTTCGGGCCGTCCGTCCGGCTGGACATCGAGGCGGAGGTCGGCTTCGTGGTGGGCGTGCCGTCCGACCTGGGCCGGCCGGTGCCGCTCGGCTCCTACCGCGACCACGTCTTCGGCCTGTGCCTGCTCAACGACTGGTCCGCCCGCGACGTCCAGGCCTGGGAGTACGTCCCCCTCGGCCCGTTCCTCGGCAAGTCCTTCGCCACCTCGGTCTCCGCCTGGATCACGCCGCTGGACGCCCTGGAGGAGGCCCGCGTCGCCCCGCCGGAGCGCACGCACGAACCACTGCCCTACCTGGACGACGCCGACGAGGAACCCGGCGGCTACGACCTGCGGATCAGCGTCGCCGTCAACGGCCATGTCGTCTCCGAACCCCCCTTCTCCACCATGTACTGGACGGCCGCCCAGCAGCTCGCCCACATGACCGTCAACGGCGCCTCCCTGCGCACCGGCGACCTCTACGGCTCGGGCACGGTGAGCGGCCCCTCCGAGCGGGAACGCGGCTCGCTGCTGGAGCTGACCTGGAACGGCCGTGACCCGCTGGAACTGCCCGACGGCAAGCGGACGTTCCTGGAGGACGGCGACGTGGTCACGCTGTCGGCCTGGGCGCCGGGCCCGGACGGCGTCCGCGTGGGGCTCGGCGAGGTCACGGGACGGGTGGTCCCCGCGCCCTGACCCGTCCGGCCCTGTCCGATCCCGCACGACCGCTGACTCGCACCGCCCTTCGCCGTCATAATTGGCGTCGGGCGGTGCGCGCGTATCAGCGCCCCGCACGCCCCTCGCACCACCCCTGTACGACCCGCACGCCCCCGAGCCGACCCTTCCGACAGGATCCGGAGCCCGTGGCATGACCCTCTGCCTGCTCCTGCTGAGCGTCGTCGCCCTGACGGCGGCCGTGCCCGTCCCCCGGGCGCTGACCCGGGCGAAGTGGCCGGAGCGGGAACCGGTCGTCGCCCTGTGGGTGTGGCAGTGCCTGGTCGCCACCGTCCTGCTGAGCTGTCTGACGGCCCTCGCGCTGGGCGCGGCGGCCGTCTTCGGCACCGTCCGCGCCCAGCTCTTCGCGCCGGCGCCGCCCGCGGTGACCGCCGCGTACAACCTGTCGGCCGCCTCGCCCTGGACGACCGTCGTCACCGTGCTGCTGGCCTGCGGGGCGGCCTGGACGGCGGCCATGCTGGTGCGGGAACTGGTCGAGGCCCGCCGGCGTCGCGCCCGGGCCCGGGCCCAGCTGCGGGAGCGCGCCCCGGACCTGCCCGCCGGGCTCCCCGCCGCCCGCGGTCCCCTGCTGGTGCTGGAGGACGAGTACCCCGACGCCTGGTGGCTGCCGGGCAGCCCGCCCCAGTTGATCGTCACCACCGGGGCCCTGCGGCGTCTGACCGGCCACCAGCTCGACGCCGTGCTCACCCATGAGCGCGGTCACGCCCGCGCCCACCACGACTGGCTGCTGCACCTCTCCACGGCCCTGGCCACCGGGTTCCCCCGGGTCCCGCTGTTCGCCCACTTCTGCGACCAGACCCACCGCCTGGTGGAGCTGTCCGCCGACGACACGGCCTCCCGCCGCTGCGGTCACCTGACCACGGCGCTGGCGCTGATCGAACTCAACCAGCACCGCGGCGTGCTGTCCTGCGCCTCCAGCCACCGCCTGCTCGGTGAACGCGTCGACCGTCTCCTGGAGCCCCCGCCCCGCCTCGGCCGCCGCCACCGCGCCCTGACGACGACCGCGGCGGCTCTGGTACCGCTGGTACCTCTGCTGATCACCTTCGCCCCGGGCCTGACGGCGCTCCCCTAGCCGCAGGCGCGCCCCCCGCTCATGGGGGTACCTCCCGCT
>KL568583.1:36126-38339 GCA_000715605.1 Streptomyces speibonae | reverse complement strand
GTGGGGGAGAAGCCGAGAGTGGGGGAGAAGCCGAGAGTGGGGGAGGGTGGGCGCACCGGCACCCCGCGAACGCCGGGCTGCGCAACACCCCCGCCCAGCCCCAGCGACCAGCGCCTACGTCCAGTCGGGCTCGGGCTCCGGCTCGACGTCCACGTCACCTCCGGCACCGGCGTCCCCGGGCGAGGCCAGCCCCGCCAGCACCCCCACCACCCCCTCCCCGTACGTCGCCCGCTTCTTCTCCCCCACTCCGCTGACCCCCGCCAGCTCGTCCACCGACGTGGGCCACACCGTGGCGATCTCCCGCAGCGTGGCGTCGTGGAAGATCACGTACGCCGGAACCCCCTGCTCCCGCGCCCGCTCCGCCCGCCACGCCCGCAACGCCTCGAACGCGGGCTGGAGTTCCTCGGGCAGCTCGGCCGCTGCCGCCCTGGCCTTGCGCTCGCCCCGGCCGCCGCCCGTGCCACGCGCCGCCGCCGGCTTCTTCGGCTCCTTCCGCAGCGGCACCTCCCGCTCCCGCCGCAGCACCGACCCGCTGGCCTCGGTCAGCACGAGCGTGCCGTACTCCCCCTCGACGGCGAGCAGCCCCTGGGCGAGCAACTGCCGTACGACGCCGCGCCACTCGGCCTCGCTCAGATCCTCCCCGATGCCGAACACCGACAGCTGGTCGTGGTCGAACTGGATGACCTTGGCGGTGCGCCGCCCCAGCAGGATGTCCACGATCTGGCCCGCGCCGAACTTCTGCCCGCGCTCCCGCTGCAGCCGCACCACCGCCGACAGCACCTTCTGCGCCGCGACCGTTCCGTCCCAAGTCTCCGGCGGTGTCAGACAGGTGTCGCAGTTGCCGCACCCCGACGCGTCGGCCTCCTGGCCGAAGTAGGCGAGGAGCTGTCCGCGCCGGCACCGGACCGTCTCGCACAGCGCCAGCATGGCGTCCAGATGCTGGTTCGCCCGCCGCCGGAACGCCTCGTCGCCCTCCCCCGTCTGGATCAGCTTGCGCTGCTGGACGACGTCGTTGAGCCCGTAGGCCATCCACGCCGTGGACGGCAGTCCGTCCCGCCCCGCGCGCCCGGTCTCCTGGTAGTAGCCCTCGACCGACTTGGGCAGGTCCAGGTGGGCGACGAACCGGACGTCCGGCTTGTCGATGCCCATGCCGAAGGCGATGGTCGCGACCACGACCAGCCCCTCCTCCCGCAGGAAGCGCGACTGATGGGCGGCGCGCGTCCCCGCGTCCAGGCCCGCGTGGTACGGCACGGCCTCGATGCCGTTGCGCGAGAGGAACTCGGCGGTCTTCTCCACGGAGTTGCGCGAGAGGCAGTAGACGATGCCCGCGTCCCCGGCGTGCTCCTCGCGCAGGAAGCTCAGCAACTGCTTCTTGGGGTCGGCCTTGGGCACGACCCGGTACTGGATGTTGGGCCGGTCGAAGCTGGCCACGAAGTGCCGCGCCTGCGGCATCCGCAGCCGGTCGGTGATCTCCCGGTGCGTGGCGTCCGTGGCCGTCGCCGTGAGCGCGATGCGGGGCACGTCCGGCCACCGCTCGCCCAGCACGGACAGCGCGAGGTAGTCGGGACGGAAGTCGTGCCCCCACTGGGACACGCAGTGCGCCTCGTCGACGGCGAACACGGAGATCTTGCCGCGGGAGAGCAGCTCCAGGGTGCTGTCCAGCCGCAGCCGCTCCGGCGCGAGGTAGAGCAGGTCCAGCTCGCCGGCGAGGAACTCCGCCTCGACCACCCGCCGCTCGTCGAAGTCCTGCGTGGAGTTCATGAACCCGGCGCGCACGCCCAGCGCCCGCAGCGCGTCCACCTGGTCCTGCATGAGAGCGATCAGCGGGGAGACGACGACGCCCGTGCCCGGTCTGACCAGGGCCGGGATCTGGTAGCACAGGGATTTGCCGCCGCCGGTCGGCATCAGCACGACGGCGTCGCCGCCCGCGATCACATGCTGGACGACCGCTTCCTGCTCACCGCGGAAGGCCTCGTACCCGAACACCCGGTGCAGCGCGGCCCGCGCCGCGTCATCCGTCACTGCCATCTCGGCGATACCGCCCGTCCCCTGCATCGTCCCGTCCCCCGTGCGTCGTCCCTCGACCACTGCGTCCACGATAGGCGCCCGCACCGACAGGACCGGAGTTGTCCACAGGCCCGCCCGCGACGGCCGCGGCCCGGCACCCCGTGCTCGGGGTACCGGGCCGCTCCGCCGTTCTCCGGCGCGGTGTC
>KL568583.1:32749-35935 GCA_000715605.1 Streptomyces speibonae | reverse complement strand
CCGCTCCGCCGTTCTCCGGCGCGGTGTCAGCGGACGAACACGCCCGCGTCGCCGGCCAGCTCCAGGAAGTACTGCGGTGCCACACCGAGCACCACCGTGACCGCCACGCCGACCCCGATCGCCGTCATCGTCAGCGGTGACGGCACCGCGACGGTCGGGCCCTCGGGGCGCGGCTCGCTGAAGAACATCAGCACGATGACGCGGATGTAGAAGAACGCCGCGATGGCCGAGGCGATCACACCGACCACGACCAGCGGGGCGGCCCCGCCCTCCGCGGCCGCCTTGAACACGGCGAACTTCCCGGCGAAGCCGGAGGTCAGCGGGATGCCCGCGAAGGCCAGCAGGAAGATCGCGAACACGGCCGCGACCAGCGGGGAGCGCCGGCCGAGCCCCGCCCACTTCGACAGGTGCGTCGCCTCGCCGCCCGCGTCCCGGACCAGCGTGACCACCGCGAACGCGCCGACGGTCACGAAGGAGTACGCCGCCAGGTAGAACAGCACGGACGAGATGCCCGACGGGGTGGCGGCGATGACACCGGCGAGGATGAAGCCCGCGTGGGAGATCGCCGAGTACGCCAGCAGCCGCTTGATGTCGGTCTGCGTGATCGCGACGATCGCGCCGATCACCATGGTGACGATCGCCACGGCCCACATCACCGGCCGCCAGTCCCAGCGCAGGCCCGGCAGCACGACGTACAGGATCCGCAGCAGCGCGCCGAACGCGGCCACCTTGGTCGCCGCCGCCATGAAGCCCGTCACCGGGGTCGGGGCGCCCTGGTACACATCGGGCGTCCACATGTGGAAGGGCACGGCGCCGACCTTGAACAGCAGGCCCATGACCAGCAGCGCGGAGCCGATCAGCAGCAGCGCGTCATTGCCCATGGTGTCGGCGAGCGCCGGGGTGACCTCCCCGACGTTGCCCTCGACGACCTGCGCGATCGTGGCGTACGACATCGAGCCCGCGTAGCCGTACAGCAGGGCGATGCCGAACAGCAGGAACGCGGAGGCGAAGGCGCCGAGCAGGAAGTACTTGACCGCCGCCTCCTGCGACATCAGCCGCTTGCGGCGGGCCAGCGCGCACAGCAGGTAGAGCGGGAGGGAGAGCACCTCCAGCGCCACGAACAGCGTCAGCAGGTCGTTGGCCGCCGGGAAGACCAGCATGCCGGCGACCGCGAAGAGCAGCAGCGGGAACACCTCGGTGGTGGTGAACCCGGCCTTGACGGCCCGCTTCTCGCCGTCGCTGCCCGGTACGGCCGCGGCCTGCGCGGCGAAGGAGTCGACGCGGTTGCCGTGCGCCTCCGGGTCGAGCCGGCGCTCGGCGAAGGTGAACAGGCCGACCAGGGCGGTCAGCAGGATCGTGCCCTGAAGGAACAGGGCCGGTCCGTCGACGGCGACGGCGCCCATCGCCGCGATGCCCGCCTTGGTCGTGGCATAGCCGTTCGCGGCGAGTGCCACGACCGCGGCGAACGCGGCGGAGAGCGCGACCACGGAGACGAACATCTGTACGTAGTAGCGGGACTTCCGCGGGACGAACGCCTCCACCAGGATGCCGACGACCGCCGCGCCGACGACGATCAGGGTGGGGGCGAGCTGCCCGTATTCGATCTTCGGCGCGTCGATCTTCGAGATCGGGTCGGCCGCCGCCGTTGTCCACAGGCTGTGGACGGCTGCTGCTGTGCTCACTTGGCCGCCTCCACCTCGGGCTGGGGATCCTTCTTCTCCACGTCGGACATGGTGTGCTTCACCGCCGGGTTCACGACGTCACTGACGGGCTTGGGGTAGACGCCCAGGAACACCAGCAGCACGACCAGCGGCGCCACGACCGCGATCTCGCGCACCCTCAGGTCGGGCATCGCGGCCACCTCGGGCTTCACCGGGCCCGTCATCGTCCGCTGGTAGAGGACGAGGGTGTAGAGCGCGGCGAGGACGATGCCGAAGGTGGCGATGATCCCGATCACCGGGTAGCGGGTGAACGTCCCGACCAGGACCAGGAACTCACTGACGAAGGGCGCGAGCCCCGGCAGCGAGAGGGTCGCGAGGCCGCCGATCAGGAACGTGCCGGCGAGGACCGGGGCGACCTTCTGGACACCGCCGAAGTCGGCGATGAGCCGCGAACCGCGCCGCGAGATCAGGAAACCGGCGATCAGCATCAGCACGGCGGTCGAGATGCCGTGGTTGACCATGTAGAGCGTCGCACCGGACTGACCCTGGCTGGTCATGGCGAAGATGCCCATGATGATGAAGCCGAAGTGCGAGATCGAGGCGTACGCGATCAGCCGCTTGATGTCGCGCTGGCCGACCGCCAGCAGCGCGCCGTAGATGATGCTGACGACCGCCAGGACGAGGATCACCGGGGTCGCCCACTTGCTCGCCTCCGGGAACAGCCCGAGGCAGAAGCGGAGCATGGCGAAGGTGCCCACCTTGTCGACGACCGCCGTGATCAGCACGGCCACCGGGGCGGTGGACTCCTGCATGGCGTTGGGCAGCCAGGTGTGCAGCGGCCACAGCGGCGCCTTCACCGCGAAGGCGAAGAAGAAGCCGAGGAACAGCCAGCGCTCGGTGCCGGTCGCCATGGTCAGCTCGCCGCTCGCCCGCGCCTCGGCGATCTCGGTGAGCGAGAAGTTCCCCGCGACCACGTAGAGCCCGATCACCGCGGCCAGCATGATCAGACCGCCGGCCAGGTTGTAGAGGAGGAACTTCACCGCGGCGTACGACCGCTGGGTGGCCGCCTTCTCCTCCCCGTGCTCGTGGGCACGGTCCCCGAAGCCGCCGATCAGGAAGTACAGCGGGATCAGCATGGCTTCGAAGAAGATGTAGAAGAGGAAGACGTCGGTGGCCTCGAAGGAGAGGATCACCATCGCCTCGACGGCCAGGATCAGGGCGAAGAAGCCCTGCGTCGGCCGCCACCGCCTGCTGCCCGTCTCCAGCGGGTCGGCGTCGTGCCAGCCCGCGAGGACGATGAACGGGATCAGCAGGGCGGTCAGCCCGATCAGGGCCACCGCGATGCCGTCGACGCCCAGTTCGTAGCGGACGCCGAAGTCCGCGATCCAGGCGTGGGACTCGGTGAGCTGGTAGCGGTCGCCGTCCGGGTCGAAGCGGACCAGGACGGTGACCGCCAGGGCGAGCGTGGCGAGCGAGAACAGCAGGGCCAGCCACTTGGCGGCCGTGCGCTTCGCGGCCGGTACGG
>KL568583.1:27062-32525 GCA_000715605.1 Streptomyces speibonae | reverse complement strand
GCCGGTACGGCGGCCGTGGCGATCGCCCCGATGGCCGGGAGCGCCGCCGTCGCTGTCAGCAGAGGAAAGGACATCGGTATCAGACCGCCCTCATCAGCAGGGTCGCGGCGGCGAGGACCGCGGCGCCGCCGAACATGGAGACCGCGTAGGACCGCACGAAGCCGTTCTGCAGCCTGCGCATCCGGCCGGACAGGCCGCCCATGGAGGCCGCCGTGCCGTTGACCACCCCGTCGACCAGGGTGTGGTCCACGTACACCAGCGAGCGGGTGAGGTGCTCACCGCCGCGCACCAGGACCACGTGGTTGAAGTCGTCCTGGAGCAGGTCGCGCCGGGCGGCGCGGGTGAGCAGCGACCCGCGCGGGGCGACGGCCGGCACCGGACGGCGCCCGTACTGGGCCCAGGCGATCGCCACGCCGATGACCATCACGGCGACCGTGGAGAGCGTCACCGTCAGGGCGCTGACCGGCGGATGTCCATGGGCGTGCCCGGTGACGGGCTCCAGCCAGTGCACGAAGCGGTCGCCGATGCTGAAGAAGGCACCGCCGGCGACCGATCCGACGGCCAGCACGATCATCGGGATCGTCATGGACCGCGGCGACTCGTGCGGGTGCGGAGGCTCGTAGGCGCCGCCCGTCTGCGCGGCCGGCTCCACGTCGGGCGCGGCCGGGGAGGGCGTCGGCGCGTTGCGCCAGCGCTCCTCGCCGAAGAACGTCATCAGCATCACGCGCGTCATGTAGTACGCGGTGATGGCCGCGCCCAGCAGGGCACAGGCGCCGAGGATCCAGCCCTCCGTGCCGCCCTTGGCGAACGCCGCCTCGATGATCTTGTCCTTGGAGAAGAAGCCGGACAGGCCCGGGAAGCCGATGATCGCGAGGTAGCCGAGCCCGAAGGTGACGAACGTGACCGGCATGTACTTCCGCAGGCCGCCGTAGCGGCGCATGTCGACCTCGTCGTTCATGCCGTGCATCACCGAGCCCGCGCCGAGGAACAGACCGGCCTTGAAGAAGCCGTGCGTCACCAGGTGCATGATCGCGAAGACGTAGCCGATGGGGCCCAGGCCGGCAGCCAGCACCATGTAGCCGATCTGCGACATGGTCGACCCGGCCAGCGCCTTCTTGATGTCGTCCTTCGCGCAACCGACGATCGCACCGAACAGCAGCGTGACCGCGCCGACGATGGTGACGACCAGCTGCGCGTCGGGGGCGCCGTTGAAGACGGCGGCGGAACGGACGATCAGGTACACGCCCGCCGTCACCATCGTCGCGGCGTGGATGAGGGCCGAAACCGGGGTCGGGCCCTCCATCGCGTCCCCGAGCCAGGACTGCAGCGGCACCTGGGCGGACTTGCCGCAGGCGGCGAGCAGCAGCATCAGCGCGATGGCGGTCAGCTTGCCCTCGCCCGCCTCACCGGCGAGACCGGCCTCCCCGTGGCCGCCGAGCACCGGCCCGAAGGCGAAGGTGCCGAACCACAGGAACATCAGCATGATCGCGATGGACAGGCCCATGTCGCCGACGCGGTTGACCAGGAAGGCCTTCTTCGCGGCCGTGGCGGCGCTGGGCTTGTGCTGCCAGAAGCCGATCAGCAGGTAGGAGGCGAGACCGACGCCCTCCCAGCCGACGTACAGCAGCAGGTAGTTGTCGGCGAGGACCAGGATCAGCATCGCCGCGAGGAACAGGTTCAGATAGCCGAAGAAGCGGCGGCGGCGCTCGTCGTGCTCCATGTAGCCGACGGAGTACAGGTGGATCAGCGAGCCGACGCCGGTGATCAGCAGGACGAAGGTCATCGACAGCTGGTCGAGCCGGAAGGCGACGTCGGCCTGGAAGCCCTCCACCGGGATCCAGCTGAACAGGTGCTGCGTGACGGTGCGCTCTTCGGCGCCCTTGCCCAGCAGATCGGTGAACAGCACCAGGCCGAGCGCGAAGGAGACGGCCGCGAGCAGCGTGCCGATCCAGTGGCCCACGGCGTCCAGCCGACGCCCGCCGCACAGCAGGACCACCGCTCCGAGCAGGGGCGCCGCCACCAGCAGCGCAATCAAGTTCTCTGTGTTCATACGGTCCAGCGCCCCTTACAGCTTCATCAGGCTGGCGTCGTCGACCGAGGCCGAGTGGCGGGAACGGAACAGGGACACGATGATCGCCAGCCCGACCACGACCTCCGCGGCGGCGACCACCATCGTGAAGAAGGCGATGACCTGGCCGTCGAGGTTGCCGTGCATCCGGGAGAAGGCGACGAACGCGAGATTGCAGGCGTTGAGCATGAGCTCGACGCACATGAAGACCACGATCGCGTTGCGCCGGACCAGCACACCGGTGGCGCCGATCGTGAACAGCAGCGCGGCGAGGTACAGATAGTTGACCGGGTTCACTTCGACGCCTCCTCGGGCCGCTTGAACGTCGGCGGCTCGATCGCCTTGCGCTCCAGGCGCTCCTCCGCGCGCTGCTCCAGCGCCCGCAGGTCGTTGAGCGCCTCCTGCGAGACGTCGCGGATCTGGCCGCGGTCCCGCAGCGTCTTGCTGACCGTGAGGTCCGACGGGGTGCCGTCGGGCAGCAGGCCCGCGATGTCCACGGCGTTGTGCCGGGCGTACACGCCGGGCGCCGGGAGCGGCGGCAGGTACGTGCCCTCGCGTACGCGCTGCTCGGCCAGCTCCCGCTGGGTCCTGGCACGTTCGGTGCGCTCGCGGTGGGTGAGCACCATGGCGCCGACGGCGGCCGTGATGAGCAGGGCGCCGGTGATCTCGAAGGCGAAGACGTACTTGGTGAAGAGCAGGGACGCGAGGCCCTCCACGTTGCCGCCCGCGTTCGCCTCACCGATGCCGCTGAACTCGCTGAGCGAGGCGTTGCCGATCCCGCCGACCAGCAGGATGCCGAAGCCGAGACCGCACAGCAGGGCCAGCCAGCGCTGGCCCTTGATGGTCTCCTTCAGGGAGTCCGCCGCGGTGACGCCGACCAGCATCACCACGAACAGGAACAGCATCATGATCGCGCCGGTGTAGACGACGATCTGCACGACGCCCAGGAAGTAGGCGCCGTTGGCCAGGTAGAACACCGCCAGGATGATCATGGTGCCGGCCAGGCAGAGCGCGCTGTGCACGGCCCGCCGCATGAACACGGTGCACAGGGCGCCGATCACGGCGACCGTGCCCAGGACCCAGAACTGGAAGGCCTCTCCGGTGGAGGTGCCGGCGGAGAGAGTCACCGCGGCGGCGAGCTGTCCGGTCATCGCCCGATCACCTCCTCCGACGCCGGTTCCTCCGGGCCGAACGTCGAGGCGGCTTCCTGCACCACCTCGCCCTTGGAACGGGCGACCTGCTGCTCCGTACCGGGCGCCGCCTCGGTCACCAGGCCCCGGTAGTAGTCCTGTTCGTCGGTGCCCGGGTACATGGCGTGCGGCGAGTCGACCATGCCCTCCTCCAGACCGGCGAGCAGCTGCTCCTTGGTGTAGATGAGGTCGGCGCGGCTGGAGTCCGCCAGTTCGAACTCGTTGGTCATCGTGAGCGCGCGCGTGGGGCACGCCTCGATGCACAGGCCGCACAGGATGCAGCGGGCGTAGTTGATCTGGTAGACGCGGCCGTACCGCTCGCCGGGCGAGTAGCGCTCCTCCTCGGTGTTGTCCGCGCCCTCCACGTAGATCGCGTCGGCGGGACAGGCCCAGGCGCACAGCTCGCAGCCGACGCACTTCTCCAGGCCGTCCGGATGGCGGTTGAGCTGGTGCCGTCCGTGGAAGCGCGGAGCGGTGGTCTTCTGCTGCTCCGGGTACTGCTCGGTCAGCCGCTTCTTGAACATGGCCTTGAAGGTCACGCCGAAGCCGGCCACGGGGTTCAGGAAACCAGGCGACGTGGGCCTGGCCTCCTTGGGCTCCTCAGCCATCGGACGCCTCCTTTCCATCCGTAGGTCCACCCAGGGATCCGTCACTCTGAGTATCGGGGCCGCCACTGACAATGAGCTCCCGCTCCCGGTGCGAGCGGCGTCGCGGCACCGGCGGCAACTCCTGTCCCGGCGCGGCGGTACGGGGAACCCGCCCGCCATGGGGTCGAAGGCGGGCGGGCCCTCGGGCCGCTCGGACTCCTTCGCCCGGGCGCGGAACATGTCGGCCACGAAGGAGAGCAGCAGCAGGCCGAGGACGCCCGCGGCGATGTACAGCGCGATGTCGGCGAAGTCGTAGTTCTCGTTGCGCAGCGCCCGCACGGTGGCGACCGCCATCAGCCACACCAGCGAGACCGGGATGAGGACCTTCCAGCCGAGCTTCATCAGCTGGTCGTAGCGGACCCGCGGGAGGGTGCCGCGCAGCCAGACGAAGCCGAACAGCAGGCTCAGCAGCTTGCCGGTGAACCAGAGCATCGGCCACCAGCCGTGGTTGGCGCCCTCCCAGAAGGTGCTGATGGGCCACGGGGCCCGCCAGCCGCCCAGGAAGAGCGTCACGGCGACGGCCGAGACGGTCACCATGTTGATGTACTCGGCCAGCATGAACATCGCGAACTTGATGGACGAGTACTCGGTGTTGAAGCCGCCGACCAGGTCGCCCTCGGACTCCGGCATGTCGAAGGGGGCACGGTTGACCTCGCCCACCATCGTGACGATGTAGATGAGGAAGGAGACCGGCAGCAGCAGGATGTACCAGCGGTCGGTCTGCTGCTCGACGATCGTCGAGGTGGACATCGACCCGGAGTAGAGGAACACGGAGGCGAACGCGGCGCCCATGGCGATCTCGTAGGAGATCATCTGCGCGCAGGAGCGCAGACCGCCGAGGAGCGGGTAGGTCGAGCCGGAGCTCCAGCCCGCCAGGACGATGCCGTAGATGCCGACCGAGGCGACCGCGAGGATGTAGAGCGCGGCGATCGGCAGGTCGGTGAGCTGCATCGTGGTGCGCTGGCCGAAGATCGAGACCTCGTTGCCGGCCGGCCCGAAGGGGATCACCGCGAACGCCATGAAGGCGGGGACGGCGGCGACGATCGGCGCGAGGACGTACACCGCCTTGTCCGCGCGCTTGACGACGACGTCCTCCTTGAGCATCAGCTTCACGCCGTCGGCGAGCGACTGGAGCATGCCCCAGGGCCCGTGCCGGTTGGGACCGATACGCAGCTGCATCCAGGCGACCACCTTGCGCTCCATGACGATGGAGAGCAGCACGGTCACCATCAGGAAGGCGAAGCAGAACACCGCCTTGACGAGGATCAGCCACCAGGGATCGCGGCCGAACATCGAGAGGTCTTCAGCGGCGAGGTACGGGCTCATGCCTCCACCTCCTTGGGGGCCTCACCGGCGGGCGTCGCCGGACCGATGCGGACGAGGGAGCCGGGCAGTGCCCCGGCGGCCGAGGGGACCCCGCCACCGACGGAGTTCAGCGGCAGCCAGACCACCCGGTCGGGCATGTCGGTGACGGCCAGGGGCAGTTCCACCGATCCGGCGCCGCCGGTGACCGACAGCAGGTCGCCGTCCTTGACACCGACCTCGGCCGCCGTGGCGG
>KL568583.1:26299-26815 GCA_000715605.1 Streptomyces speibonae | reverse complement strand
GTCGGCGGCGCGCGGACCGTCCCAGACGCCGATCCGGTCGAGCTCCGCGCGGATCGTGCGCAGGTCCGGCAGGCCCAGGTGGACGTCCATGGCGTCGGCCAGCATCTGCAGCACCCGCGCGTCGGTCGGCGGGAGCCGCCGGGTCATCTGGTCGGGCTTGAGCGCCGCCTCGAACAGCCGCACCCTGCCCTCCCAGTTGAGGAAGGTGCCGGGCTTCTCGGCGACCGCGGCCACCGGCAGGACGACGTCGGCGAGCTCGGTGACCTCGCTGGGCCGCAGCTCCAGGGAGACCACGAACCCGGCCTCGGCGAGCGCGGCACGCGCGCGTGCCGGGTCGGGCAGGTCGGCGACCTCCACACCGGCGACAAGGAGCGCCTGGAGCTCACCGCGGGCCGCCGCCTCGACGATCTGGCCGGTGTCACGGCCGTAGCGGTGCGGGAGGTCGGCGACGCCCCAGAGGGCGGCGACCTCCTCACGCGCGCGCGGGTCGGTGGCCGGGCGGCCGCCCGGCAGCAG
>KL568583.1:18350-26116 GCA_000715605.1 Streptomyces speibonae | reverse complement strand
AGCGCCGGCAGCGCGCCCGCCTCGATGGCGCCCCGCTCCCCGGCCCGGCGCGGGATCCACACCAGGCGGGCCCCGGTCGCGGCGGCGAACCGGATCGCGGCGGTCAGCCCGCCCCGTACGGCCGCCAGCCGCTCACCGACGACGATCACCGCGCCGTCGGCGCGCAGCGCCTCGGCGGCCGCGGAACCCTCGCCCTGCAGGCCGACACCGCTCGCGAGCGCGTCCAGCCATTCGGTCTCGGTACCGGGTGCCGCCGGCAGCAGGGTGCCGCCGGCCTTCTCCAGTCCGCGCGTGGCGTGCGTGGCCAGCGCGTAGGTCTTCTGCCCGTGCGAGCGCCAGGCCTTGCGCAGCCGCAGGAAGACGCCGGGCGCCTCCTCCTCCGACTCGAACCCGACCAGGAGGACGGCGGGTGCCTTCTCCAGGGCGGTGTGGGTGACGCCCGTCCCGTCGAGGTCCCGGCCCCGCCCCGCGACCCGCGCGGCGAGGAAGTCGGCCTCCTCGGAGCTGTGCACGCGCGCGCGGAAGTCGATGTCGTTGGTGCCGAGCGCCACGCGGGCGAACTTGCTGTACGCGTAGGCGTCCTCGACGGTGAGCCGGCCGCCGGTCAGCACCCCGGTGCTGCCCCGCGAGGCCAGCAGCCCCTGGGCGGCGATCTGCAGCGCGTCCGGCCAGGACGCCGGCCGCAGCTCGCCCTCCGCGTTGCGCACGAGCGGGGTGTCGAGGCGGTCCCGCAGCTGCGCGTACCGGAACGCGAAGCGTCCCTTGTCGCAGATCCACTCCTCGTTGACCTCGGGGTCGTTGCCGGCGAGCCGCCGCATGACCTTGCCGCGCCGGTGGTCGGTGCGGGTGGCGCAGCCGCCCGAGCAGTGCTCGCACACCGACGGCGAGGAGATCAGGTCGAACGGGCGGGAGCGGAACCGGTAGGCCGCCGAGGTGAGCGCGCCGACCGGGCAGATCTGGATGGTGTTGCCGGAGAAGTACGACTCGAACGGGTCGCCCTCGCCGGTGCCGATCTGCTGGAGCGCGCCCCGCTCCACCATCTCGATCATCGGGTCGCCCGCGATCTGGTTGGAGAAGCGGGTGCAGCGGGCGCACAGCACGCACCGCTCGCGGTCCAGCAGCACCTGCGTGGAGATCGCGACGGGCTTCTCGTACGTGCGCTTCTTGCCGTCGAAGCGGGACTCGGCGTTGCCGTGCGACATCGCCTGGTTCTGCAGCGGGCACTCGCCGCCCTTGTCGCAGACCGGGCAGTCCAGGGGGTGGTTGATGAGCAGGAGCTCCATCACACCCTTCTGGGCCTTCTCGGCGACCGGCGAGGTGAGGTGGGTCTTCACCACCATGCCGTCGGTGCACGTGATGGTGCAGGAGGCCATCGGCTTGCGCTGGCCCTCGACCTCCACGATGCACTGGCGGCAGGCGCCGGCCGGATCGAGGAGCGGGTGGTCGCAGAACCGGGGGATCTCGATGCCGAGCTGCTCGGCGGCCCGGATGACCAGGGTGCCCTTGGGCACGCTGATCTCGGCGCCGTCGATCGTCAGCGTCACGAGGTCCTCGGGCGGGACCGCCGCCTCTCCCCCGCCGGAGGGAGCGTTGGTGGTCACAGTCATGCGTGCACCTCCGTACGGTCGGCCCAGGCCGTGGACTTGGCCGGGTCGAACGGGCAGCCACGGCCCGTGATGTGCTGCTCGTACTCCTCGCGGAAGTACTTGAGCGAGGAGAAGATCGGCGAGGCGGCGCCGTCGCCGAGGGCGCAGAAGGCCTTGCCGTTGATGTTGTCGGCGATGTCGTTCAGCTTGTCGAGGTCGGACATCTGCCCCTTGCCGGCCTCGATGTCCCGCATCAGCTGGACGAGCCAGTAGGTGCCCTCGCGGCAGGGGGTGCACTTGCCGCAGGACTCGTGGGCGTAGAACTCGGTCCAGCGGGTGACGGCGCGCACGACGCAGGTGGTCTCGTCGAAGCACTGCAGTGCCTTGGTGCCGAGCATGGACCCCGCGGCGCCCACGCCCTCGTAGTCGAGGGGGACGTCGAGGTGCTCGTCGGTGAGCAGCGGGGTCGAGGAGCCGCCGGGCGTCCAGAACTTCAGCCGGTGGCCCTGCCGCATCCCGCCGCTCATCTCCAGCAGCTGGCGCAGGGTGATGCCGAGCGGTGCCTCGTACTGTCCGGGGCTCGCGACATGGCCGCTGAGGGAGTAGAGCGTGAAGCCGGGCGACTTCTCGCTGCCCATCGAGCGGAACCATTCCTTGCCCCGGCTCATGATGGCGGGAACCGAGGCGATCGATTCGACGTTGTTCACCACAGTCGGGCACGCGTAGAGGCCCGCGACGGCAGGGAAGGGGGGACGGAGCCGCGGTTGACCCCGCCGGCCTTCCAGCGAGTCGAGCAGCGCGGTCTCCTCACCGCAGATGTACGCGCCCGCCCCCGCGTGCACGGTGAGCTGGAGGTCGAGTCCGCTGCCCAGGATGTTCTCGCCGAGGAAGCCGGCCGCGTAGGCCTCGCGCACGGCCTCGTGCAGCCGCCGCAGGACGGGGACGACCTCACCCCGCAGATAGATGAAGGCGTGGGACGACCGGATGGCGTAGCACGCGATGACGATGCCCTCGATGAGGCTGTGCGGGTTCGCGAAGAGGAGCGGAATGTCCTTGCACGTTCCGGGCTCCGACTCGTCGGCGTTGACAACGAGATAGTGCGGCTTGCCGTCCCCCTGGGGAATGAACTGCCACTTCATTCCGGTGGGGAAGCCGGCACCGCCGCGGCCGCGCAGACCGGACTCCTTGACGTACGCGATGACGTCGTCCGGTGACATGGCGAGCGCCTTGCGGAGCCCCTCGTATCCCTCGTGCCTCTTGTAGACGTCGAGCGTCCAGGACTTGTCCTCGTCCCAGAAGGCCGACAGCACGGGTGCGAGCAGCTTCTCCGGGCTCATGTCCTCGAGTTCGGGTGCCAAGGTCATCACTCCCCCTCCTCGGCAACGGGTCCCGACGAATCGGAGGGGCGGGGCGAAGCCTCTCCGTCAAGGGTGGTGGTGGGCGACGGGTGGGCCGGGTCGGAGGCCGACGTCTCCTGCGGCGCGTCGTGCGAGCTGAGGTGCTCGGTGGGCGACGGCTCGTGCGGCGGGGTGTCCCGCGGCGCCTCGCCGCGCGGGTGCACCACGCGTGCGGGCGCCTCCCCCTTGGCCAGCTTCAGGCCGGTGAGAGAGGCGGGGCCCGCGCTTCCGGTGGCCTCCACGGCCCCCTCGCGCCCGTCGGGGAAGCCGGCCAGGATGCGGGCGGTCTCCTTGAAGGTGCACAGGGGAGCCCCGCGCGTGGGGACGACCGGGCGGCCGGCGCGCAGGTCGTCGACCATGCGCTTGGCACTCTCGGGGGTCTGGTTGTCGAAGAACTCCCAGTTGACCATCACCACGGGTGCGAAGTCACAGGCCGCGTTGCACTCGATGTGCTCGAGGGTGACCTTGCCGTCGTCGGTGGTCCCGCCGTTGCCGACGCCCAGGTGCTCCTGGAGCTCCTCGAAGATCGCGTCGCCGCCCATGACGGCGCACAGGGTGTTGGTGCACACCCCGACCTGGTAGTCGCCGCTCGGCCGGCGCCGGTACATGGTGTAGAAGGTGGCGACCGCGGTCACCTCGGCGGTGGTGAGGTCCAGCATGTCCGCGCAGAACTGCATGCCGGTGCGCGTGACGTGGCCCTCCTCCGACTGCACGAGGTGCAGCAGCGGCAGGAGGGCGGACCGGGAGTCCGGGTAGCGGGCGATGATCTCGCGCGCGTCGGTCTCCAGCCGGGCCCGGACGTCGTCCGGGTAGGGGGGCGCGGGCAGTTCGGGCATGCCCAGGCTGACGCCCCGCTCCGAAGAAGAGGTGGTCACCGGTCGACGCCTCCCATCACGGGGTCGATGGACGCGACGGCGACGATGACGTCGGCGACCTGGCCGCCCTCGCACATCGCCGCCATGGCCTGCAGGTTGGTGAAGGACGGGTCGCGGAAGTGGACCCGGTAGGGGCGGGTGCCGCCGTCGGAGACGACATGCACCCCGAGCTCGCCCTTGGGCGACTCGACGGCTGTGTACGCCTGTCCCGGCGGGACCCGGAAGCCCTCGGTGACCAGCTTGAAGTGGTGGATCAGGGCCTCCATGGAGGTGCCCATGATCTGCTTGATGTGGTCCAGGGAGTTGCCCAGTCCGTCCGGTCCCAGGGCGAGCTGGGCGGGCCAGGCGATCTTCTTGTCGGCGACCATCACCGGCCCGGGCCGCAGCCGGTCCAGGCACTGCTCGATGATGTTCAGCGACTGGCGCATCTCCTCGAGCCGGATCAGGAAGCGGCCGTAGGAGTCGCAGGTGTCGGCGGTCGGGACCTCGAAGTCGTAGGTCTCGTAGCCGCAGTAGGGCTGTGCCTTGCGCAGGTCGTGCGGCAGGCCGGTGGAGCGCAGGATCGGGCCGGTGGCGCCGAGCGCCATGCAGCCGGCCAGGTCGAGGTAGCCGACGTCCTGCATGCGGGCCTTGAAGATGGGGTTCCCGGTGGCGAGCGCGTCGTACTCCGGGAGGTTCTTGCGCATCTTCTTCACGAACTCGCGGATCTGGTCCACCGCGCCGGGCGGCAGGTCCTGGGCGAGTCCGCCGGGGCGGATGTACGCGTGGTTCATCCGCAGGCCCGTGATGAGCTCGTAGATGTCGAGAATGAGTTCACGATCACGGAATCCGTAGATCATGACCGTGGTGGCGCCGAGCTCCATGCCGCCGGTGGCGATGCACACCAGGTGGGAGGAGAGCCGGTTCAGCTCCATCAGGAGCACCCTGATGACCGAGGCCCGGTCGGGCACCTGGTCCTCGATGCCGAGGAGTTTCTCCACCGCGAGGCAGTACGCCGTCTCGTTGAAGAACGGCGTCAGGTAGTCCATGCGCGTCACGAACGTGGTGCCCTGCGTCCACGTGCGGTACTCGAGGTTCTTCTCGATGCCGGTGTGCAGGTAGCCGATGCCGCAACGGGCCTCGGTGACCGTCTCGCCGTCGATCTCCAGGATCAGGCGGAGCACCCCGTGGGTGGACGGGTGCTGCGGGCCCATGTTGACGACGATGCGCTCGTCGTCGGCCTTGGCCGCGCTCTCGACGACCTCGTCCCAGTCACCGCCGGTGACGGTGTAGACGGTTCCTTCGGTGGTCTCCCTGGGGGAAGCGTGCGTGCTCACGAGTACGACCTCCGCTGGTCCGGAGCCGGGATCTGGGCGCCCTTGTACTCGACGGGGATGCCGCCGAGGGGGTAGTCCTTGCGCTGGGGAAAGCCCTGCCAGTCGTCCGGCATCATGATCCGCGTCAGGGCCGGGTGACCGTCGAAGACGATGCCGAAGAAGTCGTACGTCTCGCGCTCGTGCCAGTCGTTCGTCGGATAGACCGAGAACAGTGACGGGATGTGCGGATCGCTGTCGGGGGCGCTGACCTCGAGCCGGATCACCCGGTTGTGGGTGATCGAGCGCAGGTGGTACACGGCGTGCAGCTCGCGGCCCTTGTCGTTCGGGTAGTGCACGCCGCTGACCCCGGTGCACAGCTCGAAGCGCAGGGCGGGGTCGTCGCGCAGGGTCTTCGCCACGCGGACGAGGTGTTCGCGTTCGATGTGGAAGGTGAGTTCGCCGCGGTCGACGACCGTCTTCTCGATGGCGTTGGCGGGGAGCAGGTCCTGCTCCTCCAGCGCGCCCTCCAGTTCGTCGGCGACCTCGTCGAACCAGCCTCCGTAGGGGCGGGTGGCGGGTCCGGGCAGCCGGATTGAGCGGACGAGCCCGCCGTAGCCGGAGGTGTCGCCGCCGTTGTCGGCGCCGAACATCCCGCGCTGGACGCGGACCTCCTCGCCGCCCTGGCCGCGCTGACCGGGGAGGTTCTGGGCGGAGATGTCCTTCTCGGGGTTCACGCCGTCACCCGCGGTGCTGTTCGCGTCGCTCATCGCAGCAGCCCCTTCATCTCGATCGTGGGCAGGGCCTTGAGCGCCGCCTCCTCCGCCTCGCGGGCCGCCTCCTCGGCGTTCACGCCGAGCTTGGAGCTCTGGATCTTCTGGTGGAGCTTGAGAATGGCGTCCATCAGCATCTCGGGGCGGGGCGGGCACCCGGGGAGATAGATGTCGACCGGGACGACGTGGTCGACGCCCTGGACGATCGCGTAGTTGTTGAACATGCCGCCCGAGGAGGCGCAGACCCCCATGGAGATCACCCACTTGGGGTTCGGCATCTGGTCGTAGACCTGCCGGAGCACCGGCGCCATCTTCTGGCTGACCCGCCCGGCGACGATCATGAGGTCCGCCTGCCGCGGCGAGCCGCGGAAGACCTCCATGCCGAAGCGCGCCAGGTCGTAGCGGCCCGCGCCGGTGGTCATCATCTCGATGGCACAGCAGGCGAGGCCGAACGTGGCGGGGAAGACGGACGACTTGCGCACCCAGCCCGCGGCCTGCTCGACGGTGGTCAGCAGGAATCCGCTCGGCAGCTTTTCTTCGAGTCCCATGACTTGTGGCCCCTCAGTCCCATTCCAGGCCGCCGCGCCGCCATACGTACGCGTACGCGACGAAGACGGTGAGCACGAAGAGCAGCATCTCCACGAGCCCGAAAAGCCCCAGGGCGTCGAAGGTGACGGCCCAGGGGTAGAGGAAGACGATCTCGATATCGAAAATGATGAAGAGCATCGCCGTCAGGTAGTACTTGATGGGGAAGCGCCCGCCGCCGGCCGGCGTGGGGGTCGGTTCGATACCGCACTCGTAGGCCTCGAGCTTGGCGCGGTTGTACCGCTTCGGACCGATCAGCGTGGCCATGACCACGGAGAAGATCGCAAAGCCTGCCCCGAGGGCTCCCAGTACGAGGATGGGCGCATACGCGTTCACCGCTCCTCGCTCCTCTCAGTCGGCACTGACTGCTGGCGGTTGTGCAGCGGGCCCGACCGACCTCAACTGCCCCACGAACCACGCCCGCCCCGGCGAAGATCGAGAACATGTGAAGCAGGTCACAAGCCCAACCGCTCCGCATCTTATGCCCGAGGGTCTGTGATCTGCGACACGGGGTATTGCCCAACCTTTGTGATCTCTACCACCTGACGAACGATCATGAAGTCGGATGAGCGGTGATCTTCGCACGTCAAGCGTCCGCGTGATCACCAAAGGTGACATTTTGACTGGTCAGCGCAGCTCAGAGGGGTCGTCTCCATATCAAGAGGCTTCTCTTGCATGCAAATTGGCGCTGGACTTGATCTCTTGCTAGAAGCCGCGTTCACACCTCCGGGGGGAGCCGCGGCGGGGTGTGGACGTGTGCACGCGTTCACGAAGTCGGAGGGTCACGATCCGGTCACATTCGGCCACCGGGAACTCCCGCGGGCGGCGCGGGCCGTCGGCCGGGCGCCGGGAGCCTCCCGGACGCGGGGGCCCGGGTAATCGTTCCGTGACCTCCGCCACATTCATGAGGGCCGCATGAGAGCGGGGATTGGCCAACCACTTCAACCGGTGGTAGGCGGGGAGCAATTCGGGCGTAACGATGAAAGTGCGTGATCACAGGCCGATCACGGGCGCCCGCAATGTCCGTTACGGCGTCAATAAAGAACGACACGCCCGGGATTCGGGCGCCGGATTGAACAACTGTGGCGCAGCACACGTTTCTTGAAGATATGAAGCAGCCCCTGGTACCGGTTGTTCCCATGTCCCACACCGCTCACATACGCAGCCACCGGAAACCCCGCCGCACCGCCCAGAGCACCATGGCGATGCGGGCCGGAGTTGCCGGTGGCGTCCTCAGCATCTGTCTCTTATACACATC
>KL568583.1:15558-18155 GCA_000715605.1 Streptomyces speibonae | reverse complement strand
GGCTGGGGCGTCGGGTTCGGCGAACGCCGCCGAGCCGGTGACGCAGACCCTCGAACTGCCCACCCTGACGGCCGACCTGGCCGCTCAGGTCGCCCAGTCCGCGGACGCCACCCAGCAGGCCGCCGCGAACTACCAGCTGCAGGCCGAGCGTGACGCGGCCGCCGCCAAGGCCGCCCAGCAGGCCAAGGCGGACCTCGCCAAGGCGAAGAAGAAGGCCGAGGCGAAGAAGAAGGCCGCGGAGGAGGCCCGCAAGGCCGCCGCGGAGCGCGCCGCGCGCGACGCCGAGCGCACCTCGCTGTCCACCACCTCCACGTCCACCGCCGCCACCCAGACCGCCTCCGCGCCCGCGAGCGGCAGCGTCGCGACGGTCATCTCCTTCCTCAAGGCCCAGCTCGGCGACGCCTACGTCATGGGCGCCTCGGGCCCCAACGCCTGGGACTGCTCGAGCCTGGTGCAGGCCGCGTTCAAGCAGGTCGGCGTCGACCTGCCGCGCGTCTCGCAGGACCAGTCGATGGTCGGCACCGACATCCCGCTGTCGCAGATCCAGCAGGGCGACATCCTGTACTGGGGCGGCAAGGGCTCCGCGTACCACGTGGGTGTCTACCTCGGGAACGGCCAGTACCTGGACGCGGCCAACCCGTCCAAGGGCGTCGTCATCCAGGATCTCTCCGGCTACCCCGCGTCGGGTGCCGTGCGCGTGCTCTGAGCCGCGCCCGTACGGGCTGAAGGGCCGCTGCCGCTCGGGGGCAGCGGCCCTCCCCCGTGCGCTCGCACAGGCCACACCACGGGCAAGATCGCCCGATTGCCCGAATCATCCCGCGTGCGCGGCGGGTTGAGAGTGCCCGCGGGCGCCGCCAAAGCGCCGTGCGGGCCCGTGACGCCCCCTCACAGCGCCCCGCGCGGACGCCGACGGCCGGAGTCCCTCCGTGGGACTCCGGCCGTTCACAGCGCCACTCAGGGCGCCGGCGTCAGGCGGCGGTACCGCCGCTGTGCCGTGCGCGCCGGCGCTGCAGCACGACCGCGCCCGCGCCGAGGCCGAGCGCCAGCAGCGCCGCCCCGCCGATCAGCGCCATCCCGCCGGCACCGGTGAGCGCCAGACCGCCCTCGGCGTCGTCGCCCGCCGCGTCACCGGACGTACCGCCGGTCCCGTTCGTCCCGGAGGAACCGGACTCACCCGAACCGCTCTCGCCGGACCCCGGCGTCGAGCCGCCCGACGCGCCGCCGTCACCCTCGCCCTTGCCGCCGTCCGTCTCCTCGTCGGAGCCGTTGAGCACGATCCAGGCGGAGTCGTTCGAGGGGTCGGACTCGAAGGGGTCGTCCCACTCCGGCAGCGCCACCTTGCCCTTGGCGCCCTCGACGACCCGGTCGATCCGCAGCTCGAACGGGAAGCTGAGCTCCGCGTCCTCCGGCAGCGGCGTCCTGATCCAGCACAGGTAGCCCTTCACGCCCTCGGCGATGGTGGTCTCGCCGCACTGCTTCGGGGCCTTGGTGACGGTCGCGCCCTCGGGGGCGGTCACCGTGAACCCGATGGGCTCACCGCCGGAGCGAAGCGCGCTGATCCAGGCCGGGCCGTTGTTGCGGAAGCCGATGTCGGCCTGCACGGTGTCGCCGGCCGCGCCCCTCGCCGAGGCGCCGGTGAACTCCAGGTCGTAGGTGTTCTTCAGGGGCAGGTCCACGTCCACGTACTTGGCGTAGTCCTTGGCCTCGACGCCGGCCAGCTTCTTCAGCTTCAGGTCCGGGCCGGTGCCGGGCCGGTAGTCCTTGCCCTCGCGCAGGGCCGCCGTCTCGTCCGGGCCGACGGCCGAGAAGGAGTAGGTGAAGATGTCGTGCAGTGCGAAGTCGGCGGTCTTCACCTTCAGCGGCTCGGCCAGCGCGTACGCCGCCCCCGCGTCGATGCCGTCGGGGAAGGTGCAGAGGGCGTCGGTGCCCCGGTGCAGCAGGGGACCGGTGGTGACCTCGGCGTAGGAGCAGTTGCCGTAGGAGTCGGGGAAGGACACCCCGCGGGAGCCGTGGAACCACAGCACCGCGCCCTCGGCGGGCATGCTGCCCGCGTTGCGCAGCCCCACGGGCGCCTTGAAGGTGGCGCCCGCACGGAGATCCTTCGGCACCGAGAGCCTGCGGTTCATGAACTCCGGTCCGCCGACGAGCACATCGACGGTGTGCGCCGTGAACTCCAGCCCCTCGCCCTCACCGGTGACGGTGATGCTGCCGAAGTCGCCGGCCTCGCTGTGGTCGTCGATGTCGAGCCGGATGCCGCCGACCCGGTTGTACTGGTCGCCGGCGTACAGCTCGCTGCCCGTGCAGACCGCGACCAGTCCGTCGGCGTCGCAGGGGAGGTCGACCTTCGCGACACCCGCCAGCTCGCTCGCGTCGATGCGGATCGTGTAGTTCCCGGTGAACACGGGCGGGATGTCCCCGTCGCCCTCGAACGGCTCGCCCGGAACGTTCAGCCTCAGGTCGACCTGCGGCTCCGTGTGGTCTCCGTTGTCGGAGTCCAGCGACAGGTCGACCCGGTCCTCGCCGGTGATCGTCACGGGCAGGGGCGCGTCGGCCGCCTGGGCGGTGCCCGCCGCGCCGGCCGCGATCAGACTCGTGGC
>KL568583.1:9787-15337 GCA_000715605.1 Streptomyces speibonae | reverse complement strand
CCCCAGGGCTCTGAGCGGCCCGAGCCGCCGGTGTGCCGGTTGTGTCATGGAAGGCTCTTTCGTCGAACGGGACGTGCCCGACTGGGTACGCCCCGTTCGACAGCCCTCACGGTCGGCGAGTTGCCCACGAAACCGTCACGCGGTGATCACGTTCGCGCATACGTCACCGGTCGCATCGGACAACACCGCCCACCATGCCCCACCGGGGACCATCAGGCCTTCGGCGCCACCCTGCTCAGACCGTTGATGACGCGGTCCATCGCGTCGCCGCCCGTCGGGTCCGTCAGGTTGGCGAGCAGCTTCAGCGTGAACTTCATCAGCATCGGGTGCGTCAGGCCCCGCTGGGCGGCGATCTGCATGACCTTCGGGTTGCCGATGAGCTTCACGAAGGCGCGGCCGAGCGTGTAGTAGCCGCCGTAGGTGTCCTTCAGGACGCGCGGGTAGCGGCGGAGCGCGATCTCCCGCTGGGCGGGCGTCGCCCGCGCGTGCGCCTGCACGATGACGTCCGCGGCGAGCTGCCCGGACTCCATGGCGTAGGCGATGCCCTCGCCGTTGAACGGGTTGACCAGGCCGCCCGCGTCGCCGACGAGCATCAGTCCGCGCGTGTAGTGCGGCTGGCGGTTGAAGGCCATGGGCAGCGCGGCACCGCGGATGGGTCCGGTCATGTTGTCCGGGGTGTAGCCCCAGTCCTCCGGCATCGAGGCGCACCAGGCCTTGAGGACCTCGCGCCAGTCCAGCTCCTTGAAGGAATCGGAGGTGTTCAGCACGCCCAGGCCGACGTTGCTGGTGCCGTCGCCCATGCCGAAGATCCAGCCGTAGCCGGGCAGCAGCCGGTCCTGCGGGCCGCGGCGGTCCCACAGTTCCAGCCAGGACTCCAGGTAGTCGTCGTCGTGCCGCGGCGAGGTGAAGTACGTACGCACCGCGACGCCCATCGGCCGGTCCTCGCGCCGGTGCAGCCCCATCGCCAGGGACAGCCGGGTGGAGTTGCCGTCGGCGGCCACGACCAGCGGGGCGTGGAAGGTGACCTCCCGCTTGTCCTCGCCGAGCTTGGCCTTGACGCCCGTGATGCGCCCGGTGCGGTCGTCGACGACCGGCCCCGCGACGTTGCAGCGCTCGTACAGGCGGGCGCCGGCCTTCTGCGCCTGGCGGGCGAGCTGCTCGTCGAAGTCGTCGCGCTTGCGGACCAGTCCGTAGTCGGGGAAGGAGGCGAGATCCGGCCAGTCCAGCTGGAGGCGGACCCCGCCGCCGATGATGCGCAGGCCCTTGTTGCGCAGCCAGCCGGCCTCCTCGGAGATGTCGATGCCCATCGACACCAGCTGCTTCACGGCGCGCGGGGTGAGGCCGTCGCCGCACACCTTCTCGCGCGGGAACTCGGTCTTCTCCAGCAGGAGCACGTCGAGTCCGGACCGGGCCAGGTGGTAGGCGGTGGTGGAGCCGGCCGGCCCCGCGCCTACGACAATGACGTCGGCGGTGTGGTCGGAGAGGGGCTCGGTCACGGCGGGATCTCCCCAAGGTTCGAAATCTGCGTGCCGACCGGCACTGGACACGGGCAGTCTATTCAGCGGTATCGATCACCGGCTGAAGGGCTGCCCCGTGAACCGAGCTCTCCCCGCTGTACGGCTGCGCGTCCCCACCCACGAGGACGCCTTCACCTGGCACCGGATCTTCGACGACCCGGACGTCATGGAGTTCCACGGCGGCAAGGCGGCGGATCTGTCGGTCTACGAGGAGCTCACCGCCCGCCAGCGCCGGCACGACGCCCAGCTCGGCTTCTGCCTGTGGACCGTGCTCGACGCGTCCGGCCGGGTCATCGGCTTCACCGGCGCCCAGCCGTGGGAGCGCGACTGGGGCCCCGTCGGCGAGATCGAGATCGGCTGGCGCCTCGCGCGGGAGCACTGGGGCAAGGGGTACGTCACCGCCGCCGCCCGGGAGACCCTCGCACGGGTGCGCGCGGCGGGCCTCGACGGCGTGGTGGCGATGGTGGACGCCCGCAACTCCCGCTCGATAGCGGTCACCAGGCGGCTGGGCATGCGCCTCGCGGGGACCCTCATGACTCCGGCGCCGCACCGCGAGGCGCACTGCTACCGCCTCGGCCTCCGAGGTGATGACGGAGAGTAGTCAATTGTCACGGAACGCCACGCGATGCTTCCGGCGGGCGCCGTGCCGGTCTACTCTGCCGGTACCGCTGGGGGGTGACGTCCGTGCGTGTGACACCCAAGGGTTTCGGGACACCCGAAGTGCGTGTGCCGCGTCTGGTCGGCCTGATGGCCGTGGACGCGCGCGAGTCGGCCCGGGCACAGGGGCTCTCCGTGAACGCCCCGGACCGGCCGGACTTCCATCTCACCGTCGTCGACTACGTCGTACGCCAGTATCCGCAGCCCGGCACCGAGGTCCCCCGGGACTCCGTGGTCCACGTGTGGTTCGACTTCGGCGAGGGCGACGGCGGAGGCGGGGGCGTGCGCGAACCCCGGGGGCCCCTGCCGCCCGCGGGCGGGCTCCAGCGGGAGCTGGAGGAGCCGCGCGGCGGCGGTGCCTACGCCCTGGCGCTCAGCTGCCCCTGACACACAGTCCGGTGCACGCCGCCGTGCTCAGCCGGCCTTGAACCCCCGGTGCAGCGCCACCACGCCGCCCGTCAGGTTGCGCCACGCCACCCGCGACCAGCCGACGCCCTTCAGCCGGTCGGCCAGCTCGGCCTGGCCGGGCCAGGCGCGGATCGACTCGGCGAGATAGACGTACGCGTCCGGGCTGGACGACACCGTCCGGGCGACCGGCGGCAGGGCGCGCATCAGGTACTCGGTGTAGACGGTGCGGAACGGCGCCCACGTGGGGTGCGAGAACTCGCAGATGACGATCCGTCCGCCGGGCCGGGTCACCCGGTGCATCTCACGCAGCGCCGCGTCGGTGTCCTGCACGTTGCGCAGGCCGAAGGAGATGGTGACCGCGTCGAAGACGTCGTCCTTGAACGGCAGCCGGGTGGCGTCGCCCGCGGTGAACGGCAGCCAGGCGCGGTCGCGCTTGCCGACCTGGAGCATGCCGAGCGAGAAGTCGCAGGGCACCACGTAGGCGCCGGTGCGGGCGAAGGGCATCGACGACGTGCCGGTGCCCGCCGCCAGGTCCAGGACCTTCTGCGCGGGCCGCGCGTCGACCGCCTTGGCGACCTCCTTGCGCCATCTGCGGTCCTGGCCGAGGGACAGCACGTCGTTGGTCAGGTCGTACCGTTCCGCGACGTCGTCGAACATCGAGGCGACTTCGTGCGGCTGCTTGTCCAGGCTGGCTCGGGTCACCGGGCCATTGTGGCAGGCGGCGACGGGCGCTCACGCGCGGCGGTACACCATACGGCCGCCCACGACGGTGACCACGCACGTGGCGGCGCCGGCCCGCACGAGGGCGTCCCGGTCGGGCACGTCGAACACCGCGAACCGCGCGGGCGCCCCTGCCGCGAGGCCCGGCAGCAGCACGAGCGGCACCGGGGAGAACGCCGCGGGCCCGGACAGGCCGGGCGGGCGCTGCGCCAGGGCGAGCCCGGCCCTGCGCACCGCGTCGAGCACCGCGCGGCTGCGCAGTTCACCGGCGACCGCGACCGTGCCGTGCGCCAGCATCCGCTGCACGCCCCGGCGCGCGCTGGCGCCCCGCGCGGACGGTGCGGCGTCGAGCAGGGTCCGCGCGCGCTCCCCGGTCAGCGGCTCGGTGCCGAGCCGGTCCGCCTCGCGCGGGTCGGGGTGGTACGCCTGCTCCAGCAGTTCCGGGCCGTAGGGGTTGAGCAGTCCGGGTGTCAGGATGCCGGGCCACCGCCGCAGCCTCGCGTCCGGGTGCGCGGCGGCCAGTTCCTCGTAGGGGCCGACGGCGGCGAGGTGCGCGCCGTCGACCAGCACGGCGGCCTCGGGGGAGGCGTCGGCGGTGTGCAGGGTCGGCACGGCGGCGTCAGCTGGAGGCGAGGAGCTTCAGCTCCGGGTGGGCCGTGCCGCCCTCGATCGCCGTCGAGGAGATGTGGGACATCACGCGGGTGTCGACGGGGTCGTTCGCCGGGTCGTCGTGCACCACGAGGTGCTCGTACGTCGTCGAGCGCTGCGCCGGGACCCGCCCCGCGGAACGGATCATGTCGATCATTTCCTGGAGGTTGGAGCGGTGCTTGGCACCGGCCGCCGAGACGACGTTCTCCTCCAGCATGACCGAGCCGAGGTCGTCCGCGCCGTAGTGCAGCGTCAGCTGGCCCGCGTCCTGACCGGTGGTCAGCCAGGAGCCCTGGATGTGGGCGATGTTGTCCATGAAGAGCCGGGCGATCGCGATCATCCGCAGGTACTCGAAGATCGTGGCCTGCGTGCGGCCCTTCAGGTGGTTGTTCATGGGCTGGTACAGGTACGGGATGAAGGCCCGGAAGCCGCCCGTGCGGTCCTGCACGTCCCGGATCATCCGCAGGTGCTCGATCCGCTCGGCGTTGGTCTCGCCGGTGCCCATCAGCATGGTGGAGGTGGACTCGACGCCCAGGTTGTGGGCGGTCTCCATGATCTCCAGCCAGCGCTCGCCCGACTCCTTCAGCGGCGCGATGGCCTTGCGGGGGCGCTCGGGCAGCAGCTCCGCGCCCGCGCCGGCGAAGGAGTCCAGGCCGGCCGCGTGGATCCGGGTGATCGCCTCCTCGACGCTCACCTTGCTGATCCGCGCCATGTGCTCGACCTCGCTCGCCCCCAGGGAGTGGATGACGAGCTGCGGGAACTCCTTCTTGATGGCGGCGAAGTGCTTCTCGTAGTACTCCACGCCGTAGTCCGGGTGGTGGCCGCCCTGGAACATGATCTGCGTGCCGCCCAGCTCGACCGTCTCGGCGCAGCGCCGCAGGATGTCGTCGAGGTCGCGGGTCCAGCCCTTGGCGGTGTCCTTGGGCGGGGCGTAGAAGGCGCAGAACTTGCACGCCGTGACGCACACGTTCGTGTAGTTGATGTTCCGCTCGATGATGTACGTGGCGATGTGCTCGGTGCCGGCGTACCGCCGCTTGCGCACCGCGTCGGCGGCGGTGCCCAGCGCGTGCAGCGGGGCGTCCCGGTAGAGGTCGAGGGCCTCCTCGGGGGTGATCCGCCCACCGGCGGCGGCACGGTCGAGGATGGGCTGAAGGTCGGCCTTCTCGGTCACCGGCGTCCCTTTCGTAAGGGGTGTGGACGGACTGAATCAGCGTACGTCAGCGGGGTTCGCCGGCCGACGTCAGGCCGCGTACGCACCGATCAGCAGCCCCGTGAACACGCCGCCGATCAGGAACGGGCCGAACGGGATCGCCGTCTTGCGCCCCGCCCGCCGCGCGACGACCAGCACGCCTCCGTACAGCGCGCCGAGGACGAACCCGGCCAGCGTGCCGAGCATCACGGTCGGCCAGCCGTACCAGCCGAGGACCGCGCCCGCGCCGAGCGCGAGCTTCACATCGCCGAAGCCCATGCCGCCCGGGTTGATGCGGTACAGCACGTAATAGCCGGCGCCGAGCGCGAGGGCGCCCAGCAGGGCCGTCGTCCACTCCCCCGCGTGCTCCGGGAGCAGAGCGGTCAGCCCCAGCACTGTCTCTTATACACA
>KL568583.1:2738-9619 GCA_000715605.1 Streptomyces speibonae | reverse complement strand
CGGCAGGGTGAGCGGGTCGGGCAGCCGCTGCACCCGGAAGTCGACGACCGCCAGCAGCACGCCGGCTGGCGCGAGCAGCAGCCACACCGCCAGTTCGGGCCGGGTGCCGGTGGCGGCGGCGAGGGCGGCGCAGACGAGGGCGGTCACGACGACGGCGGTGGTGCCCGGCGCGTACGACGGCTTCGCGCACGGTGCGCACCGGGCGGGGCCGAGCCAGCCGTTCACCGGGTGCCCGGCCGGGCACACCGTCCGCCACGGCTCCCCCGACGGGGCGGAGAACCGGTAGGCCGCCCGGGGCAGCACGGCCCCGGCCGCCACGCCCCACAGCGCGGCGACCACGATCAGCCCGGCTTCCAGGTGGTCGGTCATGCCGCCACCGCGGCTCTCGTCGGATCCGTCGCGCGGGAGGGGCTGCGGCGTCGCGGCATGGCGGGTGTCCCGGGTCGGGGGTCAGGGGCCCGCCGAGCGTACCGAGATCCCCCGGGCGCTCGGCCGCTCAGTACAGGGTGGTGTGCAGGTGGCCGTCGACAAGGACGCCCCGCGCGGAGACGGAGGCGCCGACGCCCGCCGTGATGCCGAGGTCACCGGCCTCGATGTGGACACCGAGGGCGCCCGCCTCCGCGTGGACGCCGAGGCCGAAGTCCGCGCCGGCACCGGCCTGGCCGCCGGAGACGTGGTCCAGTTCGGCGTCGGAGATCTCGGCCGTTGCCACCTGGGGGACGAGGTTCATGGCGCGCGTTTCCCTTCGTGCGAGCGGGTTCCGTGGGGGGAAGCCCTGATCAAAGCACGCGGGCCACAGGGCGACCAGCCTGTCGGCGGCGGGGCGGCGCGGGGCGGGGCAGGCGCGTTCACGACCCTGACAGCACGGTCACCCGCACAACCGATTCTTCACGCGCACCGGCCCCCGACGGACCGCCCGGAGCCGTCCGCGCCGCTCGGGCCCGGACGGCGGACGACCCTCCCGTGAAGCCTGTGCAGATTCCCGGGATGTTCCGGGACGCGGCGCGGGAGAGCGGTCAGCCGAGCTTCGACAGGCGGGCCTTCGGACGCCCGGAGGGTTTGCTGTCCGACTCGTAGACGAGGTCGTCACCGACCGGGGTGAGCCGGACCGTGTGCGGGGTCTGGTCGCAGACGTCGCGGTTGGACTCCACGCCGGCGGAGCTGGCGACGAGCTGCTTGTCCGTGACCCGCTTCAGGGTGAGGACGTCGTCGCAGACGCCGCCGAGGATGTCGGTGTGCCGGACGGTGCCGACCTGCTCGCCCACCTCGGCGTCCTCGACCGTCACACGGAACGTGCCGAGCGGGATGGAGAGGGAGTCGCGGGCGCTGGCCTGCCCCTCCCAGGTGCCGAGGTAGCCGTCGAGGACGGCGGCGGGCGGCTTCGAGCCCGCACTGCCGTCGCCCGCGTGGTCGCCGGACGACTTGCCCGTGCCGGGCAGCAGCTCCAGCACGAACACGGAGCCGACGGTCACGGCCGCCAGCGCACCCGCGACGGCGAGGGCGACCGTGCAGCTCACCCGCCGCCCCTTGCCACCGGCACCGGGCGCGGCGGTGGCGGCGACGGAGACGGACAGCTTCCCGGGCCCACCGGCCGGGGACCGCCGCGCGGACGTCTGGGTCGGCATGTGGAACCCCGCGCCGGCATCCGCCACCGCGCCCCCGCCGGCCCCCGAGTCCGGCGCACCAGGCACCCCGTGCGCCCCGGCCACGGACGAACCGGCACCGCCACCGGCACCCGGCGCCGCAGGCGGGCCGACAGCCCGACCCGCATCCGCTGCGGCCCCCGGAGCCGTATACGGCCCAGCCTCGCGCGCCGCGTCCGCACCGGCCCCCGGAGACGTGTACGGCCCCACGTCACGCACCGCGTGCGGACCGGCCCCCGCGACCGCAGGCCGCCCGGCACCCGCAGCCGCAGGCGAATCAGCAGCCCGACCCACATCCGCACCGGCCCCCGGAGACGGAAACGACCCGACCTCACGCACCGCGTGCGGACCGCGACCCGCATCCGCACCGGCACCCGGAGACGTGTACGGCCCCGCCTCGCGCGCCGCGTGCGGACCGGCTGTCCCAGGTGTGTGCGGGTCCGAGCCCGCAGCCGTAGGCGGATCCACGCCCGGAGCCGCAGGCGACTCGGCACTCGCGGCGGCATGCGGGCCGGCGTCCGTCGCCCCGGACGGACCGGCGTGCGGGCCCCCGGCCGCATAGGGCCCCGGTGCGGGTGTGCGGGGGTCCGGCATGACCGGGGGTGGGCCGAAGGTTCCCCCCGGCACGGGGTCGTTCACCGAGCGTCGGCTGAAGTCCACCGGGCCCGACGGGGCGTCACCCGCCGCGTCCAGGTTCAGCAGCTGCACCGCGCTCCTGCTGACCTGCTCCACCAGGGGCCCCGGCAGCCATCCGCCCGCCACCAGGCGGGCCGCGCCGCCCTCGGGGGCGAGACGCCGGGCCACCTCGGCCGGGGCCGGACGGGCGGCCGGGTCCTTGGCCAGACAGGCCAGGGTCAGTTCGCGCACGTCGCCGTCCCACTCCCCCAGCTCCGGCGGCTCGTGCACGACCTTGTACAGCAGCGCCGCCGAGGAGTCCCCGGGGAAGGGCGGCCGGCCGGTCGCCGCGTACGCCAGGACCGCGCCCAGGGAGAAGACGTCCGCCGCGCCCGTCACACCCTTGCCGAGGATCTGCTCGGGCGACATGTAGCCGGGCGAGCCGATCGAGACGCCGGTGGAGGTGAGGGAGGCCGTGCCGTCCATGGCGCGCGCGATGCCGAAGTCGATCAGCAGGGGACCGTCCAGTGTGAGGAGCACGTTGGACGGCTTCACGTCCCGGTGCACCAGGCCCAGCTCGTGCACCGCCGTGAGCGCCTCCGCGAGACCCGCCCCCAGCGTCCGTACGGTGTGCGCGGGCAGCGGGCCGGCGTCGGTGACCGCCGCCGCGAGGGAGGGACCGGCCGCGTACGCGGTGGCCACCCACGGCACCCGGGCCTCGGGATCGGCGTCGAGGACGGACGCCGTCCACGCGCCGCCGACCCGCCGCGCCGCGTCGATCTCGCGGCGGAACCGCGCCCGGAACTCCTCGTCCAGCGCGAAGTGCGGATGCACGATCTTCACCGCGACGGTACGGCCCCCGGCGCTGCGCCCCAGGTAGACCCGGCCCATGCCGCCGGAGCCCAGCCGGCCGAGCAGCCGGTAGGGCCCCACGACCGTGGGCTCGTCCGTGTCGAGCGGCCGCATGGCGTCCACCCCCTCCCCCGTCATGCCCCTGTGCCGGAACCTCCCAGCAGGGTAGTGGCCCGTGCCCCCGGTCTCACGGGCGCAGAAGGTCCACCGTGACGTCCGCGGGGAACCCCGTCGCGGCCCCACCCGGCGGGCGAACTCCGCGACCGCCTCCAGCTGCGGGGCGCCGAAGCTGAAGTCGAGGGTGGTGAAGTACTGCGCCAGGGTCCGCTCGTCGAACGCCTCCCAGCGCGCCGCCTGCTCGGCGACCTTGCCGACCTCCTCCAGGGAGAGGTTGCGGGACTCCAGGAACGCCTCGTGCACCTTGCGGGTGATGACCGGCTCGCGCTCGGCGTAGTCGCGGCGCGCCGCCCACACCGCGAAGACGAACGGCAGGCCCGTCCACTGCTTCCACAGCTCGCCCAGGTCGTGCACGTCGAGGCCGAAGCGGGGCCCGTCGAGCATGTTCGCGCGCAGGGCCGCGTCGCCGATCAGGACGGCCGCCTCTGCCTCCTGCATCATCACGCTCAGATCGGGCGGGCAGGTGTAGTAGTCGGGCCGTACGCCGTACCGCTCGGCGAGAAGGAGCTGGGCGAGCCGTACCGAGGTGCGGGAGGTCGACCCGAGCGCGACCCTGGCGCCGTCGAGCCGCTCCAGCGGGACCTGCGAGACGATCACACAGGACATCACCGGGCCGTCGCAGCCGACGGCGATGTCGGGGAAGGCGACGAGCCGGTCCGCGTGCCTGAGGTACTCGACCAGGGTGATGGGCCCGATGTCGAGGTCGCCCTGCACCAGCTGCTCGCTGAGCTTCTCGGGGGTGTCCTTCGTCAGCTCGAAGTCGAGGAGCGTGCCCGTTCTCGCAAGCCCCCAGTACAGGGGCAGGCAGTTCAGGAACTGGATGTGGCCGACGCGCGGCCGGGTGCGAGGATTGTCCACATCGTGAGGCTAGCCCCCCGCCCGCGACGGACAGGCCCCCGCCCCCGCGTCGCCCTCCTCGCCCCGCCCTCTCGTCCGGCTCTGCGCGAACGGACGAATGCGACCACCGGGGGGTGCAAACATTCGGGTGACGTGATCTTGACCTCTATTGCATTCGGACCCCCGCGTGATAGGCTCGTCGCAAGTTGCAGTTTGGTTTCCCTTGCAGTACAGAGCCTGCGGAGCATGTGACCGCGGGCTCTCGTCGTTCTCAGACGGATGCAGTTGTGCGGAATGGTCTTCACACTTGCTGGTTCTGGAGCAGGGCAACCCTTTGAGCCCAAGGAGGGCTTATGGCTACCGGAACCGTGAAGTGGTTCAACGCCGAAAAGGGCTTTGGTTTCATTGCCCAGGAAGGCGGCGGCCCCGACGTCTTCGTCCACTACTCCGCGATCAACGCGACCGGCTTCCGGTCCCTCGAGGAGAACCAGGCGGTCACCTTCGACGTCACGCAGGGCCCGAAGGGCCCGCAGGCGGAGAATGTCACCCCGGCCTGACCCGATCCTCCGATCCGGGAACGACTAGCAGTACCCAAGGAGCCCCGCGCCGCCAGGCGAACGGGGCTCCTGCCCTTTTCCGCGCCGGCGGCTCCCGGCTGAATTCCCGGCGAATTCTTCTCCGCCACCCCCTGTGCAGGGCCTCATACGCGTCTCATGCGCCCGGCGTGATCAGCACGAATTCCGCGCCGGCCCGGTGCACCGGAAAGTCCCCTCGCGCCCGGAGGCCCGCACTGTCAGTGGGCGCGGGTAGGGTCACCCACCATGACCTCCGCCGACGCCGACCACATGGACGCCACCCGTACCTTTTACGACGCCATCGCCGAGGACTACGCCGCCCTGTTCCGTGACGCCCTCGCCGCCCAGCCCCTGGACCGGGCGCAGCTGGCCGGGTTCGCCGAACTGGTCGGTGCGGGCGGCCGGGTGGCCGACGTGGGGTGCGGTCCCGGCCGGGTGACCGCCCATCTCGCCTCCCTCGGCCTGTCCGTCTTCGGGCTCGACCTGTCGGAGGGGATGCTCGCGATCGCCCGCCGGGAGAATCCCGGCCTGCGCTTCGAACAGGGCTCGATGCAGCGCCTCGACCTCCCCGACGGCACGCTCGACGGCGTGGTCTCCTACTACTCCACCATCCACACCCCGCAGCACGAACTGCCCGCCGTCTACGCGGAGTTCCGCAGGGTCCTGGCCCCCGGTGGCCATCTGCTGCTCGCCTTCCAGTGCGGTGACGAGCCCCGCCGCCACGACCGGCCCTTCGGCCGCCCGGTCTCACTCGACTTCCGGCGGCTGCGGCCGGAGCGCATCGCCGCGCTGCTGGAGGAGGCGTGCTTCCACCTCGTCCAGCGCACGGTGCGCGCGGCCGACCCGGCGATGGAGGAGACGACCCCGCACGCGTTCCTCATCGCCCGCGCACCGGCGTGACCTACGCCCCGTAGAGCCGCTCCACCTCGTCGGCGAAGTCCCGCATGATCTCCTCGCGTCGCAGCTTCATCGACGGGGTGAGGTGGCCCGCCTGCTCGGTGAAGTCCTCCGGGAGGACGGTGAAGCGGCGGATGGACTCCGGGCGGGAGAGCATCTTGTTGGCCTCGTCGACGGCCCGCTGGAGGATCGCCAGCAGGTCCGCGTCGTCGGCGAGGAGGTGCGCCGGGACCGGGTGCTTGCCGTTCATCCGGCGCCAGTGGGTGATGCCGTCGAGGTCGAGGGTGATCAGGGCGGAGACGTAGGGCCGGTTGTCGCCGATCACCATGACCTGGCTGATCAGCGGGTGCGAGCGCAGCCAGTTCTCCAGCGGTGCCGGGGCGACGCTCTTGCCGCCCGCCGTGATGATCAGCTCCTTCTTGCGGCCGGTGATGGTCAGATAGCCCTCGTCGTCGAGTTCGCCGAGGTCGCCCGTGGGGAACCAGCCGTCGGGGGCGGCCGGGACGACGCCGCCCGCCTGCGGGTCCCAGTAGCCGCGCAGCACATGGTCGCCGGCGACCAGGACCTCGCCGTCCGCCGCGATGCGGATCCGGGTACCGGGCAGCGGCCAGCCCACCGTGCCCAGGCGGGGCTTCAGCGGAGGGGTGACCGTGGAGGCGCCCGTGGTCTCCGTCAGGCCGTATCCCTCGAAGATCTCGATGCCGGCGCCGGCGAAGAACGCGGCGAGGTCGCGGCCGAGCGGGGAGCCGCCGCAGATGGCGTAGCGGACCCGGCCGCCCATGGCGCTCCGCAGCTTGCGGAAGACCAGCGGGTCGTAGAGGGCGCGGGCCGCCTTCAGGGAGCGGGACGGGCCCGGTCCGCCGGTCTGCCGGGACTCCAGGGCCTCGCCGTAGCGGCGGGCCACGGACGCCGCGCGGTCGAAGGTGGAGGCCCGTCCGCCCGTTTCCGCCTTGGCGCGGGCGGTGTTGAAGACCTTCTCCAGCATGTACGGGATGGTCAGCAGGCAGGTGGGCCGGAAGCTCGCCAGGTCCGGCAGCAGGTCCTCGGGCGCCAGGCTCGGCGCGTGGCCGAGGCGCACCCGGGCGCGCACGCAGGCGACGGCGACCATGCGGCCGAAGACGTGGGACATCGGCAGGAAGAGCAGGACCGAGGCCTCTTCGCTGGTCCGGGCGCGGAAGATGGGGTAGAGCAGCTCGATGGCGTTGTCCACCTCGGCGAAGAAGTTGCCGTGGGTGAGCGCGCAGCCCTTGGGGCGGCCGGTGGTGCCGGAGGTGTAGACGAGAGT
>KL568583.1:414-2511 GCA_000715605.1 Streptomyces speibonae | reverse complement strand
GGGGCGGCCGGTGGTGCCGGAGGTGTAGACGAGAGTGGCGAGGGTGTCGGGGCCCAGCATGCCGCGTCGCACCTCCACCTCGGCGTCCGGTACGTGACCTCCCGCCTCCGCGAGGGCGTCGACGTGGCCCTTCTCCACGACCCACACCCGCCGCAGATCGGGCAGGTGGGGCAGTTCGGGGCCGAGGGCGGCGGCCTGTCCCGGGGTCTCCGTGATCAGGGCGACGGCGCCGGAGTCCTGGAGGATCCAGCGGGCCTGGAAGGCGGAGGCGGTCGGGTAGACGGGCACGGTGACCAGTCCCGCCGCCCAGGCGGCGAAGTCGAGGACGGTCCATTCGTAGAGGGTGCGGGCCATGACGGCGACGCGGTCGCCCGGCACCAGGCCCTCGGCGATCAGTCCCTTGGCGACGGCCATGACCTCGGCGGCGAACTGCCGCGCCGTCACCTCGCGCCAGCTGCCGTCCGCGGTCTTCCGGCTGAGCACCACCGCGTCCGGCTCGGCGCCCGCGTTCTCGAACGGCAGGTCGGCGAGCGAGCCGTGGCGTACCGGCCGGGCGAACGGCGGTACGGACGCCTCCCGTACGACTCCGTCCAGCTTCCGGGTCTCGGGCGCGACCAGGACGGGTGCTCCGTACACCTCGGCGTCGAGGGCGGTGGCGGAATGCGCGGTGGACACGGGCGGCTCCTGGGGCGTGCAGTGGAACTGCTTGCTGCCACGACGTACGTGCCCCGCACGCCGAGGCGCTCACCAGTGGGGGGATGCGTCACTGGCCTGTGCGGGGATCGTACGGCGACGACGTGGGGGGTCTGTGCCGGTAGGGGGGTGGTCCCGGGCCGGGCCTGTGCAATGTCGAGGGTTACGTGAGGGTCACTCACGTACCGTGTCCGCGCCGGTGGTCAGGGCCGTTCCAGGATCGCCGTCACGCCCTGGCCGCCCGCCGCGCAGACGGAGATCAGTCCCCGGCCGGGGGCGTCCCGTTCGGCGAGCAGGGCGGCCAGCGTGGCGACGATGCGGGCGCCCGTGGCGGCGAAGGGGTGGCCGGTGGCGAGGGAGGAGCCGGCGACGTTCAGCCGGGCGCGGTCGACGGGCGCCAGCCCTCGCTTCTCCCAGGCGGCGAGGGTGGCGAGCACCTGGGAGGCGAACGCCTCGTGGACCTCGATCAGGTCGAAGTCCGCCATGGTGAGCCCGGCCCGCTCCAGCATCCGCGGGACCGCGTACGCGGGCGCCATCAGCAGGCCGTCGGCGACGTCTCCGTGCACGAAGTCCACGGCGGCCGTCTCGTGGGCGGTCAGATACGCCAGCGGTTCCAGGCCGCGTTCCCGCGCCCACTCCTCGCTCGCCAGCAGCACGAGCGCCGCGCCGTCGGTGAGGGGCGTGGAGTTGCCCGCCGTCATCGTCGGGCCGGGGTGGCCGAGACCGAAGACGGGCTCGAGGGCGGCGAGTTTCTCCACGGTCGAGCCCGGGCGCAGGTTCTGGTCGCGGGCCAGGCCCCGGAAGGGCACCACCAGGTCCTGGAACAGCCCGCGTTCGTACGCCGCCGCGAGCCGCCGGTGGCTGGTGGCCGCGAGCTCGTCCTGGGCCTCGCGGGTGATGCCCCAGGCGCGGGCGGTCACGGCGGCGTGCTCGCCCATGGACAGACCGGTGCGCGGTTCGGCGTTGCGCGGGATGTCGGGGACGAGGTGGCCGGGGCGCACCTTCGCCAGCGCCTTGAGGCGGGCGCCCGTGGACTTGGCGCGCCGCGCCTCGAGGAGCACCTTGCGCAGGCGGTCGTTGACGCCGAGGGGCGCGTCGCTCGCGGTGTCGGCGCCGCCGGCGATCGCGGCCTCCGTCTGGCCGAGGGCGATCTTGTTGGCGGCGGCGATGACGGCCTGGAGTCCGGTGCCGCAGGCCTGCTGGATGTCGTAGGCGGGGGTGCGGGCGTCGAGGGACGAGCCGAGGACGGTCTCGCGGGCGAGGTTGAAGTCCCGGGCGTGCTTGAGCACGGCTCCGGCGACGAACTCGCCCACCGCGCCCGGGTCTTGCAGCCGGTACCGCTCGACCAGTCCGTTCAGCGCGGCGGTGAGCATCTCCTGGCTGTCTCTTATACACATCTCTGAT
>KL568583.1:0-168 GCA_000715605.1 Streptomyces speibonae | reverse complement strand
CTGCCGCCGATGACGGCGACGCGCCGGACGGCAGTCGGCTTCGGGGTGCTCATCTCGACCTGCTCCTCACCGGTGACTAGGATTACCTTCGGTAACCTTACTTCAGAGTAAGCACTGTGCGAGCACACCGGGAGTCTCAATGACGAAGTCAAGCCGCTTGCGTGACCG
>KL568582.1:28799-30779 GCA_000715605.1 Streptomyces speibonae | reverse complement strand
CCCCGCCGAAGCAGCTCCCGGCCAAAGTCGCTACACCGACCTCTGGCTTCACCTTGCAGCAGCTAGATGCGAGAAAGCCTCAATGGAACGCTTGACTTCCCGTGTGCCGAGTGGCGACCTTTGCTCGAATTCACCTGGACGCTTCTCTCTATTTGAGAGCTTTTGCAGGAAGGGAGCGACTTCACTTAAAAGTCCTTTGAGAGCCCGCTCAGTCCTGAAAAGCATGAAGCGAGTCTGAATATCGAGCGGATTGACAGTTTCCCTCACTCCAGACATGGCTACAGCGACATCGACTTGCAGGTGATGCAAGAAGTCGCCAAGCGCCTCGCGCGCCAAAACTGTCTGCTCCTTGTAGACTTGCGGCTCGCTGGCCTTGGCCGCAGCCTCAAGGTGCCCCTTTGCATAGAGAGCTTTTTCAACACTCTCAAGCAGGACTAACTTTAGGTCATCAACACTTCTTCCGGCCGCGCGCTTAATCTCGGCGATTTCACCAGGTGAAGGTGGCGCATATCCTGGCCCACTGTGTGCTAGAGCATGGAGGAACCGTCGGGCGCTGCTCCTAGACTCAGCCCAGGTGTCAGCTCCGGATGCCTCGACATCATAACCAGGACCGCTATGGGTTAACACCTGGAAGAAATGATTACGATTCATTCCTCATACACCACCTTCACTGACAGCCGAAGGGCTTGCAGCTATGTTTGCCCCGCTTGAAGCACTTCCGTCGCCAACCTGGCTAGGATTATTTTGATTGGCCTGGACAGAGGCCGCCACCCGGGGTGCAGCCAGCTGCCATTTATCAATGATCGCCGGCGCTCCAGCCCCCACCATGATCGCCCCAAGGACTCCAAGCTGCCCCGTAGCCGCGAGACCCCAAGCGACTCCGCCCCCCAGTACGATGCGGATCAGCTCAACCGTCACCCACATGGGTATCGTTGGGCCATTCTTTACCTTCCATGGCCACTGACTCTTGAGCTGCACGTATCTGTAGAGCGTCACAAGTGACACCAAAGCGCCACCGCCAACCCCACATAAAAGCATCTGCCAATGCAACGCATTCCCCCCGACCTCTAAGGCCCTCAGCACGCATCTACTCAGGATACCGCCCATCCTGACCCCTCGTCAGCATGACGTACTCTCAACTACCTTCACAGTCAAGGCGTCCCCGCACAGCCGCACATATAGCGAACACGTGTCCGAGTCGAGTTGGCAGGTCAGCGTCCAGAAAGCATCGAGCAGGGCCGAAGCCCGACCCATGAGCGTGAGCAGCTTTCTCGCACTTGCGGCAAGTGACGGGCACGGCGACGACACCATGATCGCCAATTGTTCCAACGCCACCCACACACTGAAGGCTTGTTGACGGGTACCAAGCATCACACCGGACCGGCATCCCGACTCGTGGACCATCGGTGGACAAGTCGTAGGCACATTGGCCAGCCAAGGCGCTTGACCTGGACGTTATCGACCAACCGATAGGCCCTCCGGAGCCGTGTGCGCAGGTTCGAATCCTGCCGGGGGCACACTGTGTAAGTGTGTCCCAGACCCCGTCATCAGCGGAAACGCTGGAGCCGGGGTCTTCGCGTTTGTGCAGGCGTATGCGGCCCGGAGCGGGCGTATGTCGGGGTCCGTGGACGAGGCGTAGACGGGACCTTGGGGCATCGCCGCAGGTCGCCGGCGGCTTTCCGGCCCAGGCTTGGCTGGCACTCGGGACAGGGCGACTGGCCAGCCCCCAACTGTGAGGTCTGCGGCACCCGGCTGCTTAGATCGTTGGCATGACGGACTGGTCGCAGCTCCATCACGCCTACGGCACGGCAGAAGACATTCCCGGTCTGCTCGACGCAGTGAGCCAGGCCCCGAGTGATTCAAGCTGGAGCGAGCTCTGGTCCCGGCTGTTCCATCAAGGCACCGTCTACTCGGCGAGCCACGCGGCCTTGCCTGCCCTACGCGACATGGCGTGCCAGTGGTCACCCGCGGACAGGCAGG
>KL568582.1:24296-28527 GCA_000715605.1 Streptomyces speibonae | reverse complement strand
CCAGCCATACGGCGAGCAAGATCCACACGTGGCCTATGCCGCGGAGATGTCCGATCTGCTGCAACTGACCGAGGAAGCACTACGAGATCCGGGCCTCAGCGGTGACCCCGGGACTTACGTCTACTTGCTCGCCGTACTCCTCAGCTTCGAAGGTGTCGAGGTATGGGGCGAGCAGCTGGACGGCCTGAACGACGACGAGTACGAAGTCCCGTGCCCCATATGCAGCGCCGAGAACTTCATAGTCTTCGGTGAGTACGGCTTCTTCTCGACCACGGACAGCATGTACATGAACGAGAGCGCGGCGAAGAAGGTCCCTCTTCGGCCCGCGGACGTCTCAGCCCTGGAGGGGCCGGCCCAGAAACTGCACAGTCGCGCGCTCGCCGACCACCAGACCGATGTGGCGAGCAAGTTGACTTACGTTTTCGGCAAAGCACAGTGCGCTGAGTGCGACGCGATCTTCAGCGTCGCGGATGCCGTCACCAACCGTTGGGGCGGGTGAACCACTGCCAGCAGGGACGATCGGCACCTCGTTGGGACGCGGCTCAGGCCCGGATCCAAGCCTGTCGGTGGCGAGCGATGCTGTACACCTGCTCGACCTGCTCGGCCGTCAACACCCCTGAGAGGGGCGCCAGAGCCGCTACTTGGAGCTCCTGGTACACCCGGACGCTGAGTTGCGTGGCGACCACCTTGAGATCGGTGACGCCGACGAATACGAGTACTGGCTCGACCGGTACGGGAAAGTCGCAGTAGTGCTCAAGCACTCGGACCACGCGCTTGGCCTCCGCCCGGCTCTTGCGCGCGTAGGGCGCCGGTTTGCCGTGATCGACTCTTACGGAGTCGTCCCCTACCCACACGGTTCGCTTATCGTGATGCTTTGTATTGATACTGAAGACTCCACCAGGCCCGATCAGTAAGTGATCGATATCCACTTTGTTGGCCAAGGGGATGGAGTGCAGGACGTGCCAGCCGTGGCGTTTCAGGCGGTTCAACTCGGAGCCGACTCGCCGCTCTCCCTCCAACCCCTTCCGCCAGGTATCCCACTCCGTGGGTCGCCGAAGGACTCGTGCAATCACTCGCTCCAGGATTCCCGGTCCGGATTCATCGAGTAGAGCACGTAAAAGGGCTCCGGGAGGGTTCACGGCCAGATCGTCAACCGGCGTCAGTGGTGGCAGCGTAGGACGCGCGGCAGCCGTGGGCTCCCTGTGCAGCAGAACTGGCTCAGTCAGCTTCTGTAAGCGCTCCTCGAGCACAGCCCTCACGTCGTCGCGGTACTCCGTCCGCAAGACCGTGATGTCCCCCGTCGTGACGTCCGCCCAACCGACCGAGGTGCCATCAGGCAGGTTGGCGTACAGGCGGTCATGTCCGTACCTCTTCCAGCGCGTGACGTGCAGTTCCACAGAGGCCCCCTGTGCTCCCGCGTTTGATGGTGCCGACATGCCAGCAGCAAGCGAGAGGAGGTCACAAGACCACCGTGACCGAATCCGGAGGTCGTGCGGTCCGAGTCCGCGACACACCACGCCGCTGGCAGGATGCAGCGATGGCTGAGTACAGGATCAGTGCGCAGAGCGGTGCGGACTGGCCTGCAATGCCCGATGAGAACTTGTCCGATTACCTTGTGCCGGAGTCTCTGCGGTGCGAGGTCGAGGAAGACAGCGACGTGCTGGTTCTGCGGGTTGACGAGGTCATTGTCAGCGTCTCCTGGGAGCTTGCCGAGACCTGGTATGTGGATGTTGAGGGTTCTGTGTCGCCCGCGTCGGCGGACTCGATCGTTTCGGGGATCGCACAGCGACTGGTGTTTGCGCGTGGGCGGGAAGTCTAAAGGTTGTCCCGTAAATGATTTGTGGCATGCCTGATGACCTGGTGGTTTCTGCGTCACCCGGCCAGCGTGAGGTTGTGCAGGCGGGCGATGCCGAGCATGGCGTGGTGGACGCCGTCGCCTTTGAGGCGACAGTCGCGGAGGATCTTCCAGGTCTTCATGCGGGCGAGGGTGTGCTCGACGCGGGCGCGGACCTTGCGGTGTGAGCGGTTGTGTTCTTCCTTCCAGTTCGGGAGTTCGCTCTGCCCGGGGGCGCGGCGGTGCGGGATGACCAGGCCGGTGCCGCGGTAGCCGCCGTCCGCGATCACCGTGGTGTGGCCGACGGCGTCCTTGGCTCCGGACAGCTTCCATGCCTTGCAGTCGTTGCGGTTACCAGTGACCGGCCGGCCGACGGTGACGACGAGCCGGGTGTCGGCGTCGATGACGACCTGGTGGTTGGTGGAGTACCGGTAGTTCTTCGACCGCTCGGCGACGGTGTGGTCGCGGGTGGGCACCAGGGTGCCGTCCACGATCAGCACGGTGTCCTTGCGGAACCGCTTGCGCTGCTGGAGGGCGAGCGACGGCCCGAGGTGGTCGATGATGCGGTCGGCCGCGGACTTCGACACCCCGAACAATGGCGCCAGCTGCCGCAGAGTCAAGTTGGTCCGCCAGTACGCGGCGACCAGCAGCACACGGTCCTCCAGCGGCAGGCTCCACGGCCGGCCCTTGCGCACTGGATCTGCACCCTCCCGCCGGAGCGCGGTGATCAACTTGCCGAACTGGCGCGGGCTCAACCCGCTGAACGGGGCTATCCAGGAAGGCTCCGACACCACGTCGGAATCATCGCACCGCAGCATGCCCCGCCAGCAGGCCCCTGCCTCAGTGGAACTCGTGGACGACCTGAATCTCGCCGACGATGTGGGCGTTGAAGTCGTCCAGTTCCTCGGCCGGAACCCAGAGCTCGAGGATCGTCTGCCCACCAGCCTGCTGGACGGGATACCGGCTCAAGAACTCCGACTCGACCTCAAAACGAGTGACGAAGCCGGCGCCATCGTGCTTCACGTTCCAGTCCCGCGCGATCCTGACTGCGTAGTCCTCGTTGAGGACCGGGTAGAAGATCGGCTGCTCGGGCAGCCGGGGCGGCCAGGCACGCCAGTTCAGCTCCCGAACCAGATCCAGCTCCTTGGGGCCGGTGGGGCGCCACAGGGTCGTCGTTACTTGCTGGCTGGTCATCTGCATCGCTCTCCACGTAGGCCGCTGGTGCGGCGAGTCGGGAGAGCGGACGATACCGGCACCGCGAACTCATCAGCGACGCAGTTTCCGCACCGTAACCAGCAGTTACGGGACAACCCTTAGGCGTCGGGAGCCTTGATGATCTTCCCGTTCTCGTCGACGGTGTGGGTCTCCCAGTACTTGTCCCACTTGTCACCCACGTGCTCGGGGACCTTGCCCTCGGGGTAACGGGTGTAGCCCTTCGGCGGCTCCTCGCCGTTGGGCACACACGCGCTACCGGTGTCGCCGACGGTTATGACGGGGTACTCGCCGCCGCCACAGCTCGCGTCCTCGGTCGAGCAGCCGGTGACCGCCAGCAGCGCGACGGTCGCGGAGGCCATGGCGAGGACCCTCACGGGGCGGACGAGGCGGCGCCGGCGGCCGGTGGCCGAGGACTGGTCGAGCGGGTTGGACTGGCTGGTACGGCTGGTCTCTCGCATGATGAACTCCCTTTAGCTGGCGGCAAGAAGAGCCTGCCGCGCGACGGCGGCACCGCTCATGAGTACGCGTACTCAAACAGGCACGGGCTCACGCCTAGGAAGTCGCGGGAATAGGCGTGGTGGGTGCCCCGGGAGTGGAACAGGCACAGGACCTGGTGATCATGGAGTGGCGACGCTCTGTGATCACTGGAGAGATCTGTGCCCGCGCTGCCCTCGTGGCTGACCGAACCGCTCTGGCACCAATTCTCGGCGCTGCTGCCGAAGCGGCCGCTCTACGATCCGGGCCATCCGCCGGGCTGACAAGATCTGGATGGGAACGATCGTGTCCAGTGGTACGGAGACGGACGGTGGCAATACGACCAGACGATCCCTCAAAACACCGTCTTCCACGGCCGAATCGCCTTGGTGCTCAGTCGCAGTGCCTATTCCTACAAAACCCCCATAGCGTGAGGGTCGCCAGCCGGGCGGGCTGGGTGTAGAGCGCGAATCGGACGAGTGCAGCCAGCAACCAGCGGCCGGCTGCACACGGCTTAGATGCGGCGGACTCGTCAACCGTCCCGGCGTAGGGCGAGGCCCGCGATCACCGATGTTCCGTGGGTGGGGCGAGGGCGGACGGTCCAGGTGGTGGCGAGGTGGTCGACGAGGAGTAGGCCCCGGCCGTTCTCCGAGTCCGTGTTCGGGTGGGTCAGTACGGGCTTGCCCGCGCCGGGGTCGGAACTGTCTC
>KL568582.1:16259-24090 GCA_000715605.1 Streptomyces speibonae | reverse complement strand
CAGCCAGTAGTGGCCGTCGGCCGGCCATAGGACCAGTTCGATCAGGTCCTCGTCCTCGCGGCCCGTCCCGTGGCGGATCGCGTTCGTGACCAGTTCGGAGGTCAGCAGGCTCAAGTCGTCGCCCAGGTGCGGACGGAGGATGTGTGGCAGTGATTCCGTGACTGCGTGGCGGGCCCTCCGTACGGAGGTGGGGTGGGCGGGGAAGTGCCAGTGGGCGGGTACCAGGGGAATCTCGGGCATGGCGAACTCCGGTGTGGCAGAGAGGGTTTGGTTGCGCCGGTGGCTTGCCGCCCTGGTCGCGGGCGCACCCGTCCCAGGGCAGGCGGGCATGCTCGCGCGGTGCGCTTCCGGCATCGCGTTGTGTAGCTTGCGCGATACTGACAGTAGAGGAGCCGGTGGTAAATTTCCCACCTGGTCAACAGAATTCACCACACAGGGGTAGGGCAGCCTCCGATGGCCTCTGTCCCGGACGGAAGGAACTCGATGCCCCCGAGGAAGACCCCCACGGAACGGCAGAAGCGGCTGGGAAGCGAGCTACGGCGCATCCGTACGGTGTCCGGGATGTCCGCGGAGTTCGCGGCCGGCCTCCTCGGTGTGGACCGGGGCAAGATCTCCAATATCGAGTCCGGGGTCCGGGGCATCAGCGCCGACCGCCTGCGCACCTTGGCCTGCAACTGCGACGTGACCGATGAGACGTACATCGAGGCGCTCGTCGAGATGACTCAGGCGAGTTCGGGCTGGTGGGAGCGGTATCGGGGCCTCCTCCCCCAAGGATTGCTGGACATCGCGGAGACGGAGAGTCGCGCCGTGCGTATGCGCGGCGCCAACACCGTGCATGTGCCCGGCATACTCCAGACCTCGGAACAGGCGATGGCCATCTTCCGGGCCGCGGTGCCCGCCTTGCCCGAGCATGAGGTTGCTCTGCGACTCGCGCTGCGCTCCGAACGTCAGCAGGTGATCACCGGCGACAGGGCTGTCCCGTACGTCGCGGTCATCCACGAGGCGGCGCTTCGGATGCAGTTCGGCGGTACCGATGTGGCGCGCGCCCAGCTGGAGTACCTACTGAAGGTCTCGGAACGGGACAACGTCACGGTACTCGTTCTGCCCTTCGCCCGCGGTGCCTTCCCCGGTGCCGGACAAACGGTCGTCCACATCGAAGGGCCCGTGCCGCAGCTCGACACCGTGCAGGTGGACAGTTCCCACGGGCCCACCTTCCTTCACGCCGAAGGCCAGTTGGCGAAATACCGGGCGCAACTCGATCTGTTGGAAAGTCTGGCTCTACCGCCAGAACAGTCCCGAGACTTCATCCGTGACATCTCACGCCAACTCTGAGGAGTGCCCATGCCCGACATCACCTGGGAAGCGCCCTTCTGCGCCGAGGGCAGTTCGTGCTTCCGGCTCGGCGTCGACGGCGACGGCAACGGATACATAGCCGTCGCCGGCCAGGAGGAGACCCCTCTTACCGACTCCCTCGAAGCCCTGCGCGCCCTCATCACCGACATCAAGGCCGGTAAGGCGGACCATCTGCTGTAGCGCCGCGTGAGGTCGCTTACCGCGCGTGGGCATTGATCATGCACAGGGTGCGGTGATAGGCGACGTGGGCCTCGTCCAGCGGGTGGTCGGGGGCGCGGCGTAGGGGGTGGGGGTCCCGCGCGTGGTTCGTCGCTCGCACCAGGCCGTCGGGGTCGATGTAGATCTCCAGGCCGTCGAAGAGGACGTGGCAGTTGGCGCAGAGGCAGAGGAGGTTCCGTAGTTCGTCGGGGCCGTGGTGGGGGCTGCCCAGGCCTCTTATGTGGGCGGCCTCGCTGTACGCGCGGTCCAGGTAGCGCAGCGTCGTGTCGCAGATCTGGCAGCGGTTGTCCTCGAGTTCCTTGACCCTCCGGGCCAGGGCCTCGTCTCGGACGATGACGGAGCGGGTCGTGTCACGGCGCGGTGCGGGGCCGCCCGGGCGGTCGTGCTCGTCCAGGGCGGCTTCGATGCGCTCCTCCGTCAGGTTCCCGGCTGTGGTGTAGCCGGACAGGCCGATGTGCGCGAGGAGGGCCCGGCGGTCGGCGTCCTTCAGGTACGTCTCGCAGAGCGTGGTGATGGCGTCGAGGCGGGTCACCGGGTCGCTGAGGAGGCGCGCGGTCCCTTCCGTGAAGCCGGCTCGGGCCTGGTGCGCGTCGAGGATGGTGACGTTCGGCATCTTGCGCGACAGGTCCGCCGGTATGCCTTGTACTTCCCAGAGGCCGCTGCCCCTGAGGTGCCAGAACGGGTACTGCGGCGTGGCCTTCGCGTTGGGGAGGCCGAACTCGGTCAGTAGGGGGCCCACCTCGTCCCGGAACTCGGGCCACGGGGTCATCCGAGGCCGCTCGTCGACCGTACGGGAGATCGCCCACAGGAGGCTCAGCGGCTGGTGACGGCTGGGGGCCGGGTTTCCGGGGCCGCGGGAGACCTTGAGCTTCCGGAGGCTGTCCAGCAGGGTGGCGCGGCTGCTAGGTGCGGCTCCGGTCTCCACCACGAAGCCCAGTTCGCGCAGGCATCGCGCCACCGTGGCCGCGCCGCCGCTGAAGTCCCCTGCGCGCAGGAAGTCGCCGGTGGCATAGCCGTGGGCCACGCCCGCGATGGCTTTCGAGTCGTAGCGGCGGCCGTCCAGGACCAGCTCGTACGACGCGGCTCGACCGAAGCCGTAAGTCTGGAGGAAGGTGTCCCGGCCCAGGCGGCGGAACTCTTCCGTCGCCGCGATGACGTCCTCGTATCCGATGTCCCCAAGCCCCATACGCCGCAGGCTAGTCCGCCAGTGCGCCCGCGTCCGTGACGCGGTGGGCGGTGATCGTTCGTGGCGGGTGCCGTAGCGTCCCGCGGCCCCCGTGATGTCGTCGCGTGCGTCCGGGAACGTCCGCAAACGGTCCGGCCACCCCGGTCGGCGCTGACGGCGTTATCGAGACACAGGTCATTGAAAGTACAACAAGGCCTTGTTCGGTGGCGTTGGGCACGTGACACTCGTGGTGCTGCCGGTTCGCGAGGAAGGCCGGGAGATGGGTTCGTATGGGCTTGTGCGTCTTCTACCTGGAGGTTTTCGTGAAGAAGAGCGTTCGGAGGGCCGGATTATCGGTCGGGCTGGTCTCGGCGGTGGTGTTGCCGCTCGTCGGGGCGGCGCCGGCTTCCGCCGGGGCGGCGGGGGCGTGGAACCTCGCGGCCGAGGGGCAGCGGATCTGCATGCATCCGGATCACGGGTGGCCTCGGACCTATGCCTTCGCAACGGTGGAGGGGACGTGGACCGCTCCGATCGAGTACGGGATCCGGGAGCTGCCTCCCGGGTCGACCGGGGTGGGCGGCACCCTGGAGCCGGGTACCAATGAGCGCGATCCCGACGACGGCGGGCTGGCCGTCAACGGCTGGCTGGATCTGCGGATCGCTCCCGCGCCGGCCGGTGAGTACACGGCCGAGGTCTGGGCCTCCGACGGGAAGAAGACCCAGACCGATTCCCTGCTGCTCGTTTTCCGGGAGGGGTGCTGAGCTCAGCGTCCCGGTACGGTCACCGCGCGCCGGGCCATGTGGCCGTGGCCAGCCAGTAGCGGGCGGTGAGGCGCACGCCGTCCGTTGTCTCGTAGCGGCGGAAGGCGCGCGCGGCCGACTCCCGGGCCCGGCTCACGGACTCCGGCGCGGCGTCGCGCAGCCAGTGGCGCATCGGGCCCCAGCCGAAGAGGAAGTCGGCGGCGTCCGCGGCGTGCGGGCCCCAGCGCTGGGAGACCTCCAGCGGGGTGATCGTCACTTCATCGAAACCGGCCTCCGAGAGGACGCGCGTGGCGCGTTCCGGGTCCGCGAAGGCGGCGGGGCCGGTTTCGGTCTTTTCCGAGAAGTCCGGCAGGGGGACGTGCTCGGCCACGGCCGTGAAGATCGTCGCCTGGTCCATCCGGTTGAGCGACTGGGGGCAGACGAAGGCCAGCCGGCCGGCCGGGCGCAGGGCGCGGCCGATGTTGGTGAACGCCGCCACCGGGTCGGCGAAGAACATGATCCCGAAGCGGCTCAGGGCGACGTCGAACGAGGCCGGCTCGAAGGGGTGCACCTGGGCGTCGGCCTGGAGGTGGGTGACGTTGGTGAGGTGTTCCTCGGCGGCGCTCGCGCGGGCGCGTTCCAGCATGGGTGTGGACAGGTCGACGCCGACGGCGCGGCGCGCGGTGCGGGCGGCGAGCCTGGTCAGGCGGCCGTTGCCGCAGCCGATGTCCAGGACGTCATCCGTGTCGCGGAGGCGGGCGGCCGCCAGGAGCGGGGCGTTGGCGGGGTCGTTGAGGGCGTCGTAGCGGGCCTGGTGCTCGGCCCAGTGGCGGCCCTCGTAGCCGTTCCACGCCTCGAACTGCTGGGTGTTCACGATCCGGTTGTCGTCGGCCATGTGTTCCATGGTGCCGCGAGGGGCGTGCGGGTGGGGTGCGGCCGGACCACGGTGTTCATGTATGTAAATCCTGTTCATTCTATTGATTCGGGCCATGTCTGTGCGTAGAGTCCGGCCACCCCCCTCCTATACGGAACGGAATGGACGGAGCTCCCCGTGTCGAAGCAACTCCGTAGATCAGCAGGAGCGCGGCGGTCCGGCGCCATCGCCGTCGTTCTCGCCGTAGCCGCCGTCACCGCCACCGCGTGTTCCTCGGGTGGATCCGGCCAGCAGCAGGACGACTCCCAGCCACTGGAGGTCTGGATCCGGCAGGACGCCGGCACCCCGCACGCGGAGTCGGCCGAGGCCCTTACCAAGGCGTTCACCAAGGAAACCGGCATCGAGGCGAAGCTGGTCGCCGTCGGCGCCACGGACTTCGAGACCAAGCTCCAGCAGCGCACCGCGCAGAAGGACCTGCCCGACATCGTCATCAACGACACCGGCCAGCTGGGCAACATGGTGACCCAGGGTCTGGTCCGCGAGGTGGACCGCAAGGGCATCGCCGGGAGCGGTGACCTCGCCGACCGGGCCTGGGAGGCGGCGCAGGGGTACGACGGGAAGTACTACGGGGTGCCCTTCAACTCGCAGGCCTTCGCGCTGCTGATACGCAAGGACTGGCGGGAGAAGGTGGGGGCCGACGTACCCAAGTCGTGGGACGAGCTGACGGAGCTCGCGGTGAAGTTCACCGAGGACGACCCGGACGGCAACGGCAAGGACGACACCGCCGGCATGGTGGTGCCGGGCACCACCACCCGCGGCTATCTGACCTGGTGGTTCTCCACCATGCTGTGGTCGGAGGGCGGTGACTTCGTCAAGAAGCAGGGCGACGGCTACACGGCGGCGATCAACGAGCCCGGCTCGGTGCAGGCCGTCGAGAAGCTCCAGGCGATGTTCTGCGACTCCAAGGTCGTCCAGCCGGGCGCCAGCACCGCGGACTCCTCCACCACGCACACCGTGTTCGAGAGCGGCAAGGGCGGCATCTACCTGACCGGCCCGTACATGCTGCCGCGCTTCGACGGCTCGCTGGGCAAGGACAAGTACGAGGTCGTCGCGCCCCCGCCGGGCGCCGAGGGCGCGTCCGCACTGGCGGAGGGCGAGAACGTCTACCTGATGGCCGGCTCGGGCAACGAGTCGGGACAGCAGAAGTTCGCCGAGTTCGCCGCCTCCCCCGAGGGCCAGAAGATCGGCATGGGCGTCGACAACGGCGGCGTCATCGTGCGGCTGCCGGTGAACACCAAGGTGGACGGCGCCGCCGAGCGCAAGGACCCGCGCTGGGACGTCTTCCAGAAGGTCTACGACGAGTCCGGCCGCAACGCGCCCGCCCTGCCGAACTGGGCCACCGTCCGGCAGATCTCCTCCGAGGGCCTCAACGGCGTGGTCTCGGACTGCTCGCGCGACGTCGCCGGCGCGATGGACAAGCTCGCCGGTGAGATCGACTCGGAGCTCGAGAAGCAGGAGGCCAAGGGCTGATGGCGGTGACCGAGGCGCGGGCGCCGCGCAAGGCGGACATCCGGCGCCCGCCTCGTACGGACCAGCCGGTGAAGGCGCGGCTGCGCCGGGCCGCGACGCCGTGGCTGTTCCTGGCGCCCGCCCTGCTGCTCTTCCTGTACTTCAAGTTCATCCCCATGGCTCAGGCCGTGCAGATGAGCTTCCAGGAGGTCCGGCCGTTCCTCGGTAACACCTACGTCGGCGGCGAGAACTACTCCGAGATCGCGGGGAGCGCCGACTTCGGGGCGGCGGTGTGGCACACGGTGTTCCTGGCCGTGGCCACCACCGCCGGCTCGATCGTGATCGGGCTGGCGCTGGCCCTGCTGCTGGAGGGCCAGACCCGGTCCCTGTGGTTCATCCGGTCGGCGATCTTCCTGCCGGTGGTCACCGCCATGGCGGTGGTGGCCGAGGTGTGGCGGGTCATGTACTACCCGGCCGAGGGCGGTGCGCTGAACTCGGTGCTCGGCGTCCTCGGCCTGGGGCCCAGCGAGTTCCTCAACTCGCCGGACAGCTCCCTGGCGTCCATCGCCTTCGTCGGCATCTGGCGGGGCGCCCCCTACGACATGATGATCTTCCTGGCGGGCCTCGCCGGTGTGGACCGGATGCTCTACGAGGCTTCGGCGGTCGACGGCGCCTCGCGCTTCCGCCGGATCTGGCACGTCACGCTGCCCGGTCTGCGCCCGGTGTTCGCGATCCTGCTGACCCTGGCCGCGATCCGTGGCCTGCGCATCTTCACCGAGGTGTTCCTGCTCACCAACGGCGGGCCCGACGGCTCGACGGAGGTGCTGCTGACCCTGACGTACAAGCTCGGTCTCGAACGCAACGAGCTGGGGGTCGCGGCGGCCGGAACCGTTCTGCTGTTCCTGATTCTGCTGGTGCTGACGATCGCGTCGCGCCTGCGCCGTAGGGATGTGAGGGCCCGATGAGGAATGAGACGGCGCTCGGCCTCCAGGAGGCGCGCGGGCCGTGGGCCCGGGTGCTGCGGTTCGTCCTGTACACCGCCTTGTTCGTGGTCTTCGCGGGGCCGCTGCTGGCGCTGATGGTCGGCGCCTTCACGCCGACCGTGGACCCGACGCAGTTCACCCTGATCCCCGACCAGCTGTCCTGGGAGAACGTCGAGCGGGCCATCGACCGGAACGTCCTGGACTACCTCCTCAACTCGTTCATCGTGGTGGGCGGCGGGCTGTTCCTTCAGGTGCTGGTGAGCGTCCTCGCCGGCTACGCCCTGGCGCGGAAGAAGTTCCGCGGCGCGGCGGCGGTGATGGTGCTCATCCTGGCGACGATGATGCTGCCGGAGGAGGTCCTGGCCGTGCCGCTGTCGGTGCTGCTGGCGGACCTGCCGGTGCTGCACATCAATCTGGTCGGCTCGCTGGTCGGCATGATCGTGCCGGTGGCGGCGTGGGGCTTCTCCATCCTGGTGATGACCGAGTTCATGAAGGAGATCCCCAAGGAGCTGGAGGAGTCGGCACGGCTGGACGGCGCGGGTGAGCTGCGCATCTTCTGGCAGGTGGTCCTGCCGCTGTGCCGGCCCGCGCTGGGCGTGATCGGCATCTTCGGGTTCACGATGATCTGGGACCAGTACATGCTGCCGCTGCTGGTGGCCACCGACCCGGCGCAGTACACCCTGCCGCTGGCGCTGCGCTCCCTGCGCTCGGACGACCAGGTGGGCATCGGGGTGCTGCTCGTGGGAGCGTTCCTGGCGATGCTGCCGTCCGTGCTCGCCTTCCTGGCGCTCCAGCGCTCGTTCATCCGGGGGCTGACGTCGGGGGCGGTGAAGGGGTAGGACCACCCGGGGCCCGGGGACAGGTGAAGGGGTGGCCCCGGGCCCCGCGTGTGTCATGCGAGACCCGACGCGCGGGGGGACGTCACGCGGAGTGTGACGTCCCCCCGCGTCCCCGCGTCCCCCGCGCGTCCCCGCGTCCCCCGCGCGTC
>KL568582.1:9009-16051 GCA_000715605.1 Streptomyces speibonae | reverse complement strand
CCGCGTCCCCCGCGCGTCCCCGCGTCCCCCGCGCGTCAGCCGGGCCGGCGCCCGGACGCGTCGAGGAAGGCGGCGAGGGCGCGCAGCGCGAGGCCGTTGGTCAGTCCGCCGTTCGGGAAGCGGGACGCGCCACGGATGAACTCGCTGACCGGCGCCTGCGGCCATCCGCCCTCGGATCCCTGTGCGAGCAGCCAGACCACACCCCGGCGGACACCCTCGTCGTCCGCGCCGCGCCCGGCGGACAGCAGGGCCCACACCGCCCACGCGGTCTCCTCCACCGTTCCCGGCGTCCCCCCGTCGCCCGTGCCCCACGAACCGTCCGGACGCTGGGTACGCACCAGCCAGTCGGCGGCCCGCCGGGCGGCGGGATGTCCGCCGGCCCCGGCCTTCACCAGCGCCTCCAGCACCACCGACGTTCCGGAGGTGTGGCCGCGGTACCAGACCGAGTCGAACGAGCCGTCCTCCCGCCCGCTGCCCAGCAGCCAGCGCACCGCCGCCCGCACGGGCCTCCCGTCCGCGGGCACGCCCGCGTTCAGCAGCGCGACCAGGGCCTGGGCCGTGGTGTGCGGGCAGGGGCCGCAGTTGTCGACCTTGGTGTTGCGGACACACAGACTCCACGAACCCCGGCCGTCCTGCTGTGCGAGCAGCCACTCCACGCCCCGGGCGACATGCGCGTCCTCCCTCCCGCCGGGCATGCACGCGAGAGCGGACGTGATCTCGGCGGTCTCCACGGCCGCCGGCCAGCCGTGCGGCGAGGACCACCCCCAGAAGCCCGCCGGGCAGCCGAAGGCGGGGAAGGGCTGGTCCTGCTGACGGTCATGGAACAACGACCGGGACAGAGCCAGCCGCGGGTCGGCACCGTAGCCGGCCCCCATCAGGCCCTCGACGGCATAGACGGACCAGGTCAGATCCAGCGGCATCATGTTCCACGAGCCGTCGGGGTTCGCCTTCGAGCGCAGCCACTCCACGGTCAGCGCCACCAGGTCCGGTGCCGCGCCCGACCGCGCCAGCGCCTCACAGGTCAGACCCGCCGCCCAGGGATCCTCGCTGAACTCCCCCGTCATCCCCTCGTGTTCGTAGATCTGCCGGATCAGCCGGAGCGCGGCAGGCGTTCCCATCCGGTCGAGCAACCGCCCCGCCGGGCCCCGTGGACGGGTACGGGCCTGAGAAAGCGCCGCGGCAGCGACCAGCGGCGCACGGAAATCGAGCAGCTCACGGAACAACCGCGGAAAAGCGGCGAGTCCGAGAGGCAGCCTCGGGAGGTCCTCTGCATCCAGCCAGCCGGCCCGGGCATAAAACCGCCTGCACACCGCAGCCATCTCCCGATGGGGAATCGCCTCCAGCCCGCCGTAATCGTCGAGCCACGACCGGGCCGCACGGACGGTCTCATCCGCCCGTCGCGGCGCGAGTTCATGCAGCACCGCCGCGGCGACCGCGGTGGGACCGGCCTCGGACGGCATATCACGAATGGTGCTCCAGCCACCGTCCGCGGCCTGGTGACGGCACAGCCACTCCACGCCTCTCACCACGAGATCCGCGGAACGCACCGGATCGGCGCAGTGCAGCGCGGAGACAGCACCCACCGTCGCCAGCACCGACGTCCATTTCTCCCCTCCATAATCGAATACCCCGTCAGGCCGCTGTACGTCCCAAAGAGCACGTGCACCGGCATGCATCGCGTCATTGACCTGGTCAAGCAGTTGCGGACTCGTCGGCTGCACCTGTTCCTCCCTTCTCCTGGAACTCCTGAAGCTTCGTGAAATCACCATTCCTTGACAGGGCCGAGACGCTTCTCATAAATTTCGGCCAACTGTGCCGAACCGAACGGAGATCGCCAGTGTCATTACGCATCATCGGGGCCGGAATCGGGCGCACCGGAACGTTCTCTCTGCATCTCGGCCTGAGCGAATTGCTGGGCCGGAGGTGCTATCACATGCTTGAGGTGACCCAGCGCCCTGAGCATGTCTCGCCGTGGGAACAAGCCTTTACGGAAGGCAGTCCCTCGTCCGGCTGGGAGAGTTTCTTCGACGGTTACGGCGCCGCCGTCGGCGGGCCGACGTCGGCATTCTGGCGTGAGCTGCAGACCGTGTTCCCGGAGGCGCTCGTGGTGCTTTCGGTCCGTGACACCGAGGATTGGTGGCGCAGCTTTTCGCAGACGGTCGTCCCCGTGCTGGAGCGGCACCTGGCGCACCCGGAGCACGCGGACGCGCGGATCATCGAACTGGGCCACCTCACGACCGTCGAGCACCTGACGGCCGCCTGGTCCGACGAGCGCGCCGCCAAAGCCGCCTATGAGGCGCACAACGACGAGGTGCGCTCGCTCGTGCCGGCCGACCGGCTGGTCGAGTGGTCCCCCGCCGACGGGTGGGGCCCGCTGTGCCGCGCCCTGGACGTACCAGAACCTGAGCGACCGTTCCCGCACCGCAACACCACGGCGGAGCTTCGGGCCATGGCGCAGCTGTGACCCGACCGCGGTTCGACCGCACCCGCTTTCCCGCCGGCGCATAAGTGTCACTTCCTTTCCTGACCAGTAAGTCAGGTGCTCTCCACCAGCGAATGACTTCCGCGTCGCGGATTCTGTGATAGCAGCAGCCCTCTCCCGTGTCAGGAGTGCCACGGGCGCCGCCGGAGGCGCCCGCACCGGCCGGTCGCACGAAGCAGTCAGCGCCGTCGCCGTCGCGCGTCCGGCACCGCCCGCTCCGCCCATCACGCCAGATCAGACCGGTACGCGTGAATGCACCGGCTTCCGTACGAGGACCTGGCCGCGACTCGCGCGGCTTTCCCCCGCACGACGCCGCTGCGCGAAATAAACATGGCAAAGGTCACACTGCGATGGGGGAAGCATTCCCCGACCGCCGCATACCGACGCTCCAATTGCCGCCCCATCCGGAACAAATCACCCTTTCCGGACTTCATCGGACCGGTGCTTGCGCGGGGAGCCGTTACATGGTCAAACTGAGAGAGTCGGCGCTCCATAAGCCGCCGTATGGAACAGTGCTCCCCCATTCTCGCGCCTGTTCTGTCTCCGGTCTCCCCCACCGTTTCCCTGCGCTCCCCTCATCACTTCACCGCGCGCATTCCCTTTCACCGCGCCGTCATCACCAAGCGGTCGCGGCTGCCTTCTCCCTGCCCCATGGCACGTCGACAGGAAGGCCATCCCGTGGATCCGGCAATACACGAACTCTCCCTGAACGAGAACCATTCGGAGCTCTTACCCGGTGTGGCCCGGGCGGTCCGGGAGTCGAGTGAGCACGTCAATCTCACCCTCGACGCCCTCGCCACCGGGCTCACCGAGGAACTGGCACGCCGGCTCGGCCTGCCGCCTGCCCGGGTCGTGGCGGGCCCGGGGTCGGCCGCGCTGCTCCAGCAGTTCCTGAACGCCCACGCCGGGCCGGGCACCGAAGTGGTGCACGCCTGGCCGTCGTTCGAGATGTATCCGCTTCTGATCCGCAACGCCGGGGCCGAACCGGTCGCGGTGCCGCTGACCGGCCAGGAGCACGACCTGACCGCCATGGCCGCCGCCGTGACGGACCGCACCAAGGTGGTCCTGCTGTGCAACCCGAACAACCCGACGGGCGAGGTGCTCGGGCACGACCGGCTGAAGGACTTCATGGCCGCGCTGCCGCCGGACGTGCTGGTGCTGGTCGACGAGGCGTACCGCGAGTTCGCGGGGCCCGGCGCACTCGCCGACGCCATGGCGCTGGCGGAACGTGACGAACGGATCGCGGTCGTGCGGACGTTCTCCAAGTCGCACGGGCTGCTCGGACTGCGGGTCGGCCATCTGGCCGGTGCGGAGGCGGTGGTCGGGCCACTGCACAGGATGACGCCGTTCTTCCGGGTGAGCACCGTCGCGCAGGCCGCCGCGATGGCCGCGCTGGAGGCCGAGGACGCGATGCGGGATCGATGCGCCGAGGTCGCCCGGGAGCGGGACCGGGTCAGGGCCGGGCTGCTGGACCTGGGCCTGGAGGTGCCGCCCAGCGGTGCGAACTTCCTCTGGCTGCCGCTCGGTGAGCGGGGCAAGGCGTTCGTGGACCATCTGGCGGCCCAGGGTGTGAGGGTGCGTGAGATCGCGGGCGCGGGCGTGCGCGTGAGCACCGGCACCCCGGAGGCCAACGACGCCGTCCTGACCCTGGCCAAGGATTTCGTCGCGAGGGAACACACCGCTCAGGAGGGTCCGGCGCCGGAGTGTGCCGGATGACCGCCGAGACCGTGGCGGTCCGGGAGGTCACGCTGTCCCCGGCGGCCAGGGCACTGCGCCGGGAGCTCGACGTCCGCTGGCCGGCCGGCGGTGACCGGTTGCACGAGATCGCCCGCTACGCGCTGCTCGCCCCCGGCAAGCTGCTGCGGCCGCTGCTGCTGGTGACCTCCGCCGAGGCGACCGGCGGAGCGCGCGACGAGGTGATTCCGGCGGCGCTGGCCGTGGAGTATCTGCACGTGGCCTCGCTGATCCACGACGACGTCATCGACGGCGACGACCTGCGGCGCGGCCAGAGTTCCGTGCACGCGCTCTACGGTGTGCCGGACGCGATCGCCACCGGGGACGCACTGCTGTTCCAGGTGTTCTCGGCGGTCGCCGAGTGCACCGCGCTCGGGGTGCCGGACACGGCGGTGCTGGCCGCGGTCCGGGTGCTGGCGGAAGCCGGCGAGGACCTGTGCCGGGGACAGGTGCAGGAGACGACGCTGGCCGACGCGTGGCCCGGCGAGGGCGGCCTGGACGCCTACCGGGAGATGGCCTCGCTCAAGACCGGGGCCCTGCTGCGGGCCTCCTGCCGGGCCGGTGCGCTGCTCAGCGGAGGCTCGCCGGAGGAGACCGAGGCGGTCACCGCCTTCGCCGGCCACCTGGGGCTGGCCTACCAGATGTACGACGACCTGCTGCCGTATCTCGCGGACCCGGCCGTCACCGGCAAACCCGGCACGAGTGACGCCGCCAACCTGCGTCCGACCTTCCCGGTGCTGCTGGCCCACCAGGCCGGAGACCCGGACGACCGGCGCCGTCTGGAGCGGGCCCTCGACGGCGGGCTCACCCCGCAGGCCACCTTCGCCGCGCTGCGCGAGGTGGTCGTCGCGACCGGCGCCCTCGACCTCGCCCGGGCGCAGGCGTACGCCGAGATCGCGAAGGCGGGAAAGGCGCTGACCCCGCTGCCCCGCAGCGACGCGCGAGGACTGCTCGCGGCGATCGCGGACCTGACCGTGCGCCGGGACCGCTAGCCGTGGCGGGCCGGTGGACACGCGGCCGGACGACCGTCCTGGCCCATGTGCAGACCTGGCGTCCGTACACGACCGGCTATCCCGCCCTGCTCGGGCTGGCCGGCGCCGTCTGGGCCGGAGGCACCGGCACGGGGCGGCCGGCGGTCGCCGCGGCCGCGACGGCGCTGGGCTGGCTGTCCGGGCACTATCTGGGTGACTGGTTCGACCGGAAGCTGGACGCGATCGGCAAGCCGCAGCGGCCGATCCCCTCCGGACGGCTGTCGGCGGACGCGGCGCTGGCGGGCGGGGTCGTGTGCGCGACGGCCAGCGCCGTCCTGGTGGTCGCCGCCAACTGGGCCATCCTGCCGCTGTTCCTGACGACGATGGCCGGCATCGTCGGCTACAGCCGGGTCTTCAAGAAGCGCGGTCTGTCCGGGAACGTGTCCCGGGGCGCGCTGGCCGCCCTCGCCGTCGTGATCGGCGCGATGATCGCACGGCCCGAGCCGCCCTGGTCGCTGCTGCCGGTGGCCGCCGGGCTCCTGCTGCACGACACCGCGTCGAACCTGGTCGGCACCGTGCGGGACGTGGACGGCGACCGGGCGGGCGGGTACCGCTCGGTACCGGTACGGCACGGCGTGCGGCACGCGGTCCGGCTGGCCCTCGCCCTGTACGCGGGCGGTCTCGCGCTGGTCGCCTCGGCCGCCGTATGGGCGCCGCGCGACGCGGCCGGGCAGGCGTCGCTGCTCGCCGTCGCCGCGGGCTGCGGCGCGGCCGCGTTCGTACCGCTGCTGCGGTCGGGGCCCTCGATCGACGCCCGGTCCGCACTGCGCGCGCACGAGGTACTGGTCGCGGAGCGGCTGGTGCTGGCCGCCGCGGTCCTCGCCGGTGCCCGGGGGGTGGTCACGGCCACCCTCGTCCTGGTGCCGGTCCTGATCTTCTCCCTGGTCACCCAGAGGCTGATGCGCGCCGGCCACGAGTTCCCGACCGCCCCGACCGCCCTCGTCGGAAAGGATCCCGCGGCATGACCACACCCCTGCTCGTGGACGAGGCCCCCGATGCGATCGACGCGGCCGCCGGCACTCCGTCCGCGGCGCCACGACCGGACGGCGTGTCCGGCCGCGGAGCGCCCGCCCCGGTGCCGCCGCCGGTCACCGTCGGTGCGGTCGGCGCACCGCGCTCCGCCCGTCCCGAAGGCTCCGCCGGCCTCGTCGCCCGGGGCGCCGCACGCCGGGGCCGGGCGGCCGGGAGGGGCCCGGCCACCTCCCGGTCCTCCAGGACGCTCCGGCTGCCGAGGAGCGCCCGATGAACGTGGACGCGGTGGTGTGCGGCGCTGGTGTCGGCGGTCTGGCGGCGGCCTGTGCGCTGGGACGGCTGGGCCTGCGCGTGCTGCTGGTGGAGAAGCAGCCCCGGCCCCGGCCGGTGGCCAAGGGCGAGGTCTTTCAGCCCGGTGCGCTGCGGGTCCTGGGCGACTGGGGCGTGTCCGGGGCGCTGGAGCGGGCGGGCGCGCTGCGCCTGGACCGGCTTGTCGCCCGTGACCGGGACGGCACCGCGCGGATGACGCTGGACTACCGGCGGCTGCCCGTCGACGGCAACTGGCTGCTGGCGCACGACTACCCGGCCATCCTGCGCGCGTTCACCGAGGCGTTGCCGCCCTCCGTCGAGCTGCGTCGCGGCGTGCTCGCGGACGAACTGCTCCGGCGCCCCGACGGCCGCGTCACGGGTGTACGGCTGGCCGGGGACGGCACGCCGCGTACCGTGTCGGCGGCGCTGGTGGTGGCGGCCGACGGAATCTCCTCCCGGCTTCGGCGGGCGGCCGGGATCGACCTGGCCCGGCAGGAGTATCCGCACCGGCTGG
>KL568582.1:5814-8814 GCA_000715605.1 Streptomyces speibonae | reverse complement strand
TATCCGCACCGGCTGGTCGCGATGGAGCTGACCGGCGCGCCGGAGGTCGATGCCGACTTCTCGGCGTACGTCACCGCGCGCGGGCTGCGGCTGCGTTATCCGCTTCCCGGGGGCCGGGTCCGGCTGTACGCGCAAGTCGGGCCCGGGGAGTTGCGCGGGGCGGGGCCGGGTGAGCAGGCCCGCTGGGCCGCCGCGCTGGTCCGGGACACCCCGGCGCTCGGCCCGCTGGCGGACGCGATCCACGAGGCCCTGCCACGGCGTCAGACCCTGCCGGTCGGCCGTGCGCTGGCGCCCCTGCTGACCCGGCCGGGGCTGGCTCTGGTCGGTGACTGCGGGCACCTCGTGCATCCGATGGCGGCTCAGGGCATGAACAGTGCCGTCGCCGACGCCGACCGTCTGGCCGCGGCGCTGCGGGAGTGCGGTGACCTGACGGCCGCGTCCGTGGACCGGGCGTTGCTCGCGTACGCACGGGCGCGCCACGCCGACCTCGTACACGTGGGGCGGATCAGCCACAACGCCGCGCGCATGGTGACCGACCTGTCGTGGACGGGCCGGCTGCTGGGACGGCGTGCCCTGCGGTGCACGGGCGGCAACGACCGGATCCGCTACACGGTCATGCACAACATGGCCGGGCTCGGCACGCATCCGCTGACCCTTCTCGACCGGCTGCACCAGATCGGGCTGCTGCCGGACCCGCGGGCGCGGCAGGAGCCGGCGTGGGCGCGGCACGCATGACGCCTCTTCTTCTCAGTCCTGCCCGGGAGCAGCTTTCGCGGGCCGTCGGGAAAACCCGGAAAGGGTGATGTGGTGATGACGAACAAGACCCGCTTCGAGGTCCGCCCGATGTCGGGCGCGCTCGGCGCCGAGGTGCGCGGGGTGCCGTTCGGCCGGATGACGGAGGCGGACTTCACGGCCGTACGCGATCTTCTGCTGGAGCATCTGGTGCTGTTCTTCCCGGACGCGGCGGGGCTGGCACCCGAGGCGCACAAGGAGTTCGGCCGCTGGTTCGGCGAGCTGGAGGTGCACCCCTTCCTGCCCAAGCTGCCGGAGCACGACGAAGTCGTGGTACTCGACTCGGAGCTCGGCGCGAAGGCCGACGTCTGGCACACCGACGTGACGTTCTCGCCGTCTCCCCCGATCGCGTCGGTGCTGCAGCTCGTCGTGTCCCCGCCGGCCGGCGGGGACACGATGTGGAGCAACCAGTACCTGGCCTACGAGGCGGTGTCCCCGCCTCTGCGGGAGATGCTCGACGGGCTCACCGCGGTGCACGTCTTCGAGCACCCCTCCATGCCGTACCGCGGTGAAGCGGAACATCCCGTGGTCCGCACCCACCCGGAGACCGGCCGCCGGTCCCTGTACGTCAACCGGCTGTTCACCCGGCGCATTGCGCAACTGGCGCCCGGCGAGAGCGACGCGCTGCTGCGGCATCTCTTCGAACTCTCCGAGAGCCCGCAGCGGGTGTGCCGTTACCGCTGGCAGCCGGGCGCGATCGCGATGTGGGACAACCGGGCCACCCAGCACTACGCGGTCAACGACTACACGGGCCGCCGCGTCGGCTGGCGGGTGACGATCCTGGGCGACAAGCCGGAGGGCGACGAGCCGCGCTGGCCCCACTGGTCGGCCGGAGGGGACAGCGCCAGTGCCGAGAGGTCACGATGACCCGGTGAGGGCGCCGGCCTGCCGAGCGGGCCGGTGGCCCGTGCACGGTGACCTCGCGTCCGGGGGATGCCCGGCCGCTGTCCCCCGTGCGAGCTACGTGGAGGAGTCCACCGCGAGGTGACGATTCCGGGGCGGCGGATCCGTAGCGTTCGGGGTGTCGCGGCGAGGTGCCGCGAGTTCGTCGGATTCTGCGGTTCCACCGGTTCCACCGGTCCTGCGGTTCCACGGTTTCACAGGCTCGGTACGACCGGTTCGTTGAGGAGTAAGTCGTGAGAGTGGTCTGGCAGTTGCTGGCCCTGGTGCTGGTGTCCATGGTCGGGGGACAGAGCGTCAACGCGGTGAAGGACAACCCGTGGCTCACCCTGGCCCTGGGTGGCGTGACGGTCGCGCTGTCCATCCTGGTCTACCGGTGGGTGGTACGGCGGACCGAGCGCCGGACGGTCACGGAGGCGGCCGGGGAGGGCGCCGTCTCCACGGTCGTCCGGGGTGTGCTGATCGGCATCGTGCTGTTCGGGTGCGTGATCGGGAACATCGCTCTGCTGGGGTACTACGAGATCGACGGCATAGGGTCGGTCACCGGTGCGGTCGGGCTCGCCGGGTTCATGGCCGCCGCCTCCGTCACGGAGGAACTGATGTTCCGCGGCGTGCTGTTCCGGGTCATCGAGGAACGCGGCGGTACGTGGTGGGCACTGGTGCCGACCAGTCTGCTGTTCGGGGCGTGGCACCTGCTCAACCCGGACGCCAGCCTGTGGGGCGCCGTGGTGATCGCGCTCTCGGCGGGCCCCATGCTGGGTGCCGCGTACGTCGCCACCCGCAATCTGTGGATGCCGATCGGTGTGCACTTCGGCTGGAACTACGCCGCGTCCGGCATCTTCAGCACCGAGGTCTCCGGCAACGACACCCAGCAGGGGCTGCTGGAATCCGCGACGTCCGGTCCGACCCTGATCGGCGGCGGGGAGTTCGGTCCCGAAGCGAGCCTGTACACGCTGGTGTTCGGTGTGCTGCTGACGATCGGCTTCCTGTGGCTGGCCCGCCGGCGCGGGAACCTGGTGCCGCGTGGCGGGCGTGGCGGGCGTGGCGGGCGTGACGGCAGTGTCGACTCCGGCGTCGTTACACTCCCCCGGTGACCAGACTTCGGCGGGCCCGGGAGGCGTGGGGCCGATGGGACGTCACGCTCAGGGATCTTCCGCTCGGCGTGTTCTTCCTCGTGGCGCCCCTCCTGCCCCTGTTCCACAGCCGGGGCACGCAGTTCGGCGGGGTGCCGGACCGCCCGTACGACGCGCTGGCGGTCGCCGCGATCGCCCTGCAGTCCCTTCCGCTCGCCGTGCGACGGCGGCTGCC
>KL568582.1:5103-5550 GCA_000715605.1 Streptomyces speibonae | reverse complement strand
CAGAGATGTGTATAAGAGACAGGCTTCGCCGTGGACCAACTGCGCGGCTACCACTCCCACGCGGGCTCCGCACTGCCCATCGCGCTGCTGAGCGTGGGGGCGCATCTGGAGCAGTACCGGCGCACGACCGCGGCCGTCTTCTCCGTGGCGTACGTGCTGCTGGTGGCCGAGTTCCACCGGCGGGGCGCGGAGGAGACCCCGGCCGACTTCGTGACGTTCTACCTGGCGTTGTGCCTGGCGTGGGGCATCGGGGTGTGGCTGCGCTCCACGCGGCTCGCGGAGGCCGAACGGCGCCGGAGGGTCGCCGAGGAGACCCGCGCCGCCGAACGCTCCCGCATCGCGCGGGAGTTGCACGACGTCGTGACGCACCATGTGACGGCGATGGTCGTCCAGGCGGAGGCGGCGCGGTACCTGACCGCCGCGCCGGACCGGCTCAGTGACACGCTG
>KL568582.1:1510-4892 GCA_000715605.1 Streptomyces speibonae | reverse complement strand
ACACGGGCCGGCGGGCCATCACCGACCTGCGGCACCTGCTCGACCTGCTCAACCCCGACCACGGCGGGGACGCCCGGACGCCTCCCGTCGGCCGGCTGCTCACGCTGGTGGAGCAGACCCGCCGGGCCGGACAGCCGGTGGACTTCACGGAGAAGGGGACACCGGCCCCGTCGACCGGAAGTGCAGATCTTGTGGCGTACCGGGTGGTGCAGGAGGCCCTGACCAACGCTCTCAAGTACGCTCACGGAAGCCGTACTTCGGTTCAGGTGCAGCATACGGAGAGGGACATCACCGTGGAGGTCAGCACGGACGGTTCCGGGGCGCGCGCCGGCGCGTCGCCGGGCGGGAGCGGGCGGGGGCTCGCCGGTCTGCGCCAGCGGGTCGACGTCCTGGGCGGTGAGTTCAGCGCGGACAAGACTCCCGGCGGCGGATTCGTGGTACGGGCGCGGATACCCTCCGGGAAACCGGCGTGACCGCGAGTCCGATCCGCGTGCTGGTCTGCGACGACCAGTTGCTGATCCGTACCGGGCTGGTGACGATCATCGACGCCCAGCCCGATCTCGAGGTGGCGGGCGAGTGCGGGGACGGGCAGTCCGCCGTCGACCTCGCCGCCAAGGTGCGTCCGGACGTCGTGGTGATGGACGTCCGGATGCCGGTGCTCGACGGCATCGAGGCCACCCGGCAGCTGGCCGGGGCCGGGGTGGCGGAGCCGATCAAGGTACTCGTGGTGACGACGTTCAACCTGGACGAGTACGTGTACGAGGCGCTGCGCGCCGGGGCGAGCGGGTTCCTGCTGAAGGACGCGCCCCCGGACCGGCTGCTGCACGGGATCCGCACCGTGGCCATGGGCGCGGCGCTGCTGGACCCGGAGGTGACGCGGCAGCTCGTGGGCCGGTACGCCGCCCGGATCCGTCCCGCGGAGGGCGGGAGCCGGGAGATCCCGCTGACGCCGCGCGAGCTGGAGGTGCTCCGGCTCATCGCGGAGGGGCTGTCGAACAGCGAGATCGCCGCGTCGCTGGTGATCAGCCAGGAGACGGTCAAGACGTTCGTCTCGCGCATTCTGACCAAGCTTCAGCTTCGGGACCGGGTTCAGGCGGTTGTCTACGCGTACCGCCAGGGGTTGGTGACGTAGTTTCCGTCGGCCGTCGGGTCGGTTCTGGTGCCCTTTTGCCCTTTTGCCCTTTTGTCCTTTCAGCGTGCCCGGTGTGCCTCCAGGGGTGCGGCGGCTGCCGTCCCGGCGTCCTCCGGTACGCGGACCGTGGGGTTCGGGTCCGGTACGGCGGCCCTGGGTCCCCCCTCGCCTGCGTCGGTGGTGGTTCCGGCGGGCGGGGTGCTCGTCGACGTGAGTTCGATGCGGTCGCCCTCGCGGACCTGGGCGTAGAACCACTGCGCGTCCCGCGTGTTCATGTCCAGCCAGCCCGTGCCGTCCGACAGCTTCCGCAGCGCCCCGGTGTCGTAGGCCAGGGCGCCGGCGTAGACGGGTCCCCCGTCGGGCGTGCGCAGCTCCACCATGTACGGGACCTTGACCTCTTCGAGCTTCGGCTCGTCCCTCAGCCGCAGCACCGCGGTGTCGGCCTTGGCGACCACGGTCAGCCGGGTGCCGTCCGGGAAACGGCCGAAGGAGTGCGCGTCGATGCGCAGGACACGGTCGCGGACGGTGAGGGTGTGCAGGCCCAGGTCCAGCCGGCCCGACGGCGCGGGGTCGGGGACCCGGGTCGCCCGGCTCGGGGGTGCCATGCTCGGGGGTGCCATGCTCGGGGCGGCCGAGTCCGAGGCGGTGCCCGAGGCCTTGCCCGGCAGGTGCCCGTGCCTGTCGAGGTCCTCGGTGTGCAGGGTGAAGGCGGCCGCCGTCACCACGCAGAGCGCCGTCGCCGTGGTGCCGAGGGCGACGCTCGCCCTGCGGCGGCGGGAGCGGCGCCGGGCCCGGTCGCGGATCTCCGCGGCCTCCACACGTGGAGGGGTCTCGTGCTGTGCCGCCAACTCGCGCAGGGCATCGGCGAGTTCATCCGACACGGCCGCCCTCCCTCCAGGCCGGCTCCTCGGCCTCTTCCACCGCCAAATGCTTGGCCAGGGCCGCCCGTCCACGGGACAGCCTGACCTTGACCGTCCCCACGGGGGCCCCGGTCTCGGAGGCTACCTGCTCGACACTGAGGTCGCACAGGTGGTGAAGGACCACAGCCTTGCGTTGTGCCTCCGGCAGTTGCCGCAGGGCGGCGACCAGCGCGGCGCGGTCGGGCCCCGGGCCGGGTGTCGACTCCGGTGGCGGGGTGCGCCGCACCAGTTCAAGCCAGCGTTTCGCGCGGCGCCAGCGGCTCACCGCGAGGCGCATGGCGACGGTGCGCACCCACGCCTCCGGGGCCTCGTCGGCCAACAGCTTGTGACGCCGGTCCCAGGCCCGTACGAACGCCTCCTGGACCACGTCCTGGGCGTCGCCGAGGTCCCCGGTGAAGGTGTAGAGCTGCCCGGTCAGACGGGGGAAGGCGGCCGCATAGAAAGCGTCGAACTCGTCCTCGGTCATGCCCTCCACCGCAGTCTCGGTTTTCCCCTGCATCCCCTCCGCCACCGCCACGCGTACAGGTTCGGCAGATCGCGCTCATCGAAGCACACCCCTGGGAGAAGACGTGGAACGCGGGTGCCGGGATGCTTCGGGCGGTGCGGGTGGGCGGGTGGTCAGGGTTCGGGGGTGGGGGTCGGGGTTCGGGGGTGTGCGTGACGTTTTCCACAGCGCTCGTACGGTTGAGTAAGTGGGGTGATTGGGTGGGGATTTGGCGGGTGTGTTCCGCGTCACGGGTGTGGTATAGCGGGGCAAATCGGGCATGTCTCGAGTTCAACAATGGTCGGTTCGCAGTTCGTACAGAACACTTCTAAGCGGCTTCAGTACGACAGTTCGGACCAAAGAGAGCATCCAGTCATATGACGTACTCCCCGGAAACGCCCGAAGTACCCATACGCCCGTACGCGGTTACCGCCGCCGAGGTCGTCCCCGGTGACCTGCTCGCCTTGTCGCGCGAGGACGCCGAACAGCACCGGTGGCATGTCGTCACGCACACGCTGCCCGAGTCCCCTGAGGTGATTCGGGTCACTCTGCGTCCGCCGCTCGGCGGGGTGGACCACGAGGAGGTACTGCGGCGTGAGCAGCGGGTGACCGTCGCCGGGCGGCGGATGGACGTGGACGCGGTGCCGCGGGTGAGCTCGCCGTCCCTCGACGGGGTGGAGTTCCGGGACGGTGACCGGGTGCGGTTCCTTCGGGCGGTTCATCCGCTGGCCGGGGAAGTGACGTATGTGCGGCGGTGGGGGGTCTGGTATCGGGACGAGGGGATGGGGGACGAGGAGACGGGGGCGGGGGCCGGTGCGAATGTGGCCGATGAGGATGTGCGGCGGG
>KL568582.1:0-1284 GCA_000715605.1 Streptomyces speibonae | reverse complement strand
GGGGCGCGGCGGGTCGTCGTCACCGGGCTCGGTGCGGTGACGCCGCTGGGTGTCGGTACGGGCGAGTTGTGGGACGGGCTGCTCGAAGGGCGCCACGGCATACGGGAGTTGACGGACGAGGAGTTCGACGGGCTGCCCGTGCGGATCGCCGGGACCGTGCCGGTGGACCCGGCCGGGCTGCTGCCCCGCCAGGCGGCGCGGCGGATGAACCGCGCCGCGCAGTTCGCGGTGCTGGCGGCGCGGGAGGCGTGGGCCGACGCGGGGTACGCGGACGGCGGTACCCGTGAGAGCGGGCTGGACCCGGAGCGGGTGGGGGTGAGCCTCGGGGCGATCCTCGGGGACGCGTCGGTGCTGGTCGGGGGCGACCGGAAGCTGCGGGACCGGGGGGCGCGCGGGGTTTCGCCGCTGACGACACCGATGACCGTGCCGTCGCAGGCCGCCTCGCAGGTCTCGCTCGACCTGCACATCACCGGTGAGTCGCGCACCGTCACCAGCGCGTGTGCCTCCGGGACCGAGGCGATCGGGGAGGCCGTCGACCGGATCCGGTACGGCCGGGTCGACGTCGCCCTCGCGGGCGGGGCGGAGGCGGTCGTCACGCCGGCGATCATGGCGTCGTTCGCCGCGATGCGGGCGCTGGCCGAGGGTGACCCCTCGGAGGGCTCGCCGTCGCATCCGTTCGCCAAGGGACGGGACGGATTCGTCAACGGGGAGGGGGCGGGGGTGCTCGTGCTGGAGTCGGAGGAGCACGCGCGTGCCCGAGGGGCGCGGATCTACTGCGAGGCCGCGGGGTGGGGGCTGTCGGCCGACGCGCACCACGTGGCGGCGCCGGATCCGTCCGGGTCCGGCATCGCGCTGGCGCTGCGGCGGGCCGTGCGGGACGCCGGGGGGCAGGTCGCGGATGTCGTCCACGTCAACGCGCACGCGACCGCGACGGTGGACGGTGATCTCGCCGAGGCGCGGGCGTTGCGGGGTGTGCTGGGGCGGCTGAGGGTGCCGGTGACGGCGCTCAAGGGGCACCTGGGGCATCTGCAGGGCGCGGCGGGCGGGGTCGAGGCGGTCGCCGCGGTGCTCACGCTGCACCATGGGGTGATGCCGCCGACGGTGGGGTGTGCGGAGGTGGACGACTCCATCGACCTGGACGTCGTCCGTGACGCGCCGCGTGGGCTGCCGGGTGGTGGTGATCTGGTTCTGAGCAACTCGTTCGGCTTCGGCGGCCACAACGCGGTACTGGCGCTGCGGCGCGTGGCGTAGAGGCCTGCGGCGCCGCTGTCCCTCCGGTGGGGG
>KL568581.1:94696-94961 GCA_000715605.1 Streptomyces speibonae | reverse complement strand
AATTCTTCAAAGGGTTGGACCCCGAACTTCGGTTCCGGGTCCAACCCTTTTTTGTTCTGCGTCACTTGAAGTTCACGTTGCGCAACCAGCATCCTCCCCATGAGTACTGCTGCACTGCTCAGGGCCGCCGGTGTCGGCGTGGGTGACGAGGTCGTCGTACCTGCCTTCGGCAACGTGGAAGTCGCCGAGGCCGTGGTGGCGGCAGGGGCGTTTCCGGTGTTCGCCGACATAGATCCGGCGACGTACTGTCTGGACCCTGCCGCGG
>KL568581.1:93782-94437 GCA_000715605.1 Streptomyces speibonae | reverse complement strand
GCCGCCCCGCCGATCTCGGGCTGCTGCACGCGCTCGGACGACGGTGCGGGCTGCTGGTGCTGGAGCACAGGGACCGCGTAGAGCCGGAAGCCTCGCACGACGAGACGGTCCGGCGGCGGGAGCGTGCGGCGTTCCTCGATGCCAAGCTGAGGGGTGTACGGACGCCCGAGAGCGGGGTCGGGCACCTCTATCAGCAGTACGTCGTGCGGGTACCCGGCAATGGACGTCCTGATCGGGACGCTTTCGCGCGGGCCGTACGGGCCAAGGGCGTCGAGTGCCGGGTGCCCGTGAAGACACCCGTGCACCGGCTGCCCGAATTCCGGCAGTACGTGTCTCTCCCGGAGACCGAGCGGGCCGCTGACGAGACGCTCGCGCTTCCCGTGGACGGTTCGCTGACGAAGCGGGAGATGCAGCGGATCGCGTCCGCGTGCAATGCGCTGGGCGGACTGCTGGAGCCGGCACTCCGAGTTCCGGCACCTTAAGTTCCGGCCCTCTGAGTCCCGGCGCTCCGAGCGTGGTTATGAGCACCGGGCTGTTCAGGGTATGATCTATCCCGTTGCCGCGAGGGAAACCTCGCACAAGGCGACAGGCCCCTATAGCTCAGTCGGTAGAGCGTCTCCATGGTAAGGAGAAGGTCAACGGTTCGATTCCGTTT
>KL568581.1:92860-93515 GCA_000715605.1 Streptomyces speibonae | reverse complement strand
TTCGATTCCGTTTGGGGGCTCCGCGACAAAGGCCCCGCCCATTCGGGCGGGGCCTTTCGCATGCTCCCTAGTCCTTCTGCAGACCCTGGACGCGCATGGCGAGGATGGCCATGTCGTCGGACGGCGCGTCAGTCGCGAAGCGCTCCACCGCGCGCATGATGCGGGCCGCGACCGCCCCGGCCGTCAGGCCCGTACAGGTCGTCAGGACCTCGGCCAGGCCGTCGTCGCCGAGCATCCTGGAGCCCTCACGGCGTTCGGTGACGCCGTCGGTGACGCAGAGCAGGACGTCGCCGGGGTCGAGGGTGACGGTCTGCTCGTAGAGCTCCAGGTCCTCCAGGACACCGAGGAGCGGCTGCGGTTCCGCGGCCGGTTCGACCGTGCCGTCCTGACGGAGCCGCAGCGGCAGGGGGTGGCCCGCGCAGACCACCTTCAGTTCCGCGCTGCCGTCCTCCTGCGGGCGCATCTCGCCGTACAGGAGGGTGAGGAAGCGGCTGCGGGCGCCCTCGTCGAGGATCGCGGAGTTGAGGCGCTCGAGGACCGCCGGGCCGCTGAGGCCCTCGCGGGCGAGCAGACGGAGTGCGTGCCGGGCGAGGCCGGTGACGGCCGCCGCGTTCGGCCCCGTACCGCAGACGTCGCCGATGGCGAAGCCGTAGGC
>KL568581.1:89268-92639 GCA_000715605.1 Streptomyces speibonae | reverse complement strand
TGGCGAAGCCGTAGGCGACGTCGCTGATCGGGAAGAGGTCGTAGAAGTCGCCGCCCACCTCGTTGCCCTCGCCGGCCGCGCGGTAGATCACCTCGACCTCGACGCCCTCGACCGTCGGCAGCTCGGGCGGCAGGAGGCTGCGCTGGAGTGACTGGCTGATGGCCGTGCGCTCGGAGTACAGGCGGGCGTTGTCCAGGGCCAGGGCGGCCCGCCGGGAGAGGTCCTCGGCGAGCTCCAGGATCTCCTGGCGGAAGTGCTCGTCGGTGGGCTTGCCGAGTGTGAGCATGCCGATGACGCGGTTGCGGGCCACCAGGGGCAGGACCACGGTCTCGCCGCCGAGTGCGGAGGCCGTGGCGAGCGTGGGGCCGATGCTCGTGGTGACGTGCCGGGTCGGGCCGCCGCTGAGGCCGAGGCTGCGCATGGAGGTGCGCAGGGCCGTCTGGTGGGCGACCTCCGCGGGTGCCGACCAGACACGGGCGCCGGGCGTCGGGACCGGGTCGGGCGGGGGGACCTTCGACAGCAGCGACTTGATGCCGTCGATCAGCTCCTCGTCCTCGTGGAGCACGTAGGACAGGTACGGCTCGGAGGCCTGGTCGGCGATCGTGTACACGGCGCACCAGGTGGCGAGGGTGGGGACGGTCATCTGGGCCATCAGGGCCAGGGTCTGGTCCCGGTCCAGGGTGCCGGCCAGCAGGTCGGAGGCCTCGACGAGGAAGCTGAGCGAGCCACGGCGCAGCCGCTCCAGTTCGCCCAGGCGGGCCGACTCCACCGCGAGCGCGATGCGGTCCGCCGCGAACTGCAGGCGCAGCGCCTCCTCGTTGGAGTATCTGCCGGGTGCCTCGGCGGCCACGCCGAGGGAGCCGGTGAGCCGGCCCTCGACCTTCAGCGGGACGGTGACGACCGAGCGCATGCCGGTGCCGTTGAGGAGGGGGACCGCGCCGGAGACGGCGGTGAGATCCTCGTGGACGGCCGGCATGCGGGCGGAGCCGTAGCGGCCGGGGCCGGCCTCGACGGGGACGCGGGCGAAGCGCTGGCGGGCGGAGGGCAGGCCGGTGGAGGCGCGGACCTCCAGTTCGGTCTCGTCGTCGGTGGCCAGGAGCAGGAAGGCGGAGTCGCCGTCGAGCATGTCGCGGGCGCGTTCGACGGTGCGCTGGAGCAGGCCGTCGAGGTCGTCCGGCGGGGGAGAGCCGATGAAGACCTCGAACGGGTCGGTGCTCTGGGTCTCGGAGCCGCCGGAGGTGTCGCTCGAGGGGCCGCGCAGCGGGCTCTGCAGAACCGCCCGTTCGTGGTCCCGCACGAGCAGGCAGACCGTTGACGGCTCCCCGTCGGTGTCACGGACGCGCAGGTGGGACGCGTAGACGGGGATCACCCGGCCGTTGGATCCCCTGATGCCGTAGCTGCCCTCCCAGCGGGAGAGCTGGAGCGCGTCGGCGATGCCGGTGCCCGTGCCCGGGGTGTGCGGCCAGGCGGCGAGGTCGGTGAGCGGCTTGCCGGTGACCTGCTCCGCGGAGTAGCCGAACAGCTCCTCCGCGTCCTCGTTCCAGGCGCTGATGGAGCCGGTCCGGTCGATCTGTACGACGGCGACGCGGACCCGGGTGTCGGCGAGGGGGAGGAGGTGGGCCGGCAGGGAGGGGCCGGCGGCGCGGGTGCCGACCGGGCGCTCGGGCAGGTCGAGCTGGAACCAGACGGTCTTGTGGGTGGGCGTGTAGTCCACGCCCCAGTGACCGGCCAGGGCGGCGCACAGCTGGAGCCCGCGGCCGCCCTCGCGGTCGGGGCTGCCCATGTTGACCGGGGAGCCCTGGAGCGGGATCTCGCGCTCCGGATACCGGTCGGCCACCTCGATTCGTACGCCCTCGTCGCTGCGCAGGCAGAGCAGGTCGGCGGAGGTGCCGGCGTGCACCACGGCGTTGGTCACCAGTTCGCTGGTGAGTACCACGGCGTCGTCGACGATGTCGGCGAAGCCCCAGCCCTGCAGGGTGTCGCGGACGAACGAGCGGGCACTGGCGACCGATCGCCCCAGGGGCTCGAAGCTGGCGGCCGCGCGCGCGGTGATCACAGAACTCCTCGACCGGTTCTCGACGGGCATGGCTCCCTGGCCGACCGGCTCGGGCCGCTGGTGCGGCAGGCCGTCAGTCGGCCGTGGCTCCGGGGGCTGCTCCCCCGGGATCAGTCCGGTGGTCATGTGTCCGGCCGCCCCTCCGATGCCCGCTCGTCTCCTGCCACCGCCCAGGCCGGACGGACCGGCGTGGCTGGACAGCCGGATGCAAGGTTACTTACCTTCGCGGTCCGAGCGGATGCCGGTCTGCTGTGATTCCGTCCGGAGGTGTTCGCCGTCCGGCGGGTGTGCGGACGATGTGCGAAGCTGCCGAACTGTTATGGCCTGGTTCGGCGGGGGTGAAACACTGGGCAGGCTTGTAGTGAAGGTTCAGGCAGGCAGTGTGCCTGCCGCGCCGGGTGGGCAGCAGCCCCCTGGCGGCACCTTGGAACGTCGGGCAGCACATCGCAGTAGTACGGGAAAAGCACAGCGGAATTCGGACGCCCCCTGGTGGTGCGCCCGGGCACAGCGGTAACGGTCGACCCCTGCGGGAGGGACACAGTGGAGTCTGGCGCAGCGACGCGGGGCACGAAGACGACGCGCGCGAAAGGCGGACAGTCCCTGAGCAAGCCGGGAAGGGCGCGGGGCGGGACCACGACGGTCGAGACCGCATCCCTGAACCGTCTCCTGGCCGCGCTGGTGTCGATGCGGGACGGCAACTTCCGCAGGCGGCTGACGGTGACCGGCGACGGCGTGATGGCGGAGATCGCGGCGGTCTTCAACGAGGTGGCCGACCGCAATCTCCACCTGACGGGCGAGCTGGCGCGGGTGCGCCGCATGGTCGGGCGTGAGGGAAAGCTCACGGAGCGGCTGGAGACGGGGCCCTCCGAGGGCTCCTGGGCGACCGCGATCGACAACTCGAACGCGCTGGTGGACGACCTCGTGCGGCCGGTCTCCGAGGTCAGCCGGGTGCTGTCGGCGGTGGCCGAGGGTGATCTGTCGCCGCGGATGGAGCTGCGCACGCAGGCGGCGCCGGAAGGGGCCGGGCATCCGCTGCGGGGCGAGTTCCTGAAGGTCGCGCGGACGGTGAACAACCTGGTCGACCAGCTGTCCATCTTCACCGACGAGGTCACCCGGGTGGCCAGCGAGGTGGGCACCGAGGGCAAGCTGGGCGGGCAGGCCCAGGTGCGCGGCATGTCGGGTTCGTGGAAGGACCTGACCGACTCCGTCAACACGATGGCGGAGCGGCTGACGGCGCAGGTGCGGGACATCGCCCTGGTGACGACGGCCGTCGCGAGCGGTGATCTCTCGCGCAAGGTCACCGTGCACGTCGAGG
>KL568581.1:88558-89029 GCA_000715605.1 Streptomyces speibonae | reverse complement strand
TGGTGGACCAGCTGTCCGCGTTCTCCTCCGAGGTGACACGCGTCGCGCGCGAGGTGGGCACCGAGGGTGAGCTGGGCGGGCAGGCGCAGGTGCCCGGGGTGGACGGCGTGTGGAAGGAGCTCACCGACTCCGTCAACACCATGGCCGGGAATCTCACCGCCCAGGTGCGCGGGATCGCCGAGGTGACGACCGCGGTCGCCAACGGTGATCTGTCGCGGAAGGTGACGGTGCCGGCGCGCGGTGAGGTCGCGCAGCTCGCCGAGACGATCAACCAGATGACCGAGACGCTGCGGATCTTCGCCGACGAGGTCACGCGGGTCGCCAACGAGGTCGGGGCCGAGGGTCAACTGGGCGGTCAGGCGAACGTGCCGGGTGCTGCGGGAACCTGGAAGGACCTGACGGACTCCGTCAACACGGTCTTCCGGAACCTGACCACGCAGGTGCGGGACATCGCCGCGGTGACGACGGCGG
>KL568581.1:88059-88249 GCA_000715605.1 Streptomyces speibonae | reverse complement strand
GGACCAGCTGTCCGCCTTCGGTGCCGAGGTCACGCGGGTGGCGCGGGAGATCGGTGTCGAGGGTGAGCTGGGCGGTCAGGCGCAGGTGCCGGGCGCGGCGGGGACGTGGAAGGACCTGACGGACTCCGTCAACACCGCGTTCCGCAACCTCACCGGTCAGGTGCGGAACATCGCCCAGGTGACGACGGCG
>KL568581.1:84442-87826 GCA_000715605.1 Streptomyces speibonae | reverse complement strand
CTCCGGTGAGATGCTCCAGCTGAAGAACACCGTGAACACGATGGTGGACCAGCTGTCGAGCTTCGCCGACCAGGTCACGCGGATGGCGCGGGACGTGGGCACCGAGGGCCGGCTGGGCGGCCAGGCGCGCGTGGACGGCGTGTCGGGCACGTGGAAGGAGCTCACCGACTCCGTCAACTCGATGGCGTCGAACCTGACCGGTCAGGTGCGCAACATCGCGCAGGTCACGACGGCCGTCGCGCGGGGTGACCTGTCGCAGAAGATCGACGTCGACGCGCGCGGCGAGATCCTCGAGCTGAAGAACACCATCAACACGATGGTCGACCAGCTGTCCTCCTTCGCCGACCAGGTCACCCGGGTGGCCCGCGAGGTGGGTACGGAGGGCCGGCTGGGCGGCCAGGCCCAGGTGCCCGGCGTCGCCGGTGTGTGGCGGGACCTGACGGACTCCGTGAACGGCATGGCGTCCAATCTGACGGGTCAGGTGCGCAACATCGCCCAGGTGGCGACGGCGGTGGCGCGCGGTGACCTGTCGCAGAAGATCACCGTGGACGCGCGCGGTGAGATCCTCGAGCTGAAGAACACGCTGAACACGATGGTGGACCAGCTGTCGTCGTTCGCCGAAGAGGTCACGCGGGTGGCCCGCGAGGTGGGTACCGAGGGCATCCTCGGCGGCCAGGCCGAGGTGCAGGGCGTCTCCGGCACTTGGAAGGACCTCACGCAGTCCGTCAACGGCATGGCGAACAACCTCACCCTCCAGGTGCGCAACATCGCCGAGGTCACCACCGCGGTCGCCAAGGGCGACCTGTCGAAGAAGATCACCGTCGATGCCAAGGGCGAGATCCTCGAGCTGGTCACCACCGTCAACACGATGGTGGACCAGCTGTCGTCGTTCGCCGAGCAGGTGACCCGGGTGGCCCGCGAGGTGGGCACCGAGGGCATTCTGGGCGGTCAGGCGCACGTGCCGGGTGTCACGGGCATCTGGAAGGACCTGAGCGACAACGTCAACCTGATGGCCAAGAACCTGACCACCCAGGTGCGGAACATCTCCCAGGTCTCCGCGGCCGTCGCCAACGGCGACCTCACCCGGCAGGTCAGCATCGAGGCGCGCGGTGAGGTGGCGCAGCTCGCCGACACCATCAACACCATGGTCAAGACGCTGAGCGCGTTCGCCGAGCAGGTCACCAAGGTGGCGCGTGAGGTGGGCACGGACGGCATCCTGGGCGGCCAGGCGCACGTGCCGGGTGTGGCCGGTACCTGGAAGGACCTCACCGAGTCGGTGAACCAGATGGCGTCGAATCTGACCGGCCAGGTGCGCAACATCGCCATGGTCACGACGGCCATCGCCAAGGGCGACCTCACCAAGAAGATCGACATCGACGCGCGCGGTGAGATCCTCGAGCTGAAGACGACCATCAATACGATGGTGGACCAGCTGTCCTCCTTCGCCGAGGAGGTCACCCGGGTGGCCCGTGAGGTGGGCACCGAGGGCCAGCTGGGCGGTCAGGCCCGGGTGCGCGACGTCGACGGGACCTGGCGGGACCTGACGGAGTCCGTGAACGAGATGGCCGGGAATCTCACCCGGCAGGTGCGCGCCATCGCGCGGGTGGCGACCGCGGTGACGCGGGGCGACCTGAACCTGAAGATCGACGTGGACGCCTCCGGGGAGATCCAGGAGCTCCAGGACTACATCAACAAGATGATCGCCAACCTGCGCGACACCACGATCGCCAACAAGGAGCAGGACTGGCTCAAGGGCAATCTCGCCCGGATCTCCGCGCTGATGCAGGGCCGCCGGGATCTGGACGACGTGGCCTCGCTGATCATGAGCGAGCTGACGCCGGTGGTGTCCGCGCAGCACGGCGCGTTCTTCCTGGCGATGCCGCTGGTCGACGGCGAGGATCTGAACGCGGCGGACGACGACCAGTTCGAGCTGCGCATGCTCGGCTCGTACGGCTACTCCATGGGGTCCATGCCGACGTCGTTCGCGCCCGGTGAGGGGCTCGTGGGGACGGCCGCCACGGAGAAGCGCACGATCCTGGTGGAGAACGCGCCCAGCGGCTATCTGAAGATCTCCTCGGGGCTCGGGGAGGCGCCGCCGGCCCAGGTGATCGTGCTTCCGGTGGTGTTCGAGGGGAAGGTGCTCGGCGTCATCGAGCTGGCGTCGTTCACGCCGTTCACGGCGATCCAGAAGGACTTCCTCAACCAGATCGCCGAAATGATCGCGACGAGCGTCAACACCATCTCGGTCAACACCAAGACCGAGCGGCTGCTGGCGCAGTCGCAGGAGCTGACCGAGCAACTGCGGGAGCGGTCGGCGGAGTTGGAGCAGCGGCAGAAGGCGCTCCAGGCGTCCAACGCCGAACTGGAGGAGAAGGCCGAGCTGCTGGCCCGGCAGAACCGCGACATCGAGGTGAAGAACACCGAGATCGAGGAGGCGCGGCAGGTCCTGGAGGAGCGCGCCGAGCAGCTCGCGGTCTCCATGCGCTACAAGAGCGAGTTCCTGGCCAACATGTCGCACGAGCTGCGCACGCCGCTGAACTCGCTGCTGATTCTGGCCAAGTTGCTCGCCGACAACGCCGACGCGAACCTGTCGCCGAAGCAGGTCGAGTTCGCCGAGACCATTCACGGCGCGGGGTCCGACCTGCTGCAGCTCATCAACGACATCCTGGACCTGTCGAAGGTCGAGGCGGGCAAGATGGACGTCTCCCCGACGCGTATCGCGCTCGTCCAGCTGGTGGACTACGTGGAGGCCACGTTCCGGCCGCTGACCGCGGAGAAGGGCCTGGACCTGTCCGTGCGCATCTCGCCGGAGCTGCCGGCCACGCTGCACACCGACGAGCAGCGGCTGTTGCAGGTACTGCGGAACCTGCTGTCCAACGCGGTGAAGTTCACCGACTCCGGATCGGTGGAGCTGGTCATCCGGCCCGCCCGGGACGACGTCCCGCAGGCCATCAGGGAGCAGCTGCTGGAGGCCGGTTCGCTGACCGACCCGGACGCGGACCTGATCGCGTTCTCGGTGAGCGACACGGGCATCGGTATCGCCGCCGGCAAGATGCGGGTGATCTTCGAGGCGTTCAAGCAGGCCGACGGCACCACCAGCCGCAAGTACGGCGGTACGGGGCTGGGGCTGTCCATCTCGCGGGAGATCGCCCAGCTGCTCGGCGGTGAGATCCACGCGCAGAGCGAGCCGGGCCGCGGCTCGACGTTCACGCTGTACCTGCCGCTGCACCCGAGCGAGCTGCCCCCGCACGGCTACGCCCAGCCCATGCCGCCCCTGGAGGGCGGGGACCTGATGGCGTCGGCGGAGCCGGCCGTGCCGCGGGCCGAGACGCCGGCCGAGGTGGCGTCGTACCGGGAGACGCAGAACGGCCCGGCCGCGCTGTT
>KL568581.1:81625-84195 GCA_000715605.1 Streptomyces speibonae | reverse complement strand
GAGATGTGTATAAGAGACAGGTATCCGCTTCGGCGGGCAGAAGGTGCTGATCGTCGACGACGACATCCGCAACGTCTTCGCGCTCACCAGCGTCCTGGAGCAGCACGGCCTGTCCGTGCTGTACGCGGAGAACGGCCGCGAGGGCATCGAGGTGCTGGAGCAGCACGACGATGTGGCGGTCGTGCTGATGGACATCATGATGCCCGAGATGGACGGCTACGCCACGACCACGGCGATCCGCCGGATGCCGCAGTTCGCCGGGCTGCCGATCATCGCGCTGACCGCGAAGGCGATGAAGGGCGACCGGGAGAAGGCGATCGAGTCGGGCGCCTCCGACTACGTGACCAAGCCGGTCGACCCCGATCACCTGCTGTCGGTGATGGAGCAGTGGATGCGGACGGAGTGAGACCGGCGCCGGCGGGCGCGGGAATGTGACGGGAAGCTTCGGTGTTCATCCGGAGTTGCGCAGGCGGTGCACGCGAAGTCGTGTAGAAGTACGGGATTCGGGGAACCTTCTGGTCTCCCGCCGCGTTTCTGCTACGTGCACAGTGACATCGCGGTGACAGGGTGTGGCGACAGGCGGGGTACGGCTACGATGACCGGCACAAGGATGGACGGCGTAAGGGAGTCGTCCCCTGGGGCGGTACCCACAGGTGCGTTCCCAGGTCCTGCGGACAGGGGAGGCCCCAAGCCGGGGCGAGGAGGGCGGGCCATGGTCCAGAAGGCCAAGATCCTCCTGGTCGATGACCGGCCGGAGAATCTGCTGGCGCTGGAGGCGATCCTCTCGGCGCTCGATCAGACGCTGGTGCGGGCATCGTCCGGGGAAGAAGCACTCAAGGCACTGCTCACGGATGATTTCGCGGTCATCCTGCTGGATGTCCAGATGCCGGGCATGGACGGCTTCGAGACGGCCGCGCACATCAAGCGACGGGAGCGGACCCGGGACATCCCGATCATCTTCCTCACCGCGATCAACCACGGCCCGCACCACACCTTCCGGGGCTACGCGGCGGGAGCGGTCGACTACATCTCCAAGCCGTTCGACCCGTGGGTGCTGCGGGCGAAGGTCTCGGTCTTCGTCGAGCTGTACATGAAGAACTGCCAGCTGCGGGAGCAGGCGTCGCTGCTGCGGCTCCAGCTGGAGGGCAGCGAGAAGGACGTCGGTGAGGCCAAGGAGTCGGCGGGACTGCTCGCCGAGCTGTCGGCGCGGCTCGCGGCCGTCGAGGAGCAGGCCGAGGCGCTGACCAAGCAGCTCAACGACGAGTCGACCGACGCGGCCGCGGTGGCCACGGCGGCCCATCTGGAGCGCAAACTCACCGGGTTGCGGAGGGCGCTGGACGCCCTGGAGCCGGGAACCGGCAGCGCGTCGTCGGTGCCCTCGCAGAACTGATCCCGGAGCCAGGTGCCTTGCCCGGCCCTCGGCCGGGACCGGACCTGAGGTGGCGTCAACTGCGCTGGGAACCCGGGCTCTCCGCGTCAGCTTCACGCCCCGACGAGCGCGACACGAACGGGTGAAGCATCCGCCACGCGTGTCCCCTGCCGTCTCCACCGGTAACCTCACACCTATGGCCTCACGTCCCTCCGCTGCCAAGAAGCCGCCCGCGAAGAAGGCGGCCGCTTCCGCGAAGGCGCCGGCGAAGAAGGCCGCTGCCAAGAAGGCCCCGGCCAAGAAGGCCCCCGCGAAGAAGGCTCCGGCGAAGAAGGCCGCGGCCAAGAAGCCGGCCCCCGCACCGGCACCGAACCCGACCAGTGGCGTGTACCGGCTCGTCCGGGCCCTGTGGCTGGGGCTCGCGCATGCCGTGGGCGCGGTGTTCCGCGGCATAGGGCAGGGCGCCAGGAACCTCGACCCGGCGCACCGCAAGGACGGTCTCGCGCTGCTCCTGCTCGGCATCGCCCTGATCGTCGCCGCCGGCACCTGGGCCGACCTCGAGGGGCCCGTCGGCGAGCTCGTGGAGATCCTGGTCACCGGCGCCTTCGGCCGGCTCGACCTGCTGGTGCCGATCCTGGTCGCGGTCATCGCCGTACGGTTCATCCGGCACCCGGAGAAGCCCGAGGCCAACGGGCGGATCGTCATCGGTCTGTCCGCGCTGGTCGTCGGTGTGCTCGGACTGGTCCACATCGGGTGCGGGTCGCCCGCCCGCAGCGACGGCATGCACGCCATAAGGGACGCCGGCGGTCTGATCGGCTGGGCGGCGGCCACGCCGCTGTCGTCCACCATGACCGATGTCCTCGCCGTTCCGCTGCTGGTGCTGCTCACTGTCTTCGGTCTGCTGGTCGTCACGGCCACACCGGTCAACGCCATTCCGCAGCGCCTGCGCCAACTGGGCGTACGGCTCGGCCTCGTCGACGACGACACCGAGCCCGAGGAGTTCAGCGAGGACGACGCGCGCTACGAGGAGCAGTGGCGCGAGACGCTGCCCGCGAGCCGCCGCCGGCGCCGGCCGGCCCCCGAGGAGTACGACCCCGACGCCGCGGAGCAGGAGGCACTGTCCCGGCGCCGTTCCCGGCCCCGCAGGTCCGCGGTGCCGCAGCCCGACATGGACCGGCCGATGGACGCCGTGGACGTGGCC
>KL568581.1:80428-81418 GCA_000715605.1 Streptomyces speibonae | reverse complement strand
CGACGGTGCCGTGCTGCACGGCATGCCGCCCTCGCCGGTCGTCGCCGATCTGACCCAGGGCGTGAGCACCGGCGACCGCGAGCCGACCACACCGACGCCGGTACCGGCCGCCCGGCCGCATCAGGAGAAGCCTCAGGCGGGGAAGGCGAAGGCGGACAGGGCGCAGCAGGACAAGCCTCCGGCGGGCGTCCTGGACATGACCAAGGAGCCGCCGCGTGAACCCCGCGATCTGCCGCCCCGCGCGGAGCAGCTCCAGCTCTCCGGCGACATCACCTACGCGCTGCCCTCGCTCGACCTGCTCACCCGCGGCGGCCCCGGCAAGGCGCGCAGCGAGGCCAACGACGCCATAGTCGAGGCCCTGCGGAAGGTCTTCACGGAGTTCAAGGTGGACGCCGCCGTCACCGGCTTCACCCGCGGCCCGACGGTCACCCGCTATGTCGTGGAACTCGGCCCGGCCGTGAAGGTCGAGCGGGTGACCGCGCTGACCAAGAACATCGCGTACGCCGTCGCCAGTCCGGACGTGCGGATCATCAGCCCGATTCCCGGCAAGTCCGCGGTCGGCATCGAGATCCCGAACACCGACCGGGAGATGGTCAACCTCGGTGACGTCCTGCGGCTCGCGGAGTCCGCCGAGGACGACGACCCGATGCTGGTCGCCTTCGGCAAGGACGTCGAGGGCGGGTACGTGATGGACTCGCTGGCGAAGATGCCGCACATGCTGGTCGCCGGCGCCACCGGTTCGGGCAAGTCGTCCTGCATCAACTGCCTGATCACCTCGGTCATGATGCGGGCGACCCCGGAGGACGTCCGGATGATCCTCGTCGACCCCAAGCGGGTGGAGCTCACGGCGTACGAGGGCATCCCGCACCTGATCACGCCGATCATCACCAACCCCAAGCGGGCCGCCGAGGCGCTGCAGTGGGTCGTGCGCGAGATGGACTTGCGCTACGACGACCTGGCCGCCTACGGCTCTGTCTCTTATACACATCT
>KL568581.1:73521-80275 GCA_000715605.1 Streptomyces speibonae | reverse complement strand
TCAGAGATGTGTATAAGAGACAGCGGGCAAGGTCACACCGCCCGAGGGCAGCGAGCGGGAGCTCCAGCCGTATCCGTATCTGCTGGTGATCGTCGACGAGCTGGCCGACCTGATGATGGTCGCCCCGCGCGACGTCGAGGACGCCATCGTGCGCATCACCCAGCTCGCGCGGGCGGCCGGCATCCACCTGGTGCTCGCCACCCAGCGGCCGTCCGTGGACGTCGTCACCGGTCTGATCAAGGCGAACGTGCCGTCCCGGCTGGCGTTCGCCACCTCCTCCCTGGCGGACTCCCGGGTCATCCTCGACCAGGCCGGCGCCGAGAAGCTGATCGGCAAGGGCGACGGACTGTTCCTGCCCATGGGCGCGAACAAACCCGTGCGCATGCAGGGCGCGTTCGTGACCGAAGAGGAGGTCGCGGCCGTCGTCCGGCACTGCAAGGAGCAGATGGCGCCCGTCTTCCGGGACGACGTCACCGTGGGGACCAAGCAGAAGAAGGAGATCGACGAGGACATCGGCGACGACCTCGACCTGCTGTGCCAGGCGGCCGAGCTGGTCGTCTCCACCCAGTTCGGGTCGACGTCCATGCTCCAGCGCAAGCTGCGCGTCGGCTTCGCCAAGGCCGGCCGGCTGATGGACCTCATGGAGTCCCGGAACATCGTCGGACCGAGCGAGGGTTCGAAGGCCCGTGACGTTCTTGTGAAGCCTGACGAGCTGGATGGCGTGCTCGCGCTGATCCGTGGGGAGTCTGAAGGATAGGCGCACGGGACACGGCCGCCACCCGGGGCACCCGGGTGGCCGATTCGTGACCCAGCCGTAAGGGATCCTTGAGCAACCGTTTCCCGTCGGCGTACGTCAAGTTGAGGGAAATGACAAACCACAGGCCCACCATCGGGACGTCGGGCCATTCCGATGGGCTACAAAGTCCGACCGCCCGGTTGCCCCACCCTCTCGTACCCCACCTAGACTGAACCTCCAGCACAGGCGGCTACACGCTCGAAAGGCGCCCCCGTGTCCATCGGCAACTCCCCTGAAGGCGAGCGTCCGTTCGAAGACGTATCCGACGAAGCCCGCCCCTCCGTCGGCCGAGCCCTGCAGCAGGCACGCATCGCCGCCGGGCTCACCGTCGACGACGTCAGTACCGCCACTCGCGTCCGCATCGGCATCGTGCGCGCCATCGAGGCGGACGACTTCGCGCCCTGCGGCGGCGACGTCTACGCGCGCGGGCACATCCGGACCCTGGCCAAGGCCGTGCACCTCGACCCGGCCCCACTGATCGCCCGGTTCGAGGCCGAGCACGGCGGCGGCCGCCCGGCCCCGACGCCGGCCGCGCCCCTCTTCGAGGCGGAACGCATCCGCCCGGAGCGGCGCGGGCCCAACTGGACCGCGGCCATGGTCGCCGCGATCGTCGTGGTGATCGGCTTCGTCGGTTTCACCATGGTCAACGGTGACGACGACGGCGACAGGGCGACCGTCGCCGACGACGCCACCCCCAGCAAGTCCGCCTCGCCCACCCCCAAGTCCGAGAAGCCCGCCGCCCCCGAGCCGGAACCGTCGGACAGCGCCATCGCCGCCGCACCGCAGGACAAGGTGACGGTCCAGGTCACGGCCGCCGACGGACGCAGCTGGATCTCCGCCAAGGACCACAACGGCCGGCTGCTGTTCGACGGACTGCTCAAGCAGGGCGATTCCAAGACATTCCAGGACAGCTCCAAGATCAACCTGGTCCTCGGTGACGCCGGCGCGATCGACCTGTTCGTCAACGGCAAGAAGATCGAGGACGACTGGCAGCCCGGCGCCGTCGAGCGCCTGACCTACACCAAGGGCGACCCGCAGGCCGGATAAGCGGTACCGAAGCACACAACGGAGACGGGGTCGGCCATGATCGGCCAACCCCGTCGACGTGGGGTGTCGCCGGGACGAAGTAGTCTTGAGCCCATGCCTGAACGCCGTACCGTCGCACTCGTCACCCTTGGCTGCGCCCGTAACGAGGTGGACTCGGAGGAGCTCGCAGGCCGTTTGGAGGCGGACGGCTGGCAGCTGGTCGAGGACGCCGGGGACGCCGACGTCGCCGTCGTCAACACCTGCGGGTTCGTCGAGGCCGCGAAGAAGGACTCGGTCGACGCCCTCCTGGAGGCCAACGACCTCAAGGGACACGGGAGAACGCAGGCCGTCGTCGCCGTGGGCTGCATGGCCGAGCGGTACGGCAAGGAGCTCGCCGAGGCCCTGCCCGAGGCCGACGGCGTGCTCGGCTTCGACGACTACACCGACATCTCCGACCGCCTCCAGACCATCCTGAACGGCGGCATCCACGCCTCCCACACCCCGCGCGACCGGCGCAAGCTGCTGCCGATCAGCCCGGCCGAGCGACAGGACTCGGCCGCCGTCGTCGCGCTCCCGGGACACGGCCCGGTGGACCTCCCCGAGGGCCTCGCACCGGCCTCCGGCCCCCGCGCGCCCCTGCGCCGCCGGCTGGACGGCTCCCCGGTCGCCTCCGTGAAGCTCGCCTCCGGCTGCGACCGGCGCTGCTCCTTCTGCGCCATCCCGTCCTTCCGCGGCTCCTTCATCTCGCGCCGCCCCAGCGACGTGCTGAACGAGACGCGCTGGCTGGCCGAGCAGGGCGTGAAGGAGATCATGCTGGTCTCCGAGAACAACACCTCCTACGGCAAGGACCTGGGCGACATCCGCCTGCTGGAGTCCCTGCTGCCCGAACTCGCCGAGGTCGACGGCCTCGAGCGGGTGCGGGTCAGCTACCTGCAGCCGGCCGAGATGCGACCCGGCCTGATCGACGTGCTGACCTCCACCCCGAGGGTCGCCCCCTACTTCGACCTGTCCTTCCAGCACTCCGCGCCCGGCGTGCTGCGCGCGATGCGCCGCTTCGGCGACACCGACCGGTTCCTCGAACTGCTCGACACGATCCGCGGCAAGGCGCCCCAGGCCGGTGTCCGCTCCAACTTCATCGTCGGCTTCCCGGGCGAGTCCGCGGCCGACCTGGCCGAGCTGGAGCGCTTCCTCGGCCACGCGCGGCTCGACGCCATCGGCGTCTTCGGCTACTCCGACGAGGAGGGCACCGAAGCGGCGACGTACGACCGCAAGCTGGACGAGGAGACCGTCGCCGAGCGGCTGGCCCGGGTCTCCCGCCTGGCCGAGGAACTCGTCTCGCAGCGCGCCGATGAGCGCATCGGCGAGACCGTCCACGTGCTCGTGGAGTCCGTGGACGAGGAGGAGGGCGTGTACGGCCGGGCGGCGCACCAGGCTCCCGAGACGGACGGCCAGGTGCTGCTCACGAGCGGCGAGGGTGTGAGCGTAGGCCGTATGGTCGAGGCGAAGGTGGTGGGCACGGAAGGTGTCGACCTGGTGGCCGAGCCGCTCTTCCAGGGTTCGCTCGCGTGGAGTGAGGAGGCGGGCAGATGACGGGTGTCCCGGCATCGGCGGCGGGCGGCCCCTCCGGCGCGAGGGGAGCGGCGGGCGGCGCGCCCGGCGGCCTGCCGGGGTCCGGGCGCATGGCCGCGCGCGAGGCGCGGGACGCGGCCCCCGGGGCGTCCGGGGGTGGCCGGGCCCGGCGGAGCGCGTCCGACCACGGCACGGGCGGCTCCCGGGCGCACGGGGATGAGACGGCTCCGGTCACGTCCTCGCACGACGGCGCCGATGCCGAGGACGGCACCAGGCCCGCGCGCGGCGGGAAGATCGCGGCGGCGGCCGTCGACCAGGCCAGCATCTGGAACATCGCCAACCTGCTGACCATGCTCCGGCTGCTGCTGGTGCCGGCGTTCGTACTGCTGATGCTCGCCAACGGCGGCTACGACCCGATGTGGCGGTCGTTCGCCTGGGCGGCCTTCGCCATCGCCATGATCACCGACCTGTTCGACGGGCATCTGGCGCGCACGTACAACCTCGTCACCGACTTCGGGAAGATCGCCGACCCCATCGCCGACAAGGCGATCATGGGAGCGGCGCTGATCTGCCTCTCGGCGCTGGGCGATCTGCCGTGGTGGGTCACCGGGGTCATCCTCGGCCGGGAACTCGGCATCACCCTGCTGCGTTTCCTGGTCATCCGCTACGGCGTCATCCCGGCCAGCCGGGGCGGCAAGCTCAAGACCCTCACCCAGGGCGTCGCGGTCGGCATGTACGTCCTGGCGCTGACGGGGTGGCTGGCCACGCTGCGGTGGTGGGTGATGGCCGCGGCGGTCGTGCTGACCGTGGCGACCGGGCTCGACTATGTGAAACAGGCCATTGTGCTCCGCAGGCGGGGAATCGCCGAGCGCAAGGCGGCGTTGGAGGAGACGGAAGCGTGAGTTCGACGGCCACCGACGTGGTGCGACTACTCACCGTCAACGGCGGAACGCTTGCCGTCGCCGAGTCCCTGACCGGTGGCCTGGTGGCGGCGGAGATCACGTCGGTGCCAGGGGCGTCCAAGGTCTTCCGGGGCTCGGTGACGGCCTACGCCACCGACCTGAAGCAGCGACTGCTGGGCGTGGACGCCACTCTGCTGGCCGAGCGCGGAGCGGTGGATGCGCAGGTGGCGGCCCAGATGGCGGCCGGTGTCCGCACGGCGCTCGGCGCCGACTGGGGCATCGCCACCACGGGTGTCGCCGGTCCGGAACCCCAGGACGGACAGGCCGTGGGAACGGTGTTCGTGGCTGTGGACGGGCCTTTTGCCAACGGCTCCGGTTCCGCCTCTGGCGGAAAAGTGGAGCATCTGCGGTTGAACGGCGACCGTGCGGAAATTCGTATGGAGAGTGTACGGAGCGTACTCGCACTGCTTCTGAGGGAGCTTGCGGGCGAACAGACCGGGAATGAGCGGGCACAGGATACGGAACGGAACGGGGGGTTTTGATGTTTGCAGCCCTGAGTGAACACGACATCGCTCCCCGCACGGCCGCGGCGCGAGGCGGTACGGTGGGGCGAGAAGGATGCGGCTACGCGGTCCGAGGAGGGAGCCACCGATGATTCTGCTCCGTCGCCTGCTGGGTGACGTGCTGCGTCGGCAGCGCCAGCGCCAGGGCCGTACTCTGCGCGAAGTCTCCTCGTCCGCCCGAGTCTCACTCGGCTATCTCTCCGAGGTGGAGCGGGGGCAGAAGGAGGCTTCCTCCGAGCTGCTCTCCGCCATCTGCGACGCGCTGGACGTACGGATGTCCGAGCTCATGCGGGAAGTGAGCGACGAGCTCGCCCTTGCCGAGCTGGCCCAGTCTGCTGCAGCGACCCCCAGCGAACCCGTTCCCACGCCGGTGCGTCCGATGCTGGGTTCCGTTTCGGTGACCGGTGTGCCACCGGAACGGGTGACCATCAAGGCGCCCGCCGAGGCGGTGGACGTCGTCGCCGCGTGAGCGCGGTGCACGGCGCCCGCGCGGTGTGAAGCTGTGAGATGCCCCGGTAGGGGCCCTTCCGGAGATCCGGATGGGTGCCGCCGGGGTTTTTCGCGTGCGGGGGCTGCCGCGTGGTGCGCCCGGCGTGCGTTTGCCGGTGCGGGACGGGGCCGTCATCGTTGAAGGACGAGGCGGGGGGTCAGCCACGGAGGTGCGGATGTACGTCGTGAAGAGCCCGTTGTCCGACGAGAACCTGAAGACCGTGTCCGAGGCGCTGCAGGGCGCCCTGGCCGATCTGGTGGACCTCGCCCTGGTGGCCAAGCAGATCCACTGGAACGTGGTCGGACCGCGCTTCCGCACCATCCATCTCCAGCTCGACGAGGTCGTGGCCCTGGCACGCAAGCACTCCGACACGGTGGCCGAGCGCGCGGCGGCCCTCGGTGTCCCGCCCGACGGGCGCGCCGCGACGGTGGCCGTCGCCAGCGGGATCGGTGTGACGCCGGAGGGCTGGGTCGACGACTCCACGGCCGTGAGCACGATGGTGGACGCGCTGGGTGCGGTGATCGCCCGGATGCGCGAGCGGGTGACGTCGACGGAGGAGCCGGATCCGGTGACCCAGGACGTCCTCATCACGATCACCGGGGACCTCGAGAAGCAACACTGGATGTTCCAGGCCGAGAACGGGTGACGGTCGCGCGCCGGACGGCCGTGCTGGCGTGCGGGGCACTGTGGTGGTGGGCGGTGCTGCGGCTGCTGCTGGCGCCCGACGCGGGTGCGCCGGAGGCGGCGGTCGCGGCCGGGGGGTGGGGGCTCAGTGTGCTGCCGGTGCACTGCGTGCCCAAGGCGCACGCGGAAGGCGCCGTGGCGGCCCGGCGCTGGCGGAGCGCCTGGCGGTGGCCGGGCGAGGGAGCTGACCGCGCGATGCGTGATCGGGTCGACGACCCCTCCGGTCAGCGGGCGGGTGCCGGACCCGGCTGACAGGTGGGGCACCAGTACGTGGGGCGCTCGCGGGAGCCGTCGCCCTGGTCGGCGAGGCGGATGGGCGTCCGGCAGCGCAGACAGGGGCGGCGGGCGCGGCCGTACACGAAGAGGTCCTGGCCGCGCCGGCCCGTCGTGCTGCGGATGGGGCGCTCGCGGTTGAACTCCAGCAGCCTCCGGGCGAGTTCCGGCAGCTTCGCCGTGCGGTCGGGGGACAGGTCACCCACGGGGAGCCAGGGCGTGGCGCCGAGCAGGAAGCAGAGCTCGCTCTTGTAGACATTGCCGATACCGGCGAGGTTCCGCTGGTCGAGGAGGGCCTCGCCGAGGGGACGGGCCGGGTCCTTGAGCAGGTTGGCCAACGCGATGCCGGGGTCCCAGTCCGGGCCGAGGAGGTCGGGTCCGAGGTGGCCGACGGCCCGGTCCTCGTCGGCGGTGCGGATCAGTTCGAGGACGGGCAGCCGATAGCCGACGG
>KL568581.1:72206-73304 GCA_000715605.1 Streptomyces speibonae | reverse complement strand
CAGCCGATAGCCGACGGCGGTGCGGCCGGCGGTGCCGAGGATCGCGCGGATCTGGTGCGCCGGGCCGCCGTTCCAGCGCTGCCCGTCGGTGAACACCCGCCAGGAACCGTCCATCCGCAGGTGCGAGTGCAGGGTCAGACCGCCCTCGAACCGGGTCAGCAGATGCTTGCCGCGCGGGGTGACGTCCAGCACCGCGCGGCCGGTGAGGTCGGCGGTGGCGTACCGGGGCACCCGCAGGTCGCTGCGGGTCAGCACCCTGCCCGCGAGGGCATCGTGCAGCCGCCGCGCGGCCTGCCAGACCGTATCTCCTTCGGGCATGCGTCAAGGGTGGCACGCCGGACGGGGCACGGTCCGCCGGGCGACCGCGGGCGGCTCGGGCGACGCTGATTCAACGCTGGACGGTGACCACCATCCGCGGCAGCACTCTGCCGGCGATGGAGCCCGATGGGACGCTTCCTGTACGGACCGCGCCCATCGCGCGGTAGAACGGCTCGGCATTCGGGTCCGCGTCGATCGTGAGCCGGGTGAACCCCAGGTCTCGTCCGGCAGCGATGGTGTGTTCGAACAGCAGGCGGCCGATGCCCTGGCCGATGGCCCGCGGCTCGACGAACATCATGCCCAGAACGCCTGCGGGCGGCTCTCCCTCAAGAGTCGTGAAGCCCAGGACGCGGCCGTCTCTGTCAGCCACCGTGGCTCGTCGGCGTGCGACCTCGTTCGCGGCGACGGTGAGCTCGTCCCGGCACGCGTGCAGGAACGCGGCGTCATAGCCCCAGTGCGCCTTGGACCGCAGTGCCAGGTCGGTGAGCACGTCGGCTTCCGTCGCCCGTGCGGGCCTGATCAGTACGTCCATCCACATCCCCCGCTCAGGCGTAGGTCTTTCGATCTTCGCACCCCGCGGTCGTGCGGGAACAGTACGCGATGGCCTCCGTCCGGCGGTCGGGTCAGGCGCGTAGGCGCAGACCTCGGGGGGTGGCGACGAAGCTGGCGGATTCCAGGAGGGTGCCCAGGGGAGACGTCAGGGCGGAGGTGCCGTTGATGCGTTCCACCGTGACCGTGCCGAGGGATCCCGCGCGGGCCGCCGCGGCGAGAGCTTCGGCG
>KL568581.1:70050-71922 GCA_000715605.1 Streptomyces speibonae | reverse complement strand
AGATGTGTATAAGAGACAGGAGCGTCAGCTCGCCGTCCACCAGCACCACCAGGGAGCCCGCCTTGCGGCCCGGCTTGTGCCCGGCTCCGGTCGGGGGCTCGGGCCAGCCCAGCGCGGCACCGTAGGCGTTCGCCGGGTCCGCTGCCGCGAGGACGACGGCCCGCGCGGTGGCGTCGGGTCCGGTGCGACGGCCGGCGAAGGGGTCGTACGAGGGACGGCCGCCGTTCTGCCAGGAGGGCGGTGCCTGCGCGGCCAGGTCGCGCAGGGAGACGTAGTCGCCCGGCGCCGGGGGCGGCCACGGGCCGTCGTCCGGGCCGGTGCCGACGGGGCCGGGCACGGCCGGGGCGGCCGGGAGGGGCTCCCCCCGCTCGCGGGCGTTGGCCGCCGCGCGGAGGCGGTCCACCGCGCCGTCCATCGCGAACTGGGCGGCGCCCAGGCCCTCCACCACGTAGCCGCGACGGGCCTGCCCGGTCTCCTCGAAGGCCGACAGGATGCGGTACGTCGCCGAGAAGCCGCCCTCGACACCCTCCGCGGCGACCGCGCCCCGGGTCACCACACCGTGCCGGTCCAGCAGGGTGTGGGCCAGCGCGTGCGCGCGGACCGTGGGGTCGGCCTCCCGGGCGGGGGTCAGGGACCAGCGGCCGGCGACGGTCGGCGGACCGGTGCGCGAGGCGGTCCGGGCGGCCGCCGTGAGCGAGCCGTAGCGCCCGCGCGGGACGGAGCGCTTCGCGCGGTGGGCGGTGGAGCCCGCCGTGCGGCCGGAGCCCAGCAGGGAGCGCAGGGGAGCGAGTGTGTCGTTGGTGAGCCGCCCGGACCAGGCGAGGTCCCACAGCGCGTCGGCCAGCTGGGGATCGGTGGCCTCGGGGTGGGTGGTGGCGCGGACCTGGTCGGCGATCTGGCGGAAGAACAGGCCGTAGCCGCCGGTGAGGGTGTCCAGGACCGACTGGTGGAGCGCGGTGAGCTCCAGCGGATGCGGGGGCGGCAGCAGCAGCGGGGCCGTGTCCGCGAGGTAGAGGGAGACCCAGCCGTCCTTCCCGGGGAGCGAACCGGCGCCGGCCCACACCACCTCTCCGGCGGCCGTGAGTTCGTCCAGCATCCCGGGCGTGTAGTTCGCCACGCGGGACGGCAGGACCAGCTTCTCCAGGGCGGAGGCGGGCACGGAGGCGCCCTGCAACTGCTCGACGGCACGCACCAGGCCGTCGATGCCGCGCAGGGTGTGCCCCTTGCCGATGTGCTGCCACTGGGGAAGGAACTGGGCGAGCGAGGCCGGCGGCACCGGCTCCAGCTCGTGCCGCAGCGCGGCCAGGGAACGGCGCCGCAGCCTGCGCAGCACCGCGGCGTCGCACCACTCCTGTCCGATCCCCGCCGGATGGAACTCGCCCTGAACCACCCGCCCGGCCGCCGCGAGCCGCTGCAGGGCCCCCTCGGTGACCGCCACGCCCAGGCCGAAGCGGGCCGCCGCCGTGGCCGAGGTGAACGGGCCGTGGGTGCGCGCGTACCGCGCGAGGAGGTCGCCCAGGGGGTCCTTGACGGGCTCGGTGAACGCCTCCGGCACTCCCACCGGAAGCGCCGTGCCCAGGGCGTCACGCAGCCGTCCGGCGTCCTCGACGGCCGCCCAGTGGTCGGCGCCGGCCACCCGCACCCGGATCGCGCGCCGCGCGGAGGCGAGCTCCCGCGCCCATGCCGGATCCGCCCCGCGCTCGGCGAGCTCGGCGTCGGTGAGCGGGCCCAGCAGCCGCAGCAGGTCGGCCACGCCCTCCGCGTCCTTCACGCGCCGGTCCTCGGTGAGCCACTGCAGCTCCTGCTCCAGCTCGGTCAGTACCTCGGCGTCGAGCAGCTCGCGCAGCTCCGCCTGGCCGAGCAGCTCGGCCA
>KL568581.1:67660-69813 GCA_000715605.1 Streptomyces speibonae | reverse complement strand
GGCCAGGAGCCGCGAGTCCAGCGACAGGGCGGCGGCGCGGCGCTCGGCGAGCGGGGAGTCGCCCTCGTAGAGGAACTGCGCGACGTATCCGAACAGCAGGGAGCGGGCGAAGGGGGACGGCTCGGGGGTGGTGACCTCCACCAGCCGTACCTTGCGGGACTCCAGGTCGCCCATCAGCTCGACGAGCCCGGGAACGTCGAAGACGTCCTGGAGGCATTCGCGGACGGCTTCCAGGACGATCGGGAACGAGCCGAACTCCCCGGCCACCTGGAGCAGCTGGGAGGCGCGCTGACGCTGCTGCCACAGCGGGGTGCGCCTGCCGGGGTTGCGGCGCGGCAGCAGCAGCGCGCGGGCGGCGCACTCGCGGAACCGGGACGCGAACAGCGCGGAGCCGCCCACCTGGTCGGTGACGATCTGGTCGACCTCGCCCTTGTCGAAGACGACGTCGGCGGCTCCCACGGGCGCCTGGTCCGCGTCGTACTCGGTGCCGGCCTTCATCGGCTCCTGGTCGAGCAGGTCGAGACTCATCAGGTCGGCGTCCGGCAGCCGCAGCACGAGGCCGTCGTCGGCGTGCATCACCTGGGCGTCCATGCCGTACCGCTCGGAGAGGCGGGCGCCGAGCGCGAGGGCCCACGGGGCGTGCACCTGGGCCCCGAACGGGGAGTGCACGACGACCCGCCAGTCGCCCAGTTCGTCGCGGAAGCGCTCGACGACGATGGTCCGGTCGTCGGGCACGTGGCCGCAGGCCTCACGCTGCTCGTCGAGGTAGGACAGCACGTTGTCCGCGGCCCAGGCGTCCAGCCCCGCCGCGACGAGCCGCAGCCGGGCGTCGTCCCTGGACAGCGCGCCCACCTCGCGCAGGAAGGCGCCCACCGCGCGGCCGAGCTCCAGCGGCCGGCCCAGTTGGTCGCCCTTCCAGAAGGGCAGTCGGCCCGGCACGCCCGGCGCCGGGGAGACGAGGACCCGGTCGCGGGTGATGTCCTCGATGCGCCAGGAACTGGTGCCGAGCGTGAAGACGTCGCCCACGCGGGACTCGTAGACCATCTCCTCGTCCAGCTCGCCGACCCGACCACCGCCCTTCTTCGGGTCGGAGCCCGCGAGGAACACCCCGAAGAGGCCCCGGTCGGGGATCGTGCCCCCGGAGGTGACGGCCAGCCGCTGGGCGCCGGGGCGGCCGGTGATCTCGCCGGTGACCCGGTCCCACACCACGCGCGGGCGCAGCTCCGCGAAGGCGTCGGACGGGTAGCGGCCGGCGAGCATGTCCAGGACGCCCGTGAAGGCCGACTCGGGCAGGGAGGCGAACGGCGCCGCGCGGCGGACCAGGGCGAGCAGGTCGTCCAGCTGCCAGGTGTCCATGGCGGTCATCGCGACGAGCTGCTGTGCCAGGACGTCGAGCGGGTTGGCGGGGACCCGCAGGGACTCGATCGCCCCGGTGCGCATCCGCTCGGTGACCACGGCCGCCTGCACCAGGTCGCCCCGGTACTTGGGGAACACCACGCCGGTGGAGACCGCGCCCACCTGGTGCCCCGCGCGGCCGACCCGCTGCAGGCCGGAGGCGACGGACGGCGGGGACTCCACCTGCACCACCAGGTCCACCGCGCCCATGTCGATGCCCAGCTCCAGACTGGAGGTGGCCACCACCGCGGGCAGCCGGCCCGCCTTCAGATCCTCCTCGACCAGGGCGCGCTGCTCCTTGGACACCGAACCGTGGTGGGCGCGCGCGATGACCGCGGGCGCGCCCTGGGCGGACCCGGAGCCGCCCATGAGCTCGGCGGGGGAGTGGTGTTCCTCCAGCGGTTCCCCGGTGGCCCGCTCGTAGGCGATCTCGTTGAGCCGGTTGCACAGGCGCTCGGCGAGGCGGCGGGAGTTGGCGAACACGATGGTCGAGCGGTGCGACTGCACCAGGTCGGTGATCCGCTCCTCGACATGCGGCCAGATCGAGGGCCGCTCGGCCCCCTCGGACGCCTCCGTGGCCGGGGAACCGCCCAGCTCCCCCAGATCCTCGACCGGCACCACCACGGAGAGGTCGAACTCCTTGCCCGCCTCCGGCTGCACGATCTCCACCTTGCGGCGCGGGGAGAGGAACCGGGCGACCTCGTCCACCGGGCGCACCGTCGCCGAGAGGCCGATGCGGCGGGCCGGGCGGGGCAGCA
>KL568581.1:64673-67478 GCA_000715605.1 Streptomyces speibonae | reverse complement strand
AGAGATGTGTATAAGAGACAGCTCCAGGGAGAGCGCCAGATGCGCGCCCCGCTTGGTGCCCGCGACCGCGTGCACCTCGTCCAGGATCACCGTCTCCACGCCCGTCAGCGCGTCGCGCGCGGCGGACGTCAGCATCAGGAACAGCGACTCCGGGGTGGTGATCAGGATGTCCGGCGGCCGGGTGGCCAGCGACCGCCGCTCGGCCGCGGGGGTGTCGCCGGAGCGGATGCCGACCTTCACCTCGGGCTCCGGCAGCCCCAGGCGCACGGCCTCCTGGCGGATACCGGTCAGCGGGCTGCGCAGGTTGCGCTCGACGTCGACGGCCAGGGCTTTCAGCGGCGAGACGTACAGCACCCGGCACCGCTTCCTGGGGTCGGCGGGCGGCGGTGACGAGGCCAGGTCGTCGAGAGCGGCGAGGAAGGCGGCCAGGGTCTTTCCGGAGCCGGTGGGAGCGACCACCAGCACGTCCGAGCCCTCCTCGATGGCCCGCCACGCCCCGGCCTGGGCGGCGGTGGGCGCGGAGAACGCCCCCGTGAACCAGCCGCGGGTCGCGGAGGAGAAGCCGTCCAGGGCTCGGTGCGGATCGCTGACCATGCGTCCATCGTGCACCCCGCCACTGACAATCGGGCGGGGGAGGGGACGGGGGCGGCCGGGTCCGCGCGCCCCCCGCGTGACAATGGCCGTATGGCGGAATCGCGCAAGGAGCGTGCGCGGCACTGGCAGTACGACGAACTGCCCGGTGTCGATCTGCTGCGTGCCCGGTACATACGCAAGTCGTTCGTCCGGCACACCCACGAGCACTTCGTGATCGCGGGCATCGCCGAAGGGGTGGAGGTGTTCCACCACGGCGGCGGCGACGTGTACGCGGGCGCGGGAACGCTCGCCCTGGTCAACCCGGACACCCCGCACACCGGCAGGGCGGGTGTCCCGGAGGGGTGGCAGTACGGCGCGGTGTACCCCTCGCCGGACGTGGTGGCCGCGATCGCCGCCGAGACCACCACGCTGCGCGGGACGCCCGGATTCGCGACGCCGGTGTTCGACGATCCCTACACCGTGCACCTGGTGCACCAGGTGCTGCGGGCCACCGACGAGGGCAACGCGCTCGCCGCCGACACGCTGCTCCGCGTGGCGGTGACCCGGCTGCTGCGGCTGAACGGCGGGACGCTGCCGCGACGCGAGGTGCGCACGGCGGGCGCCCGGATCGCGGCACGCGCGCGTGCCCTGCTGGAGGAGCGGATGGCCTCGCCACCGACCCTGGACCGGCTGGCCGCCGAACTCGGCACCAGCCCGTTCGCCCTGCTGCGCGCGTTCCGGGACACCTACGGGATGCCGCCGCACACCTGGCTCACCGACGCCCGGGTGCGGCGGGCACGGCGGCTGCTGGACGCGGGGACGGCGCCGTCCCAGGCCGCCCTCGCGGTGGGCTTCACCGACCAGCCGCATCTCAACCGGCACTTCAGCCGCATCGTCGGCGTGCCGCCGGGCGCCTACCAGCGCGAGCGCAAGAACGTACAAGACGCGCGGAACCGCCTTCTCGTAGCGTCCGGGGCGTGGCAGTGGAACGGACAACACCAGCACCCTCAGGCATACGGGACGACGGCGGAGGAAAGCCGGACGGCGCCGTCGTACGGGACGCGCTCGGCGTCGGGATCGCCGTCGGACTCTCCGGCTTCGCCTTCGGCGTGACCTCGGCGGGCAGCGGGCTCACGCTGCTCCAGACCTGCGCACTGAGCCTGCTGGTGTTCACCGGAGCCTCCCAGTTCGCGCTGGTGGGCGCGCTGGCCGCTGGTGGCGGACCCTTCACCGCCGCCGCGGGGGCGTTCTTCCTGGGCGTGCGCAACGCCTTCTACGGGCTGCGTCTGTCACAGCTGCTGGCGCTTCCCCGCGCGGTGCGGCCGTTCGCCGCGCAGTGGGTCATCGACGAGACGGCCGCCGTGTCGCTCGCCCAGCCCACCCGGCGCAGCGCACGCATCGGCTTCCTGGTGACCGGACTCAGCCTGTACATCCTGTGGAACCTCACGACGCTGCTCGGCGCGCTGGGCGCGGAGGCGATCGGGGACACCGACGCGTGGGGGCTGGACGCGGCAGGTCCCGCGGTCTTCCTGGCACTGCTCGCCCCGATGCTGCGGACCGGTACCGAGCGGACCGTCGCCGGGCTCGCCGTGCTGCTGGGACTGGGCCTGCTGCCCGTCCTGCCGGCCGGGGTGCCGGTGCTGGTGGCCGCGCTCGCGGCACCGGTCGTGCTGTGGGCACGGGGCCGCCGCGGCGCGTCGCGCGGTGATCTGGGGGAGGGGGACCGTTGAACATCTGGATCGCGATCGGTCTGACCGTCCTCGGCTGCTACGCCGTGAAACTCGCGGGACTGCTGGTGCCCGTTGGGGCCCTGGAACGGCCCCTCGTCAGGCGCCTGGCCGCGCTGCTGCCGGTCGCCCTGCTCGCCGCCCTCACGGCCCAGCAGACCTTCTCCGACGGCCAGGCGCTGGTCCTGGACGCCCGCGCGGCCGGACTGGCGGCGGCCGCGGTCGCCCTCATCCTGCGCGCCCCGTTCCTCCTCGTCGTCGGCGCGGCGGTCGTGGTGACGGCGGGGGTACGGGCCCTGGGCGGGTGAAACGGCCCGCGCCGTGACACCCCCGTCGCGGGGAGCCGTGGCGTCCGGTCAGCCGACGGTGCGGCTGCACGCCACCGGGGTGGGGCAGGGTTCCGTGCGGGTGAGACGGCTCGTGACGAGGGCGGTCGCGGGCGCGGCACGGGACAGCTTGTCCTGGGGACCCTGGCGGCCGGTCAGTCGGTGGTGTGGCCCGTATG
>KL568581.1:64180-64324 GCA_000715605.1 Streptomyces speibonae | reverse complement strand
TGTGTATAAGAGACAGGTCGACGGCGGGGCCGTATGTCACCGGGGTGTGGGGGCTCTGAGCGGGTGACTGGGCCGTGTCCCGGTAGTTGCGGCGCGGTGGTGAGGGCCTGTGCCGGGGGGCCGTGGCTGTCTCTTATACACATC
>KL568581.1:61265-63873 GCA_000715605.1 Streptomyces speibonae | reverse complement strand
TGTGGCCCGTATGTCACCGGGGTGTGGTGGCTGCGGGCGGGTGGGACGGGCCCCGTCTCGCCGCGGTACGGGAAAGCCCGTCCTGGAAAGCCGTGGCGTCGGGTCAGTCGACCGTGCGGCCGTAGGACACCAGGGTGCGCAGGGACTCGAGCGTCACCAGGCAGCGGCCCTCCAAGGACGGGCCCTCGGCCCACTGACGCCAGCGGATGGGCCAGCCGCCGTCCGGCCGCTGCTCGGCCGCCAGGTGGTCCAGGGAGCGTGCCATCTCCTCGTCGGTGAACCACGCGCGCGCCAGGGAGCCGGGCGTCCGCGCGTAGTCGTGCGGGAAGTGGTGCTCGCCCGGGGCGTAGCCGGCGGCGACCGGGTACGCGCCGAGGTCGTCCGGGTCGAGGGCCGCGAGCCGCTGCTCGCGCACCAGCCGGCCCAGCCGCTCGGCGGCGGCCTCCGCGCGGGCGCGGTCCGGCGCGTGGTCCAGGAAGGCCACGGCGGCCTCGATCTCGTAGGGGTGGGAACTCTCCAGCGTCTCCGCGGCCTGCCAGCAGAAGTCCGTGGCGCGGAACAGCCAGGCGTGCCACACCTCGTTGCGGTGCAGCAGCCCCACCACCGGCCCGGTGGCCAGCAGCTCGCCGGGCGGGTCGTCCACGACCGGCACGAAGGGTGCCGCCGGGTAGCCGCGCTGACTCGGGTGGATCGCCGGCAGCGCGCCCTCCGCCGTGGAGACGGACGTCAGATAGCGGCACACGTCCTCGGCGCGCCGGCCGCCGCAGCGCCCCACCGCGTCCAGGACCCGCAGGGCGCGGGCGGTGTGCAGCGGCTGGCTGACCGGTCCGCGCAGATCGGGCTCCAGACCATGGCCGTATCCGCCGTCCTCGTTGCGGTAGGCGTTCAGCGCCCTCTCCACCGGTGCGGCATCGCCGCCCCGGAAGTGGTGGGCGAAGAGGTGCTGCTCGAGCACCCGCGCGGTGAGCAGGACGAACCGCTCCGCCCGCGCGAGGGCGCCGTGCGGAGGAGACGGCGGGGGCGGCGGGGCAGCTCCGGTGTCGGTCATGGCACCGACCGTAGGCGCACGGCGGCCCCGGCAGGGGCAGTGACCGGGGGCCACCCCCACAGGCGGGATACTGGACGCATGCGGTTGACGGTTTTCTGGGAGCGGATGGCGGAGTACTTCGGTGCGGGTTACGCCGACACCTTCGCGCGCGACCACGTGATGTCCGAGCTCGGCGGGCGCACCGTGCACGAGGCGCTGGCGGCCGGCTGGGACGCCAAGGCCGTCTGGCAGGTGGTCTGCGCGGTGATGGACGTGCCCCGGGAAATGCGCTGATCGTCACAGAGACGCCTGCGGTGCGGACGGTCGTCACCCGTGTGGGTGAAACTTGAGCCGTGGCACCCACTGACGAGACCGGGCCGGCGGACCGGCAACCCACCCCACCCGGCGCGCCGGCGCCCGCAGAGCCTCCGGTGGGCCCCGCGGCCGCGCCGGGCGCCCGCATGCCGCGCTGGCTGCCGCGCGCCATGGTGCTCGCCCTGGCGCTGATCGCCGTGTTCCAGCTGGGCAGCTGGGCCTTTCACCAGCTCACCGGCCTGCTGATCAACGTCCTGATCGCGTTCTTCCTGGCGCTCGCCGTCGAGCCCGCGGTCAGCTGGATGGCGGCGCGCGGAGTGCGCCGGGGCCTGGGCACGTTCCTGGTCTTCCTGGGCATCCTGATCGCGGGGGCGGGTTTCGTCACGCTGCTCGGGTCCATGCTCGCGGGGCAGATCATCAAGATCGTCGAGGACTTCCCCGACTATCTCGACTCCGTGATCAACTGGATCAACACCCACTTCGACACCGAGCTGCGTCGGGTGGACATCCAGGAGGGCCTGCTGCGCTCCGACTGGCTGCGCACCTACGTCCAGGACAGCGCCACCGGGGTGCTGGACGTCTCCGCGCAGGTGCTCGGCGGCCTCTTCCAGCTGCTGACCATCGCCCTGTTCTCGTTCTACTTCGCCGCCGACGGCCCGCGGCTGCGGCGCACCCTGTGCTCCGTGCTGCCGCCCGCGCGGCAGGCCGAGGTGCTGCGCGCGTGGGAGATCGCCGTGAACAAGACGGGCGGTTACCTGTACTCGCGCGGGCTGATGGCACTCGTCTCCGGCCTGGCGCACTTCGTGCTGCTGGAGTTCCTCGAGGTGCCCTACGCGCCCGTGCTGGCCGTGTGGGTGGGCCTGGTGTCGCAGTTCATCCCCACCATCGGCACGTATCTCGCGGGCGCGCTGCCCATGCTGATCGCCTTCACGGTCGACCCCTGGTACGCGCTGTGGGTGCTGGTCTTCGTGGTGGTCTACCAGCAGTTCGAGAACTACGTGCTCCAGCCCAAGCTGACCGCCAGGACCGTGGACATCCACCCGGCGGTCGCCTTCGGCTCGGTCGTCGCGGGCACCGCCCTGCTGGGCGCGGTCGGCGCGCTGATCGCCATCCCCGCCGTCGCCACGCTCCAGGCGTTCCTGGGGGCGTACGTGAAGCGGTACGACGTCACGGACGACCCCCGTGTGCACGGCCACCGCGGCCCCGGTGACGGTCACCCCGGCCCCGGCGACGGCCGTCGCGGCCCCGGCGGCGGGCCGCGGGTGC
>KL568581.1:58701-61071 GCA_000715605.1 Streptomyces speibonae | reverse complement strand
TCGCGTACGTCCGGCGGCTGTGGCTCGGCCGGCCGGGTGCGGCGCGCGCCGGCGAGCCGGACACCGAACCGTCCTGAACCCGGCCGCCCGCCGCGGTGTGCGGCGTGGCGCGGCTTGACACGAAAATCGAACATCTATTCTTATGGGGGCGCCGGTGAGGCTCAACGAAGGGAGTTTCGTCCTGGTTCGGACGGGAAAACGCCCACGTTATCCACAGGCCGGAGGTGCGTCGGGGCGCGTTGTCAGTGGCAGGCGCTAGCGTCTTTGACGTGAAGCGATCGACTCAAGCAAACCGGGTGGAACCCATGGCAGGAACCGACCGCGAGAAGGCGCTCGACGCCGCGCTCGCACAGATTGAACGGCAATTCGGCAAAGGCGCGGTCATGCGCATGGGCGAGCGGTCGAAGGAGCCCATCGAGGTCATCCCGACCGGGTCGACCGCGCTCGACGTGGCCCTCGGCGTCGGCGGTCTGCCGCGCGGACGTGTGGTGGAGATCTACGGACCGGAATCCTCCGGTAAGACGACCCTGACCCTGCACGCGGTGGCCAACGCGCAGAAGGCCGGCGGCCAGGTCGCCTTCGTGGACGCCGAGCACGCCCTCGACCCCGAGTACGCCAAGAAGCTCGGCGTCGACATCGACAACCTGATCCTGTCCCAGCCGGACAACGGCGAGCAGGCGCTGGAGATCGTGGACATGCTGGTCCGCTCCGGGGCCCTCGACCTCATCGTCATCGACTCCGTCGCCGCACTCGTCCCGCGCGCCGAGATCGAGGGCGAGATGGGCGACAGCCACGTGGGTCTGCAGGCCCGCCTGATGAGCCAGGCCCTGCGGAAGATCACCAGTGCGCTCAACCAGTCCAAGACCACCGCGATCTTCATCAACCAGCTCCGCGAGAAGATCGGCGTGATGTTCGGCTCCCCGGAGACCACGACCGGTGGCCGCGCGCTGAAGTTCTACGCCTCGGTGCGTATCGACATCCGCCGCATCGAGACCCTCAAGGACGGCACCGAGGCGGTCGGCAACCGCACCCGCTGCAAGGTCGTCAAGAACAAGGTGGCGCCGCCCTTCAAGCAGGCCGAGTTCGACATCCTCTACGGCCAGGGCATCAGCCGCGAGGGCGGCCTGATCGACATGGGCGTGGAGCACGGCTTCGTCCGCAAGGCCGGCGCCTGGTACACGTACGAGGGCGACCAGCTCGGCCAGGGCAAGGAGAACGCCCGCAACTTCCTGAAGGACAACCCCGACCTCGCCAACGAGATCGAGAAGAAGATCAAGGAGAAGCTCGGCGTCGGCGTGCGTCCGGAGGAGACCGCAGAAGGAGGAGCGGACGCCGGAAGCACCGCTCCGGCCGAGCCGGCCGCGGTACCGGCCCCGGCGGCCAAGGGCTCCAAGTCCAAGGCCGCTGCTGCCAAGAGCTGACCCGTGACCCGACGAACCGACTGGGCCGAGTACGAGTCCGACGCTTTCGGCGCCCCACGGGGGAGGGGCACCGCAGGCGGCCGGGGCTCAGCCGAGGGCGGTGCAGCGGCGTACGACGACGGCACCGGCGCGGACGGCCTGACGGACGCGGACACCGGCGGCGGCCGGCGGCGCGGTGGCGGTGCACGGGCGGGCGGCTCGCGTGACGGCGGGCCGCGCGGTGGACGCGGGCGCGGGCGCCGGTCCTTCGGCGACGCGGCCGCGGCGGAGGGGGGCGCCTCTTCCTCGTCGAGGGCAGAGCGGGAGGAACCTCCGAAGGACCCGGTCGAGCGGGCGCGCGCCATCTGTCTGCGCCTGCTCACCGGGACCCCGCGCACCCGTCAGCAACTGGCCGACGCCCTGCGCAAGCGGGAGATCCCGGACGAGGCCGCCGAGGAGGTGCTGTCCCGGTTCGAGGAGGTCGGACTGATCAACGACAGCGCGTTCGCGGACGCCTGGGTGGAGTCACGGCACCACGGCCGGGGGCTGGCCCGGCGGGCGCTCGCGCGCGAGCTGCGCACCAAGGGCGTCGACTCGGCCCTGATCGACGCGGCCGTCTCCCGGCTCGACTCCGAGCAGGAGGAGGAGACCGCCCGCGACCTGGTCGCCCGTAAGCTGCGCGCCACCCGCGGGCTCGACCGGGACAAGCGCATCCGCCGCCTCGCCGGCATGCTCGCCCGCAAGGGCTACCCCGAGGGCCTCGCCCTGCGCGTCGTCCGGCAGGCGCTGGAGGAGGAGGGCGAGGACACCGAGTTCCTCGGCGACGAGGAGCTCTGAGCAGGCGACGCCCGAGCCCTCAGCCGTGCGCTACGCCGGCACCACCGGCAGTCCCGCCGCCCGCCATGCCTGGAAACCGCCCACCAGATCGGTGGCCCGGCGCAGTCCCAGCCCTGTCTCTTATACACATCTC
>KL568581.1:58104-58511 GCA_000715605.1 Streptomyces speibonae | reverse complement strand
AGATCGGTGGCCCGGCGCAGTCCCAGCCGGTGGAGCGACTCCGCGGCGAGGCTGGACGCGTAGCCCTCGTTGCAGATCACGATCACGCGCAGCTCATGGCCCGTCGCCTCGGGCAGGCGGTGACTGCCCCGTGGATCGAGGCGCCACTCCAGTTCGTTGCGCTCGACCACGACAGCGCCGGGAAGCAGCCCGTCCCGCTCCCGCAGGGCGGCGTAACGGATGTCCACCAGCAGCGCCTCGCCGGCGCGGGCGGCCTCGTGGGCGTCGCGCGCCTCGACGCGGTCGTACCCCTCGCGCACCCGCTCCAGCAGTTCGTCGATCCCGACGGGACCGCCGGACCGTTCCTTCGTCTCGCTCACTGCCAGTCCTCCGGCCGTTCGACCTGCTCCAGCCGCAGGAACCGGCCG
>KL568581.1:57625-57850 GCA_000715605.1 Streptomyces speibonae | reverse complement strand
TGCGGCTGTAGCGGCGGATCCGCGGCAATGGGGGGTAGTAGGCGTGCACGGACACCGCGTGCCGGTCCGGGGACTCGTTGAGCACCTCGTGCACATGGTGCCGCCCGAAGGCCCGTCCCTGCCCGGTCGCCAGCCGGCGTTCCCGGTCCACGCCTTCCGTCAGTTCCAGAGTCTTCCAGCCGTCGGTGGGCAGCCGCGCGGCGAGCGAGTTCTCCCTCAGTTCAC
>KL568581.1:55867-57329 GCA_000715605.1 Streptomyces speibonae | reverse complement strand
GAGCCGCACCCAGGTGCGCCCTTCGGGGTCGAGCGGAAGGGAGGCGATCAGCTCGGCGTCGGCCGCGGTACGCCGTACGAAGTCGAGGAGGTCCGCCTGTGTGGGAGCGGAGAGGGGCGCCGGGGCAGGGGTAGGGGCAGGGGAGGAGACAGACATGTGCACCGTCCTGGAGATGAGTTCGCGACGGGCGCGCGCGACGGCGCGCCGGAGAGGAAAGAAAGGCGAATCAGCAGGACGGGCGACACACGCAGCCCGCATAGCGGACGAGGTCCATGTGGACCCGTCGCCACAGGCGCACGCAGGTGTCGGTCACGAGGCGGAGTACACCACGAGGCGGCTCATGGGATCAACTCGACGCCACTGTGCGGACCGTGCAGATCTCACCGGGCGGACGGGTGAAGCGACGACCGACGCCTCAGCGTGACCCGGCCCCCGCATCGGCCTTCGCGCCCGCGTCGCCCTCCGCCCCCGCCGCGACGGGCCCGCCGAGCACCGCCTCCGCCGCCGTGTACAGATCCGCCGGGCGGACCCCGCTCAGCGCGGTGACGAGGTGGCCGTCGGGCCGCACCAGCAGCACGGTGTGGGCCGCGGCCCCCGGGTAGCTCTCCGCGACCAGCAGCTCCGCCCGGTGCGGCAGGGCCGAGACCGCGGCCGCCAGCCGGGGCATGATCCCTGCGGACACCCAGTGCCGGCGCTCCCACACGCCCGTGCCCGGGGCGATCAGCACCACCAGGAGCGCACCGCGCCCGAGCCGGTCCCGCAGCCGGACGAACGTGCCGTCCTCCGCGGTGACCCGCACATCCGTCACCGCCGCCCCGAGGGCCGTGCCGACCGGCGCCTCGCCCTCGAGCCTCCCGGGTGCGAGCGGCGAATCGGCGTACGTCCCCGGCGCCCCCAGGGGGCCCCGGCCCAGGTGACCGTCCATCAGGAGCGCGTCGTGCCCCCGCGCGGAGCCGGGGACGTAGGCACGCAGCCCTCCGCCGCCGCGCACCAGCGGCAGCGCCTGGTCGGCCGCGCGCAACCGCGAGGCGACGATGGCCCGGCGCTCGGTCTGATAGCTGTCGAGCAGCGCCTCGTGCGGACCGTGGTGCCAGGCCAGCGCCAGCTTCCAGGCCAGGTTGTCGGCGTCACGGAGCCCTTCGTCCAGCCCGTGCGTGCCCAGGGTGCCGAGCAGATGGGCCGCGTCCCCGGCGAGGAACACGCGGTCGGCCCGCCAGCGCCGGGCCAGCCGGTGGTGCACGGCGTGCACACCGGTGTCCAGCAACTCGTACGGCGGGGTCGTGCCGTCGGTCCATCCGGCCAGCGTCTCCCGCACCCGGGCCAGCAGCAGTTCGGGCGTCACCAGGTCCTTGCCGGGCGGCAGCAGCCAGTCCAGGCGCCACACCCCGTTCGGCAGCGGCCGTGCGGTGATCTCCCCGGCCGAGGGACCGGACGCACGCCACGGCCTGTCTCTTATACACAT
>KL568581.1:54826-55668 GCA_000715605.1 Streptomyces speibonae | reverse complement strand
CAGCCGGTGCAGCAGCGCCTCGTCGTGCCAGGGCAGCTCGGCGCGCAGCGCGGCCACGGCGTGACGTTCCACCGCGGTGCGGCCGGGGAAGCGGATGTCCTGGAGCTTGCGCACGGTCGAGCGGGGACCGTCGCAGCCCACCAGATAACTGCCGCGCCACCAGGTACCCGTCGAGCCACGCGTGCGGGCGGTGACGCCGGACCGTTCCTGCTCTATGGTGTCCAGCCGGCTGTCCGCGGCGATCTTGACGAGCCGCTCGCCTGCGAGCGCCGTCCGCAGAGCACCCGTCAGGACGTGCTGGGCGATGTGCAGTGGAGCGGGATCGGCCTCGCCGAACGCCACTTCGTACGTCACCTGCTTGCGCCGCATCGACCGCCATCCGGCCCAACGCGCCCCGGCGTGCGCGAGCGGCACGCCGGTCAGCCGCTCCAGGAGCGCGGCGGTGTCCTCCCGCAGGACGACGGTGCGCGCCGGACGGGGCTCGTCCTTGCCCGGCCCTTCGTCGAGGAGCACACACGGCACCTCCTGACGTGCCAGCGACAGTGCGAGCGTCAGCCCCACGGGTCCGGCTCCGACGATGATCACCGGGTCCACGGCGCGGCGCCCCCTGCCCGAAGCGACGTCCGAAGGGACGGGGAGGAACAGGAAGATGGAGCAGGGTGCACGATCACAGAACGTATGCAACCTATTGCCGCTGCTTGCGTCAAGTGACCGAAGGCCGGTGGCGATCATGTGGGGGACGAGCAGTGCGTCCCAGCACGTGACTGCTCATCACACCGGTCCGCGGCGTATCGCTCCGCTGCACCAACCGGGCCGGCCGGTCACTCGACATGGGTGTGGCC
>KL568581.1:46951-54574 GCA_000715605.1 Streptomyces speibonae | reverse complement strand
GGGCCACACCCATGTCGAGCGTGAGGAAGGTGCTACTGGTCCGCACCGGTCCCGTACGTACCACCGACCTCGGCCGCGTTGAGGTCGTCGACGTCGCCCGCGCCGAGCACCGCGCCCGTGCTCCGCTTGCTGCGGCGCAGGCGCCCTTCGAGCCAGGAGGCGAACGAGGTGAGGGTGAAGTTGAGGACGATGAAGATGAGCGCCACCACGATGAAGCTCGGGATGACGTTGGCGTAGTTGGCCGCCAGCGTGCCGCGCGAGTTGAGCAGCTCGGTGAAGCCGAGCATCACGCCGCCCAGCGCGGTGTCCTTCACGATGACGACCAACTGGCTGACGATGGCGGGAAGCATCGCTGTGACGGCCTGCGGCAGCAGAATGTTGGTCATCGTCTGGCTCTTGCGCAGGCCGATCGCCTGAGCCGCTTCACTCTGCCCCTTGGGCAGAGCCAGGATGCCGGCCCGGACCACCTCGGCGAGGACCGAGGCGTTGTAGAGCACCAGTCCGGTGACGACCGCGTACAGCGGCCGGTCGGAGCTGCTGACGTCCGTGGACCGCGCGAAGAACTCGTTGGCGAAGAGCATCAGCAGCAGGACCGGGATGGCCCGGAAGAACTCCACGACCACAGCGGCCGGGACCCTCACCCACCGGTGGTCCGACAACCGGGCGATGCCGAGGAAGGCACCCAGCGGGAGCGCGATGACCATGGACAGAGCCGCCGCCTTGAGGGTGTCCGCAAGGCCCGGGAGCAGGTAGGTCGTCCACGCCTCGGACTGGGTGAACGGCTTCCACAGGGACCACTCCAGCTGGCCCTTGTCGTCCATTGTCTTGTAGATCCACCACAGGGCGAGGGCCAGGACGGCGACGAAGACGACCGACAGGATGACGTTGCGTCGCTTGGCGCGGGGGCCGGGGGCGTCGTACAGAACGGAGGTCATCGCTTCACCGCCAGGCGCTTGCTCAGCCAGTTGAGGATCAGGCCGGTGGGCAGGGTCAGTACCACGAACCCGAAGGCGAAGACCGCGCCGATGAGCAGAGTCTGTGCCTCGTTCTCGATCATTTCCTTCATCAGCAAGGCGGCCTCGGCCACACCGATGGTGGCCGCCACCGTGGTGTTCTTGGTGAGCGCGATCAGTACGTTCGCGAGCGGGCCGATGACCGAGCGGAACGCCTGCGGCAGCACGATCAGGCCGAGGACCTGAGTGAAGTTCAGTCCGATGGCGCGGGCCGCTTCGGCCTGGCCGACGGGCACCGTGTTGATGCCGGAGCGCAGCGCCTCACACACGAAGGCCGCGGTGTAGGCGATCAGACCGAGCACGGCGAGACGGAAGCCCTGGAGCTCGAAGTCGTCGGGCGCGCCCATCGTCACACCGAAGATGTCGGCGAGGCCGAGCGAGGTGAAGACGATGATGACGGTCAGCGGGATGTTCCGGACGATGTTCACATAGGCGGTGCCGAACCCCCGCATCAGCGGGACGGGGCTGACCCGCATTGCCGCCAGCAAGGTCCCCCAGATCAGGGAGCCGACGCCCGAGAACACGGTGAGCTTCACCGTCATCCAGAACGCACCCAACAAGGTTGGATCGTCATAGTCAGAAATAAAGTCGAACACGATCTCCCGCGCTTCCGGGTGTGTGGCGTACGTAGCGGACGCGGCGCGCCGCCGCCCTGATCGCGACGGACGGCGGCGCGCCTTTCAAGATCCCGCGTTGCGGTCCTGGGCCTACTTGACGATGTTGCCGATCTCCGGAGCCGGCTCGTTCTTGTACTCGGCCGGACCGAAGTTCGCCTCGACCGCCTTGTCCCAGGACTTGTCGCTGACCATCTTCTTCAGGGCGTCATTGACCTTGTTCACGGTCTCGGTGTCGCCCTTCTTGACACCGATGCCGTAGTTCTCGTTGCTCAGCTTCAGGCCGGCGAGCTTGAACTGGCCCTTGTACTGGTCCTGCGAGGCGTAACCGGCCAGGATCGAGTCGTCCGTGGTCAGGGCGTCGACGGCGCCGCTCTGCAGCGCGGCGATGCACTCCGAGTAGGTGCCGTACTCACGCAGCTGCGCATCCGGAGCGAAGTCCTTCTTGACGTTCTGCGCCGAGGTCGAGCCGGTCACCGAGCAGAGCTTCTTGTCGTTGAGGTCCGTGGCCTCGGTGATGTCCGCGTCCTTCTTCACCAGCAGGTCCTGGTGAGCCAGCAGGTACGGCCCGGCGAAGTCGACCTTCTCCGCCCGCTCGTCCGTGATCGAGTACGTGGCCGCGATGAGCTTCACGTCCCCGCGCGACAGCGCGTTCTCGCGGTCCGCGCTCTTCGTCTCGACCCACTCGATCTGGTCGGCCTCGTAGCCCAGCTCCTTGGCGACGTACGTCGCCACGTCCACGTCGAAGCCGGAGAAGGAACCGTCGGGCTCCTTCAGGCCGAGGCCGGGCTGGTCGTACTTGATGCCGATCTTGATCTTCTCGCCGCCGCCCGAGGAGGACGAACCGCTGTCGCCGTCGTCGCTCCCGCAGGCGGTGGCGGTCAGGGCGAGGGCGAACACGGCGGCCGAGGCGGCGGTGACCTTGCGGAGCTTCATGGTGCACATCCTTTTTGACTGGTGAAGTGATGCGGCCCGGTCCAGGTCCGGTGACGCAGGTCGTCAGGGCGCGGGGCGCGCCGTCAGTGGTGAAGGATCTTCGACAGGAAGTCCTTGGCACGGTCGCTGCGCGGGTTGCTGAAGAACTGGTCCGGCGTAGCCTGCTCGACGATGCGGCCGTCGGCCATGAACACCACGCGGTTCGCCGCGGAACGCGCGAAGCCCATCTCGTGGGTGACGACGATCATGGTCATGCCGTCGCGGGCGAGCTGCTGCATGACTTCCAGCACCTCGTTGATCATCTCGGGGTCGAGAGCCGACGTCGGCTCGTCGAAGAGCATGACCTTGGGTTCCATGGCCAGGGCCCGTGCGATGGCGACACGCTGCTGCTGACCGCCCGAGAGCTGAGCGGGGTACTTGTCCGCCTGCGCACCCACACCGACCCGGTCGAGCAGGGCACGGGCCCGCTCCTCAGCGGCCTTCTTGTCCTTCTTGCGGACCTTGATCTGGCCCAGCGTCACGTTCTCGAGCACGGTCTTGTGCGCGAAAAGGTTGAAGGACTGGAAGACCATGCCCACGTCGGCCCGCAGCCGGGCGAGCTCCCTGCCCTCGTGGGGCAGGGGCTTGCCGTCGATGGTGATCGAGCCGGAGTCGATCGTCTCCAGACGGTTGATGGTGCGGCACAGGGTGGACTTGCCGGACCCGGAGGGTCCGATGACCACGACGACTTCGCCACGGGCGATCGTGAGGTCGATGTCCTGGAGTACGTGCAACGCGCCGAAGTGCTTGTTGACGCTCTTCAGGACGACCAGATCGCCGGTCGCGGCCACATCTTCCTTGGCCACCGATACTTCGGTCATCGCTCTCAGGCTCCGTCCTCCTCGGTTTCGGAGGACAGTAGTAATCCTTCAGACCTGCGTCATTACATCTGAGGGGAATCTGAGCATCACGATCCGATAGCAATCGGACACCTGTCGTAGCAGTTGTGAGCAGGGCTCATACCGGCCGGGTAACGGTACCGAAGCGCAACCGGAACCCCCTTGACGCCGTCCTCATCCATCGGCGTCACTGCAAGGTGCACGCGCGCGTGCACACCAATTCTGTACAAGGAGATGGTACGGCCGATGAACGGAAGGGAGCCCGGGTGAGACTGCTTCTCGTCGAAGACGACAACCACGTCGCGGCCGCGCTGTCGGCGGTGCTGGCGCGGCACGGGTTCGACGTCACCCACGCGCGCAGCGGCGAGGAGGCTCTCCAGGCTCTCGTCCCGGAAGGTGAGGGCTTCGGCGTGGTCCTGCTCGACCTCGGGCTGCCCGACCAGGACGGCTACGAGGTCTGCGGCAAGATCCGCAAGCGTACCGGCACCCCGGTGATCATGGTCACCGCGCGGTCCGACGTCCGCTCCCGCATCCACGGGCTCAACCTCGGCGCCGACGACTACGTGGTCAAGCCCTACGACACGGGGGAGCTGCTCGCGCGGATCCACGCCGTCAGCCGGCGCAGCGTCCACGAGGAGGCCACGGGCGGCACGGAGACCGAGCTGCGCCTCGGCCCCGTCCTCATCGAGCTGCCGACCCGCAAGGTCACGGTGAACGGCACGGTCGTCCAGCTGACCCGCAAGGAGTTCGACCTGCTCGCCCTGCTCGCCCAGCGGCCGGGTGTCGTCTTCCGCCGGGAGCAGATCATCAGCGAGGTCTGGCGCACCAGCTGGGAGGGGACCGGACGCACCCTGGAGGTGCACGTCGCCTCCCTGCGTTCGAAGCTGCGCATGCCCGCCCTCATCGAGACCGTGCGCGGCGTCGGCTACCGGCTCGTCGCGCCCGCGGCGTAGCGGGGCCGGGTGCACACACGGCTGCTTCCGCTGCTCATCGTCCTGATGGCGGCCGTCCTCCTCGCCCTCGGCGTCCCGCTGGCCGTGAGCCTGGCCGGCGCGCAGCAGCAGAAGGTCGTCGTCGACCGGATCGACGACACGGCACGGTTCGCCGCACTCGCCCAGTTCGTCACCGAGCCCGCCGACCCGGCCGGCGGCGACGTCAACGAGCGTCGCGAGACGCTCGACAGCGAGCTGCGCAGCTACCACGAGGTCTACGGCATCCGCGCGGGCGTCTTCTACCGCAACGACTCCCCCATGGCCCACGCTCCGGACGACTGGTTCCTGCCCCCCACGGGCGAAGTGCGCGCCGCCTTCGCGGAGGCGCTGCTCAGCCGCCGCAGCCACGACCCCGAGCAGGTGTGGCCCTGGCAGGACCGCAGCCTGGTGGTGGCCTCGCCGGTCATCCGGGACGGCGACGTCGTCGCGGTGGTGGTCACCGACTCGCCGACCGGTCCGATGCGCTCCCGCATCCTGCACGGCTGGCTCGTCATCGCCGCCGGGGAGTCGGCCGCGATGCTGCTGGCCGTCGGGGCGGCGCTGCGGCTGACCGGCTGGGTGCTGCGCCCCGTACGGATCCTGGACGCCACCACCCACGACATCGCCACCGGGCGGCTGAAGTCCCGGGTCGCGGCGGCCGGCGGGCCGCCGGAGCTGCGCCGCCTCGCGCGGTCGTTCAACGAGATGGCGGACAACGTCGAGAGCGTGCTGGAGCAGCAGCGTGCCTTCGTCGCCGACGCCTCCCACCAGCTGCGCAACCCCCTCTCGGCGCTGCTGCTGCGCATCGAGCTGCTCGCTCTGGAGCTGCCCGAGGGCAACGAGGAGATCGCCTCCGTCCAGGCCGAGGGCAAGCGTCTGGCGCAGGTCCTCGACGACCTGCTCGACCTGGCGCTGGCGGAGCACAGCGAGGCCGACCTCCAGGTCACCGACATCGGCGCCGTGGCCGCCGAGCGCGTCGCGGCCTGGGCGCCCACCGCCGAGGCCAAGGGCGTCAGACTGACCGGCACCTGCCCGCCGACCACCGCGTGGGCCGACCCGGTGACGTTGTCCAGCGCGCTGGACGCCGTCATCGACAACGCCGTGAAGTTCACCCCCGAGGGTGAGGCCGTCGAGGTGAGCGTCGCCTCCAACGGCGACGTGTCGACCGTCGTCGTCACCGACAACGGTCCGGGGCTGACCGACGAGGAGCTGACCCGTGTCGGCGACCGCTTCTGGCGCAGCGGCCGGCACCAGAACATCAAGGGCTCGGGGCTCGGCCTGTCCATCTCACGGGCCCTGCTCGCGGCCGGGGGCGGCTCGATCGTGTACGAGCGTCACGAGCCGCACGGGCTGCGGGTGACCGTGACGGTGCCCAGGAACGCGCCCGCCGGGGCGGATCAGGGCTTGACGGACCGGTAGAAGCGGCGGGCGCCGTCGTGCAGCCGGAGCGGATCGGTGTAGATCGCGGTGCGGACGTCGACCAGCTGGGCGGAGTGGACGTGCGCCCCGATGTTGTCGCGGCTCCTGAGCACGATGCGGGTCAGCCACTCGGTGATCTGGGGGTCGGCGTCGGTCCGGGTGATCAGCAGGTTGGACACCGCCATCGTCGGGACGGCCGAGCCGAGCTGACTGCCCGGGTACGCCGACTCGGGCATGTTGGTGGCGCGGTAGTGGCGCGCGGCGCCGCCCTGCTCGTGGAGCTTCGACACGAGGCCGGTGTCGATCGGGACGAACCGCAGTCCGCCTTCCTCCGTGACCGCCCGCATGCCGTCCGTGGGCAGCCCGCCCGACCAGAAGAACGCGTCCAGGCCGTGCCCCAGCCGCTCCGGTCCGGTGTCGATGCCGTCCGGGGAGGGCTCGATGTCCTTCTCCGGATCGATGCCGGCCGCCTCCAGCACCCGGTTGGCGATGAGCCGGACCCCTGACTTCGGCGGCCCTATGGCGACCCGCTTGCCCCGCAGGTCCTCGACGGTGCGGATGCCCGAGCCGCGGGCGACGGCGAGCTGCACGTAGTCGTCGTACAGCCGCGCCACCCCGCGCAGCCGGTCCGCCCCCGGCCGGTCGTCCTGGCGGTAGGTCTCGACCGCGTCGGCCGCGGCGATCGCGAAGTCGGCCTGTCCGGTCGCCACGCGGCGCACGTTCTCCTGGGAGCCGTCGCTCGTCTCCAGCCGCACCTCGAGGTCGGGCATGTGTGTGGCGAGCGAGGTGCGCAGCAGCTCTCCGTACTTCTGGTAGACCCCCGCGCGGGTGCCCGTGCTCAGTGTGATCGTCCCGCCGGGCGGCTCCTCGCTCCAGGGCGACTGCCACCACAGCAGCAGTCCGAGCGCCACGAAGGCGGCGACCGCGCCCCGCAGGGCCCGGCGCCGGCCGATGCGGGACAGCACGTGGGGCATGCGCGCGATCCTGCCAGCCCGGGTGCCCGCTGACCAGGGCGGAGCTCACAGCGGCCGGGCCGTGACCGGCCGCTACAGTCGCGGCATGAGTGCTTCCGCCGCCGACCGCCGTACGAGTGCTTCCCCCGCCGAGCTGGTCCGTGAGTTCCACCGCGCCTTCGGCCTCGACGCGAGGGACGTGCCGTCCGAGGTCTCGCCGCAGCTCGCCGCCCACCGCGGCGAGCTGCTCGCCGAGGAGGCCAGGGAGGTCGCCGAGGTGTCGGTGAAGGGCCCACTGGACCGGCTCGCGCACGAACTGGCCGACGTCGTCTACGTCGCGTACGGCACGGCGCTGGTCCACGGCATCGACCTGGACGCGGTGATCGCCGAGATCCACCGCTCCAACATGACCAAGCTGGGGCCCGACGGGCAGGTGAGCAGGCGTGCCGACGGCAAGGTGCTCAAGGGCGATCACTACGAGGCGCCGGACGTCGCGGCGGTGCTGCGGCGGCAGGGGTGGGCGCCGAGCGAGGAGGCCTGAGCGGCAGGCCGCCAGAAGCTCTCGGCCGTTCATCCTTCACGCATGTGTTCGATCCGGCCTCGGTGATCGCTGTACGCTCCGCCCATGACGCGGACACAGCAGGTTCCGGCCACCGTCGACGACGAGTGCGTCGAGCTCACTCGCCGGCTCCGGCGCCGGGGCACGGTCGTCCTCTCCGTCTTCGCACTGCTCTGGGCCTTCACCGGCGCCTCCGGAACCGGCACGGCGACAGACGTGGTGCCGGTGGCCCTGGAGGTGGCGGCCCTCCTCGTCACGGCGGTGGCGATCGGCCTCGGCC
>KL568581.1:43958-46787 GCA_000715605.1 Streptomyces speibonae | reverse complement strand
TCCTCGGCCGCCGCAAGGACGCCGCTCCCTCGCCGCGGACCGTGAACCTGCCGGCGAACTGGGCGCGCGGCGTGGGCCTGGTCAACGCCGCCGAGGCGGTGGCCATCGCCGCCGTGATCGCCGCGACCGCCGGATCCGGCCATGTCCGGGCTCTCCCTGCCGCCGTCGCGCTCGTGGTGGGGCTGCACTTCTTCCCGCTCGCCCGCCTGTACGACCAGCGGCAGTACCGGTGGACGGGTGCCCTGCTGTCGGCGGTGGCCCTCGTCGGTCTCGTCCTGACCGCGGCCGGCCTGCCGGGGGAGACCCTGCGCATCGTCGTGGGCCTGGGCTGCGCGCTGGTGCTCTGGGGGACCGCGTACCACCTGGCCCTGAAGGGCTGACGGGCCGGCCCTGAAGGGCTGACGGGCCGGCCCCGAAGGGCAGGCGGGCCGCGCGGCGGAAGGCTGTCACCGACACGGCCTACTCTTAAGGGCATGAGCAGCATCGACCGGAGCCAGTCAGTGGGCGGCACGCGCACCTACGAAGTACGCACCTACGGGTGCCAGATGAACGTCCACGACTCCGAGCGATTGTCCGGGCTGCTGGAGGACGCGGGCTACGTCCGCGCCCCCGAGGGCTCCGACGGCGACGCCGACGTCGTCGTCTTCAACACCTGCGCCGTCCGCGAGAACGCCGACAACAAGCTGTACGGCAACCTCGGCCACCTCGCCCCGAAGAAGGCCAGGCGCCCCGGGATGCAGATCGCGGTCGGCGGCTGCCTGGCGCAGAAGGACCGCGACACCATCGTGAAGCGGGCCCCCTGGGTGGACGTCGTCTTCGGCACGCACAACATCGGCAAGCTGCCCGTCCTGCTGGAGCGCGCCCGCGTCCAGGAGGAGGCACAGGTCGAGATCGCCGAGTCGCTGGAGGCGTTCCCCTCCACGCTGCCGACCCGGCGCGAGAGCGCCTACGCCGCGTGGGTGTCCATCTCCGTCGGCTGCAACAACACCTGCACCTTCTGCATCGTCCCGGCGCTGCGCGGCAAGGAGAAGGACCGCCGTCCCGGCGACATCCTCGCGGAGATCGAGGCCCTGGTCGCCGAGGGCGTCTCCGAGATCACCCTGCTCGGGCAGAACGTCAACGCCTACGGCTCCGACATCGGCGACCGCGAGGCGTTCAGCAAGCTGCTGCGGGCCTGCGGGAAGATCGACGGCCTGGAGCGCGTCCGCTTCACCTCGCCGCACCCGCGCGACTTCACCGACGACGTGATCGCCGCCATGGCCGAGACGCCGAACGTGATGCCCCAGTTGCACATGCCGCTGCAGTCCGGCTCGGACCCGGTCCTGAAGGCGATGCGCCGCTCCTACCGGCAGGAGCGCTTCCTCGGGATCATCGAGAAGGTCCGGGCCGCGATCCCCCACGCGGCGATCAGCACCGACATCATCGTGGGCTTCCCCGGCGAGACCGAGGAGGACTTCCAGCAGACCCTGCACGTCGTCCGCGAGGCCCGCTTCGCCCAGGCGTTCACCTTCCAGTACTCCAAGCGTCCCGGCACCCCCGCCGCCGAGATGGACGGCCAGATCCCCAAGAAGGTCGTCCAGGAGCGCTACGAACGGCTCGTGGCCCTCCAGGAGGAGATCTCCTGGGAGGAGAACAAGAAGCAGGTCGGGCGCACCCTGGAGCTGATGGTCGCGGAGGGCGAGGGCCGCAAGGACGACACCACCCGCCGGCTCTCCGGCCGCGCCCCCGACAACCGCCTGGTGCACTTCACCAAGCCGGAGCAGGAGGTGCGTCCCGGCGACGTGGTGACCGTCGAGATCACCTACGCCGCCCCGCATCACCTCCTCGCCGAGGGAGCCGTACTGGACGTGCGCCGCACACGCGCGGGCGACGCCTGGGAGAAGCGCACCGCCGAGAAGGCGGCGCAGCCCGCGGGCGTGATGCTGGGCCTGCCCAAGGTGGGCGTGCCCGAGCCGCTGCCGGCGATGAACGGGGGCTGCGCCGTCGACTGACACGACCGGCCCGGAGCCCGTGGCCCGCGCTGCGCGCACCGCTCGGCGGGGCGGGTCCGGGCCGCCGCAGTAGGCTGCTGATCATGCTTGTCGCCGCCGCCGTCTGCCCCTGTCCGCCGCTGCTCGTGCCCGAGGTCGCCGCGGGCGCCGCCGCCGAGCTGGACACCGCGCGTGCCGCCTGCAGGGATGCGCTGGGCGTGCTCGCCGCCGCCCGTCCCGACCTGCTCGTCGTGGTCGGCCCGGCGGACGGAGCGGGGCCCGAGAGCTACCCGGAGGGCACACCGGGGTCCTTCCGGGGCTTCGGCGTCGACCTGGACGTCACCCTCGGGCGGGGCGGGGGCGCGCCGGGGGGCCGCCTTCCGTACGGGCTCGCCGTGGGCGCCTGGCTGCTGGAGCGGACCGGTTGGGCGGCGGCCCCGGTCGAGGGCCGGGGCGTGGGCGACGGTCTGACCGCCGAGCGGTGCCTGGCGGAGGGGGCGGCGCTCGCCGGCCGCGCGGAGCGGGTGGCGCTGCTGGTGATGGGCGACGCCAGCGCCTGCCGCACGCTCAAGGCGCCGGGCTATCTGGACGAGCGGGCGGCGCCCTTCGACGCGGACCTCGCCCGGGCGCTGGGGGCCGCCGACACCGCGGCGCTGCGCGCGCTGGACGACGGGCTGTCGCGTGAGCTGAAGGTGTCCGGCCGGGCCCCCTGGCAGGTGCTCGCCGGGGCGGCCGCGGACGCCGGAGAACTGGACGGCACGCTGCTCTACGAGGACGCACCCTATGGAGTGGGGTACGTCGTGGCCGCCTGGACCCGCGTCGCGGTGAATCAGCCGTAGCCGGACCGCCGGAACAGCGG
>KL568581.1:41428-43719 GCA_000715605.1 Streptomyces speibonae | reverse complement strand
GCCGGGAGCGGGGCGCTCCGCGGCCGTCCGCCGCTGTTCCGCTCGGCTCAGGACGCGGGCGGCGGCCCGGCCGGCGGGGTGGTGCCGCCCTCCGAGCCCTGACCGGAGTCGTGCTTGTGCGCGAAACGGTCCACGGCTTCCTTGGCCTTGCCGGTGCGCGACTGGATCCGGTCGCTGTACTTGCCCTTGGTCCGCTTGTCGACGGTCTGCGCGGCCTTGTCCAGACCGTGCTGGATCCTGTCCTCGTGCTGCTGCGCGAGCCCGGAGACCTTGTCCCTGGCCGGGCCGATCCTGGCCTTCAGATTGTCCAGCAGACCCATGATGTACCTTCCCTCGCGGCCGTCTACGTGCGGGCGCCCTCACCGGCCTCGCTGCCGGCGGACTCGGAGGACTGCTGCTTGGGGATGTCGACGGACTCGCCGGAGCCGACCTCGTCGGCCTCCTTGGCCGTCGCTTCGGCGGTCTCCCGCGCCTCGGCGGACCCCTGCGGCTCGGCGGACCCGGCCGCGTCGTCCGCTTCGGGACCGGTCGGCGCCGGGTCGGTCCGGGTCTCGGCGGCCCGCGTCTCCTCCGTGGTCTTCGACCTCCGAAAAAGTCGTGCAAAAACGCCCATATCCACTCCATACGTTACTCGTGCGGGCTGCATTCCGCGTGGCCCGGTGTGCCCATTCGTGTGAGCCGGGCCGTCGCCGCCGCGATCCGGCGGCAGGAACCTCGCAACGGGCAACGACCCGGTGGACATCACGTCACGTAACCCGTTCGAGAGCGTGCTGCGAGGTTTGCGAGACTGGGTCGGTGAGCAGCGCACCCCCCGCCCCCCGCGTCATCGCAGTCGTCGGACCCACCGCGGCCGGAAAGTCCGATCTGGGTGTTTTCCTGGCCCGTCGGCTCGGCGGTGAGGTCGTCAACGCCGACTCCATGCAGCTCTACCGGGGGATGGACATCGGAACCGCCAAGCTGACGCCCGAGGAGCGCCAAGGCGTCCCGCACCACCTGCTGGACATCTGGGACGTCACGGAGACCGCCTCGGTCGCCGAGTACCAGCGGCTGGCCCGGGAGCGGATCGACGCGCTGCTCGCCGGCGGACGCTGGCCCGTCCTGGTCGGCGGATCCGGCCTCTACGTCCGCGGGGCCGTCGACAACCTGGAGTTCCCCGGCACCGACCCCGACGTCCGCGCCCGGCTGGAGGAGGAGCTCACCCTGCGCGGCTCGGGAGCGCTGCACGCGCGCCTCGCGGCGGCCGACCCCGAGGCGGCACGCGTGATCCTGCCGAGCAACGGCCGCCGTATCGTCCGCGCGCTCGAAGTGATCGAGATCACCGGAAGGCCCTTCACCGCCAACCTCCCGGGCCCCGACTCGGTGTACGACACCCTCCAGATCGGCGTCGACGTGGCCCGCCCCGAACTGGACCAGCGCATCGCCCGCCGGGTCGACCTGATGTGGGAGGCGGGCCTCGTCGAGGAAGTGCGCGCACTCGAGGCGCAGGGGTTGCGCGAGGGGCGTACGGCGTCGCGTGCCCTCGGCTACCAGCAGGTGCTCACGGCGCTCGCCGGGGAGTGCACGCTCGAGGAGGCACGGGCCGAGACCGTTCGTGCCACCAAGCGCTTCGCGCGCCGTCAGGATTCATGGTTCAGACGCGATCCCCGGGTGCACTGGTTGAGTGGGGCCGCGGAGGACCTCGCGGAACTTCCACGCCTCGCGATGTCGTTGGTCGAACGACCGGTTACAGCCTGATCACGTCCTGGCATCGGGACGCCCAGGCCGTCATCCGGGCCTGTGACACCGTGCCATCATCGAGCTTCGATCGACCAAGTGGAGTCCTAGTTGGGAGGGCGCGTGGCGATGGAGGCCGGCCCTCGCGACACCGCACACGGCACCGAACCGCTCACCACCGAGCGGGGTGCACCGGAGCAGGAAACCGACCGTCTCAGCCCGGACGGGCCGGAGGAGACACCGGGCGGGGTGACCGACGACGGCCCCGAGCCCGAGGAGATGTTCGCCGGCGGCGACGAGGTCGAGGTGGAGCTGCGCCCGCAGCGCCGGCTGCGCATCTGGCAACTCGCCCCCATCGTCGGACTGGCCGCGGTCGGCTCCCTGATGTTCGCCTTCCCGCTCGCCTTCGACTTCGGTGAGAGCGGCGCGGTGATCGCCATGCTCGGGCTGCTGATCTGCTCGTGCTCGGCGGGCTGGGGCATGATGGCCGCCCGCAGGGTGGGCTACACCTGGCCCGGCCTCCCCGCCCGGGGCTCCGGACGCAGAGCCGACTGTCTGTCTCTTATACACATCTCTGA
>KL568581.1:38309-41239 GCA_000715605.1 Streptomyces speibonae | reverse complement strand
GGACGCAGAGCCGACTGGCGGGTCGTGGCCGCCTACGCCGTGATGGTCGCCGCCGTGGTGGCCCTCGCGGTGATGCGGGTCGCCAGACTCCGCTGACCGCACCGGGCGGCCGCCGGCGCGCGGTGGTCTCGTACGATCGAGGAATGAGCACGCGGATCGCCTTCCTCAAGGGCCACGGCACGGAGAACGACTTCGTGATCGTCCCGGACCCCGAGAACGCCCTCGATCTCCCGCCGGACACCGTCGCCGCCCTGTGCGACCGCCGCGCGGGCATCGGCGGCGACGGCCTGCTGCACGTCGTGCGGTCCGCCGCCCACCCCGAGGCGAAGGAGATGGCGGCCGAGGCGGAGTGGTTCATGGACTACCGCAACGGCGACGGCTCGGTCGCGGAGATGTGCGGCAACGGCGTGCGCGTGTTCGCGCGCTACCTCCAGCGCGCCGGCCATGTCTCCGAGGGGGACATCGCGGTCGCCACGCGCGGAGGAGTGAAGTCCGTGCACATCGCCAAGGACGGCGACATCACCGTCGGCATGGGCCGGGCGCTGTTCCCTGACGGCGAGGTCACCGTGCGCGTCGGCGGGCGCAGCTGGCCCGCGCGGAACGTGAACATGGGCAATCCCCACGCGGTGGCGTTCGTGGCGGACCTCGCCCATGCGGGCGACCTCCTCACCCCGCCCCCGTTCAGCCCGGCCACTGCCTATCCGGACGGCGTGAACGTGGAGTTCGTCGTCGACCGCGGCCCGCGGCACGTGGCGCTGCGCGTGCACGAGCGCGGGGCGGGCGAGACCCGGTCCTGCGGTACGGGCGCGTGCGCGGTCGCCGTCGCCACCGCCCGCAGGGACGGCGCCGACCCGGCCGTGACCGGTACCCCCGCGACGTACACCGTGGACGTGCCCGGCGGGACGCTGGTGATCACCGAACGGCCCGACGGCGAGATCGAGATGACGGGTCCCGCGGTGATCGTCGCCGAGGGCGAGATCGACGACGAGTGGCTGAAGAACGCCCTTCGCTGACCGGACGCGGTCGCACCTTCCCAGCCTCCGGCCCGCCCGATGATCACAACCGCAGGGCGGAGGCGGCCTTCGGCTTGAGGATCAAGGCGGAGAACCGACCCGATGGCGTGAAAGCACCCCCTGATCGACCTTCGCTCGATGGGGTGATCCGTTTCACGATCGGCCGGAGGCGGCCAGCCCGACGGGGTCGGCCTCGGTAGCATCAAGCACCGGCCCGGACGGGGAAACGAACGCCGTTCCCTGCGCCCGAGTCCGCCCTGGGGCACACCGTCCGCCGGTCCACGCAGCCGGAGGTGCCCATGAACGCGGAGGCCGTGAATCCAGCGACCCCAGGCTCTGTGACGTCGGGTCACACCGCACCCGCGGGATCCCGCAGGAAGACCCGCCCCCGTCTGGACCTGCGCCGCCTCGGCCGCGCCGCACTCCTCGGCACCACCGCCCGCGACCGGCTCCCCGACGCCATCGGACACGTCGTCGACGCCCACCGCGCCCACCACCCCGACGCCGACCTCGAACCCCTGCGCCGCGCCTATGTGTTGGCGGAGTCCTCCCATCGCGGCCAGATGCGCAAGAGCGGTGAGCCGTACATCACCCACCCGCTGGCCGTGACCCTCATCCTCGCCGAACTCGGCGCCGAGACCACCACGTTGACCGCCTCGCTGCTTCACGACACCGTGGAGGACACCGATGTGACGCTGGAACAGGTCGGCGAGCAGTTCGGCGAGGAGGTGCGCTATCTCGTCGACGGCGTCACCAAACTGGAGAAGGTCGACTACGGCGCCGCCGCCGAACCCGAGACCTTCCGCAAGATGCTCGTCGCCACCGGCAACGACGTCCGCGTGATGTCGATCAAACTCGCCGACCGGCTGCACAACATGCGCACCCTCGGCGTGATGCGCCCCGCGAAACAGGAGCGCATCGCCAAGGTGACCCGGGACGTGCTGATCCCGCTCGCCGAACGCCTCGGCGTCCAGGCCCTCAAGACGGAGCTCGAGGACCTGGTCTTCGCGATCCTGCACCCCGAGGAGTACGAGCACACACGGGAGTTGATCGTCCGCAACGCCGCCCGCGCGGACGACCCCCTCGCCGATGTCGCCGACGACGTGCGCAAGGTGCTGCGCGAGGCGGACATCACCGCCGAAGTCCTCATCCGGCCCCGCCACTTCGTCTCCGTGCACCGCGTGTCGCGCAAACGGGGACCGCTGCGGGGCGCCGACTTCGGCCGGCTGCTGGTGCTGGTGAACGAGGACGCCGACTGCTACGGCGTCCTGGGGGAACTGCACACCTGCATGACGCCCGTCGTCTCGGAGTTCAAGGACTTCATCGCCGTACCGAAGTTCAACCTGTACCAGTCGCTGCACACCGCGGTGGCGGGCGCGGACGGCCAGGTCGTCGAGGTCCTCATCCGCACCCACCAGATGCACAAGGTCGCCGAGGCCGGCGTCGTCGCCCTCGGCAACCCCTACGCCGCCCCTTCGGAGGAGCAGGCCACGAGCGACGGCGAGCGCGTCGACCCGACCCGGCCCGGATGGCTCTCCCGGCTGCTCGACTGGCAGCGGGCCGCGCCCGACCCCGACACCTTCTGGTCCACCCTGCGCGAGGACCTCGCCCAGGACCGCGAGATCACCGTCTTCCGCCCCGACGGGGGCACGCTGGGCCTGCCCGAGGGCGCGAGCTGCGTGGACGCAGCCTACGCGCAGTACGGCGAGGACGCCCACGCCTGCATCGGGGCGAGAGTCAACGGCCGGCTGGCGACGCTGAGCACGGTGCTGAAGGACGGCGACACCGTCCAGTTGCTCATGGGCCAGGACGCCGCCTCCGCCCCGTCCCGGGAGTGGCTGGACCACGCGCACACCCCGGCGGCGCGGATCGCCATCCAGCGGTGGCTCGCCGCCCACCCCGCGGCGGGAACCGAAG
>KL568581.1:30242-38090 GCA_000715605.1 Streptomyces speibonae | reverse complement strand
GTGTATAAGAGACAGCCTCCCGGCCGGCCGCCGACGACCCGGCCCCTGCGCAGGCTCCACAGGCCCCGGAGACCGCCCCCGGCCGTCCGGCCGCCGCCCAGGTGCTGACCGACCAGGAGGGGGCCGCCGTACGGCTCGCCGGCTGCTGTACGCCCGTACCGCCCGACGAGGTGACCGGGTTCGCCGTGCGCGGGGGAGCGGTCACCGTGCACCGCACCGGGTGCGCCGCCGTGGCGCGGATGAAGGGCGCGGGGCGTGCGGAGGTCGGCGTGCGCTGGGGGGAGGGCGCGGAGTGCCGGGTCACGCTGGTGGCGGAATCGTTCGTCCGTCCGCACCTGCTCGCCGACCTCACCGAGGCCATGGCGGTCGAGGGCGCCGAGATCGTCTCCGCCACCGTCGAACCGCCCGAGCGCCAGCAGGTACGGCACACCTACACCGTGCAGCTGCCCGACGCCGCCCAGCTGCCCGCCCTCATGCGCGCCATGCGGGACGTGGCCGGGGTGTACGACGTGAGCCGTGCCCAGCGGCACGACCAGGGCGTCTGACCACGGCACGAAGCGGCCGAGCGGCGGTGTGATTACCCGATCGGGTGGGCCGAAAGCGCGCCGTCGCCGCAGCGCACGCGCGCGCTGATAGCCGTGGGACATGCCGCTCACCCCGCACCCCCTCGCCCGCCGCCGCAGCGCGGCCACGGCGCTGCTCGCCTCCGCCGTCTCCGTCTGCCTGCTCGCCGCGAGCGCCCCCGCCGAACCGCTCGGCATCGGCGACCGCCTCTTCCCCCACCTGGGCAACCCCGGCTACGACGTGCTGGCGTACGACCTCGCCCTCAGCTATGCCGGCCGCAACGACCGGCCGCTCGAGGCCGTCACCACCATCGACGCCCGCGTCACCGCCCGCCTGGACCGGATCAACCTCGACTTCGCCCACGGCACGGTCCACTCGGTCGAGGTCGACGGCCGTCCCGCCGCCTTCACCGGCGCCGGCGAGGACCTGGTGATCACCCCCGAGGACACTCTCGACGCGGGCGACTCCGCGCGTATCACCGTCCGGCACACCAGCGACCCGGTGCCCGGGGACCGCGAGGGCGGCTGGGTGCGCACCGCGGACGGCCTCGCCCTGGCCAACCAGGCCGACGCCGCCCACCTGGTGTTCCCCTGCAACGACCACCCCTCCGACAAGGCGATGTTCACCTTCCGGATCACCGCCCCCGAGGGCCACACGGCCGTCGCCAACGGTCTGCCCGCCGGTGTCGACCGCACCCGCGCGGCCACCACATGGACCTACCGGACGCGGCACCCCATGGCGACCGAACTCGCCCAGGTCTCCATCGGCCGCTCCACGGTCGTGCACCGCACAGGGCCGCACGGTCTGCCCCTGCGGGACGTCGTCCCCACCGAGCACCGCGCGCAGGCCGAACCCTGGCTGGCGAGGACACCGGCCCAGATCGCCTGGATGGAGGAGAAGGCCGGGCACTACCCCTTCGCGACCTACGGCCTGCTGCTGGCCGACGCGTCCACCGGCTTCGCCCTCGAGACCCAGACGCTCTCCCTCTTCGAACGGGAGCTGTTCACCGACCCCGCCCTCCCGGAGTGGTACGTCGAATCGATCATGGTGCACGAGCTGGCCCACCAGTGGTTCGGCAACAGCGTCGCCCCCCGCACCTGGTCGGACCTGTGGCTCAACGAGGCGCACGCCACCTGGTACGAGGCGCTGTACGCCGAGGAGCGGGGCGGACGCTCCCTCGAAGCCCGGATGAGGGCCGCCTACGAGGCATCCGACGCCTGGCGCGCGGCGGGCGGACCGCCGGCGTCGCCGAAACCCCCGGAGCCGGGCCGCAAGATCGGCATCTTCCGGCCGAACGTCTACGCCGGCGGCGCACTCGTGCTGTACGCCCTGCGCCAGGAGATCGGCCGCACCGCGTTCGAGCGCCTGGAACGCGAGTGGGTCACCCGCCACCGCGACGGCACGGCCTCGACCTCCGACTTCGTCCGTCTGGCCTCCGACGTCGCCGGACGCGACCTGTCCGGCTTCCTGCACCCCTGGCTGCACGGCACCACCACCCCGCCGATGCCCGGCCACCCGGAGTGGAAGGCCGCGAACCGCGACGCCCGGCCCTCCCTGCGCCCGGTACCGTCCCCCCACCTGCCCGTGCGTCGAGCGGACGCGGAACGGGAATAACACGGTGACGAGACGGGCCGTACCGTGCGACCATCGTCAGGTCCGCACCCCACGGGGCACGGGAATCTCCCGGACCACCCGGACGTTGTGGACAGTGACGGAAGGTCCCCCGGACCGGCTCCGTCACAGCAGGCTCACCGACGACGTAAGGATCCAATGACCTCCTCTTCTTCCCCTTCCCAGGACACCAAGCGCCTCGCGCACACCTATCCCGACGGTCTTCGGGCCGATGCCCTGATGGAAGAGGACGTCGCCTGGAGCCTCGAGATCGACGGAGAGCGGGACGGCGACCAGTTCGACCGCTCCGAGCGCGCGGCCCTGCGCCGCGTGGCCGGGCTCTCCACCGAGCTCGAGGACGTCACCGAGGTCGAGTACCGGCAGCTCCGGCTGGAGCGCGTCGTGCTCGTCGGGGTGTGGACCTCGGGCACCGCGCAGGACGCGGAGAACTCCCTGGCCGAGCTCGCCGCCCTCGCGGAGACGGCCGGCGCCCTCGTCCTCGACGGCGTGATCCAGCGCCGCGACAAGCCCGACGCCGCCACCTACATCGGCTCCGGCAAGGCCGAGGAGCTGCGCGGCATCGTGCTCGAATCGGGCGCGGACACCGTCATCTGCGACGGTGAGCTCAGCCCCGGCCAGCTGATCCACCTCGAAGACGTCGTCAAGGTCAAGGTCATCGACCGTACGGCCCTGATCCTCGACATCTTCGCCCAGCACGCCAAGTCCCGAGAGGGCAAGGCGCAGGTCGCGCTCGCGCAGATGCAGTACATGCTGCCGCGGCTGCGCGGCTGGGGTCAGTCGCTGTCCCGGCAGATGGGCGGCGGCAAGGGCGGCGGCCTCGCCACCCGTGGCCCCGGTGAGACCAAGATCGAGACGGACCGGCGCCGGATCCGCGAGAAGATGGCGAAAATGCGCCGGGAGATCGCGGAGATGAAGACCGGCCGCGAGATCAAGCGCCAGGAGCGCAGGCGCCACAAGGTGCCTTCCGTCGCCATCGCGGGCTACACCAACGCCGGCAAGTCCTCGCTGCTCAACCGGCTCACGGGCGCGGGCGTCCTGGTCGAGAACGCCCTGTTCGCGACCCTCGACCCGACCGTGCGCCGGGCCGAGACCCCGAGCGGCCGGCTGTACACGCTGGCCGACACGGTGGGATTCGTCCGGCACCTGCCGCACCACCTGGTGGAGGCGTTCCGCTCCACCATGGAGGAGGTCGGCGATGCCGACCTGATCGTGCACGTGGTGGACGGTTCGCACCCGATCCCCGAGGAGCAGCTCGCCGCCGTACGCGAGGTGATCAGGGACGTCGGCGCCACCGACGTACCCGAGATCGTCGTGATCAACAAGGCCGACGCGGCCGACCCGCTGACCCTTCAGCGGCTGCTGCGGGTGGAGAAGCGCTCCATCGCGGTCTCGGCCCGCACGGGCCAGGGCATCGAGGAACTGCGCGCGCTCATCGACAACGAGCTCCCCCGCCCGTCGGTGGAGATCGAGGCGCTCGTGCCGTACACCCACGGCAAGCTGGTCGCCCGCGCCCACGACGAGGGTGAGGTGATCTCCGAGGAGCACACCCCGGAGGGCACCCTGATCAAGGTCCGGGTGCACGAGGAGCTCGCGGCGGAACTCACGCCGTACGTTCCCACCCCGGCCGGCTGATCGCACCGGCACCGGTACCAGCACCACGCGCGAGGCCCGCCCCCCGCTCACCGCGGGGGACGGGCCTCGCGCGTGCGCCGAGCGTGCCGGTCACTGACCGCCGTAGGTCTTGCTCATGTGCCGGTACAGGGCCTCGGCGTCCTCACCCAGCTGCGGGCCCGCCAGCCAGGTGTTGTCCGTCGGGCCGATCGAGGTGTTGGAGACCAGCACCGTCTCGCCGTCGCGCACCCGGAACCAGCCGCCGCCGGAGGAACCGCCGGTCATCGTGCAGCCGATGCGGTACATGGACGGCAGATCGGACGCCAGCGAGAACCGGCCCGGAGCGTCCAGGCACTTGAACATCTGCAGGCCGTCGTAGGGCGGCGCGGCCGGGTAGCCCCAGGCGCCCATTCTGCCCGCCTCGGCCGCTGACGGGGCGGAGAAGTCCACGTCGAGCGCGGCGCCCACCGTCTCCTCCAGCGACTTGCTTCCCTGCTCCGGCTTCACGTGCAGCACGGCGTAGTCGTACGCCGCGCCGTCACCGCCGGTGTCCGAACCGCCCTGGATCCAGCCGTTCGAGGTCGACGCCCAGTCCGCCCACCAGTTGCCGTAGGGGGCGATCTCGGAGGCGCTCGCGCTGCCCAGGTCGGCCGCGGACTTGCCGAGGTCGTTGTAGGCCGGGACGAAGACCAGGTTGCGGTACCAGCCGCCGTTGCCGCCGGCGTGCACGCAGTGCCCGGCCGTCCAGACGAGATTGGACTTGCCCGGGTGGTTCACGTCCTTGACGACCGTTCCGGAGCAGACGGCGGGACCCTCGGGAGAGTCGAAGAACACCTTGCCGACCGGCGCCGCGTTCTCGTGGTAGGGCGTCTTCTCCGCCTCCGCCCGGACCGCGGTGGGCTCCGGATCGCTGAACCCCCGGGCCGCCGAGGCGTCCTTGACGGTGACGGTCTTGTCGGCCTCCTCCGCGGACCGCATCCGGTCGGGCTTCCACAGGCCCTCGATCACCGGATTGACGAAGTCCTCGGCCTCACGGAGCCACTTGTCCTTGTCCCAGTCCTCCCAGCCGCCGTTCTTCCACTTGTCGACGTCGATCCCGTGCTCCTTGAGCCGGTCCGCGATGTCGGACGGGACCCGCACCCCGCCGCCGTCGCTGTCGGCCGCCTGCGAGGTGGTGGCGTCGGGCTTGTCGCTCGCCCGGTCCTCCTCGGAACCACCGCACGCGGTGGCGGTGAGCGCCAGGGCGGCGACCAGCCCGGCGGCGGCGAGGACGGTACGACGGCGTCCCCGCCCGCGCGAAGCGGACGTACGTGTACAGCGCATGGTGAGATGACCCCCGTTGCGATGAATGAATGCCGTGCCGCGCACGCGTCTTCCGCACGGCCGGGACGCAGCACGCCCGGCGCGGCGTCCGGTCCGGGCGCGCGGCGCTCCCGGACCGGACGAGCCGGTCACTGCCCGGCGAACTTCTCACTGACGGCGTCGTACACGCCCTTGGCCTCCTCACCCAGCCGCGGTCCGGCCAGCCAGCCGGAGGTCACCGGGCCGATGGAGGTGTTGGACACCAGCGCGGGCTTGCCGTCCGAACCCTTCGCGACCCAGCCGCCACCGGACGAACCGGCGGTCATGCTGCACCCGATGCGGTACATCGTCGGGTCGGAGGCGCTGATCGACAGCCGGCCGGGCTTGTCCGCGCACTGGTACAGCGTCTGGCCGTCGTACGGCGGAGCGGCCGGGTAGCCGGTCGCGGTCATCTCCGCCACCTTCGACACGGCGGGGACGGCGAAGTCCACCGGCAGCGCGGAACCGACCGTCTCCTCCAGCGACTTGCCGCCGCTGCCCTTCTCCGGCGTCACGTGCAGCACGGCGAAGTCGTACGCGGCGCCGTCACCGCCCGTGGCGCCGCCCTGCTCGATCCACTGGTCCGAGGTCTGCACCCACTCGCCCCACCAGACACCGTGCGGAGCGATCTCCTCCTTGGAGGCGCTCTCGAGCTCCTTCGCCGTCATGCCCGAGTCGTTGTACGACGGCACGAACGCGATGTTGCGGTACCAGCCGCCCTTCTTGCCGGCGTGCACGCAGTGGCCCGCCGTCCACACCATGTTGGACTTGCCCGGGTTGGCCGGGTCCTGCACCACGGTCGCCGAGCAGACCATCGTCCCCTCGGGGGAATCGAAGAAGACCTTGCCGGCGGTGGGGGCGTTCTCGCTGTACGACGGCGGTACGGCCTTCGCCTGTACCGGCTCCGGAGTCGGGTCGGTCACGCCCTGGTCACCGGAGATGTCGCTCTCGTCGACACCCTGGTCCGGTTCCTCGGCGTCCCGCATGCGGTCCGGGTCCCACAGGCCCTCGATGATCGGGTTGACGAAGTCCTGGGCCTCGCGCAGCCAGTCGTCCTTGTCCCAGTTCTTCCAGGCGCCGTCCCGCCACTTGTCGAGGTCGATCCCGTGCTCCTTGAGCCGGTCCCTGATGTCGTCCGGGATCTTGAGCTTGCCGTCGTCGGCGGCGGCGGTCGCCGAGGTGTCGGCGCTCGCGTCGGTGTCGCCCGAGTCGCAGGCGGTGGCGGTGAGCGCGAGCGCGGAGGCGAGTGCGACGGAGGCCAGAACGGGGGAGGTGCCGCGCCGTGCCCTCCTCCCTCTGCGAGTGGTGGACGACGGCCGTATGGATCGCATGATCTGACTCCCCCTGAAATGAACGAAGATGGTGCTTCGGCCGCCCGCACACCCGCGAAACGTGACGAGTTCACGGGAGCTCCGACGGCCTTCGGGAACGGCACCACACACTATGCGCTCGCTGTGGGGGACGTCCGACGGAACGGCAACGGTTCAGCTACAAGCCGTCTGACCTGGCCAATCGTCCGCAGATCAGCCGATTTGAGGGGGCGTGCGGTGCGTCGGCCGCCGCCGCCCGTGCGCCCGTGGATCCCGCAGTGACCCGTAACCCCGTCGGCGGCCCGGGGTTGGGAACGGTGGGGGACCGCGGACCGCGCGGAGTCCCCCTGCCCGTGGTGCGGCGCGAGCGGTGGAGGACGCAGGACGGTGGCGGAATCGACGTATGGCGGGCCGGAGGCCGGGGTGCTGCCGATCGTCCCCGTGAGAGCGCGGGGGATGACCATCGAGGGCGCGGACGGCCGCCGTTACCTGGACTGCCTCTCCGGCGCGGGCACCCTCGCCCTCGGCCACAACCACCCCGTGGTGCTCGAGGCGATGCGCCGGATCATCGACTCGGGCGCACCGCTGCACGTCTCCGACGTGGCGACCCCGGTCCGGGACGCCTTCGTCGCCGAGCTGTCCCGGACCCTCCCGCCCGGGCTCGCCGGCCGTGCGCGCGTGCGGTTCTGCGGACCGGCCGCCGGAGACGCCAGGGCGACCGCGCTCCACGCGGTGCGCGCGGCGGCCGGTCGCGGCGACGTCCTGGAGCTCACCGACGCGCTCTTCTGGAGCGGAGGGGAGCGTGCGGGTGGCGGGGCGCTCCCGGCGCCGGGCACACGCGCGGCGCGTGAGCCGTGCGCGCCGCGCGGTCCGCGTGCGCCGTGCCCTGTGGTCGCCGACGAGACCCTGACGGGGCTCGGGCGCACCGGTGCCTTCTGGGCCGTGGAGCACAGCGGCAGCACGCCCGACGCGATGGTGCTGTCCGCGGCCGCCGGGGGCGGTCTGCCGCTGGCCGTCGTGGTCCACCGCGACGACATCGACATGCGCGACGGCACGCGCGACGCCCCCACGGGCAATCAACTCGCCATGGCGGCGGGCACCGCGACCCTCGCTCACGTGCGGGAGAACCGCCTCGCCGACCACGCGGCGGCCCTGGGCACGCGCATACTCGCCCGGCTCCGGGCACTCGCCGAGGAGCTCGGTCGCGTCCGGGAGGTGCGGGGGCGGGGGCTGCTGATCGGGATCGAACTGGCGGACGAGGTGCGGGAGCACGGCGACGGCTCCGGGGCGGCTCCGCGGGCTCCAAGGCTTCCGGCCGCCGTCCGGCGGGAGTGCCTGCGGCGCGGTCTGCTCGTCGACGTGGGCGGCCCCGGCGGGCGCGTCGTACGGC
>KL568581.1:25653-30023 GCA_000715605.1 Streptomyces speibonae | reverse complement strand
CCGCTGACGATCACGGACGAACAGGCCACCGCCGTCCTGGACCGGTTCGCCGACGCACTCCACGCGGCGACGGACGACCGCTCCGCTCCTCGCGGACTGCCGCGCGGGGAGTCCCGCGCACCGCGCGGCGGGCGCGTCCGGGCCGGCTGACACCGGCCACCCGTCCGCTGCACCGCTTCGGCCGCACCCGCCCCGCCGCACTTCCGACCCCCGCGCCTTCGACGAGGACCCGCCATGCACACGACCCCCGCACCGGCCGACCGCGCGCGTTCCGCGGTTCCGCCACAGGAGAGGAGGCCGTCCGGCGCCGCGCGGCCCGCCGACACGGACCATCCCGACCCGCTCGGGGCTGCACAGGCCGCGGCCCTCGACAATCTCCTGCGCTGCTGGGTACGGGAGACCGGCCTCCCCGCGCCGGACGGTGACGTCCTGCGCATCGCCCTGCCCGCCAGCGGCACGGCCCTCCTCGTCCCCGTCCGGTACTGGTCCCCGACGGGCCTGCACCATTTCGGACCTCCACGCCTCGCCGGAGCCCCGCCCTCCGCCCCACCGCTCGACGCCGCCCTGTTGGCCTCCCTGCTCGCCAGGGAGGGCTGCGCAGGTGTGGAGACGGGTGGTGCGGGGGTCGAGGGTGGTGCGGGTCCGGGTGCCGGTGGTGTGGCGGTCGGGGATGGTGCCGGGCCGGGTGTCGGGGGTGCGGTGGTCAGGGGCGGTTCTGGTCTGGATGTCGGTGGTGTGACGGTCGGGGATGGCGCAGGTCCCGACGTCGAGGGTGCGGGGGTCGGGGCTGGTGCCCGGCCGGGCGCCGGGGGTGCGGCGGTCAGGGATCGTGTCGCGCCGGGTGCCGGGGATGCGCCCGTCGGGGCCGGTGGCGGGCCGGAGTGGGTGCGCTCACCGCGCGGTGGCGGTGTGCGCCTCCCCTCCGTGCCGCCCCCGGTGGGCACCGGCACCGATCTCGTCGCGCGCGTAGCCGACTCCGTCCGACGTGTCGCCGTCTTCCTCGCCGAACGGCGCAAGGATCCGGCCGACCCCCACCCGGACCTCTTCCTCGCCGCCGAGCAGGCGCTCCTCCTGGGCCACCCGCTGCACCCGGACCCCAAGAGCCGTGAGGGCCTCTCCGACGCCGAGGCGGAGCAGTACTCACCCGAACTGCGCGGCTCCTTCCCGCTGCACTGGCTCGCGGTCGCCCCCTCCCTGCTCGCCACCGACTCCGCCTGGACCGAGCGCGGACGCCCCGTCACCGCGCCCCGCCTCACCGCCCGGCTCGCCGGTGCCGGTCTGCCCTTGCCCGACGGATACGCGGCCCTCCCCGTGCACCCCTGGCAACTGCGCCACGTCCGCCACCGCCGGGAGACCGCGGCCCTCCTGGACGCCGGACTGCTTCGCGACCTCGGCAGCCGGGGTGCCCCCTGGCACCCCACCTCATCCGTGCGCACCGTGCACCGCACCGGCGCCCCGGCCATGCTCAAGCTGTCGCTGGCCCTGCGCATCACCAACTCCCGGCGGGAGAACCTCCGCAAGGAACTCCACCGGGGCGTCGAGGTCCACCGCCTCCTGCGCACCGGGCTGTCCCAGCAGTGGCGGGCCGCGCACCCCGGCTTCGACATCGTCCGCGACCCGGCCTGGGTCGCCGTGAACGCGCCGGACGGCGACCCCGTGCCGGGGCTCGACGCCGTGATCCGGCACAACCCGTTCTGGCCGCACGACGACGTCGTCTGCGTCGCCGGACTCGTCTCGCCGCGCCCCCGGCCCGGCGGGGGCGCCATGCGGTCCCGGCTGGCCGAGATCATCACCCGCCTCGCCGCTCGTACGGGCCGGCCGCCGGGGGCCGTCGCCGCCGAGTGGTTCCTGCGCTACCTCGAGCACGCGGTCCGGCCCGTGCTGTGGTTCGACGCAGCGGCCGGCATCGCACTGGAGGCGCACCAGCAGAACACCCTGCTCCTGCTGGACGCCGACGGCTGGCCGGCGGGCGCCCGCTACCGGGACAACCAGGGCTACTACTTCCGCGCGTCGCGCCGCGCGGAACTCGACGCCCGGCTGCCCGGCATCGGTGAGCACAGCGACACCTTCGTGCCCGACGCGGTCACCGACGAACGCTTCGCCTACTACCTGGGCGTCAACAACGTCCTGGGGCTCATCGGTGCCTTCGGCTCCCAGGGCCTCGCCGACGAAGCGCTGCTGCTCGCGGCCTTCCGCCGCTTCCTCACCGGGGTCCGCGCCGGACCGGCCGGGAACCGTGGCACCTTGCCCGCCCGCCTGCTCGACTCCCCGCAGCTGCGCTGCAAGGCCAATCTGCTGACCCGGCTGCACGGTCTCGACGAACTCGCCGGCCCGGTCGACACCCAGTCCGTCTACGTCACCATCGCCAACCCTCTGCACTCATGACCCCGGGCACCGTCGCCGCGTGGGGCCCGGCCCACACCTCCGCGGGCCTGTTCCGGCTCGTCCCCGTGCGGTTGGAACGGGATCTGGCCCTGCTCGTCCGGTGGATGAACGACCCGGCCGTCGCCGCGTTCTGGGAGCTGTCCGGGCCACCGGCACGCACGGCGGACCACGTACGGGCGCAGCTCACCGGCGAGGGCCGCAGCGTGCCGTGCCTCGGCGTCCTCGACGGCACGCCGATGAGCTACTGGGAGATCTACCGCGCGGACCTGGATCCGCTGGCCCGTCACTACCCGGCCCGGCCCCTCGACACCGGCCTGCACGTCCTCATCGGCGCCCCGGGCGACCGGGGGAGGGGCCTCGGCAGCCTCCTGATCCGCACCGTCGCCGACCTCGCCCTCGACCACCGGCCCCGCACACCGCGCGTCGTCGCGGAACCCGACCTGCGCAACACCGCCTCCGTCGCCGCGTTCCTCACGGCGGGCTTCCGCTTCTCCGCCGAGACCGATCTGCCCGGCAAACGGGCCGCCCTCATGATCCGGGACCGCTCCCTGCGCCGGCTGCTGTAGCGCCAGGCACGCCCGCCCCGCCGTGTCGCACCCTCCGCTTCCCCCGCCCCGACCCGAGGAGATCCGTCTTGATCGCATCCCCGGCTTCCGCCGTGATCGCACGAATGTCAGTGCCGGGTCGTAGGGTGGTCGCGCTATGACGAAGCCCTCACTCCCCGAACTCCTGCATGCTGCCGTCACCGCTGTCGGCGGCACGGAGCGCCCCGGCCAGGTGACCATGGCCGAAGCCGTCGCCGAGGCGATCGACGACGGCTCCCACCTGCTGGTCCAGGCGGGCACCGGCACCGGAAAGTCCCTGGGCTATCTGGTGCCCGCGCTCGCGCACGGGGAGCGGGTGGTGGTGGCGACGGCGACCCTGGCCCTGCAGCGCCAGCTCGTCGAGCGGGACCTGCCGCGCACGGTGGAGTCGCTGCATCCGCTGCTGCGCCGCCGCCCTGAGTTCGCGATGCTCAAGGGCCGCTCCAACTACCTGTGTCTGCACCGGCTCCACGAGGGCGTGCCGCAGGACGAGGAGGAAGGCCTCTTCGACCAGTTCGAGGCGGCCGCCCCCACCAGCAAGCTCGGCCAGGATCTGCTGCGGCTGCGCGACTGGTCGGACGAGACGGAGACCGGCGACCGGGACGATCTGACGCCGGGCGTGTCCGACCGGGCCTGGTCCCAGGTGTCGGTGTCGTCCCGGGAGTGCCTGGGCGCCACGAAGTGCGCCTACGGAGCCGAGTGCTTCGCCGAGAATGCCCGTGAGCGCGCCAAGCTGGCCGATGTGGTCGTCACCAACCACGCGCTGCTGGCGATCGACGCCATCGAGGGCGCCCCGGTGCTTCCGCAGCACGAGGTGCTGATCGTCGACGAGGCCCATGAGCTGGTCTCCCGGGTCACCGGAGTCGCGACCGGCGAGCTCACCCCCGGACAGGTCAACCGCGCGGTGCGGCGCGCCGCGAAACTGGTCAACGAGAAGGCCGCGGACCAGCTCCAGACGGCCGCGGAGGGGTTCGAGCGGCTGATGGAGCTGGCCCTGCCCGGTCGGCTGGAGGAGATCCCGGAGGACCTCGGCTACGCGCTCATGGCGCTGCGTGACGCCTGCCGCACGGTGATCTCCGCGATGGGGAGCACGCGGGACAAGTCCGTCCAGGACGAGGACGCCGTCCGCAAGCAGGCCCTCGCCTCCGTGGAGAGCATCCACGACGTGGCGGAGCGGATCACCAACGGCTCCGAGTGGGACGTCGTCTGGTACGAGCGCCACGACCGCTTCGGTGCCTCCCTGCGGGTCGCTCCCATGTCCGTCTCCGGGCTGCTGCGCGAGAAGCTCTTCACCGACCGTTCCGTCGTGCTGACCTCCGCGACCCTCAAGCTGGGCGGCGACTTCAACGGCGTGGGGGCGTCGCTGGGGCTGGGTGCCGAGGGGCTCGAGGGGGAGGACCC
>KL568581.1:24974-25439 GCA_000715605.1 Streptomyces speibonae | reverse complement strand
GATGTGTATAAGAGACAGCAGTGGAAGGGCGTGGACGTCGGCTCGCCGTTCGACTACCCCAAACAGGGCATCCTGTATGTGGCGAAGCACCTGGCGCGCCCCGCCCGGGACGGCGACCGCGCGGACATGCTGGACGAGCTCACCGAGCTGATCCAGGCGGCCGGCGGCCGCACCCTGGGTCTGTTCTCCTCGATGCGCGCGGCGCAGCTCGCCGCCGAGGAGCTGCGGTCCCGCCTCCCCGAGTACCCGATCCTCCTCCAGGGCGAGGAGACCCTCGGCGAGCTGATCAAGAACTTCGCGGCGGACCCGGAGACCTGCCTCTTCGGCACGCTGTCGCTCTGGCAGGGGGTCGACGTACCGGGGCCGAGCTGCCAGCTGGTGGTCATGGACAAGATCCCGTTCCCGCGCCCGGACGACCCGCTGATGAGCGCGCGGCAGAAGGCCGTGGACTGTCTCTTATACACA
>KL568581.1:19502-24767 GCA_000715605.1 Streptomyces speibonae | reverse complement strand
GCGCTGCTCATGGCGCAGGGCGCCGGCCGTCTCGTACGCGCCTCGGGCGACCGGGGTGTGGTGGCCGTGCTGGACCAGCGACTGGCCACCGCGCGCTACGGGAGCTATCTGAAGGCTTCGCTGCCCGACTTCTGGTACACGACGGACCGCAACCAGGTCCGCAGGTCGCTGGCCGCGATCGACGCGGCGGCGAAGCGGACGGAGGCCGACGCAGAGGGGCAGTGAGCCTGCGGGCCCGGGCAGCACAGGACCCCGGAACCGGCGCAGGGGTCCCGGGGTCCGGTCAGGGGCGGGGCGGCGGGTCGGGGCCTGCCCCGAGCCGTGCTCAGACGCGGCGCAGTACGGCCACCACCTTGCCCAGAATGGTCGCGTCGTCGCCGGGGATCGGCTCGTAGGCCGCGTTGTGCGGGAGCAGCCAGACATGGCCGTCCTCGCGCTTGAAGCGCTTGACGGTCGCCTCGCCGTCGAGCATCGCCGCCACGATGTCGCCGTTCTCGGCGACCGGCTGGCGGCGGACCGTGACCCAGTCGCCGTCACAGATCGCGGCCTCGATCATGGAGTCACCCACGACCTTCAGCACGAACAGTTCGCCGTCGCCGACGAGTTGCCGGGGCAGGGGGAAGACGTCCTCGACGGACTCCTCGGCCAGGATCGGACCACCGGCGGCGATACGGCCGACCAGCGGCACATAGGACGCGGCGGGCTTCCCCGCGGTGTCGGTGGGCTGGACGGCCGCGGCCTGGTCGGAGCCGCGTACCTCGTACGCGCGCGGACGGTGCGGGTCGCGGCGCAGGAAGCCCTTGCGCTCGAGGGCCATGAGCTGGTGGGCCACCGAGGAGGTGCTGGAGAGACCGACCGCCTGGCCGATCTCGCGCATCGACGGCGGGTAACCCCGTCGCTGCACCGAGTCCCTGATGACCTCGATCACCCGGCGCTGGCGGTCGGTGAGTCCGGAGCTGTCCGCCCGGATGCCGGGAGGCCGTCCCGGCAGGGAGCGCTTGGGCCCCTCGGGATGCGTGGCTTCGTTCATCGCATGCACCGGCTCGAGCCGGCCCTGGGAGCGGTCCTGGGCAGTGATGGCGGCACTGTCAGCGGTGGTGGTCACGTCGGCCCCTCTCGATGGTCTCCCTGCAGCACAACGGTAGATGCTTTCGAAAGGTTGCGCCAAACACACGTTCGAGTGAAAAATCGCGAATTGCTGTACGCAACCTCTCGGCGACGTGTATTGGTCGCCACGCTCCCTGCCGGACAAACGGGCTGATTGTTGTACTCTCACCGCCGAGGCGACCGCCTCCGCGCTGCGGCCCCCAGTCTGCCATCGGCCGCCCCCGGGCGCGGGGAGCGGGCCCGCCCTCTCCGGGAGCCGCACGTCCTCTCCTCGCCGCGGACACGGCATCTCCGCGTTCGCGCGACCCCTGCCACGCGTGTCGCGCGCGCCGCCGGCCCGCCGGCCCCGCGGTACGCGCGCGACACGCGTGCAGAGCGTGAATGTATGAGCCAATCCCCACATCTAGTGGTTGGATTGCAGTTGCAGCCCAGAAGTTGTGGTCCCCCGGGTCTCCACGCCCTCCGCGATCGCATATGCTGGTGCTGCTTCGTGAGGCCCGTGAGGCCCAGCGGGGCCATTGTGTCTGCTGTGAGGAGGGTTGGAATTCATGCACTGCCCCTTCTGCAGGCACCCCGACAGCCGTGTCGTCGACAGCCGTACGACCGACGACGGCACGTCGATCCGCAGGCGCCGCCAGTGTCCGGACTGCTCCCGTCGTTTCACGACCGTGGAGACGTGTTCGCTCATGGTGGTCAAGCGGTCCGGAGTCACCGAACCGTTCAGCCGCACCAAGGTCATCAACGGTGTGCGCAAGGCCTGCCAGGGACGGCCCGTCACCGAGGACGCCCTCGCCCAGCTCGGCCAGCGGGTCGAGGAAGCGGTGCGGGCCACCGGAAGCGCCGAGCTGACCACCCATGACGTGGGGCTGGCCATACTCGGCCCGTTGCAGGAGCTCGACCTCGTCGCCTATCTGCGGTTCGCGTCCGTCTACCGGGCGTTCGAATCGCTCGAGGACTTCGAGGCCGCGATCGGGGAACTCCGGCGGGCGGAGCGGCCCGCGGACGACGACGGGGGCGGCGGCGGAGCCGCCCCGGGGAGCCAGGAAGACGACAGCGGGTCCGACGGGGCCGTCCAGGTCCAGGATCCCGCTCCCGCCGCCGGCTGACCGGCGGTCCGGCCCCGGACGCCAGGTGCGGGGTCCGGCGGGGCGGCGGCGATGAGAAGACCTGTTGCGGGCAGGCGAGTGGGGCCCGCAGCACCAGACAGAACACCGTGCCACGGGAACAATCGGGGCACTTTTGGGCGTTTTCGCCCGTACAGGGAGGCGGCATGACAGAGACGGCGAGCGGTCCGGCACGGAGTTCCCGAGCCAAGGGCAACAAGGCCGGCAAGGGACTGCGTGTCGAGCGCATCCACACCACCCCCGGAGTCCACCCGTACGACGAGGTGGCCTGGGAGCGCCGTGACGTCGTCATGACCAACTGGCGCGACGGCTCGGTCAACTTCGAGCAGCGCGGCGTCGAGTTCCCCGACTTCTGGTCGGTGAACGCGGTCAACATCGTCACCAGCAAGTACTTCCGGGGCGCCGTCGGCACCCCGCAGCGCGAGGTGAGCCTCAAGCAGCTCATCGACCGCATCGTGAAGACGTACCGGAAGGCCGGAGAGGACCACAAGTACTTCGCCTCGCCCGCCGACGCCGAGATCTTCGAGCACGAGCTGGCCTACGCCCTCCTGCACCAGATCTTCAGCTTCAACAGCCCCGTGTGGTTCAACGTGGGCACGCCTCAGCCCCAGCAGGTCTCCGCCTGCTTCATCCTGTCCGTCGACGACTCCATGGAGTCGATCCTCGACTGGTACAAGGAAGAGGGCATGATCTTCAAGGGCGGCTCCGGAGCCGGCCTGAACCTCTCCCGGATCCGTTCCTCCAAGGAACTGCTCTCCTCCGGCGGCAACGCCTCGGGCCCGGTCTCCTTCATGCGCGGGGCCGACGCCTCCGCCGGCACGATCAAGTCCGGTGGCGCCACCCGCCGCGCCGCCAAGATGGTCGTCCTGGACGTGGACCACCCGGACATCGAGGACTTCGTCGAGACCAAGGTCAAGGAGGAGGAGAAGATCCGCGTCCTGCGCGACGCGGGCTTCGACATGGACCTGGGCGGCGACGACATCGCCTCCGTCCAGTACCAGAACGCCAACAACTCGGTCCGCGTGAACGACGAGTTCATGGAGGCGGTCGAGAAGGGCGGCAAGTTCGGCCTGCGCGCCCGGATGACCGGCGAGGTCATCGAGGAGGTCGACGCCAAGGAGCTCTTCCGCAAGATCGCCGAGGCCGCGTGGGCCTGCGCCGACCCGGGCATCCAGTACGACGGCGTCATCAACAACTGGCACACCTGCCCCGAGTCCGGCCGGATCACCGCGTCGAACCCGTGCAGCGAGTACATGCACCTGGACAACACGTCCTGCAACCTGGCCTCGCTGAACCTGATGAAGTTCCTCAAGGACGACGGCAAGGGCCACCAGTCCTTCGAGACCGAGCGCTTCCAGAAGGTCGTCGAGCTGGTCATCACCGCGATGGACATCTCGATCTGCTTCGCGGACTTCCCGACCCGGAAGATCGGCGAGAACACCCGCGCCTTCCGCCAGCTCGGCATCGGCTACGCCAACCTCGGCGCCCTGCTGATGGCCACCGGTCACGCCTACGACTCCGACGGCGGCCGCGCCCTCGCCGGCGCCATCACCTCCCTGATGACGGGCACGGCGTACCGCCGCTCCGCCGAACTCGCCGCGATCGTCGGCCCGTACGACGGCTACGCCCGCAACGCCGACGCCCACAAGCGCGTCATGAAGCAGCACGCCGACGCCAACGGCACGGCCGTGCGCATGGACGACCTGGACACCCCGGTGTGGGCCGCCGCCACCGAGGCCTGGCAGGACGTGGTCCGTCTCGGTGAGAAGAACGGCTTCCGCAACTCCCAGGCCTCCGTCCTCGCCCCGACCGGCACCATCGGTCTGGCGATGTCCTGCGACACCACCGGCGTCGAGCCCGACCTGGCGCTGGTGAAGTTCAAGAAGCTCGTCGGCGGCGGCTCGATGCAGATCGTCAACGGCACCGTCCCGCAGGCCCTGCGCCGCCTGGGCTACCAGGAGGAGCAGATCGAGGCGATCGTCGCCCACATCGCCGAGCAGGGCAATGTGATCGACGCCCCCGGTCTCAAGCCGGAGCACTACGAGGTGTTCGACTGCGCCATGGGCGAGCGTGCCATCTCCCCGATGGGCCACGTCCGCATGATGGCCGCGATCCAGCCCTGGATCTCCGGCGCCATCTCCAAGACGGTCAACATGCCGGAGTCGGCGACCGTCGAGGAGGTCGAGGAGATCTACTTCGAGGCCTGGAAGCTGGGCGTCAAGGCGCTCGCCATCTACCGCGACAACTGCAAGGTCGGCCAGCCGCTCTCCGCCAAGAAGAAGGAGGAGGAGAAGGCCGAGGTCACGGAGAAGGCCGAGGAGACGATCCGCGCGGCGGTCGAGAAGGTGGTCGAGTACCGTCCCGTCCGCAAGCGTCTCCCCAAGGGCCGTCCCGGCATCACCACGTCCTTCACGGTCGGCGGTGCCGAGGGCTACATGACCGCCAACTCCTACCCGGACGACGGTCTCGGCGAGGTGTTCCTGAAGATGTCCAAGCAGGGCTCGACCCTCGCGGGCATGATGGACGCCTTCTCCATCGCCGTCTCGGTGGGCCTGCAGTACGGCGTTCCGCTGGAGACGTACGTCTCGAAGTTCACCAACATGCGCTTCGAGCCGGCCGGTATGACGGACGACCCGGACGTGCGGATGGCGCAGTCGATCGTCGACTACATCTTCCGCCGCCTGGCGCTGGACTTCCTGCCCTTCGAGACGCGCTCAGCGCTCGGCATCCACTCCGCCGAGGAGCGCCAGCGTCACCTGGAGACCGGTTCGTACGAGCCCTCCGACGACGAACTCGACGTGGAGGGGCTGGCCCAGTCGGCGCCGCGGGCCCAGGAGCTGAAGGCGGTTTCCACGCCGAAGGCCGAGGCCGAGGCGGCCAAGCCCGCCCCGCAGCAGGCCCACACCAGCGCGGAACTGGTCGAGATGCAGCTGGGCATCCAGGCCGACGCCCCGCTGTGCTTCTCCTGCGGTACGAAGATGCAGCGGGCCGGCTCCTGCTACATCTGCGAGGGCTGCGGCTCGACGAGCGGCTG
>KL568581.1:16233-19302 GCA_000715605.1 Streptomyces speibonae | reverse complement strand
AGCGGCTGCAGCTGACGGCAGCGGGCGCGGGCCCGCACGCGTAGCCGACCAGCACGGGAAGAAGGGGACCGGCCGATCGCCGGTCCCCTTCGCCGTGCGTGTCCCGGCCGTACGGCTCACGTGCGCCGGGAGGCACCCATCCCGCGGGAGAAGTCCGCCGGTTCGCCGTCGAATCCCTGGACGCCGGTGCGCAGCTCCCAGGCGCCCGACTCGTCCCGGACGAACTCCGCGACCGTCGCCGCCATGGCCCCCAGCACACCGCCGAAGTCCTCCTCGGCCAGGACGGTGTACCCCTCGCGGATGCGCAGCCCCGGGTTGCGCACACCGGAGAAGGTCCGACGCGTCTGGTGCTGCTGGATGAGGACGCCGACCACCACGCGCGCGTACCGGTCGGCGAGCCGGTCCAGTTCCAGCGTCATGACCTCGTCGTAGCCGAAGCCCTTGCCGTCCTTGCTGTCCCGGTTCAGCGTGATGGTGCCGTCGGGGGAGCGGCTGTCGAAGTGCACCACATAGCCCGGGTCGCCGTGCGGGTCGTCCGCCGGATAGGGCGCGGCGACCAGATCCAGGTCGGTGGCGGGCTCGCCCGAGGGACTCGGGTCCCATTTCAGCGCGATCTCGACCTTGCTCAAGCCCTTGTTGAGGCCGTTCACCAGTTTCCCCTTCCTCGTGACCGTCCTGCCCCGCTCACCTCAACTGCCGGATGTTCACGGCAGAATGTCCATCCTGCCACGCGCCGGCCGTCGGACAGCGGCAAGCAGTCACCGCGAGCGTGACCGACGCCACGCCCGCTGGCCTTACGATGGCGCGGTGCTGGTCAAGTGGATTCGCTGCACCGTGGTGGACCGCCGCGGGTTCGAGCGGGGGCAGCGGAAATGGGCGGGGCTTCTGGGGGAGCCGGGGTTTCGCGCACAGGGCGGGGGATGGAGCCGGGGGAGGTCCGATGTGGCGCACATCTTCTCCTTCTGGGAGAGCCGCGCCTTCTACGACTCCTTCATGGCGCGCTCCCACGACCGGCTCGCCTCGGCCCAGTCGGGCACCTTCACCAACGCCCAGGTCAGACTCTTCGACCACCGCTTCGACGTGAAGACCGGATTCGAACCGCGCTTCACCGACGCCGACCTGCTCAGGGTCGCCCTGTGCCGCGTCCACGAGGAGCGGGCGGAGCACTTCGTCCTCATGCAGGAGAAGGTCTGGAACCCGGCGATGGCCGGCTCGCCCGGCATGGTCCGGGGGCTCTTCGGCGAGGCTCCGGGCAACGAGTTCCTGGTGCTGTCAATGTGGCGTGCGGCCGCCGAGCACGGCAAGTACCGCACCGAGCGGGTGGAGCGGCTCGCCCTGCGGGCGCAGACGGAGGCGGACATCGCGGCCCTGGCGGGGGACATCGTCGACATGGAGTCCGCCTGGACGGTGTGACGTACGTACCGCTGCGCACGCGCCCGCGCGCGGTGCGTGATGCGGTGCCGGGTGTGACGTACGCCGTACGAGGACCCCACGAGTGCCCGTCCGGGCGTCACCCGATCTAGGGTTTTGGCATGGCACGACCACGGCGCATCGTCCTTGTCCGGCACGGTGAATCAACGGGCAATGTTGATGACTCCGTTTATGAGCGCGAACCCGACCACGCCCTCGCCCTGACCGAGCGGGGCAGACGGCAGGCCGCGGAGACCGGCGAGCGGCTGCGCAAGCTGTTCGGCGACGAGCGGGTCAGCGTCTACGTCTCCCCGTACCGCCGGACCCACCAGACGCTGCGCGCCTTCGAACTCGACCCCGGGCTGATACGCGTGCGCGAGGAGCCCAGGCTGCGCGAGCAGGACTGGGGGAACTGGCAGGACCGCGAGGACGTGCGCCTGCAGAAGGCCTACCGGGACGCCTACGGGCACTTCTTCTACCGCTTCGCCCAGGGCGAGTCCGGCGCCGACGTCTACGACCGGGTCGGCGGCTTCCTGGAGAGCCTGTTCCGCAGCTTCGAGGCCCCGGACCATCCGCCCAACGTCCTGATCGTCACCCACGGCCTGGCGATGCGGCTGTTCTGCATGCGGTGGTTCCACTGGACCGTGGCCGAGTTCGAGTCCCTGTCGAATCCGGGGAACGCCGAGATGCGGATGCTCGTCCTGGGGGAGAACGGCAAGTACACCCTCGACCGGCCCTTCGAACGCTGGCGGGAACCGGAGCCCTACGGGATCACCGGATAGGCGGCGGGGCCATGGTCAGAGGCGGGCACCGGTTAGAGTGGCAGTGCGATGACCGCTGATTCCTCTCCCGCCGGGCGCCTGGAGCGCGCCCTGGCCGCCCTGCGCGGACTGTCCGTGGGTGACGCGCTCGGCTCCCAGTTCTTCGTGCCGGTGAACTATCCGCTGCTCAAGCGCCGCGAGCTGCCCCCGGGCCCCTGGCAGTGGACCGACGACACCGAGATGGCGTGTTCCGTCGTCGCCGTGCTCGCCGCACACCGGAGGATTGATCAGGACGCTCTCGCCGAGTCCTTCGCCGCGCACCACGACTTCGACCGGGGGTACGGCCCCGCGGTCAACCGGCTGCTGCGGCTGGTCCGGGAGGGCGGCGACTGGCGCGAGCTGTCCGCGGCGCTCTTCAACGGCCAGGGGTCGTGGGGCAACGGTGCCGCCATGCGCATCGCTCCGCTGGGCGCCTGGTACGCGGACGACCCGGAGCAGGCCACCCATCAGGCCGAGGTCTCCTCCTATCCCACGCACCAGCACCGTGAGGCCGTCGTCGGCGCGATGGCCGTCGCCGCGACCGCCGCGTTCGCCGCGGCGCCGGACGGACCGCCGGGACCGGAGGCCCTTCTCGACGGGGTCATCGCGCTGGTGCCCGCGCGCAGCGCGGTCGGCGCGGGGCTGCGCCGGGCCCGGGACATGCTGGATTACGCCGACGCGGCGACCGTGGCCGCCGTGCTCGGGTGCGGACGACGGACCACGGCGCATGACACCGTGCCGTTCGCGCTCTGGTCGGCGGCGCGGGCGCTGGGCGACTACGAGCAGGGCTTCTGGACGACCGCGCAGGTGGGCGGTGACGTCGACACGACCTGCGCGATCGTGGGCGGTGTGGTCGCCC
>KL568581.1:11642-16011 GCA_000715605.1 Streptomyces speibonae | reverse complement strand
GAGCCGCTGCCTGGGTGGCTGCGCACGCCGGCTTGAGGCGGGCGGCCCGAGGCGGGCAGCGGGCGGCTTCAGGCGGGCAGCCGGCGGCGCTGGAGAACTCTCCGTACTTCGCGGGAACTCTCCGTGACCGGACGTTCGTTGTCCGGACATCCACCGTGTGAGGCATGAGGCCGGCACCGACAGGTGCGTCACCTGCCGTGCCGGCGGATCGGAGGAGATCGGGCGCGTCGGGCGCATCGGGCGTACGAGTGCATCGAGCGCACGAGTACATCGAGGGGTATCGAGGGGTATCGGGCGGAGAGGAGCGGTCGCGTGATCCGGTATGTGCGGCTCGCCGTGCTGCTCGTCCTGAGCGCCGTGGCGTCGTGGTGCGCGAGCAGGCCCGGCGTCCTCCGGCCGACTCCCGTGACGTCGTCCGAAGAGCCGCCGGGCCGCGCCCGTGGCATCCCGGGTTCAGCCCATGCCCGGTCCCGCCGCCCCCGAGAGTGCCTCCAGGTCGCTCTTGCGGACCCGGATGACGAACCACGCGGTGGCCAGGGCGACCACCGCCAGCGCGGCGGCGGGTACGAAGGCCGTGGAGATGCCCTGCGCGAGCACCTCGTGTCCCCAGGGAGCCGGCAGTTGCTGGGTCCGGGCGAACTCCGCCTTCTGCTCCGCCGTACCGTCGGCGAGGAAGCCCGGTACCTGCTTCTCCGCCTCCTCCCTGCTGGCCGAGCCGAACACCGTCGTCAGCAGGGCCAGGCCCACCGAGCCGCCCACCTGCTGGGTGGCGTTGAGGAGCCCGGACGCCGCGCCGGCCTCGTGCTGGGCCACGCCGGAGACGGCGGTGAGGGTGAGCGTCACGAAGTTCAGGCCCATGCCGAAGCCGAAGATCAGCATCGGGCCGAGGATGCCGCCGACATAGGAGCTGTCGGAGCTGATCAGTGTCTGCCAGGCCAGTCCGGTCGCGGCGAGTGCCGAACCGATGAGCATGAACGGCTTGGGTCCGAAGACCGGAAGGAACCGCTGCGACAGCCCGGCCCCCAGCGCGATCACGACCGTCACCGGCACGAAGGCGAGACCGGCCTCGATCGGGCTGTATCCGAGCACGTTCTGCACGAACAGGACGATGTAGAAGAACATGCCGAACATCGCCGCGGCGAGGCTGAGCATGATCACATAGGTGCCGGAGCGGTTGCGGTCGGCGAACATCCGCAGCGGGGTGATCGGTTCCTTGGCGCGGGACTCGATCATCGCGAAGGCCACCAGCAGGACCGCGGCCGCCGCGAAGGAGCCGACGGTCAGGCCGTCCCGCCAGCCCTCCTCCGCCGCGCGGATGAAGCCGTAGACGAGGGAGGCCATACCGGCGGTCGAGGTCACCGCCCCCGCGATGTCGAAGCGGCCGGAGTGCCGCTCGGACTCGTTGATGTACATCGGGGTGAGTACGGCGATCAGCACACCGATCGGCACGTTGACGAAGAGCACCCACCGCCAGTCGAGCCACTCGGTGAGCATGCCGCCCGCGAGCAGGCCGATGGCGCCGCCGCCCGCGGAGACCGCGGCGAAGACTCCGAAGGCACGGTTGCGCTCGGGCCCTTCAGGGAACGTGGTGGTGATGAGCGCCAACGAGGTGGGCGACGCGATCGCACCACCCACACCCTGCAGCACGCGCGCGGCCAGCAGTTGCCACGGCTCCTGGGCGAGCCCGCCCAGCAGCGAGGCGACGGTGAACAGCAGGATGCCGGACATGAAGACACGACGGCGGCCGAGGATGTCGCCCGCGCGGCCGCCGAGGAGCAGCAGCCCGCCGAAGGTCAGGGTGTAGGCGCTGACCACCCAGGTGAGGTCGGTGGTGCTGAATTCGAGAGCGTTCTGGATGTGCGGGAGCGCGATGTTCACAATCGTCGCGTCGAGTACCACCATGAGTTGGCAGGCCGCGATGACGGTGAGCGCGATGCCGGGATGCCCGCCCCGGCGTGCCGCACCCGGCTTCTGGTCATGGATCAAAGGAGAGGTTGTCACTATGGGTCCCCCACGAGAGCGTCAGTGAACGCTCGCGTTCACTGTTGCGCTCAACGGTAGGAGTCCTTGACAGTGAACGCAAGCGTTCTCTTTAAGAGTTGCCGTTCGGCGCGTCCCCCTCGGTCGCCGCGCGGCACGCGTTCATCCCCGGAATGCCCGCTTCAGCTGCTCGTTGGAGAGATTTCAGATGGTTACTTCGAGCTGGGCGGCCGCCCACGCCCAGACGGCATCCTCCCGGCGCCGCGGCGCCGTGCTGGAACGCGCGATCCTCGACGCCGCCCTGGAGCAGCTCAGCACGGTCGGCTGGAACGGCCTGACGATGGAGGGTGTCGCCGCGGGTGCCCAGACCGGGAAGGCCGCCGTGTACCGGCGCTGGCCGTCCAAGGAGGACCTCGTCGCGGACGCGCTGCGGTCCGGGCTGCCGCACTTCGATGCCGTGCCGGACCTGGGCAACGTGCGTGACGATCTGCTGGCGCTGTGCCGGCGGGCGCGCGACGCGTGGTTCTCCCAGTCGGGACTCGCGCTGCGTGCGGTGATTCACGAATGCGACACCACCCAGGCCGAGCGCTTCCATGCCGTCATCTTCGACGGCGTCGTGGAACCGACCCTCGAGATGCTGCGTGAGGTGATCCAGCGAGGAATCGAGCGGGGAGACGTGCGTCCCGACGCGACGAACGCCTACGTCTGTGACGCCATCCCGGCGATGATGATGTACCGCTCGAAGATGTGCGGATGCGAATGGCCGGATGCCGATCTGGAGGAAATGGTCGACCAGTTGATGATCCCGCTGCTGCGGCGGAGCGACGCCTGAGCCGGGCCTGGTGAGAACGCCGGTGCCACGGGGGAACCGGGGTGTCGCGGCCGGACGCGGGCGGCGTACGCTTAGTGCGCCATGCCGTACGAACCGCCTACTCACACCGTCGAGCGCTCACTCCGCGCCACGACCGGAGCGAAGATCATCGCAGGCGTGGACGAGGTGGGGCGCGGCGCGTGGGCCGGTCCCGTCACCGTCTGCGCGGCGGTCACCGGACTGCGCCGGCCCCCGCCGGGGCTGACCGACTCCAAGCTCCTCACCGTCAAGCGGCGCACCGAACTCGCCGAGACGCTGCGGACCTGGGTGACCTCGTACGCCCTGGGGCACGCCTCCCCCGAGGAGATCGACGACCTGGGCATGACCGCCGCGCTCCGACTGGCGGCGGTGCGCGCCCTGGACGCGCTCCCGGTGCGGCCCGACGCGGTGATCCTCGACGGCAAGCACGACTATCTCGGTGCCCCCTGGCGGGTCCGTACGGTCATCAAGGGCGACCAGTCGTGCGTGGCGGTCTCGGCGGCCTCGGTGATCGCCAAGGTTCAGCGCGACAAAATGATGGCCGAACTGGGCACCGACCATGCAGACTTCGGTTTTGCGGACAACGCCGGGTATCCGTCGCCCGTGCACAGGGCCGCACTGGAGGTCCGGGGACCCACCCCGTACCACCGGTTGTCGTGGGCGTATCTTGATGCGCTGCCCCAGTGGCGGCATCTCAAGAAGGTCCGCACCTGGACGGACGGGCTCGTTCCGGAGATCGAGGGTCAGCTCGGCTTCGACTTCTGACGGCCCGCCCGTACTCTTGTGCCACCCGGCGGCGCGTGTCGTACCTACGTTTGATAAAAATCAGCTCATGCCTCTCATTCCCGAGGAGCCTCAGATTCACGAGAGTGCCCAGGGTCCCCGCGCCACACCGGCCAGCGGCCGCACCGCGCCGACCCCCCGCCCCGTACCCGGTCCCCGCCCCGCGGTTCCGTCGCGTCCCGGTCGTCCCGGCCCGCCGCGGCCCGCGCCGCCGGTGCAGCGCGCGTCGCGCGATGCGGCCCCCGCGGCCGAGTCCGCTCCCGCGGGCCGGTCCGACCGCGCTGCGGCCACCCCGCAGATCCAGTTGATCCCGGCCTCCGCCCAGGGGGCGCTCGACGCCGCCGAGGAGGCCGTGGACCTGCTGCTGGACTCGGGCCGCGCCCCCGGCGACGTCCTGGTGATCACCACCGGTGAGCCGCACCCGTGGGCCACCCACGAACTGTCCTTCGGTGAAGCCTCCTACTGGGCTCAGCACGACGCCGGTGACGACGTCTTCTACGCGGATGCCAAGGTGGCGGAGCGCGCAGGAGCTCGGCCCGTCGTGGTGGTCGCCGTCAACGGCGGCCCCGAGTCCGCGGCCGCCTCCGCCCTGTCGGTGGCTCACGCCCGGGCCGGCGCCCTGCTGATCGTGTGCGGAGATCCGCAGCGCATCAACTCGGTCCTGGGCGCGGCGGTCTGACCCGACGCAACGCCACCCGGGCCGGGGGCGCGACGCGCACGCGGCGTCCGCGCCGTCCGGCGCATCCGGCCACCGGA
>KL568581.1:10773-11450 GCA_000715605.1 Streptomyces speibonae | reverse complement strand
ACTGCGACGGTGGCGAGCGCCACCGTCGCCCACGACCGGGTCCGGAGCTGTGCGCGGGCAGGGCGCCCTGCCGCGCCTCGGCTGCGGACGGTTGCGGTCCGGGGCTGAGGACGAGGGCGCGGTTCCGTGTCGTGCCGAAGTACGGTGCCTCGCTACGCCCGGACTGCGGACGGCGCGGTCCGGGAGACCCGGCCGTGAACGGCGAGGCCCGGAGACTGAGGACGAGAGCCCGATTCGGTGCCATGCCAAGCATGGTGCTCTGCCGCGCCCTGGCCGAGGGCGGAGGGCCGGGGCTCGGCTGTGAACGGCGCGGCCCGGGGGTGCGAGCGACGGTGCGGTCTGGTGTCGTGCACAAGCATGGTGTTCTGCCGTGCCCCGGCTGCTGGCGGCGCGGCTCGGAGGGCTCGACGGTGAACGGGCGAGGTCCGGGGCTCTGAGGCCGACGGCGTCGTCCGGTGCTGTGCGCAGGCAGTGTGCTGCCGTGCCTTGGTCGCGGGCGGCGAGGTCCGAGGGGCGGCCGTGAACGGCGAGGTCCGAGAGGCTGAGGCCGACGGCGTGGTCGGTGCCTTGCCTGAGCACAGTGCTCTGCCGTGTTCCCGGCCGGTGCGGCGCGGGATCCGGTTGTGGCTCCCCGGAGTCAGCGGGCCGCCGCGCGGCGGAGCACGTCCGATGCGGCA
>KL568581.1:9499-10457 GCA_000715605.1 Streptomyces speibonae | reverse complement strand
CGCCGAGGACCTGCCAGCCGTCACGCGTCAGCGTGATGTACGCCCCGCAGCGCAGCCCGTGCAGAGTGCAGGCGTCCCGCAGCCCCCACATCCACGCGCCGTCCTCCTCCGTCCAATGGGCGTCGCCGTCACGGCAGTAGAGCAGCACGGCCGTGCGTACGGGAGTGCGCCGCCGCAGGTCGTGCGGGATGACCCGGCGCAACTGGGCCAGCAGCGCGTTGCGGAACATCCAGCCGTCCGCCGAGGCGGCACGGCGGGTGAACGACGCGCTCGCTCGCAGACGTTCGTCCGGGTCGAGCACGGCGACGACGGCGGTCGCCGGAGCAGGATGATGCCGGGCGTGCAGTCCGCTCACGACCTCACGCGGACTGCGCAGCAGGGGGATTCCCGCGGCAGCCCACTCCGCGGGCTCGAGCACACGCGTGGCGGAAGCGGCGGACGTCGACAGCGATGCCGCCGAGGACTGAGCGAATCCGAAGGTCACGGTCCTCCCTTCGGCTACGCCCGGACTGCGGGCGGGGTCGGATTCGGGGGAGCGCGCACGCAACAGAGCCCTACCTGATCGGCGGGCAGGCCGTGCGGGTGCGGACTTCAATTCTTCCTGTCGAACTTGGATGCGGCAACGAGCAATTGGGGCAGCGGACCGGTATCGGGTGTTCCAAGGCTAATATCCCCACCCATCGGGTGGGCCGAACCGTCAGCCCTGTACGGCCAGCACAAGGGGAAGCACGCCCTGTGCACCGGACCGCCGCAGCAGACGCGCGGCGACCGCGAGGGTCCAGCCCGTCTCCGTGAAGTCGTCCACGAGCAGGACCGGACCCGGCGCCTGGGCGAGTGCGGCAGCGAGGTCGGCGGGCACGGTGAGCGCCCCGTCGAGCACCTTGAGACGCTGGGCGCTGTTGCTCCGGGACGCGCGGTGCGCCTCGTCCGTGTAGGCCAGCGATCCGAGCAGCGGCAG
>KL568581.1:8467-9320 GCA_000715605.1 Streptomyces speibonae | reverse complement strand
CCGCGATCCGCGCTCCCAGCGAGTGGATCAGCCGCGGGCGGGTGCGGGAGGCGACGGTGACCACTCCCACCGGCCGGGCCTGCGGGTCCGCCACCCCCGGCGCCCACCCGCCGGGCCCCTTGGCCCAGTCGGCCAGCACGCCCACCACGGCCTGGGCGACATCGTCCGGCACCGGCCCGTCCGGCGCCTGCGGCGCGAACATCGGACGCAGCCGGTTGCCCCAGCCGATGTCCGACAGCCGCCCCAGCGCTCTTCCCTGCGCGGCCTGCTCCCCGGCCGGGATGCGGCCCTTGAGGTTCATGCCGATCGCCGGCAGGCCCGTGGGCCACATCCGCCGGGGCTCCACCTCCACGCCCGCCCGGCCGAGATCCTCGCGGGCCGCCTCCAATGCGGTCGCGGAGGCCTCGGCGGTGTACCGCGCGCCCGCGCAGTTGTCGCACCGGCCGCAGGGCTTGGCGCCCTCGTCGTCCAGCTGGCGCTGCAGAAACTCCATCCGGCAGTCCGTGCTCGCCGCGTACTCGCGCATCGCCTGCTGCTCGGCCTTGCGCTGGCGCGCCACCCACGCGTAGCGCTCGGCGTCGTACGCCCACGGCTGCCCGGTCGCGATCCAGCCGCCCTTGACCCGCTTCACCGCCCCGTCCACGTCGAGGACCTTGAGCATGGTCTCCAGCCGGGAACGGCGCAGCTCCACCAGCGGCTCGAGGGCGGGCAGCGACATGGGCCGGTCCGCGTGCGCCAGGACGTCGAGCGTGCGGCGCACCAGATCCTCGGAGGGGAAGGCGAGCGACGCGAAGTACTCCCAGATCGCCTCGTCCTCCTTCCCCGGCAGGAGCAGCACCTCGGCGTGCCGGAC
>KL568581.1:6461-8293 GCA_000715605.1 Streptomyces speibonae | reverse complement strand
CCCGGCAGGAGCAGCACCTCGGCGTGCCGGACACCGCGTCCGGCGCGGCCGACCTGCTGGTAGTAGGAGATGGGGGAGGACGGCGAGCCGAGGTGCACCACGAAGCCCAGGTCGGGCTTGTCGAAACCCATGCCGAGAGCGGAGGTGGCGACCAGCGCCTTCACTTTGTTGGCCAGCAGGTCCTCCTCGGCCTGCTGCCGTTCGGCGTTCTCCGTCCTGCCGGTGTACGAGGCGACGGTGTGTCCGCGCTGCCGCAGAAACGCGGTGACCTCCTCGGCGGCGGCCACGGTCAGGGTGTAGACGATTCCCGAGCCCGGGAGCTCGTCCAGGTGGTCGGCAAGCCAGGCCATCCGGTGCGCGGCGTCCGGCAGGCGCAGCACACTCAGGCTCAGGCTCTCCCGGTCCAGCGGGCCGCGCAGCACCAGCGCGTCCGACGAGCCTCCCGTGCCGAGCTGCTCCGCGACGTCGGCGGTGACACGGGCGTTGGCGGTGGCGGTGGTGGCGAGCACCGGCACGCCGTCCGGCAGGTCGGTGAGCATGGTGCGCAGCCGCCGGTAGTCCGGGCGGAAGTCGTGCCCCCAGTCGGAGATGCAGTGCGCCTCGTCGACCACGAGCAGCCCGGTCGCCGCGGAGAGCCTGGGCAGGACCTGGTCGCGGAAGTCCGGGTTGTTGAGCCGCTCGGGGCTCACCAGCAGCACATCCACGTCGCCGGCGGCGATCTCGTCCTGGATCGCGTCCCACTCCTCGCTGTTGGAGGAGTTGATCGTCCGGGCCTGGATCCCGGCCCGGGCGGCCGACTCCACCTGGTTGCGCATGAGAGCCAGGAGCGGGGAAACGATCACCGTGGGCCCGCTGCCCCGCGCCCGCAGCAGCGCCGTGGCCACGAAGTACACGGCGGACTTGCCCCAGCCCGTGCGCTGGACGACCAGTGCACGGCGCTTGTCGGCGACGAGCGCCTCGATCGCCCGCCACTGGTCCTCGCGCAGCCGGGCCTCGCCCGAGGCGTCCCCGACGAGACGGGCGAGGACCGCGTCGGCGGCCGTCCGGAGATCCGTGTTGCTCGTGTGCTCCATGGGTCCCATACAACAGGACGGCGCCGACATCCCGTCGGCCGTTGTGGACAAGCGGGCGGGTCGACGGGGAATCCCATAGCGTGACATGTCCCTGATCCGACTTATCCACAGGAAGAACCGGAATGCCGGAATCTGCGAGATCGTCTCGGCATGACGAACCACAGCGAGACCACCGGATCCCCCGACAACAGCGGCATTCCGGGCCCGGACGACACCGGCCCCACCGTGTACGACAGCGACGGCACCCAGCAGGTCACCCTGCGCAGCCCCGCCGAGCTCGCCGACGCCCTGCCGTACCTCCTGGGCTACCGGCCGGAGGAGAGCATCGTGCTGGTCGCCCTGCACGAAAAGGACGGGCAGGGCCGGTTCGGCGGCCGGGCCCGGCTCGGCATCCCCACCGACGCGGACGACTGGCCCGGCGCCGCCCGGCAGCTGGTCCAAGGTCTGGTGAGGGGCAGCGAGCGCCGGGGCACCAGGCCGGAGCAGATGGTCGTCTTCCTCTGCCGCGAGCCGGGCCCGGGCGAATCGGGGAGGCAGGTCAAGGAACGGCTGGGCCCGCTCGCCCAGGCCCTCCGCCTGGAATGCGGCGCCCTGGACATCCCGGTGGTGGAGGCCCTCTGCGTCTCCGACGGCCGCTTCTGGTCCTACTGCTGCGACGACGACGGCTGCTGCCCGGGCGAGGGCACACCGCTGGGCCTGCCCGGCACCTCGGTACTGGCCGCCGCGGCCACCTACGCGGGCCTCCAGATCCGCGGCAGG
>KL568581.1:4414-6252 GCA_000715605.1 Streptomyces speibonae | reverse complement strand
TCCGCGGCAGACTGCGCGAACTGCGCGCCAGCTGCTGCCCCGGGAGAGCCGCACCGTCGAACAGGAGAAGGCCCTGGACGTCGCGGGGCTGACGCTCATCCCCAGGATCCTCGACGCGGCGGGCCGCCCCGAGGTCGCCGAGGAGACGCTGGGCCTGGCCCTGCGGATCATGGGCCGCTTCGCCGGCGCCCCGCCCGCCCCCGGCACGGCCGCCGAGGACCTGCGGGACGACGAACTGCTCGGGCACGACGAGGCGGCGACGCTGATCCTCGGCCTGCAGGACCGCACGACCCGCGATCGCGCGGCCGAGTGGATGGAGGGCGTCGAAGCGGCCCCTGCCCTCCGTCTGTGGCGGGCGCTCGCACGCCGCTGCGTCGGAGCGTACGGCGAACACGCCGCGGCACCTCTCACCCTCGCCGGATGGGTCGCCTGGTCCACCGGTGACGAACTGGAGGCCCGGGAAGCCTTCGCTCTGGCGCTTGCCGCCGACCCCGACTATCTCTTCGCACGCCTGCTGCACCAGGCGTGCAACGAGGGCCTCGACCCCGAGTCGGTCCGCCGCTGCCTGCGAGCCGAACGCGTGGATCGCGACCGGCCGGCCCGGGCCACGGACGCGGACCCGCACAGCAGGACCGACGGTCCGCCCCCGGCCGCCGCACCCGTCCCGGCGCCACCCCCGTTGCCCCGGCGGCAGCGCTCGCGTCCGCCCGGTACGGGTAACGGTGCCTCGCGCAGGAGGCGCGGCGACGAGGGACGCCCGGGCGGACGGCTCCCGTACCCGAAGACGTCGTCGAGGCGCGCCCGCAACGGTGGCGCCTTGTCGGTCGGCGCAAACCGTCGTCCAACCGGTCCGCGTCCGGGAACAGCGGCCTCGGACGCCGAGGGCCGGCGCACGCTGCCGCAGGAGGGCACGTCGCCCGGTCGTGGGGGCTCCGGTGGGGCGCGGTGACGGGGCGCGGGCGTCGGGGGACGTTTCCGGCGGGGCGGCGGGGCGGCGGGACGGTCCTGAGCGGGACGCGCGGCGGCGGAGGCCGGTGCGGGACGTGTTCCGGTGGTGGCCTCGGCCCTGCGCGTTCGGCAAGAGCGGTACCGGGCGCCGAGAGGCGGCGCGCTGTGCTGCGGGAGGGCTCGTCGCCCGGTGGTGGGGGCTTCGGTGGGGCGCGGTGACCCGGGGGCGACTGCCGGGGCTGTCTCCGAAGGTAGGGCAGGTCCGGCGTGGGCGTGACCGGGACGGCCGTGGGGCCGTTCACCTGAGTGGCGGAACGCCTGGACGGGGTGGGCCGCCGTACCGCGTCGGCCCGGCCGGGACCTCAAGGAGCCGGGCCGGTCCGAGGCACACCGAGCACGGAGAAGGTCCGCCCATGCAACAGCCGGTTCCGCCCGCCCTCGCCGATGGCCATGCCGGAGCCCCGGCGGCAGGCCGCCGCGCGGCCCACGACACCGCCGCGCGTACGCCGTCGGTCCGTCGGCGGGACCGTCCGCCCGCCTTCCGCTGGCAGGGCGAACTGCCGCCCGCGCACGCCGTCATGATCTGCGTCGCCCTTCCCGGGCTCGCCGTCTCGACGGAGCAGGGCCAGCAGACCGGAAGCGGCCTGGAGGGGTTCTACCGCGACGGGCGGCGTCTGCTCTCCCGCTGCCAGGTCCGTGTCGCCGGACGGGAACCACTCCCGGTGCAGGCGCGGATGGTGGCCGCCGACCGGGCGCGGTTCGTGGGAACGCTGCGTGTGTCACCGCACGGCGGTGGTCCCGACCCGGACGTGGTCGTGGAGCGGACCCGCTGCGCGGACGGCACGGAGCGGATCACGCTGCACAGCGCGGCCGCCCGTCCGCTGCGGCTG
>KL568581.1:3756-4198 GCA_000715605.1 Streptomyces speibonae | reverse complement strand
GTCGAGGTGGCGCTCGGCACGGATCTCGCCGGCCTCGGAGAGATCGCCGCCGGTCACGCGGGCCCCCAGCTGCCCGCCCGCGTCCACGACTCCGGCCTGCGCTGGTCCCGCGCCGACGCCGGCGCGTCGGTCACGGCCGCACCGTCCCCGGCCGAGGTGCTGGCCGGGCCCGGGCTGCTGCGGTGGGAGCTCGACCTGTATCCGGGCGGCAGCGCCAGCGTCGAGTTGCGGGTACGGCCGGACGGAGCGACACCCCGGCGGGCCGTGGGCAGCGCCGGGACCAACCCCCTCGCACCGGCACGTGCCGCGGGAGACGACCCCCGGGTCCCCGCGCTGCTGCGGGCCGGCGTCGACGACCTCGGCGCCCTCCTGCTGCGGGACAAAGAGCACCCGGCCGACGTCCACCTGGCGGCCGGCGCACCCTGGCGCTGCGGGCTCGCCC
>KL568581.1:2577-3570 GCA_000715605.1 Streptomyces speibonae | reverse complement strand
CCCTGGCGCTGCGGGCTCGCCCCCGCCGAGGCCCTCGCCGCCGCCCGGATGGCGCTGCCCCTGGGCACCGGCCTCGCGGCGGGCACCCTGCGGACCCTCGCCCGCACCCAACTCCCCGGGCCGGGACGGGGGCGCGGCATGATCCCCGGCCCGTACCGGGACACCGGACCGTATCTGCCCCCGGCCTGCACGGGCACGGAGGCGACGCTGCTCTTCCCCGTGCTGCTGGCCGAGGCCCGCCGCTGGGGACTGCCCGAACGCGACACCGAGGAACTGCTCCCGGCCGCCGAGCGCTGTCTGAACTGGCTGCGGACCACCGTGGGCGACGGCGTCCACCTGCCCGACCCGCAGCCCGGCGGAGCAATCCGCTGCGAGACACAGGCCCATGCCCACCGGGCGGCGCTGCTCGGGGCCGACCTGCTCGACGCGTACGGCAGACCAGGCGGCGGCGGGCTGCGCCAGTGGGCGGGGGAACTGCGCCGGGCGTTCCGCGAGGAGTTCTGGATCGACGACCACCGGGGAGACCGTCCGGCAGCGGCCCGCGCGCCGGACGGCCGTCTCGTCCCGCACCTGGGCGCACAGGCCGTGCACCTGCTCGACACCGGGCTCCTGGGCGGCGGCCGGCTCGCGCCGGGCCTCCTTGGCAAGGTGCACACCGAGCGCCTGGCCCGGCTGCTGGGCGGACCCGACCTGGACTCGGGCTGGGGCCTGCGCGGGCTGGGCGTGAAGGAGACAGGCCACAACCCGTTCGGTCACCGGACCGGCGCCGTGCGAGTGCACGAAACGGCGGTGGCGGTCGCCGGCCTCGCCCACGCCGGTTACGACCGGGAGGCGACATCCCTGCTGCGGGGCGTCCTCGCGGCGGCCGAGGCGTTCGGCCACCGGCTGCCCGAGATGTACGCGGGAGAGCGGCGCACCGAGGGGAGCGCTCCCCTTCCGCATCCGGCGGCCTGTCGCCCAGCGGCCACGGCCTGTCTCTTATACCCATCTCTG
>KL568581.1:1630-2421 GCA_000715605.1 Streptomyces speibonae | reverse complement strand
TCAGAGATGTGTATAAGAGACAGCCGTGGTTCTGATGCTGACCGCTCTGGCCGGGATACGCCCCGATGTTCCGGCCGGGACAGTGACGCTGCGGCCGGTGCGCAGCGCGCCGCTGGGCGAGATCGTTCTCATGGGTCTGCGCGTCGCGGGCGCCTCCTTCTCCGTGCGGATCGGCCGCCTCGGTCTCGCCATGGTCGAGGAAGCGGCCGAAGGGCTGCAACTGGGGGTGTGACCTGGTGGGACGGCCCTTCGTCGCACCGCGGGGAGGTGGCGGCGGCCGACGCGCCGGACCGAAGTGGATCAGAGAGATACGACCGGCGAAGGGAGTGTTTATCGTCAGGCAGACGACTATGATCGCGGCATGCCCTACGACCCGTCAGCCTTCCCGCCCTTCGCCGTCACCGTGGACCTGGTCGTGCTGACCGTACGCCGCCACTCCTTGTGCGCGCTGGCGGTGCGCAGGGGGGAACCGCCGTTCCAGGGGCGCTGGGCGCTCCCCGGCGGTTTCGTACGGGCCGACGAGGACCTGGCGCAGGCGGCGGCCCGGGAACTGGCCGAGGAGACGGGACTGCGTGTGCACGACCCCGCCATCCCCGCCCAGGACAACGGAGCCCACCTGGAACAGCTCGCCACCTACGGCGACCCCAAGCGCGACCCCCGGATGCGGGTCGTCAGCGTCGCCCATCTCGCCCTGGCACCCGACCTGCCCGCGCCCCGGGCGGGCGGTGACGCCAGCAACGCCCGCTGGGCGCCCGTGGAGGAGCTGCTCCAGCAGGACGGCTACGGCAGGG
>KL568581.1:0-1434 GCA_000715605.1 Streptomyces speibonae | reverse complement strand
AGGGACGGCGAGCCGGTGGCGCCGCTCGCCTTCGACCACGCCCAGATCCTCTCGGACGGGGTGGAGCGCGCCCGCTCCAAGATCGAGTACTCGTCGCTGGCGACGGCCTTTTGTCCGCCCGAGTTCACCGTCGGCGAGCTGCGCCGGGTCTACGAGGCGGTCTGGGGCGTGGCGCTCGACCCGCGCAACTTCCACCGCAAGGTGACCGGGACACCGGGCTTCCTGGTCCCCACCGGAGGTACGACCACCCGGCAGGGCGGCCGTCCCGCGCAGCTCTTCCGGGCCGGCGGAGCCACCCTGCTCAACCCCCCGATGCTGCGCCCCGAGGTCTGAGGCGCGGGCGGCGGAGCGCCCGGCGGGCCCGGCAGGGCGTACACCCCTGCCTCCGCAGGCCGTGCGATGCCCGAAAAACCCGATATGGCACGCTATCTTGCATCGGGTGATCCAGGCCATCGGACTGACCAGCAACCCCCGCAAAGAGCTCCCGCCCGCCGTCGACGACGTCTCCTTCGAGGCGCACGCCGGCCGCGTCACCGCATTGCTCGGAGCGCCGGGCGCCGGCAAGACGACGGCGCTCCGGCTCATGCTCGAACTGCAACGCGGCCGAGGCATCACCTACTTCAGGGGCCGCCCCCTGCATCGCATCCCCCATCCCGCCCGCGAGGTCGGCGTACTGCTGGGCGATGTGCCGGGACACCCCGCCCGCTCCGTCCGCGGACACCTCCGCATGCTGTGCGCCGCCTCCGGCGTCCCGGCGGGCCGTGCCGACGAAGTTCTCGAAGCGGTGGGGCTCGTGAGCCTGCGCGACGAACGCCTCGGCACCCTGTCGCGCGGCATGGACCGCCGACTCGGCCTGGCCTGCGCGCTGCTCCCGGACCCCCACACCCTCGTGCTCGACGACCCCGCGCGAGGGCTCTCCCCCGGGGAGCGGCGCTGGCTGCACGGCATGCTCCGGGCCCACGCTGCCCAGGGCGGCACGATCCTGTGCACGACGGCGGACCCGAAGGAGGCCGCGAGGATCGCGGACCACGTGGTCACGCTGGACGGCGGAAGGGCCGTCGCCGACCAGGACGCCGCGGACTTCTCACGTACCCGGCTGCGCCCCCGTGTCGCCGTCCGCAGCCCGCACGCCGCCCGCCTCTCCGCGCTGCTCGCACAGGAGGCCCGCGCGGCGCGCCGGTCGGTGGAGGTCGTACGGGAGGGCGGCAACCGCCTCTGCGTCTACGGCAGTACCTGTGCCGACGTCGGCGAGGTCGCCTTCCGCCACGGCATCGTCGTCCACCAACTGGCCGACGAGATCGGCGACATGGGCCCCGGCGCCGGGGCAACCCGGGCCGAGGGCGGCCCCGGACCGGTCACCGCAGGGACCGACGCCGGGGGAGCCCAGGCCGACGGCCCCGGACCGCACACCGCCGCACCCGCGCCCTCCACCCT
>KL568580.1:77037-77415 GCA_000715605.1 Streptomyces speibonae | reverse complement strand
CGGAGCCTGTGGCGGCGGATGCGGGGGACGGCCGCGGGATGAGGCCCGCCGGCGGTCATCCCAGGACCCGGGAGGCGCCCACGGGCAGGTCCCACAGGTCCTCGCGGGGCAGCCCGGCCTTCTCCCAGGCGGCGCGGACCCGGACCAGGGGCTCCAGGACCGGCTCCGCGGAGAGGATGAACGTGCCCCAGTGCATGGGGGCCATGCGGCGCGCCCCGAGGTCCTGGGCGGCGCGGACCGCCTCCTCCGGGTCGCAGTGGACGTCGGCCAGCCACCAGCGGGGATCGTAGGCGCCGATGGGCAGCAGGGCGAGGTCGATGCCGGGGTAGCGGCGGCCGATGCGGGAGAACCAGTGGCCGTAGCCCTGTCTCTTATACA
>KL568580.1:76264-76847 GCA_000715605.1 Streptomyces speibonae | reverse complement strand
CGTAGCCGGTGTCCCCGGCGAAGTGGACGCGGCGGCCCTCGCGGTCGGTGAGCACCCAGCCGCCCCACAGGGAGCGGCAGGTGTCGGTGAGGGTGCGCTTGGACCAGTGGTGGGCCGGGACGAAGTCGAACCGTACGCCGTTCAGCTCGGCGGCCTCCCACCAGTCGAGCTCGGTGACCCGGGTGAACCGGCGGCGGTGGAACCAGCGGGCGAGCCCGGCGGGCACGAACACCGGGGTGTCGCGCGGGAGCCGGCGCAGGGTGGGGGCGTCGAGGTGGTCGTAGTGGTTGTGGCTGATGACGACCGCGTCCACGCGCGGCAGGGCCTCCCAGGCGACACCGGCGGGCGTGATGCGCGCCGGGGTGCCCAGGATGCGGCGGGACCACACCGGGTCGGTGAGCACGGTGAGCCCGCCGATCCGCAGCACCCAGCTGGCGTGTCCCACCCAGGTGACCGCGATGGTGCGGGCGTCCACCCGGGGCAGCGGGCCGGGGTCGTACGGCAGCCGGGGGATGTCGGCGAGGCCCTCGGGGGTGGGGCGTACGGCGCCCTCGCGGGCGAAGCGGGCGAACGCCTTCAGGCC
>KL568580.1:74770-76014 GCA_000715605.1 Streptomyces speibonae | reverse complement strand
GGGCGGTCAGCCGGTCGTGGAAGGCGCGCGGCCACATCCGGCGCTCGGCGAGCGGGCGGGGCGCGGCCGGCGGGGGGTACGGGGGCGCGGAGGAGGGGGTGCCGGAATCCGGTGCCGGGGCGTCCGTGGCTGTGGTCGTGGTCGTTCGTCTGGTCGACTCGGGCCGCTGCGTCATCGAGGGGACTCCCATCGCCGAGCGTCGTCACGGAGATCGTCGAAGACCGATGTCACATGATCCAACGCGCGTCGCACCTGCGGCAGTTCCAGGGGAGCGGGAGAGCGCAGGCACTCCGCGCGCTCTTCCGGGGTGGCGCCCAGCATGGGGGCGGTGGACAGCCGCACGCGCGGTGCCTCGAGTTCGTCGCCGAAGCGGTGCCCGCCCGGCGCGGGCATGCCCAGCCGGGCGGTGAGGAAGTCCTCCAGTTCCTGGGCGTCGCCGACACCGTACGCGGTGAGCGCGGGCGCGAGCGGCGTCAGGTCGACGTACAGGTGCCGGCCGCAGCTCGGGGGCCGGGACAGGGCGCCGGCGGCGACGACCGCGTGGTGCGCGGCGGCGGCGAGGCCCGCGTGCAGACGTACGGCGGCGGCCACGCGCGCGGTGACCGGCTCGGGCTCCGACAGCGCGTACACCGCGGCGGCGGCCACGGGGGCGGCGACGCGCGCGTCCAGCGCGGTGAGCACGTCGAGCACGCGCGCGTGCAGCGCGTCGCCCTCCTCGCCGGCCGGGAAGCGGGCCACCGCCGCGGGCCAGCCGGGCGGGAGCAGGGCGCCGACCAGGTCGGTGACGACGGTGACCCGGTCCGGCCACATCTCGGCGGGGCTGAGCAGCACGGTGCCGTGCGGGTCGTGCAGGGTGTCGCGCCAGGTCTCGTCGCTGACCAGGTGCAGCCCCTCGGCCACGGCCGCCTCCACGGTCTCGTGCAGCTGCTCGGGCGGGGCGACGGTGGCGGTCGGGTCGTCGGCGACGGAGAGCACCAGCAGGCGCGGGTCGCCGCCCTCGTCCCGCAGCCGGCGCACGGTCTCCAGCAGCGCGTACGGATCGGGTACGCCGCCGCTCTCGGCCGGGGTCGGCACGTGGAAGACGGGCCGGCCCAGCAGCCGGGCATAGGGCGACCACCACGCGGCGCAGGGCCTGGGCACCAGCACGTCGCCGCCGAGGGCGGCGGTCAGCGCCACCAGCAGGGCGGGGGCACCGGGGGCGACGGCCACCCGGTCGACGGCGGAGGGGAGTCCGCGCCGGTCGC
>KL568580.1:74230-74570 GCA_000715605.1 Streptomyces speibonae | reverse complement strand
GCCAGTACGGCGAACAGCTCGGGCAGCACGGGGAGCCCGTCCTCGGGGTCGGGCGGCCCGAAGCGGACGGGGCCGTGGCCTTCCGGATCCGTCCGCAGCATCGCTACCTCCGCACAGTTCCCGGCGGCACCGGGTGCCCCGGCATCCGCTCGTGCCGCCTCTTGGCCCGCCAGTACCCAGCGTGCCCCGTGCCATGGGCGCCGGCCGGGTGGACCGCACGGACGTCAGGCGTCCGCACGGTCCGTGCGGTCCCGGTAGAGCCGGTGCGCGGCGGCACCGAACGCGCCCGCGATGAGCAGACCGCCGGCGGCCAGCGCGGGCACGGAGTCGGTGAAGGCCC
>KL568580.1:73367-73984 GCA_000715605.1 Streptomyces speibonae | reverse complement strand
GGTGAAGGCCCCGCCCCCGCCGGCGTGGACGCCGTGGTGGGCGGGGGGCGCCGAGGAGGGGGTGGGGGCGCAGGGGGTGCTCCTGGATCCGGTGGGCCTGGGCTCCACCGGGCTCGGCTCGGGTTCGGCCGGCTTGGGCGGGGCGGTCGTCGGTCCGGGGGACTTCGACGCGTACACCTCAGGGCCCGCCGGGGCGGGAATCCCGGCGTCCTCCTCGGGGACGTCGTCCGGAATGAGCTCGTCCAGGGTGGTGCCCTCGGGGAGGGCGGCGTCCGGGGCCGCGCCGGACGTGTGTCCCTCCCACTCCCCGTGTCCCCCGGTTCCGGGGCACGGAGAGTGCGAGGCGGTGCCCCACGACGGGCCGCTGAGGGGGGCCGTTCCCGCATACGCGGCCGGTATGAGCGCGCCGAGGACGGTGCCGGTGACGGCGGCGAGGGACAGGGCACGGGCGGTGCGACGCATGGTGCGGGCTCCTTGAGGCGACGGCCGGGGCGGGCGGGCTTCTCGATTGCCCCACCACCATCACAGCCCGCCCCCCGCCGGTTCGCCTGCGGCCGCACACGATTGGCGTCACGGGCCCACCCACGCGGGTGACGGCATTGCGTGCGGCCGGGGGT
>KL568580.1:72885-73111 GCA_000715605.1 Streptomyces speibonae | reverse complement strand
GGCCCACGCGGGCAGCTAATCCTCCGTGTCGCGCATCACCTGGTCGCGTACGCGGCCGCAGGAGCGGCTGATCAGGCGGGAGACGTGCATCTGCGAGATGCCGAGCTGCTCCGCGATACCGCTCTGCGTCATGTCGTCGAAGAAGCGCATGTAGAGGATGGCCCGCTCCCGCTCCGGCAGCGCGGCGAGACCGTCCTTGACGGCTTCGCGGTCGACCACCGTGTCC
>KL568580.1:72389-72640 GCA_000715605.1 Streptomyces speibonae | reverse complement strand
GTCCGGCGCCGGATCGGCCGCTCCGAGCGCGTCGCCCAGCGAGTAGCCGTCGTCGCTGCCGGGCAGCTCCGCGTCGAGGGACAGCGCGCTGTAGCTGTCCAGCGCGTCCTGGCCGGTACGGACGTCCTCCTCGCTGAGGTGGGCGCTCTCGGCGATCTCCGCGACGGTCGGCCGCCGTCCGGGGATGGTCTGGGAGAGGTCCTGGGAGGCGTACCGGACGCGGTTGCGCAGTTCCTGGACCCGGCGCGGTA
>KL568580.1:71067-72071 GCA_000715605.1 Streptomyces speibonae | reverse complement strand
CACCGCGTAGCTCTCGAACGCGTTGCCCAGGTCGGGCTCGTACCGGTCCACGGCCTTGACCAGGCCGAGTGCGGCGACCTGGCGGAGGTCGTCGAAGTTCTCGCCGCGGCTGCGGAAGCGTCCGGCGAGGCGGTCGGCCATGGGCAGCCAGGCCTCGACGATCTCGTCCCGCAGCGCGTCGCGCTCGGGTCCTTCGGGCAGCGCGGCGAGCCTGCGGAAGGCGTCGGCCGTGTCGGGGGCGTCGTCGTGCGGATGGTGCTTCGCGGTCGCTCGGGTCGGCATGGTGCGTCGCAACTCCCTCAATGGGGTGCTCGGGGATGGACGGTCACCGCGGCGAGCGCACTGATCGGATACAGGCACCCGGAGCGACATCGTGCCGCTGCCACGGACGTGCCTGCTGTCCGAAGCACTTTCTGTCCCCCTGCCCACTCCTCACCCTCCCAAACCTTCGAGAGGGGTCTCCGCCGGCTCCTCCTCGTACCGGACGGGTGGCAGCAGGAGGTCCTCATAGCGGCCAAGCATCAGGATCACACCGAGCATGAAGGGTGGGATCAACAGGGCGAGCACCGCCATGGCCGGTCCTTTCCAGGAGGCGCGTGGGGGGCGTGTCCTCCGGGTCACCCGCCTCCCGGGGGCCAAACCCCATCCGCCGCGATCCACCGTCCGAAGCCTGTGTCGGCCTGCGTTCCTCGGGTACGCGGTGGCCACCCCCGAGGCATCTGGAGGGAGACATGCAGCGAGGCAGTGACCGGCTCAGCGTCCACCGGGACGACGAGATGAAGCACGAACTTCAGGGCCTGCTGCGGTCCGGGCACCCCACCCGCACCGAGGAGTGGAACGACCCGGAGCCGTTCGCCGACGACGACCCCGAGGTCACCTACGGCCCCGTGACACCCGGCCGCGGCCCCACGTCCATGGAGTCGGTGCGGCTGGAGCTGGCCAGGACCCTGAGCCGCGGGGTGTTTCCCGCGGGTCCGCGCGAGCTGATGCGCGCCCTCGACCGG
>KL568580.1:70165-70807 GCA_000715605.1 Streptomyces speibonae | reverse complement strand
GAGCGCCTGCCGCACCGGGCGCGCTACGACAACGTCCAGGAAGTGGCCGAGGCACTGACCAGGACCCGGGAGACGGAGACCGCGTGACCGGACGGAGGGCTGAGGTCATGGCCGAATTCGTCAAGGACGTGATGACCGCGGGCGTGGTCGCCGTACGCCCGGACGCCTCGGTCGTCGAGGCGGCGCAGCTGATGCGCGCCCAGAACATCGGCGACGTGGTGGTGGCCGACGGCCAGGAGGTCGTCGGTGTGCTCACCGACCGCGACATAGCGGTACGGACGGTCGCCGACGGCGCCGACCCCATGGGGGTGAGCGTGGCGTCGGTGTGCACCCCGGACCCGCTGACGCTCGCCCCGGACGATCCGGTGTCCGCGGCCGTCGCCCTGATGCGGGAGCACGCCATCCGCCGGGTACCCGTCGTCGAGGGCGGCCTGCCCGTCGGGCTGGTGAGTCTCGGCGATCTGGCCGAGGCGCGGGATCCCGGATCCGCGCTGGCCGACATCAGCCGCGCCGAGCCGGACACGAGTGGGGTGGCCGTACAGGAACAGCCGAAAGCCGACGAAGGGACGTAGTCCATCATGCGCATCGCATTTCTGACCGCACCCGAGGGTGTCGAACAGGTGGAGCTGACCGAGCCGTGGC
>KL568580.1:66427-69950 GCA_000715605.1 Streptomyces speibonae | reverse complement strand
CCACGAACCCGTCCTGGTGTCCACGCGGTCCGGCAGGATCCAGGCGTTCGACCACCTCGACAAGGCGGACACCTTCCCGGTGCAGGAGGTCGTCGGCGAGACGTCGGCGGACTCCTTCGGCGGGCTGGTGCTGCCGGGCGGGGTGGCCAACCCGGACTTCCTGCGCATGGACGACAAGGCGGTGTCGTTCGTGCGGGACTTCTTCGAGCAGGGCCGGCCGGTCGCCGCGATCTGCCACGCGCCCTGGACGCTCGTGGAGGCGGACGTCGTCCGCGGCCGGGTGCTGACGAGCTGGCCCAGCCTGCGCACCGACCTCCGCAACGCGGGCGCCACCTGGGTCGACGAGCAGGTGAAGGTGTGCGACCACGGGCCGAACAAGCTGGTCACCAGTCGCAAGCCGGACGACCTGAAGGCGTTCTCCGAGACGTTCCTGGAGGTGTTCGAGGCCGAGAGCGCCTGACACGGGGCGGCACACCACAGCCGGCCCACCATGCAGGACGGCACCGGGGCTCGCGTACGCGCGGGCCCCGGCCGCGTGTCCCGTGCCGCTCGGCGCCCGCCGCCCGCCGCCCGGCGCTCGGCGCGGGCGGGGTCAGGTTCCGGTGGTGGTGGGGGTGGTGGCGTCCGCGGCGGTGCGCTCGCGGGCTCCCTCACGGGTACGGCCCGCGGCCACCGTGCGCCGCGGGTTGCGGCGCAGGTACTCGCCCTCCAGCGCCGCCATTCGCTCGTTGTGCGTCCGCAGCGCCCCGTTGGAGCCGTACAGCAGCGTGTCGTGACGCGTGCGGTGGATGTTCTCCAGTTCCTTCATCAGCTGCTGGTCGTCCAGGCGCTCCGGCTCGACTCCGGTCATCGTGGTGCCCCGCTCGTCGTGTGCGTTCATGCGGCCCGGGTACCCGCCCGGCGGCACGAGCACTACCCCGAAGCGCACCCGGGAGGGAGCCATGGAACTCGCATTCCTGCATCCACTCTACGAACGTCCGGGCCCCTGGGCCTCCGTATACGTCGACACCTCCCGGCACACCGAGCACACCCCTCAGGAGCGGGAGCTGACGGCCCGGGCGATGGCGCGGGAGCTCGCCGACCAGGGCGCGGACGAGGCGACCTGCCGGGCGGTGCGGCACGCGATCGAGGAACTGCGGCACTCCACCGAACCGCACGGCCGCGCCTTCTTCGCCCGGGACGGCGAGGTGGTGCTCGACCCGCCGCTGGCCCGCTCCCCGGGGCGCGACTGGGCGCAGTGGGCGCCCCTGCCGCGGGTCACGCCGCTGCTGGAGCTGGCGGGTGAGGACCCGGTGTGCATCGTCGCCCACGTGGACCGCAGGGGCGCGGACTTCGAGCTGCGCAGCGCGCTCGGCCGGGACGAGGCCGGCGGCGTCACCGGACGTCAGTGGCCGCTGCACCGGACGGGATCGGTCGACTGGTCGGAACGGCATTTCCAGTTGCGGGTGGAAAACACCTGGGAGCACAACGCCGCGGAGATCGCCGACGCGCTCGCCGTCTGTCAGGAGGAGACCGGGGCCGATCTGCTGATCCTCGTCGGTGACGACCGGGAGCAGCGGGCGGTGCGCGAAAGGCTGCCGCGGCGGCTGCACGGCACGGTGGTCGAGGCCTCGCGCGGTGCGGGCAGCAGGCTGCTGGACGAGGACGTGGAACAGATCCGCGAGGAGCACGTCCAGGAGCGGGCCGCCGACGAGCTGGAGCGGTTCCTGGCCGCGCGGGGGTCCTCCGGCGACGAGGGGCGGTCGGAGGCCGTGGAGGGGGTGCAGGCGCTGGTCGAGGCGGCGCGCGAGCACCGGATCGACGCGTTGCTGATCCGGCCGGACGGGCCGGACGCGCACCGGGAGGTGTGGGTCGGTGAGGATCCGGACGCGGTGGCGGTACGGCGGACGGACCTGAAGGTGCTGGGTGAGCAGAACTCCTGGTCCGCCCGGGCGGACGACGCGTTGCTGCGGGCGGTGGTCGCCGCGGACGCGGAGGCCGTGGCGGTGGCCGGGACGGGGGTGGAGGACGCGCCGGTCGGGGGCCTGGGGGCGGTGCTTCGCTGGTAGTGCCGCCCGGGGCCCGGCATCTAGCGGGGTCTCACCACCCGGCGTTCGTCCCAGACCGGTTCCGGGGTCTCCCTGACGTGGCCGTCCGACGCGAAGACCAGGTAGCGGTCGAAGGATCGGGCGAACCAGCGGTCGTGGGTCACGGCCAGGACCGTGCCCTCGAAGGCCTCCAGGCCCTCCTGGAGGGCCTCCGCGGACTCCAGGTCGAGGTTGTCGGTGGGCTCGTCGAGCAGCAGGGCCGTGACGCCCTGGAGTTCGAGCAGCAGGATCTGGAAGCGGGCCTGCTGGCCGCCGGAGAGCCGCTCGAAGGTCTGCTCCGCCTGGCCGGTGAGCTCGTAGCGGCGCAGCCGTGACATGGCGGCGCCCCGGTCCTGGGCGTGCTCCTTCCACAGGATGTCCAGGAGGGTGCGGCCCTCCAGCTCGGGGTGGGCGTGCGTCTGGGCGAAGTGTCCGGGGACGACGCGGGCGCCGAGGCGCCACTGGCCCGTGTGCGCCACGTCGTCCCCGGCGAGCAGGCGCAGGAAGTGCGACTTGCCGGAGCCGTTGGAGCCGAGCACGGCGATCCGCTCGCCGTAGAACACCTCCAGGTCGAACGGCTTCATCAGGCCGGTGAGTTCCAGCCCTTCGCAGGTGACCGCGCGGACTCCCGTGCGGCCGCCCTTGAGGCGCATGGTGATGTTCTGCTCGCGCGGCGGCTCCGGCGGGGGCCCCGCCTCCTCGAACTTGCGCAGTCTGGTCTGCGCGGCCCGGTAGCGGGAGGCCAGGTCGGCGCTGTTCTCGGCGGCCTGGCGCAGGGTCAGCACGAGCTTCTTGAGCTGGGCGTGCTTCTCGTCCCAGCGGCGGCGCAGTTCCTCGAAGCGGGCGAAGCGTTCCCGGCGCGCCTCGTGGTACGTGGCGAAGCCGCCTCCGTGCACCCAGGCGTCGGCGCCGGCGGGGCTCGGTTCGAGGGAGACGATGCGCCCGGCGGTGCGGGCGAGGAGTTCACGGTCGTGGGAGACGAACAGGACGGTCTTGCGGGTCTCCTCGAGCCGCTCCTCCAGCCAGCGTTTGCCGGGCACGTCGAGGTAGTTGTCGGGCTCGTCGAGGAGGAGGACCTGGTCCGTGCCGCGCAGCAGCGCCTCCAGGACCAGGCGTTTCTGTTCGCCTCCGGAGAGGGTGCGGACCTGGCGCCACTGCGCCTTCTCGTACGGGACGCCCAGCGCGGCCGTGGTGCACATGTCCCACAGCGTCTCCGCCTCGTAGCCGCGGGCCTCGGCCCAGTCGGCGAGGGCCTGCGCGTAGTGCAGCTGGGCCGCCTCATCGTCGACCGACATGATGGCGTGCTCGGCCCGGTCGACGGCCCGCGCCGCGTCCCGGATGCGGGGTGCGGCGACCGAGACGAGCAGGTCGCGCACGGTCGTCCCGTCCCGTACGGAGCCGATGAACTGGCGCATGACGCCGAGGCCGCCGCTGACGGTGACGGAGCCGCCGTGCGG
>KL568580.1:64537-66240 GCA_000715605.1 Streptomyces speibonae | reverse complement strand
GACGGTGACGGAGCCGCCGTGCGGCTTCAGCTCGCCGGCCAGGAGGCGGAGCAGGGTCGTCTTGCCCGCGCCGTTGGGGCCCACCAGGGCGACGACCGCGCCCTCCCCGACCCGGAAGGAGACATCGCCCAGGAGGGCCCTCCCGTCGGGGAGGTGGTACTCCAGATGTGCTGCTTCCAGGTGGCCCATGGTGGGGATTGTGCGGGGGAACAGGGCCGGGGGCAAACGGGTTTCCGGAGGGCGCCTTGTCCATCATGTGATATGCGGGTCTCAATATGCGGCCGGTGGGCGTAGCGTGAGAGCCCTGCCACGAGAGCGGAAGGGGTGGTTTCGGCATGCCGGAAGCGCGGGAGACCGCCGTCTATACCCATGGGCACCACGAATCGGTGCTGAGGTCGCACGCCTGGCGGACCGCCGAGAACTCCGCGGCGTACCTCCTCGGGGTGCTGGAGCCCCACATGCGGATCCTGGACATCGGATGCGGGCCCGGCACGATCACCGCGGACCTCGCGGCACTGGTACCCGACGGACAGGTCACCGGGCTCGACCGGGAGCCGGCGATCCTGGAGCGGGCCCGCGCGGTCGCCGAGGGACGGGGACTGACGAACACCGGGTTCACGACGGGGGACGTGCACGCCCTGGACTTCCCGGACGGCACCTTCAGCGTGGTCCACGCCCACCAGGTGCTCCAGCACGTGGGCGACCCGGTCCGGGCGCTGCGCGAGATGCGGCGGGTGACCGGGCCGGGTGGCTTCGTCGCCGTACGCGACTCGGACTACGCGGCGATGACCTGGTATCCCGGGTCGTCGGGCATGGACCGCTGGCTGGACCTGTACCGGCGGGTGGCACGGGCCAACGGGGGTGAGCCGGACGCCGGGCGACGGCTGAAGTCCTGGGCGCTCGCGGCGGGGTTCACCGACATCACGGCGACCTCGGGCACCTGGACCTTCTCGACCGCCGACGAGCGGGCCTGGTGGAGCGGCCTGTGGGCGGACCGCACCGTCGCCTCGGCCTACGCGGAGCGTGCCGTCGACGGGGGGCACGCCACCTGGGAGGAGTTGCGGGAGGTGTCCGCGGCATGGCGGGAATGGGGCGCGCGGGAGGACGGCTGGTTCAGCGTGCTGCACGGAGAAATTCTCTGCCGCAAGGAAGCCTGAATCGAGTTTTACGGGCAATCAGAAGGTCAGGAGGTTGACATTATGGTTCCCATTCTGCTCGTTCTGCTGCTGGCGCTGATCCTTTTCGGTGCCGGGTTTGCGGTAAAGGTTCTCTGGTGGATTGCCCTGGCGGTCCTCGTCGTATGGCTGCTGGGATTCTTCATGCGCGGCACCGCGGCGGGCGGGGGCAGGAGCCGCTGGTACCGGTGGTGAGGTGACGGCACGTCCCCGGGGCCCCGGCCCCGGGGAACGCCGGCCCGGAGACGTCAGTCCCGGGGAAGCAGCGGTCCGAGCGGCCCGAGGTCCAGATTCAGGTCCTCGGGCCGCAGTCCGTACCGGTCCCGCAGTTCCGCCATCCGGTCCTCGAGCAGCATGAGGGTGAGCCCGACCCGCTCCTCCTGCTCCTCGGTCAGGTCCCCCTCGTCGAACCGGCGCAGCGCCTGGCGTTCCATGAGCTGGCGCAGCAGTTCCACGACGGTGAGCACCAGTTTGACCAGATCGCGTTCGACCGTGTCGGGCTCCAGGTCCAGCCGCCTGCGCCGGCTT
>KL568580.1:63545-64336 GCA_000715605.1 Streptomyces speibonae | reverse complement strand
CCTGCGCCGGCTTCCGTGCGGCTCGACGACCCGGTCGTCCCGGCCGTCGTCGGGGGCGGCCGTCACGGCGACTCCTCGAAGGGGGAGGGGACCTGTGCGTTGACCGAGCTGATGAGCGCGTTGAGGTCGATGCGGACCAGATCGACGTCCGCGATGCGCAGCGTGATGTCGCCGGTGATGACCACTCCCCCGGCCAGCAGCCGGTCGAGCAGATCCACCAAGGCTATTTCACGGCGTTCGACGACGGTCACGTTCCCTCCCTCCCGGGCGTTTCGCCCGCCTCGGCCGTTTCCTCACCGGCGAATGAATAGGCCGCCCAGGGGCCGGTGAGTTCGACGCGTATTCCGGGAACTCCGTCCTTGGTCCGGTCCACCCGCTCCACGAATTCCTCGGATTTCGCGCGCGGAACGAGATACGCCGCATTGAGCACATTGCGTCCCGAGGCACCGGAGAGCGCGGGATTCTGCGGTGCGTGCAGCCGTGCGTCCTCGGCGCTCGCGGACAGGGTCTCGTGCAGCCGGGTCGCGAAGGACTCGGCACGCTGCCACAGTTCGTCCTGCGACCTGGTCCGCATGCGCCGCTGCCGCAGGTAGTCCCGGCCGGACGCCGGCCTGGGCGCGGGCGCGGCGGAGGGCTCGGGCGCCGGCTCCGCCTCGACGTACACCTTGACGCCCCACTCGACCCGGCCCTCCAGCCGGTCCAGGGTGCGCAGGAAGCCCTCCTCACGCGCCTGCATCATCGTCCGTACGCCGCTGTCGTCGCGGAACACGGTCTGTCTCTTATACACATCT
>KL568580.1:62103-63360 GCA_000715605.1 Streptomyces speibonae | reverse complement strand
AGATGTGTATAAGAGACAGGGTGGTGACGGTGGTGAGCGCGTCGATCACGCCCTGGTGGGCGCGGGCGACCGCGGTCAGCCAGTCGAGGTCCTCCAGATGCGTGCGCAGCGGCTCCTCGCCGAAGTCGGACTCGGGCACATGGCTGACCACGGCCACGAGGCCGTGGTGGGCCAGCAGCCGGGGCGGGTCGCCTCCGACGCCGGTCAGCTGTGCCTGGAGCGGCGTGCCGAAGGGCCGGCAGACCGCGTAGACGTACCGCAGTCCGGTCACGGGCTCTCCTCCTGTGCGCGGCGGGGCTCCAGCTCCTCCAGCCGGGCCAGCCGCTCGCGCAGCTCCGCGTTCTCCCTCGCCAGTTCGTCACGACGGGCGCGCGAGGACAGCGCCGGGTCGGACTCCCACCAGTCGATCCCCATCTCCTTCGCCTTGTCGACGGAGGCGACGACCAGCCGCAGCTTGATCGTGAGCAGCTCGATGTCGAGCAGGTTGATGCGGATGTCGCCCGCGATCACGACGCCCTTGTCCAGCACCCTTTCCAGGATGTCGGCGAGATTGGCGCCGCTGCCCTGGCCGTACGGCTCGGGGAGCCGGCTGGGGGTGGTCATCGGCGGCTCCGGCTGTCGGCGCGTTCGTCCTCGGCGGCGGGCTCATCGGCCTCGGCGCCGTCCTCGTCCTCGTAGGCGTCCTGGTCCTCGTCGTCCTCGTATTCGTCCTCCGGGTACTCGTCGTCCTCGGCGTCCTCGGCGTCCTCGTCGTATTCGTCGTCGGGTTCTTCCTCGTCGTCGTACTCGTCGGCGGGTTCGTCCTCGTCGTACTCGTCCTCGGGTTCCTCGCCCTGCTCGTCCTGCTCGTCGTGCTCGCCGGCCGGGGCCTCGTCCTCCCCGGGCTCCTCGGACTCCGCTTCCTCCTCCTCGGCCACGGCGTCCTCGTGGCTGCGGACGACCTCGCCGTCGCGGATCTCGCCCCGCCAGCTGTCCTCGGCCTCGCCCTTGAGGGTGATGAAGCGGGCGAAGTTCTTCAGGTCCAGGCGGGCGCGGCGGCCCTGTGCGCGCCAGATGTTGCCGGTCTTCTCGAAGAAGCCCGACGGGTAGTACTCGATGACCAGCAGGACCCGGGTGAGGTTCTCGGCGAGGCGGTGGAAGGACACGACGCCCTTCATCGTGCCCTTGGCGCCCTCCGAGGACCAGGAGATGCGGTCGTCGGGGACCTGCTCGTCGGTCGTCGCCTTCCAGCTGCGGCTGGACCACCAGATCTTCGCC
>KL568580.1:57752-61863 GCA_000715605.1 Streptomyces speibonae | reverse complement strand
CCCTGCCAGTCGGACGTGGTGTCGTCCGACTTGTTGGCGCTCTTGACGCCCTTGGCGAAGGTGCTGAAGTCCTGGTACTGGGTCCACTGGTCGTAGGCCGTGCGCAGCGGGACGCCGACGTCGATGTGCTCGATGATGACGGTGGGCTTGTTGCCGGAGGAACGCTTGCGCTTGCCCTTGCCGCCGCCCAGGCCCTGCAGCGCGCCCTTCACCTTGTCCTTGGCACCCGAGGCACCCAGTTCGACGGCGCTGCGCAACGGGCCCTTGCCCTCGGCCAGTTTGCGGCCGCCGTCGGCGGCGAGCTTGGCGAAGCCCGGGCTGTTGCCCTCGGCGATGTCGTTGAGCTTGTTCGTGGTCTCGCCGAGCTTGTGGCCGAGGCCGCTCAGCATCCGGGTGGCCTGCGCCGCGAGGTAGTCCTGCACCTCGGACTTGAGCCGGTCCGCGGCCTCGCTGTGGGCCAGGTCGGCGAGGGGGTTCGTCGCCTTGTCCGCCCCGTCACGCGCGGCGGAGGTCGCCTTTCCGAGGGTCTCGGTCATCGCTCACCGCCTCCCTTCGACGTACGGGAGCGGCCGCCCCGGGACGCGGCCGCGGTCTTCTTGGCGGCCGTCTTCTTGGCGGGAGGCGTCCGCTTCGCGGCCTTCTTCGCGGGCGGGGCCTTCTTCGCCGGGGCCTTCTTCGCGGCGGCCTTCTTGGCCGGGCGCTCGGCGCGACGCTGCTCGCCTTGCTCCTCCCGCGCGGCACCGCCCTCGTCGTCCGGCTCGGGCTCCTGCTCCTGCTCCTGACGTGCGTCGTCGTCGGTGTCCTCGTCCGGCTGCTCCGCATCCTCCGACGCGCCGCCGGTCAGCTCGTCGCGCATCGCGGCGGTACGGCCGTGCAGCCGGTCGGCGAGCGAGCCGAGCTGCCGCTCCACCAGCGCGCCGGACGCGGCCTTGCCGACCCCGCGCAGATCGCCGCGCAGCTGGTCGCCGAGCTCCTTGAACTGCGGGTTGTTCCGCATCTGCTGCGAGACCAGTTCGGCGACCATGCGCGGGCTGAGGTTCAGCTTCCGGCCCGCCACGAGGCCACCGACGGCGACCGCCATCTTCAGCTTCTTCGTCCGTCCGAGGAGATATCCGGCCCCGATCGCGAGGCCCAGTCCCGTTCGATTCATCGTTGTGCCGTCCCGTCCCCAGTACCCGCGCCGGTGCGCGTTGCGGTCTCCAGTCGGTCCAAGAGCTCGTCCTCCTGCCGGTCGAACTCCTCCTCGGTGATCTCTCCGGCCTCCAACCGCTCCTCGAGACGGCCCAGTTCCGCCCGGATGGTGGCGGGGTCGTAGTAGATGCGTTCCGCCTCCTGGAGCACCTGCCGGATGACCCACCCGCTGCCGCGCACCGGTGCGAACGGCAGCAGGAACACCTCCGAGATCAGGCCCATGTCGTCACCCCGCTCCGGTCCGTGTCCCACCGGCCGCGGTGCCCGCCGGCTCGGCAGGGCCGGGCTCGACGAAGCTGTAGGGGGGCAGCGGGCCGTTCAGCCGCACTTCGAGGTGGGGCAGCTCCTTGCGGGCCCGCTCCACCGCGGCCAGGAACTCCTCCGCCGTCGCCCGGTTGACCAGGTAGGACACGTTGGCGAGCCAGCCCGTGGACTCGGGGCCCACGCTCACCGCGTCGGCGGCCGGTTCCAGAATGCGTTCCAGTGCGAGCGCGTCCTCGGCCTCCTTGCCCTTGACGGCGCTCGCGACCATCTCGCCGAGCTGGATCTTCTGTTCGTAACTTCCGCCGCCCGACTGCCGGTTGGCCTCCGCGAGGGCGCGGATCTCCGGGTTGCCCGCCATCACGTGGTGCAGTACCGCTTCCTCGACGTGGTTGGCCTTGATGTTGTACTCGACCCGGTCGTCCAGGGCCTCGAGCCGCTCCCGGTAGTGTGCGGCGCGCTCGTCGAGGACGGCGACCACGGCGTCGTCGTCCGGGGCGACGCTGCCGAACCGCATGGGAAGCACACAGCCGGCCGCGCCGGCCTCGCTGAGCACGTTCTGGTGCGCGAGCAGCTCCCGGCGCTTGGGCCGCAGCCCCTCGGGGGCGTCGCTGACCAGCGCCGCCAGTTCTCCCTCCCGCAGGACGCGCACCGGCAGCGGCGGGTCGCCCACACCGCCCATGCCCTCGGGAAGGCCGGGGTGGGAGGCCGCCGTGATGCCGTAGATGTAGGTGCTCACTCCTGCTCCTCCTTCCGGCGCGCCGAGCTGCTGCTCTTACGGGCGCGCGGGCGCGACTGCGTCTCGCGCTCGGAACCGTCGTCGCGCGCCTGCTTGAAGGCCTCGGAGACGGTCTCGGCGGCGCCGGACAGGGCCCCCTTGGACTTGCCGCGGGCACCGGACTCGGTGACCTGGCCGACGATGTCGGGCAGGCCGGGGTCCTTGCGGGGCCCGGCCTCCAGGTCGAGGCGGTTGCAGGCCTCGGCGAAGCGCAGGTAGGTGTCGACGCTGGCGACGACGACCCGCACGTCGATCTTGAGGATCTCGATGCCGACCAGGGACACGCGCACAAATGCGTCGATGACGAGCCCTCTGTCCAGAACAAGCTCAAGCACGTCGTAGAGGCCGCTGCTGCCGCCTCCGCCGCCGGTCTGTTGTGCCGGTACGACTGTCATGCCGCCCGTTCCTCCTTCTTGTCGGTGGATGTGGTTCTGGACTTCGCGTCCAGGGGCGCGGGTCCGGTGGGGCGGCCTAGCGGCCGCCGGACCTGTGCGCGTCGGCACGTCCGCGTTCGTAACGGCGGACACGCCGGTACCCGGTCAGCAGGCCCTCGGGGTCCAGCTCGACGTGGTAACTCGCCATCAGGCTCATCGTGTCGGGCACCCGCTCGAGTTCGAGAACCTCGACCTCGAGGGACCAGCCCTCCTCCGTCTGCTCGAAGGACGACACGGACTCGGCCTCCATACCGGTGAGCTCCGCGAGCTGGCCGCGCGCCTGGCGCAGCAGCTCGATCGGGCTCGGCCTGCGGGTGGTTCTGTTGTTCTTCGTGGGCTTGCTGGATTGCTGGGAGTCACGGGTCTCCTGGGACTCTTGTGCGTCCTGTGAACCCTGTGGCTCTTCCGTGTTCTTCGTGTTCGACATGGCCACCTCCCCCTCCGTGTGGCCGCAAGTCTGTTCGCCAAACCTCCGTACCCTCAGCGGGTGCGGTCCGGCTCCTCCCGGCGCTCAGTCCCGCAGCCCCGCCAGCCCGCGCCGCGCCGGGCCCAGCGCCCGTCCACGGCGCAGCAGGTCACCCCAGGGCTCGGTGCGGGCGTGTGCCACGGCGTCGGCGACCGTCCAGCGGCGGGCGTTCAGGTCCGGGTCGTTCAGCTCGTCCCAGGAGACAGGCACGGCGACGGGGGCGCCGGGCTTGGCGCGGACGGAGTAGGGGGCGACCGCGGTCTGCGCGTACGCGTTGCGCTGCACATCGAGGTAGAGCCGGCCGCCGCGGTCCCTCTTGCGCATGGCGGTGGTGAGCCGGTCGGGGTGGGCGTCGGCCAGGGTGTCGGCGACCTCACGGGCGAAGGCGCGGGCCACGTCGAAGTCGTGCTCGCCGTTCAGCGGCACGACGACATGCAGGCCCCGGGACCCCGTGGTCATGACGGCCGAGGGCAGGTGCAGCTCGTCCAGCAGCTCCCCCAGCAGCCGCGCCGCCTCCCGGACCGCCTCGAAGTCGTCGCCGGGCGGGTCGAGGTCGAAGACCAGCCGGTCCGGCCGGGTGATCCGGTCCGTGCGGGACAGCCAGCGGTGCAGGGTGATGGCGGCCTGGTCGACCAGGTAGAGGAGGGTGGCGGTGTCGTCGCACACGGTGTGCGTGACGGTGCCGCCCTCCTTGGGAACCTCGGCCCGGGTGATCCACTCCGGGTAGCTGTCCGGGGTGTTCTTCTGCATGAACGTCAGGCCGTCGATGCCGTCCGGGCGCCGGTCCAGCATCAGCGGGCGGCCCCGCAGGTGCGGCAGCATGTACGGCGCGACGGCGCGGTGGTAGTCGACGAGGTCGCTCTTGGTGTACTCGGGGGTGTCGCGGCCGCCGGGGAAGAGCACCTTGTCCGGGCGGTGGACCGTCACGGTGCGACGGCCGGCCCGGACGGTGCGCGACCCTTCGTCGCTCACGACACGATC
>KL568580.1:54431-57539 GCA_000715605.1 Streptomyces speibonae | reverse complement strand
CGGCCGGCCGCGGCGATCGACTCGGCGTCGATGCCGGAGGCGCGCAGCTGCTCGTCCGGGGAGGCGGAGCCCGGCATGTTCCGTACGGCCAGCCGCACCAGGCGCGGTACCGGGCGTCCGTCGGCGAAGGCCTCCGCGACGGCGTCACCGAGCCCGCCCTCCGGGTGGTGGTCTTCCACGGTCACCAGGCAGCCGGTCTCCTCGGCGGCCGTACGCAGGGTCGCGCGGTCCACCGGCTTCACCGAGTACAGGTCGACCACCCGCACGGCGATGCCCTCGGCGGCCAGGGCGTCCGCGGCGGCCAGTGCCTCGGGCACGGTGACGCCGGCGGCGACGAGGGTGAGCCGGTCGCGGCCGGAGGAGCGCAGCACCTTGCTGCCGCCGACCGGGAACTCCTCGTCGGGGCCGTAGATCACCGGGCTCCCGCCGCGCGAGGTGCGCAGATAGCGGATGCCGTCGAGACCGGCCATGGCGGCGACCAGCCGGGCGGTCTGGTTGGCGTCGCACGGGTACAGCACGGTCGAGCCGTGCACCGCGCGCATCATCGCCAGGTCCTCCAGACCCATCTGACTCGGGCCGTCCTGGCCGATGGCGACGCCCGCGTGCGAGCCGACGAGGTTGATGCCGGAGCCGCTGACCGACGCCATGCGGATGAAATCGTGGGCGCGGGTGAGGAAGGCGGCGAAGGTGGAGGCGTACGGCGTCCAGCCGCGCGCCGCCACGCCGACCGCCGCCGCGACCATCTGCTGTTCGGCGATGTAGCACTCGATGTAGCGCTCGGGGTGCTCCTTGGCGAAGAACTCGGCCCGGGTGGAGTCGCCGACCTCTCCGTCGAGGGCGACGACGTCGCCGCGGGCGGTGCCGAGGGCGGTCAGCGCCTCGCCGAAGGCGTTGCGGGTGGCCACCTCCTCGCCCTTGTCCCAGCGGGGCAGGACCGGGTCCTCGCCGTGCCGGGCCGGCCGGGACCCGTCGGGGGACGGCCGGCGCACATGCAGGCGCAGGTCGCGCGGGCCGCCGAGTTCGGCGATGGCCTCCTCGGCCTCCGGCAGCGGCTTGCCGTGCTGACCCTCGCGGTCCTGGACGGAGGCGACGCCCTTGCCCTTGAGGGTGCGGGCGAGGATCGCGGTGGGGGCGCCCTTGGTGGACGCCGCCTCGCCGTACGCGCGGTCCACGGCGTCCACGTCGTGCCCGTCGACCTCGACGGTGTGCCAGCCGAAGGCCTGGAAGCGGCGTGCGTAGGCGTCGAGGTCGTGCCCGTGCCGGGTGGGTCCGCGCTGGCCGAGCCGGTTGACGTCCACGATCAGCGTGAGGTTGTCCAGGTGCTCGTACGCGGCGTGCTCGGCCGCCTCCCACACCGAGCCCTCGGCGAGTTCGCTGTCGCCGCACAGCACCCACACACGGTAGTCGGCGCGGTCCAGCCGCTTCCCGGCCAGCGCGATGCCGACGCCCACGGGAGGCCCGGCCGAGCGAGCCGGTGGCCGTCTCGACCCAGGGCAGCCGGCGGGGGGTGGGGTGCCCTTCGAGGCGGCTGCCTTCGTCGCGGAAGGTGAGCAGTTCCTCGTCGTCGATGGCGCCGGCCGCCTTGTAGGTGGCGTACATCAGGGGGGAGGCGTGGCCCTTGGAGAGGATGAAGCGGTCGTTGGCCGGGGCGTCCGGCTGCCGGAAGTCATAGGCGAGGTGGCGGGCGAAGAGGACGGCCATCAGGTCCGCCGCGGACATCGACGAGGTGGGGTGCCCGGAGCCCGCGGCGGCCGCGGCGCGGACGCTGTCCACGCGCAGCTGCTGTCCGAGCTCGACGAGTTCACCGGTGTTCATGAGTCTCCTTCGGTAAAGCGGTCGGTGCGCTTGACGGGTCCGGGCGCGACATCCGGCCCGGGCGGCGGCTGATCGGACGGCGGCGCGACGGCGGCCTCACCGCCCGGTGCGTTCTCGGCGGCGTCACCGCCCGATGCGCTCTTCGCGGCCTCACCGCCGGTCCGGCGCCTCGCGGATCCCCCGGCCGGCTGGTTCTTGGCGGGCTCACCGCCGGGCTGGTTCTTCGCCGACTCGCCACCCGGCTGGTTCTTCGCCGGCTCGCCACCCGGCTGGTTCTTCGCGGGCTCACCGCCCCGCCCGCTCTGCGCCCGGTGCCCGGCCTCCCCGTCCTCCGTCCGCCCCGGCTTGCCCGGCACGCGGGCCAGTTCCGGGGAGGCCGTGTCCAGCGGGACCGACCAGGAGCGTACGAGGCCCAGCTGGACGGCCTGGCGCGGCAGTACCGCGTCGAGCAGCCAGTCGGCGGCCACCCGGACCCGGTTGCCCGGCATCGCGGCGAGGTGGTAGCCGCGGGCGACCAGGCCCGCGACCGGCCCGGAGAGGTTCACCCCGAGCGGGTTGGCGGCGGCCTTCACACCCCCGAGGTCCACCACGAACCCCATGTCCTTGTGCCGGTAGGCACGCCGCTCACCGTCGCCGAACGACGCGGCGATGTTGTGACCGCACACCTTGCCCTGGCGCCAGGCGTGCTGCGCGGTCATCGGGGTGTACGACCCCGGGTTCTCCAGATCGGGCACCGCCGCCGCGTCACCGCAGGCGAAGACCTCCGGGTGGCCCGGCACCTGCAGGTGCGGGTCGACCAGCAGCCGTCCGCGTTCCATCGGCAGCCCCAGCGACTCGGCCAGCGGGTCGGGCCGTACGCCCACGCACCACACCAGGGTGTTGGTGTCGACGAACTCGCCGTCGGTCAGCAGCACCCCCTCGTGCGTGGCCTCCTTGACGGAGGTGCCCATCCGTACGTCCACGCCCCGCTCGCGCAGCACCGTGTCGGCGGTACGGGAGAGCCGCTCGTCCAGCTCGGGCAGCACCCGGTCGGCGATGTCCAGCAGGATCCAGCGCGGCCGCATCCCGGTCCGCATCGGGTGCCTGTCGACCTGCGCGTCCGTGAACAGCTGCCCGTGCGCGGCGACTTCGGTGCCGGTGTAGCCGGCGCCGACCACGACGAAGGTGCACCGGGCGGCGCAGCTCTTGGCGTTGTCGGTGGACGCGGCGAGCTCCACCTGGCGCGTCACGTGGTCCCGCAGATACAGGGCCTCGGGCAGACCGCGGAAGCCGTGGGCGTGCTCGGCGACCCCG
>KL568580.1:51246-54177 GCA_000715605.1 Streptomyces speibonae | reverse complement strand
GTGTATAAGAGACAGGCGTAGGAGAGGGTGCCGTTCTCGCCCTCGGGTCCGGTGTAGTGCACCTGCCGCGCGTCGAGGTCGATATGGTCGGACTCCCCCAGCACCAGCTTCACGTGCGGCAGCGTGCCGGAGAGGGAGATGGTGACCCGGCGCGGTTCCAGGATGCCCGCGGCGACCTGCGGCAGCAGCGGCAGGTAGAGGAAGTAGTCGGTCGGGTTGAGCAGGACGATCTCGGCGCGGCCCCGGGCCAGCCGGGACAGGGTCTGGGCCGTGCGGTATCCGGCGAAGCCGGCACCGACGATCACTATGCGGGGTCGACTCACGGTTCGCCTCCGGCGCTGTCGCGTACGTCGGGAGATGTCCGCGTCCCCCCGGCCGGGGCCGCCAAACGTCCGGCCGGTTTCCGCCGGGACCCCCGGGTACCCGGTCCGGGACCCGGACCGCCCATGTCGCGGAGGCACCCCCCATGCCCGAGTACGGCTATTTCCTCTCGTGCGAGCAGTACGGTCCCGCCGAGCTGATCGAGCAGGCGCGGATGGCCGAGCAGGCCGGTTTCGAGGCGTTGTGGATCTCGGACCACTACCACCCGTGGAACGACGAGCAGGGGCAGAGCCCCTTCGTGTGGTCGGTGATCGGCGCGCTGTCCGAGGCGGTGTCCCTGCCGGTGGGCACGGCCGTGACCTGCCCCACCGTGCGCACCCACCCGGCGGTGGTGGCGCAGGCGGCGGCCACGAGCGCGGTGATGTCACCGGGGGAGTTCCGGCTGGGCGTGGGCACCGGCGAGGCCCTGAACGAGCATGTCGTCGGGGAGCACTGGCCGCCCGCCCATGTGCGCCTGGAGATGCTGGAGGAGGCGATCCAGGTGATGCGCCGGCTGTTCACCGGTGAGGAGGTCAACCACCACGGCACGCACTACGCGGTGGAGAACGCCCGGCTGTACACCCTCCCGGACCAGCCCGTCCCGGTCGACATCTCGGGCTTCGGCCCGGCGGCGACCAAGCTGGCGGCCCGGGTCGGCGACGGCTACATCACGATGATGCCGGACGCCCCGATGGTGGAGCAGTACCGGAAGGGCGGAGGCGGCGGGAAGCCGGTCAGCGGCGGCACCAAGGTCTGCTACGGCACCGACCGCGACGCGTGCGTGCGCACCGTGCACCGGCTCTGGGCGAACGAGCAGCTGCCGGGCGAGCTCGGCCAGATGCTGCCCTCGCCGAGGCACTTCGAGCAGGCGCAGACCCTGGTCACCGAGGACATGGTGAGCGAGAACCGGGTGTGCGGCGACGACGTGGACGAGCATGTCGCCGAGCTGCGGCAGTTCGCGGAGGCGGGCTTCGACCGGGTCTACGTCGGCCAGATCGGCCCGGACATGCGCGGCTTCTTCGACTTCTACCGCACCAAGGTGCTGCCGCAGCTGCAGCAACCCGGCTGAGCGGATGAGGACGAGGACGGATGACGAGGACGGACCGACGATGAAGCTGCACCGCCCCGGTGTCTCCGTGTACACCGTGCCGACCGACGCCCCCGAGGCGGACGGAACGCTGTCCTGGGAATCGACGACCGTGGTGATCGCCGAGGTGTCGGCGGGTGATGCCACCGGCACCGGGTGGACCTACGGTCCGCCGACGGTCGGCGACTTCCTGGGCGGACATCTCGGGCCGCTCGTCGAGGGCATGAGCGCGCTGGACATCCCGGCCGCGCACGACGCCATGTGCCGCTCGGTGCGCGACATCGGCAGGCCGGGTATCGCGGCGTGTGCGATCTCGGCGCTGGACATCGCGCTGTGGGACCTCAAGGCGCGGCTGCTGGAGCTGCCGCTGGTGCGGCTGCTCGGAGCGCGCCGCGAGCGGGTGCCGGTGTACGGCAGCGGGGGTTTCACGACGTACCACGAGACACATCTGGCGGCACAGCTGAACGGGTGGGTGCACGGGCAGCAGATCCCGCGCGTGAAGATGAAGATCGGCGAGGGGTGGGGGCAGGAGGTGGCCCGGGATCTGCACCGGGTGCGGGCCGCCCGGCACGTCATCGGGGAGGAGGCCTATCTCTACGTGGACGCCAATGGCGCGTACTCCCGCAAGCAGGCGGTGCGGGTGGGGCACGCCCTCGCCGAGTACGGCGTGGGCTGGTTCGAGGAGCCGGTGCCGGCGGACGACCTGAGCGGGCTGCGGCTGGTCCGTGACGCGCTGGTGAGCGACGTGACCGCCGGGGGGTACGGGTTCGACCCGCCGTACTTCGCCCGCATGATCACGGCCGGGGCGGTGGACTGTCTCCAGGTGAACGCGACGCGCTGCGGCGGGATCACCGGCTTTCTGCACGCGGCGGCGCTGGCGGAGGCGCACGGTCTGGAGGTCTCCGCCCACGGCGCGCCGCACGCGCACGCGGCGGTGGCGGCCACGGTGCCGAATCTGCGCCACATCGAGTGGTTCCACGACCACGTCCGGGTCGAGGACATGATCTTCGACGGCGCCCTGGACCCCACCGGGGGCACGGTCCATCCCGTCGCGGGTCCCGGTCACGGCCTGACGCCGCGCACGCAGGACGTCGCCGAGTACCGGGTGGGCTGAGCGCGCCGCGCAGCTCGAAGTCCGCGCCCCTGCGGCCCACCACGGGGGCGACGATGGCACCGGGCCGTCACCCGCCGGTTCCTGCAGCGGCGCCCACCCCGCCCGGTCGCGCCCCAGGGAACCGACCGGGGTGCGGACCGGCGGCGGGGCGGTGCGGACCGGGCTGCTCAGGTCCGTCCGGTGTCGTCCGGCCGCGGCGGTGCGACGCCGGCGGTGGGCGGGGCGGACGGCTTCGGCGGGACCGGGGCGCCCCCTTCCGCCGCGGGTGCGGCGGCCTGCCCGGGGACCGGGCGCGGAGCGGTGGGCCGGGCCGCGGCGCGCAGGGCGAGGGCCAGCGCGGCCAGGATCACGGCCGTGATCAGCGCGGCGG
>KL568580.1:48877-51010 GCA_000715605.1 Streptomyces speibonae | reverse complement strand
CCCAGCCCGGCAGGGCCAGGGCCAGGGCGAGACCCACGGCCAGCGCGACGGCCGCGCCCGCGTACAGGGCGACGGCGCCGGACGCGGCGTAGAGGGCGGCCTTGCGGCGCTTCCCCCGCGCCTGTTCACGCAGTTCGTCGCGTACGGTCTCACGGGCCGCCCGCGCCAGTGCGTCGACGAGGTGCTTGTCCGGATGCTCCATGTGCTCCAAGCGCTGCATGGCGGCCGGGTACCCGGGGCCGGGGGCTGGTAACGCCCCCCGGCACGGCGGGGGTTGCGGGGTGTGGAGATCGTCGGGGCGCACCCTGTGCCCCGGCCGCCCCAACTAGGCTTCTTCCATGGAGATTCTGGGTGCCACACTGCGCGTCTGCGTCGACGACATCGAGACCGCCATCCCCTTCTACGAGCGGCTGGCGGGCGGCAGAGCCCTCCGCTTCGAGCGGGCGGGCGTCCAGGTCGCCGCGGTGGGCTGCTTCTTGCTGATGAGCGGTCCCGCGGCGGAACTGGACGTGCTGCGCAGGGTCGCGGCGACCATCGCGGTGCAGGACGTCGACGAGGCCCGTCAGGTGCTCGCGGAGATGGGCGCGGACATCATCGCGGGCCCGGTTCCCACGCCGGTGGGGCGCAACCTCATCGCTCGGCACCCGGACGGGGCGGTCTACGAGTACGCGGACCGCCGCTCCTGACGCCCTGCCCGCCGGCCGGTCAGGGTGTGGCACGCATCCGGAAGTCGTAGCGCTCCGGCAGGGGTTCGTCGGTGAGGGCGCTCCACAGCCGCCCGATGACCTCGTCCCCCTCGCGCAGGTCGGCGACCTCGAAGCCCGCGTCGAACACGGCGCGGGCCTCCTCGCGCCGGCCCTCGGCGAGCAGCAGCGCCGCCTCGACCAGCCGGAAGCGTCCGCGGGCCCGGGTCTGCGGCGCCAGGCGTCGCCACACCGACCGGGCGTCCGCCGTGCGCCCCACGGCCAGCAGCGCCTCGATCGCCTCGCGGCCGAGCGCCGCGGTGACGGCCGTCCACGCGCCGCTCTCCCCTTCGCCGGCCCGGCGGCACAGGTCGTCGAAGGCCTGCGCGTAGCGGTCGGCGGCGCGCTCGGGGTGGCGGGCCTCCTGGTCGGCGACGGCGAGGCAGCGCAGCGCCGGCCACGTGGATGTCGCGTTGCTCAGGCCCCGCTCCCAGCTGCGCTCCGCCTGTGCCCGGTCGCCACCGTGCCACTGGGCGACGCCCAGGTGGTACTCGGTGAGGGGGGTGGCGGGGGCGGTCTCCAGCATGTCGCGCCAGTGCCGGGCGACCAGGGTGCCGCCGGGCGGCCGGTCGCCGTCCGGTTCGGGGAAGGAGCCCGCGCGCAGCAGGTGCAGCCAGGGCTCCTGTTCCTCGCCCAGGGTGGACTCGTCGAAGGGCGTGCCGGGCAGCTTCCAGCCGGCGCGCAGCACTTCCAGCGCTCCCCAGCCGGAGCCGGTCGCGAGCCGCTCGCCGGGTTCGGCGTCGGCGCACTCCCGCCAGGCGGCGTACGCGGTGTCGACGCCGGCGCGCGGAAGGTCCGCCTCGAGCCGGGACTCCGCCTCGTCCAGTACGCCGTGCCACTCCCCCTCGGGCCGGGCGGTGAAGGGTCCGTACGCCTCCAGCCAGGACACCTCGCTCTCGGCCTCCAGCCGGACGTGTTCCAACTGGGTGCGGGCGAGGCCCGCCTGGATCTCGCAGTAGCCGCCGGTGCCGGGCTCGGTGAGCCAGCGCTGCCAGCTCCGCCCGCCGGGGCCCCGGCCCCAGACGAACAGCTTGCGGCCGCGCAGCGTGTCGGTGGAGGTCTGCACGAGGCCGTGGCCGTCCGCGTCCAGGGCTGCGATCCAGCGCCGGCGGTCCTCGGGGACCTCGTAGAAGTAGTCGGCGGCGTAGGTGCTGTTCGGCGGGTAGGTGCGGTCGGTCCGGTCGTGCACCGGTACGGGTATCCGGCGCAGGCGCCGCTCGTAGCCGAAATGGTAGGCCTCGTCGGCCGGTGCGAGGACGCGGCACTCCTCGGCGACGGCGATGTTGGACCACCAGTACGTCGGTACCGGCGTGGCGTGCGGATTGCGGATACGGACGCCGACGTACAGGAAGTCGGAGCCGTCCGGCAGCCACAGGTCGACCTGGAACGG
>KL568580.1:45845-48597 GCA_000715605.1 Streptomyces speibonae | reverse complement strand
GCGTGCACGGGGGAGCAGGACAGGGTGGTGTGGCCGGTGGCGCCGATGTTCCACTCGATGCCGCCGGAGTACCAGGCGCCGTTCAGGGCGAAGTTGGCGGGCTGGAAGACCGGGTTGCGGTAGAGGAGTTCACGGTCCGTGGGCTTGTGGACGAGGGAGGCGATCCGGCCGCCGAGGGCGGGCAGGACGGTGGCGCGCAGCCGGTCGTTCTCGATCACGAGGGCGTCGAGGGAGCGGGGCGCGCGCCGGCGGTCGTGGCCGTCACGGACGGGGACGGGCAGCAGACTGTGCAGGGGGGCGTAGCCGATCTGCCGCGCCATGTCGCGCGGCAGGCCCTCCTTGTCGCGGTCCTCGATACGGTGCATCTCGTCGAGGGGCCGCAGTGCGGGCAACGGATTGTCGGGCCCGAGGGGCGCGGCCGGCAGCGTCAGAACCTCATGTCGGATCATCGTCACGCCCCCATGGAAACCCCCACGGCCCCACCTGAACAGGGGGCGAACGCCCCACGGCCCCACCCGGACAGGGCCGGGCACGCGGTTCAACACGCACGAGCACCAACACCCAGGGGCGCGGGGAACTGCGCGACCAGCCTCGACGCACCCGCAGCCGAAGCCGCCGGAAACCCGCCCCCCGGTTCAGCCGACCGCCATCTCCCGGGTGATCGCCCACCGTTCGTGGTCCCGCCACGCCCCGTCGATGAAGAGCATCTTCGGGGAGAACCCCTCCAGCCGGAACCCACAGGCACGCGCCAGCGCGATGGACGCCACGTTGCCGGGCTGCACGTTGATCTCCAGCCGGTGCAGCCGCATCGGACCGAACGCGTGCCGCACCACGAGGCGCAGAGCCTCCCGCATCAACCCCCGCCCCGCCGCGTGTGCGAACGCACCGTACCCCAGCGCCCCGCACTGGAAGCCGCCCTCGACGATGTTGTTGATGTTGATGAACCCGGCAAGGGCTCCGTCCGCCTCCTTCTCGCAGACCAGGAACCCCGCCTTGGTGGGATCCTCGATCAGCCGCCCCGCATAGGCGGCGTAGGCCGACGCGCTGTCCGGCGGGAAAAGCCAGGGATGGTGCAGGTCCTTGCTCTCCCGCGCGCGGGCGGTGAACTCGGCGCCGTCCGCGTGGCTGAAGTGGCGCAGCCCCACGCGGGGGCCTTCGGCGACATAGCGGGAAGCGGTGTGCGGCACCCTGCCACCCTACGACGGCCCGCCGGACCCGCGCGCGGGCACGGCCGCCCCTCTCACCGGGCACGGCCTCGGCTCACTCCAGGGCCGGCTCGTCCAGCGTCAGCGTCCCCGCGTCCGCGTCCAGCTCGGCGGCGACCCCGAAGGGGACGGTGAGCGCGTCGTCGCAGTGCCCGAACCCGAACTGCTCGGCCACCGGCACGCCGAGCCCGCCGAGGCGGTCGGCGAGCAGGGCCCGCACCCCGTCGTACGGCTCGCACCGCGCCCAGGACCCGAGCAGCAGCCCGGCCACCCCGTCCAGCCAGCCGGACCGCAGCAACTGGGTGAGGTAGCGGTCGAGCCGGTAGGTCTCCTCCCCCACGTCCTCCAGGCACAGCAGTCCGCCGCGCGCGGAGGGTCTGGCACGGGGGGTGCCGAGGTCGGCGGCGAGCAGGGAGAGACAGCCGCCGAGTGTGACGCCGCGCGCCCGGCCGGGGACCAGGACGGCGCCGTCCGAGCGGATGGTGCGGACCGTCTCGGGGGCGAAGAGGGTGGCGTGCAGGTGGTCCCGCGCCCGCGTGCTCTTCAGGAAGTCGACGCCCGCGGCCATCGGCCCGTGCAGGGTGACCAGCCCGAGCCGGACCGCGAACGCCTCGTGCAGCGCGGTGATGTCGCTGAACCCGACGAACACCTTCGGCCCGACCGCCCGCATCGCCTCCCAGTCGAGCGTGTCGACGATGCGCTGCACGCCGTATCCGCCGCGGGCGCAGATCACCGCATCGACCGCCGGGTCGCACCACGCGGACTGCAGATCGGCGGCCCGGTCGGCGTCGCCGCCCGCGAGGTAGCCGAACGCGCCGTCCCGGTCCAGGACATGGGGTGCCGCCACCGGGTCGAGGTCCCAGCCGCGCAGCACGTCGAGCCCGGCGCGCAGCCGCTCCCCGGGCACCGGGCCGCTGGGCGCGACGACGGCCACCCGGGCGCCGGGGGCGAGCCGGGGCGGCCGCCGCAGCGGGGCGACCCGGCTCACGTGCGCAGCTCCAACGGGGGAATGCCGGGCGGCCGCATCCCGAACACCTGGGCGTACAGGGACAGCTCCGCCTCCAGGGCTCGCACCATCGTCTCCGCCCGCCGGAAACCGTGTCCCTCGCCCTCGAAGGTGAGATACGCGTGCGGCACGCCCCGGCCCGCCAGCCGGGCCAGGAACCGCTCGCACTGCACGGGCGGGCAGATCACGTCGTCCAGTCCCTGGAGCATGAGGAACGGCACGGAGAGCCGGTCGGCGTGTTCGACCGGCGAGCGCCGCACATACCGCTTGGGGACCTCGGCACGAGGTCCGATCAGGGTCTCCAGGTACTGGGACTCGAAGTCGTGGGTCTCCCCCGTCCCCCAGCCGGCGAGGTCGAGCACCGGGTAGATGATGGTGCCGCAGGCGTAGACGTCGGTGGTGGTGAGGGAGGCGGCGGTGGTCCAGCCGCCGGCGCTGCCGCCCCGGACGGCGAGCCGGTCGCGGTCGGCGGTGCCCTCGTCGGCGAGGGCCCGCGCGACGGCGGCGCAGTCCTCGACGTCGACCACGCCCCACTGGCCGC
>KL568580.1:43667-45688 GCA_000715605.1 Streptomyces speibonae | reverse complement strand
GTCCTCGACGTCGACCACGCCCCACTGGCCGCGCAGCCGGTTGCGGTACGCGCGCCCGTATCCGGTCGAGCCGCCGTAGTTGACCTCGGCGACACCGATGCCGCGCGAGGTGAAGTAGGCGATCTCCAGGTCGAGCACGAGCGGGGCGCGGCCGGTGGGGCCGCCGTGCGCCCAGATCACGTACGGGGGACGCGCGTCCGCGGGTCCGGTGCACGCGGGGTGGTGCGGCGGGTACACCTGGGCGTGGATCTCGCGCCCGTCGGGGCCGGTGAACGTGCGGACCTGCGGCTCGGGGTAGTAGGCGGGGTCCACGGCGTCGCGGTGCGGGGAACCGATCACCCGGGTCCGGCCCGTGCGGGTGTCCAGCTCCACCACCTCGTGGCCCCGCCGCGGTCCGGCGCCGATGGCGACGACCCGCTCGCCGTGGGCGGCCACCGAGGGGGCGAACTCGGTCCAGGGGCCCGCGGCGTCGACGACCTCACCGGTCTCCGGGTCGAGTATGCCGAGCCGGGGGGCGCCCCGGCCGTGCAGGACGGCGATCAGCCCGCCCTCCAGCGGGGCGAACCAGCGGTGGCCCAGCTTCCACAGCGGGCCGCCGAACTCCTCCTCGCGCGGGCAGAGCGCCTCCCCGTCCCGGTAGAGGTTCCACCAGCCGGTGCGGTCGCCGGTGTGCAGCAGCCGTCCGTCGTGGGTCCAGTCGGCCTGGGCGACGGACTCCTCGGGTCCGCCGGCCACCGTGCGGGCGCCGTGCAGGGTGCCGTCCGCGGTGACGTCGGCGAGGACCAGTTCGGTGCCGTCCCACGGCATGCGCGGATGGTCCCAGCCGAGCCAGGCCGCGCGCCGTCCGTCGGGCGAGAGCCGCGGCCCGGTGACGAACCGGTGCCGCCCGTCGCTCAGTTCCCGCACCGCGTCGCGGTCGTCGGCGGCGGAGCCGTCCAGCGGGACCGCGGCCAGGACGCGGCGCACGTCGCTGGGGCCGTCGCCGGTGAACTCCTCCAGGACGCACCACACCTCGCCGCGCTCCGGCAGCAGCACCGGATCGGCCCAGCGCAGCCCCTCCCCCACCGGCGACACGGGCGTGAGCGGGCGGTGCTCGCCGCCCGGGTCGTAGCGGTAGAGGCGCTGGTCGGCGAAGTTCACGAACACCACCAGCGGGGCGCCGTCGCGCACGGTGCCGGCCCAGGGCCGGCCGCCGTACTCGATGACCCGGGTCCGCACGTTCCACGGCGGCGGCAGCACCGGCTCCTCGGTGCCGTCGCCGTGCCTGCGCACCAGGGTGCGCCGGCCGGCCTCGGTGGGCCGGGGCTCGGTCCACCACACCTCGTCGCCGACGAAGTCCGCGAACTCGGGGCTGCCGTCGTGGGCCGCGGCGGTGGCCGCGTCGACGGGCGAGGGCCACTCGCCGTACGCCAGGGTCTGCACTGTCTCCCCCACTCGCTCAGGCCGTACGCAGGAACCGGTCGAGGACCCGGACACCGAAGTGGAGCGCCTCGACGGGAACGCGCTCGTCGACCCCGTGGAAGAGCGCCTGGTAGTCGAAGCCCTCCGGCAGCTTCAGCGGGGCGAAGCCGTAGCCGGTGATGCCGAGCCGGGAGAACTGCTTGGCGTCCGTGCCGCCGGACATGCAGTACGGCACGACATGCCCCTCCGGGGCGAACTCCTCCACCGCGGCCCGCATCCGGGCGAACGTCGGCGAGTCCACCGGCGCCTGGAGGGCCACCTCGTGGTGCTCGAACTCCCAGTCGACGTCCGGCCCGGTGAGCCGGTCCATGGTCGCCCTGAACTCGTCCTCGGCGCCGTGGAGATACCGGCCGTCGACGCGCGCCACGGCCTCCCCGGGAATCACGTTGATCTTGTACCCGGCGTCCAGCATGGTCGGGTTGGCGCTGTTGCGGATCGTGGCCTCGACGAGCTTGCCCGCCGTGCCGAGCTTGTCCAGCAGGGCGTCCACATCCGTCAGGTCCGCCTCGATGCCGTACACGGCGGCGAGTTCGGTGAGCGCGGCCCGCACCGTCGGGGTG
>KL568580.1:42530-43443 GCA_000715605.1 Streptomyces speibonae | reverse complement strand
GCAGCGGCCACTCGTGCTCACCGATCCGGGTGATGGCGGCGGCCAGGCGGGTCACCGCGTTCTCCCGGTTGACCTTGGAGCCGTGGCCTGCCCGGCCGCGCGCGGTGAGCTTCAGCCACGCGGTGCCGCGCTCGCCGGCCGCGATCGGGTAGAGCCGGCGCCCGGCACCGTCGTGGAAGGTGAACGCGCCGGACTCGCTGACGCCCTCGGTGCAGCCCTCGAAGAGGTGGGCGTGCCGGTCGGCGAGGAATCCGGAGCCGTCCTCGGCGCTGGCCTCCTCGTCGGCGGTGAAGGCGATGACGACGTCGCGGCGGGGCCGCACGCCCTGCCGGGCCCAGGCGCGCACCGTGGCGAGGACCATCGCGTCCATGTTCTTCATGTCGACGGCGCCGCGCCCCCAGACGACGCCGTCGCGCACCTCCCCGGAGAACGGGTGCACGCTCCAGTCGGCCGCCTCGGCCGGTACGACGTCCAGGTGCCCGTGGACGAGGAGCGCGTCGGCCGACGGGTCGGTGCCCTCCAGCCGCGCCACGACGTTGGTCCGGCCCGGGGTGCGCTCCAGGAGGACCGGCTCCAGGCCGGCCTCGGCGAGCCGGGCGGCGGCGTACTCGGCGGCGGGCCGCTCCTGGCAGTCGCCCCCGCCCCTGTTGGTCGTGTCGATCCTGATCAGGTCGGATGTGAAGGTCACGACCTCGTCCAGGGCCCGCTCGTCAGCCATACTGCTCCTCCACCGCGGCCGAGGCGATCGTGGTGACCGCCTTGAAGGTGCGGATCCCGTCGTACATGGTCCCGCTCGTGTACGCCACCTTGCGCTCGCCGGTGCGGCGCACACCCGGGACGACGGTGGCGGCCATCGCCAGATGCTCGGCGTCGAACTCCACCGCCACGGTGAAGGGCCCGCCGTCGGCCGGCT
>KL568580.1:41262-42314 GCA_000715605.1 Streptomyces speibonae | reverse complement strand
CGGCTCCCGGCGCGCCGCCAGCGCGGCCGCGTCCTTGGCCGCGGCGCGGATGTCGGCGGCCGTCCGGGCCGGTGTGCGGCACACCGCCGCGTACCGGGACACATGGTCCTTGACGGCCACCTTGAGCGCCTCCGGCGCGTAGCCCAGGGCGTCCTCGCAGGCCACGTCGTCACCGGTGACCAGGACGACCGGCACGCCGTACTCGGCGACCACGTGCGCGTTGAGCAGGCCCTCACTGGCGCGCACGTCGTTCACCCAGACGCCGGTGATGGAGTTGGCGAGGTAGGTGTGCGCGAGGACGCCCTCCATGCCGGCGCCGGCGTGGTAGCCGACGAAGGCGATGCCGTCCACGTCGCCGTGCTGCACGCCCTCGACCATGGACAGCGCCTTGTGCCGGCCGGTGAGCATCTCGGCCCGCTCGTCCAGCTGCTCCAGGAGCAGGTTGCGCATGGTCCAGTGGGCCTCGTTGATCAGCACCTGGTCGGCGCCGCCGTCGAAGAAGCCCTGCACGGCCGCGTTGACGTCCGAGGTGAACATGGACCGGCAGCGCTCCCACTGGGGAGTCCCCGGCAGCACGTCGGCCGGCCAGGTGACACCGGTGGCGCCCTCCATGTCGGCGCTGATGAGGATCTTCATGCGGGACACGCTACGTCGTCCCGCCGAATCCCGGCCAGCCTGTGGATAACTCCCACAGGTCCAGACCACTGGCGGGCCCTTCGGATGCCGCCCGGGCCCGCCGACCTGCGGATCCTATGCGGCGCGGCCCGTCACGAACCACTGGGACGGCAGTTCGATGCGGGTGCCGTCGGGGCCGTGCTCCGTGGTGGTCAGCGGCAGGGTGCCGCTCGCCAGCACGGTGAGCCCGGCCGCGGCGAGGAACTCGGGCACCTCCGCGTCGGCGACCTCGCCGGGGGCTATGCCGTGCCGGAGGACCGGCGCGAGTTTGGGCGGCGGTCCGCCGGGCCCGGCGGCGAAGCTCCGCAGCGCAGCGCCCGCCGCCTCCGACGGCTCGACGAGGAAGGCACGGCCGCGCCCGCCCACGAGGGTGGCGA
>KL568580.1:39715-41078 GCA_000715605.1 Streptomyces speibonae | reverse complement strand
CGCCATCAGAGATGTGTATAAGAGACAGCACTGGTGCAGGACACCGCGCACATAGACGTTGGCGTCGCCGAGCTCCGCGTGCAGCGCCTGCGCCTCGGTCTTGTCCACCGCGTCGAGCTGACGGTACGTCGCCTGCCCGGCCGGGTCGGCGCGGCGGGCGTGGTCCAGGGCGGCCGCGGACAGGTCGGCGCCGACGACGCGGGGGAAGCGGTCGGCGAGGAAGCGGGTCTGGGTGCCGTTGCCGCAGCCGAGGTCCACCAGCGCGAGCCCCGGGTCGGACAGATGCGGTTCGAACAGGGCGAGGTGGCGGGCCACGGTCAGGGCGGGCTCCGCGTCCCAGAACACCGCCCCCTCCTCGCCCGGTGCCTCACGCCAGAAGCCTTCCCAGGCCTCCCGGTACCGACTTGTCACGCTCATGACCCACTCCCCAGGGTGCGACACCGCCCGCCCCGTGTGACGGGCCAGTACGGTGTATCGCGCCCCGGGCGCACGGACAAGCGCGCGAGCGCATTCCTTCACGGCTCGTTCGCTCCGCAACGCGCCCTCGTACCACCGGAGTCGACGGTCAGCGCGGTGAGCGGCGCGGCAGCGTCAGTTCGAACCAGACGGTCTTCCCGGACGCCGTCCGGCTCGTCCCCCACTCGCGGGCGAGGGTGCTGACCACGCGCAGCCCGCGCCCGGCCTCGTCCGTCGGCCGCGCGTTGAGCAGGGTCGGCAGCTCGTGGTCGTCGTCCTCCACCTCGCACAGCAGCGTGTCGCCGCGCACCAGCCGCAGGGCGAGGGGCCGCGCGTGGGAGTGCTGGACGGCGTTGGTGACGAGCTCGCTCACCATCAGCTCGGCGCTGTCGGCGAGCCCCGGCAGCCTCCAGTCGTGGAGCTGTTCCCTGACCGCCGCGCGGGCCCGGCCCACCTCGGACGGTTCGGGCGTGAGCCGCCATTCGGCGACGTCGTCGGGTTCGATGCCGCTCAGGCGGGCCATCAGCAGCGCCACGTCGTCCTTGCGGCCGCCCCTCGTGTTGAGGGCCCGGATGATGGTGTCGCAGGCGTCGTCCATGGAGGCGGCCGGGTGGGCGGCGGACTCGCACAGCGTGGCGAGCCCGACACCGATGTCCTCGCCGCGCACCTCGACCAGTCCGTCGGTGCACATCACCAGCCGGTCGCCGGGCTCCACACGCACCCGCACCGCCTCGAAGGGCACCCCGCCGACCCCTATGGGGGCGCCCGTGGGCAGGTCCAGCAGTTCGCTGCGCCCGTCCGCGGCGCGCACCAGCACCGGCGGGATGTGTCCGGCGTTGGCCAGGCACAGTTCGCTCGCGATGGGGTCGTAGACGGCGTAGAGGCAGGTCGCCAGGTAGCTGTCGCT
>KL568580.1:37311-39481 GCA_000715605.1 Streptomyces speibonae | reverse complement strand
CGCCGAGCCGCTGCGCCAGGTCGTCGAGGTTGCGCAGCAACTGCGCGGGCGGCAGGTCCAGGGCGGCCATGGTCTGCACGGCGGTGCGCAACTGGCCCATCATGGCGGCCGAGTTCAGTCCGTGCCCCATGACGTCGCCGACGACGAACGCGGTGCGGGCGCCGGGGAGTTTGACCGAGTCGAACCAGTCGCCGCCGATCCGGCCGAGCAGGGTGCCCGGCAGATAGCGGGTGGCGATGTCGCAGCCGGCCATGCGCGGCGGGATGTGCGGCAGCATGCTGTCCTGGAGCGTCTCGGCGACGTTCTCCTGGTACGTGTACATGCGCGCGTTGTCCAGCACGAGCCCCGCGCGGGCGGCGAGTTCGGCGCCGGTGACCCGGTCCATGTCGTTGAACAGCGGGCGCTCGGGATGGCGCAGCAGGATCATGAAGCCGAGGACGACCTGACGCGCCTTCAGCGGCACGACCAGCATGGAGCGGCCGGTGATCAGCGGCCGGATGTCGCGCTTGTCGAACTGGGAGGCGATGGCGTGGCCCATCTCCTCGGTGATGTGGGGCACGAGGACGGGTTCGCCGGTGGTCATGCACTGGAAGAACGGGGTGTGCGCCGGAAAGGGCATGGCCTCCCCGACGGGCACGACGTCGTCCCAGCGGCCGGGTTCGTCGGTGTGCTCCAGGGCGACCCGGTGCCACATCGTGGTGGTGTCCGGCACCCCCTCGTCGAACTCCTCGCCGGCGACGACCTGTTCGCGCAGATAGGTGCCGGCCACGTCGGTGAAGCGGGGCACGACGGCCTTGCTGACCTCGACGATGGTGCGGGCGAGGTCCAGGGAGGTGCCGATGCGGGAGCTGACCTCGTTGAGGAACTCCAGACGCTCGCGCACGGCGGCGTACTCGAGGTCCTCGCTCTCGTCCCGCAGGTCCTCGGGCACCGGCTGGCCGGCCGCCAGGGCCCGCGCGGCCCGCTCGCGGCGCTCCCGGCGCTCCACGCGCCGGGGCACGCCCCAGTCCGGGGTGACCGGCACCCGGTCGTTCTGGCTGAACTCCAGGATGGGGTAGCCCAGTTCGAGCACCTGGGCGACGATGCGCGCGCTGTCGTCCACGCTCATGCTGGGGAGGATCTCGGGCAGTCGGCGGGCGAGTTCCGCGGAGCCCGGGAAGTCGGTGTGCAGGGCGAAGCCGGGCGCGATCCGCTCGAACACCCCGGCCCCCTCCACGCGCACCGCGTCCGCGTCGGCGGCCAGCACCAGCAGCCGCTCGGTCCCCGGTCCCACGAGCGGGTACGCCCACCACAGCACGTCGAGACGGTCCGTCCCGGACGCGGCCAGCCGGGCGCGGCCGGCCGCCGGGTAGGCCAGTCCGCCGCCGAGGGAGGCGCCGAGGCCGGGTCCCAGTCCGTCGTAGGGCGCGTACGCCCCGTACGGGGTCTCCTCGTCCCCTTCGGGCAGGGCCCCGGTCACCGGCAGCAGGTCGACGGCCGGGCGGCCGAGGGCCTCCTCCTTGGACAGGACGAAGAGGCGCCGCGCGCCCGTGCTCCAGTGCGAGACGAGTCCGTCGCGGTCGACGACGACCACGGCCAGCGGAATCCGGCCGACGCCGCCCCACTCGGCCGCCGTGCCGTCACCGGTTCGGCGATCGGGAGGTGCGTTCCGCTCGGTGCCACGGTCCATGGCCCAGGCCCTCTCTCCCCCGGCTGCGCAAGATCTGTACCGCCGTCACCACCGTACGGCCACGGTCGGTCGCGATGTGTGGCATTGCGGGAATTGCCCGCACGGTGGTGCACCGGCGTACGTCTTCCCGCGTGGGACGCCGTTTCAGTCCTCGTGACCGAGCTGGAGGTCGCGTTCCGTGCGCCCTCCGCCGGCGACTTGGAGCACCGTCGCGACGGGCGGGTATCCGGCGGCGATGACGGTGTACTCGCCGGAGGCCAGATCGACGAACCGGAAGGTGCCGTCGGCTCCGGTGGTGAGGGTGTCGACGACGTTGCCGGCGGCGTCCAGGAGGGTCACCCGGGCCTCCTCCACGGGCCGTCCGCCCCCGGCGCGCACCGTGCCGCGCAGTACGGCGCCGCCGGCCAGCTCGACGTCCTGGCGGGTCTCGCGGGCCGCCTGGACGGTGACGGGGAGGGCGGCCGGGCGGAAGGCGGGGGCGCTGGCCGCGAGGGTGTACTC
>KL568580.1:34240-37041 GCA_000715605.1 Streptomyces speibonae | reverse complement strand
CGACGGTCACGGAGACAGCCTGCGGCTGGTGGCCGCCGGCGGCGGCGATGAGGACGTACGCCCCGGGGCCGGGCGTGGCCAGCGCGTACCGTCCGTCCTCGCCGCTGGCGCCGCGACCGGTCTGCTGTCCGGTGACGTCGATGAGGGTGAGCGCCGCGCGGGGGACGGCGGTCCCGTCGGGGTGCTGCACGGTGCCGCAGACGGGGATGCCGCCGTGCGGGGCGCGGGCGTGCGGCACGCGCGCGTGGCGGTGCGGGGCGTCCGGGGCCGGGTCGGCGAGGGGGGTGTGGTGGGACACCAGTGGTTTCTCCTTGAGGAAGAAGGCGATGAGCAGGCCGAGGACGAGCACCGGCACGAGGTACAGGAAGATGCGCGGCATGGCGTCGGCGTAGGCCTGGACGTAGGCGTCGCGCAGTTCGGGCGGCAGCGCGTGCACGAGCTCCGGTGTGATCGAGTCGGCGTCCACCGGCGGGGCGCCCGCGTCCGCGGGGAGGCGCTCGTCGAGCGCGTCGGTGAGCCGCCCCGCGAAGAGGGTGCCGAAGACGGCGGCGCCGACGCTGCCGCCGATCTGCCGGAAGTAGTTGTTGGCGCTGGTCGCGGTGCCGAGGTCGGCGGGGCGCACGGAGTTCTGCACGGCGAGGATCAGCACCGGCATCACCATGCCGATGCCGGCGCCGAGCACGGCCATCCAGACGCTGTAGTGCAGCCGGGGCGTGCCGGTCTCCAGGCGGGAGAGCAGCCACATCCCGGCGACGGCCAGGGCGCTGCCGACGACGGGGTGGCGCCGGTAGCGGCCGGTGCGGCTGATCAGCTGGCCGGAGACGACCGAGGCGCCGACGATGCCGCCCATCATGGGCAGCATCAGCAGTCCGGACTCGGTGGCGGTGGCCCCCTCGACCATCTGAAGGTACGTCGGCAGATAGCTGGCGGCGCCGAACAGGGCGACGCCGGTCACCAGGCCGACCAGGCCGGTGACGACGAAGACGGAGTCCCGGAACAGCCGCAGCGGGATGAGGGGTTCGGCGGCGCGGCGCTCGGCGACGAGGAAGAGGACGGTGGCCGCGGCGGCGCCCGCGCCGAGGCCGAGCACGGGACGGGAGTCCCAGGCGTACTCGGTGCCTCCCCAGCTGGTCAGCAGCACCGCGCAGGTAGAGGCGGCGGCGAGCAGCAGGGCGCCCAAGAGGTCGAAGCGGGTCCGGGCGGCCGGTTTGGGGAGCTTGAGCACCAGGGCGACGACGACCATGGTGACGAGGCCGAACGGCACGTTGACGTAGAAGCACCAGCGCCAGGAGAGGTGGTCGGTGAAGTAGCCGCCGAGCAGCGGTCCGGCCACGGACGCGAGGCCGAAGGCGGCGCCGATCAGCCCCATGAAGCGGCCGCGCTGCCGCGCGGGCACGATGTCGGCCATGATCGCCTGGACGCCGATCAGCAGTCCGCCCGCGCCGACGCCCTGCACCGCGCGGTAGGCGATCAGCTGGTCCATGGTCGTCGCGCGGCCGGCCAGCGCGGAGCCGACGACGAAGACGAGGATGGCGAACTGGAAGACGCCCTTGCGGCCCAGCTGGTCGCCGAGCTTGCCGTAGACGGGCAGTCCGACGGTGGCGGTGAGGAGATAGGCGGTGAAGGCCCAGGACACGCGGTCCAGGCCGTGCAGCTCGCCGACGATCTTCGGGAGCGCGGTGGCGACGATCATCTGCTCGAGGGCGGCGAGCAGCAGCGCGAGCATCAGCGCGACGAAGACGAGGCGGACCCGGCGCGGGCTCAGGGCCGGCTCGGCGGCCGGTGCCGGGGGCGGCGGGCCGCCGGCCGGTGGCGCCGGGGCCGGCTCCTCCTGCGCCAGAGTGATCCCGCCCACGTGCCGCTCCCCTCGTCGCACCGCCGGTCAATTCCCGCGTAAAAGCGACAACTACGAGCAAGGGCGGCGAGTTACGGCACAGAGGCGGTCCGCCGGCAGATCACCCGAACCGGTGAGGAGCCAACTCCCCACCGGCTCTCGGACCTTGAGGAGGCCGCCCGGCGGCTACTTCTCCACCTCGGCGGCCAGCCGGGCCAGCAGGGCGTCGTAGATCCGGGCCAGGCCCTTGGGGGCGAACGTCCGCTCGAAGAAGCCGCCGATGCCTCCGGCGCCGTTCCAGACGCTGGTCACGACGACCCGGGAGCGCCCCTCACCGGCGGGGGTGACGCGCCACGTGGTGACCATGGAGGAGTTGCGGTCCTTCTCCACGAGTTCGCCGTCGGACGGTTCGGTGACCTCCAGGAGGCAGTCGCGCACGCGCTTGCTGGTGGCCTGGAGCTTCCAGTGCACGAGGGTGCCCTCGCCGTCGCCGCCCTCACGGACCTCGTACTCGCTGTACTGCTCGGGCAGCACCTTCCCACGGGTGCCGCTGTAGTCGGCGATGGCGTCGAACACCGTCTCCGCGTCCGCCGCGACGATCCGCTCCGTAGTGGCCTCGACCTGCGCCATCGCTTTCCTCCAGGGCATGGGTTCCTCGGGGTCGAGGCAAGCCAACCACCCTTCGCCCGGCCGCCCAAATCGGGGTTCCGGATCTGACCGAACATGTCACTCGCACGATCAAGGGAACACTTGTTCTATTCTGGCCCGGGGCTGCTCACACGCGTGCTCGTACATCACCGCATGACCCTATGGAGCCCGGGAGGGCCGATGCTCAGCACTCCGAACGCGGACAAGGCTTGGAAAGGCATGACGAGGTCATTCCCGCCCCCCGAGGCGCCAGGCCGGCATGCCGCCCCCGGCAAGGCGGAGAGCACGGCGTACGCCGTGCTGCTGCACGGACCGGCTG
>KL568580.1:32777-33981 GCA_000715605.1 Streptomyces speibonae | reverse complement strand
GCGAGTCAGTGGCTGCTGCTGCGCGACCGCACAGCGAAGCGCGCGTGACCGAGGCACCAGCGGCTGCCACGCTCCAGGGACGCTTCGGGAGTTCAGTTGGTCTGGATCGAGCCGGACTCCTCTCCCTGTGACGCCACATTGCTCAGGCTCGCCCCGGCCGGTGAGGATGGGGATCCCTGCCGCCGCCGATCGAGTTGGCCAGGGGCAAGGACGGGCGTGACGCGTCCTGTGTCGTCGTAGTGCCGGAACGAGGGGGGCGGACGATCGCCACAGAACTCGCGGCGGGGCCGTCCTCGTTGCTTCTGACAGTGACGGCCACCGAAACCGTCGTGTCGATCGACGGAGTCCGCCGGGCCGAACATGCGCACCGCGGTCCGACCTCCGCGATACAGGAACAGGCGTGGCGGCTCGAACGGGCCCGCACCGGTCGCCGTACCTTCTCGCGGGTCGATCCGGGCACCGGGCGGACCGTGTCGCCCGCCGACGCCGCGAGGCACGCCGTCATCGCACTGGGGTCCGCGCTGGGCGAGGAATTCCTCGGTGGCCCGGTGGGAGACGTCGTGATCGGGGCACTGCGCGATGTCAGTCCCGGGACTCCACTGCGGCTCGGCGTGCGGGTGACGGCTGCGGATCTGGCCGCGCTCCCGTGGGAGGCGGCCCTGCCACCGGGGCAAGCGGAGTCACTGGCCTTGTCTCCCGCCGCCCAGGTGTACCGGTCGGTGCGGCGGCACACCGTCACGGCTGAGGTCCCCCCGGAACCTCCCGGGCGGCTGCGATTCCTGGGCGCCTTCGCGGACCCGGTGCGCGGGCCGGTCGCCGACGGCCCCGTACTGGACCTGGAAGCCGACCTGCACCGGATCCTCGGCGCGGTCGAACCGGGGCTGCGTGCGGGCACCGTCGAGTTCGACGTCCTCGACGGTGTCGACACTCTCGCCTCGATCACCCGCATGCTGCGACGGCAGACGTACGACGTCCTGCATCTGTCGTGTCACGCGCGGGCCGGCCGGCTGCTCCTGGAGGACGGGAGGGGATACGCGGACCCCGTCACCGCCGACCGGCTGATCTCGGCGTTCTCCCCGGGCCGGGTGCCGTCGCTGGTCGTGCTGGCCGGATGTTCCACCGGCGCCGACCCGGACCGCGGCGGTGGTCCGGGTTCCTCCGCTCCCGACGAGCGGCTCGCGGGACTCGCCGCCGAGCTCGGGGT
>KL568580.1:24534-32601 GCA_000715605.1 Streptomyces speibonae | reverse complement strand
AGACTCGCCGCCGAGCTCGTGGCCGCCGGTGTTCCGGCCGTGCTCGCGATGACCGCGCCGGTGAGCGACGCCTACGCCGGCTCGTTCTGCGCGGAGGTCTACGAGGGGTTGGGACGGCGCGACGGTGACACGACCGAACGGCCGGACGTGCCGGACTTCCTGTATGCGGTCAGCGAGGCGCGCCGAAGGCTGGAGCACCTGGCCCGAGCAGAGCCGGGCGGCCTTCCCGATCTGTCCGAGTGGTCGACGCCCGCCCTCTTCACCGGGGCCGGCCGACTCCCCGTACGCTCTCGGCGGACGCCCCGCCCGGGGACCTCGGTCCCGCCGCCCCGGCCTGCGGCCGTCGATGTGCGCTCCGTGGTGCGCCGGGGCGTACTCCGCGAACTCCACCGGCTGTGGGAGTCACCGGACCGGCCCGGGCTTCTCGTGCACGGAGCCGCCGGCGTCGGGAAGACGACCCTGGTCCGGGAGTTCGTTTCCCGGCTCGGGTCGCGGAACGACATGCATGTATGGATCGACGGTTCGGACGACGACGCCCTGGAGGAGATGCTCCGGATGCCGGCGCCGACGGGGCCGGGCGGAACATCGGTCCCGGTCGTCGTGGACGCGCTTCCCACACGACCCGTCCCTGGGCGTGTCGGGGCCCAGCCCACATCGGCTCGGGCCGCCAGGCTGCTGGCCGACTGGACCAGGCGTGCGGAGGCGCCCAGACTCATCGTCATCGGCCGGCACGCGTTCTCTCTGCCGGAAGAGGCCCGGCGCGCTCTCGCCCCTGTCCACCTGGGGGGCCTCACGGCAGGCGAGACACGGCTGCTCGCCGGCCGGCTCCCCGGGCTGCGCCGGCTGCCCGTCGCCGCGATCGCGCGGATCCTCGACGAGATCGGCGGGAACCCGGCCGCCCTCGGCTGGCTCGACGCGCTGCTGCGGGGCGAACCTCCGATCCTGCCCGACCTGCGACAGCGGCTGGCTGAGCGATTGGCCGCCGAGGGCCTGACCGCGGCCGAGGCCCGGGCGCGAGGGCTCGGGGCTGCTCTCCGTACGACGCGCGCCCTCCTCGCCGAGGCCACCGGCCTGGAGGAGTTGCTCGACGGCCTGACCGCCCGGCAACGCGACGTCCTCACCAGGCTGTCCGTTCACCGCCGTCCAGTGGGCGGCGAGGCCCTTGGCCCGGTGACTGCCGACGTCCGCGACGCCCTCGCGGCCCTGGACGCCCGCGGACTGCTGCGACGCGCCCCGGCGCAGGCCGGTCCTGGGAGCGCGTACCTGGTGGAGCGCTGGCTGGCTGTCCAGTTGTCCCAGGCCGACCCCGTCACCTGCGTCGACGCGCACGCCGCGGCGGGACGCCACTGGGCGCGGCTGCCCCGGGGGCCGGAGGAGACGGAAGCCGCGTCGGCGGATCTGGCCGAGGCCCGTCACCACTATCTGCGGGCCGGTCGCACCGAGGAGGCGCTGCTCACCACGGCGGCGCTGTGCGACCGTTTGATGACCGCGGGGGCCTTCTCCGAAGTGGAGCGGATCGTTCGCGACACCCTGGCTCGCGGCCTTCCAGGCGATCACGAGTCGGCGTTGCTGCACCACGCATGGGGCTGCGCGGCCCAGGAAACGGGACGCACGGACGAAGCCAGGAGTCGTCAGGAGCGAGCCCTGGAGCTGTTCCGTGCCGCCGGTGCCCCGGGCGACGCGGCCTCCGTGGAACTCCAGTTGGGCATGCTCGACGAAGCCGTCGGAAACTATACGGCCGCACGGGAGCGCTACACGTCCGCTCTGACCGTGTTCACCGAACTCGGGGATCACGCCGAGATCAGCCGTGCCCGGCACTGTCTCGGCGGTCTGGCGGTCCTGCTGCGCGACACCAAGGCAGCACGTGCGCACTACGACGCCGCACTGGCCTCCGACCGGGAGCGCGGCGACGACGAAGGCATCGCCGCCACCATCCACCAACTCGGGATCGTGGACCAGTTGAGCGGTGATCCGCGCGCTGCCCGGAAGCTCTACCGGCGTGCGCTGACGCTGCACCGGAAGCTCGGCGACCGGGCCGCGATCTCCTCCGGCTACCACCAGCTGGCCATGCTCGCCTACGAACAGGGCGAGTTGCGGCGTGCCTCGTCGCTGTGCAGGCGTTCGCTGGGGATCGATGACGAGAGTGCCCATCTTCCGGGGGTCGCCCGCAGCGAGCATCTGCTGGGCATGATCGCGCACGACCGGGAGGAACGGGACCAGGCTCGGCTCCACTACGAGCGGGCCCTGGCCCTGCTCACCGCCGCCGGTGACCGGGCCTCCGCCGGTGCCGTTCTGCATCAACTCGGTCTGCTCGCCCAGGATCAGGGCGACTCCGACCGTGCTCACGATCTCTACTGCCGGACCCTGGCGGCGGCCGGGGAATCCGGCGACCGGGACGGAGTGGCCCGCGCCCATCACCAACTCGCCATGCTGGCGACGCAAGAGGGGGACTACGAGGAAGCGGAGCGTCGCCTGCGCCTGGCCCTGGAGATGTTCGAGGACCTCGGGGACCCGGACGGATCAGCTCGCGCCCTGGGCCAGTTGGGCCGCGTGCGCCGGCTGACGGGCCACCCCGAAGAAGCGGTGGAGCCGACCCTGCGGAGCTTCGCCCTCGGCTTGGAGACCGACGATCCGGTCGCTACCACGGCACTGTTCGAACTGGCGCTCCTGGACGAGGCATTGGGGGGTGCGCGGCTGCGGGAGCTGATCGCCGGGCTGGTCGAGCCGTCGCATGTGGATCCGGTGATGGAAGCCGTGCGGGCGGCGCGCGAGCAGGCTGATGGGTGACCGGGGGACGGGACCCGTCGGCGTGTCGCTCCAGGGGTCGGCGCAGCGGGCGGTCACGCTCCGGGATTCCGGACAGGGGAGCCCTGGAAGGCCGTGGCCTGGTCGGTGCGGGCGCCTCGGTGCAACTGCAGCGGGAGCAGGCGGGCCACTTCCCGTTCCAGCCCGAGGGCCCGCTCGGAGTCTCCGGTTTCACGCAGGAGCGCGGCGTGCACGGCGGCGGTGCGCAGAGTGTCGAGGTGTGCGTCGCCCAGGACCCGCCGACGCCGCCGGTGGACGTCCACGATCAGCGGTCCGGCCCGGTCCGGCCGTCCCGTCTCGCGCAGGACGACGGCCAGCCAGTGCCCGAAGCGGAGTGTATCGGGATGGTCCTCCCCCAGCACGTCGCGGCCGCGCGCGTACGCGTCCTCCAGTAACTCCCGTGCACTGTCCCGGTCACCGCAGGCGCGCAGGTCGTAGGCGTGGCTGTAGGCCGACCTCAGCACGTCGGGGTGGTCCGGGCCGAGCACGTGCAGCCTGTGGCGGTGGATCTCCGCGTTGAGGCGGCGGGCGGCTGCGGTCGCTCCCGAGTCGCGGAGCGCGAGCGCGTAGCCGTGGGCCGCCCGCAGGGTGTCCGGGTGGTCGGTGCCGAGAACCTCCACGAGCCCTTCGTGCACGGTCCGGTGCAGGGGCAGGGCCTCGGACAGCTCGCGTCTGCTGCGCAGCAGGAGCGCGAGGTTGTACTGCGCCAGCAGGGTGTCCTTGTGTCCGTGCCCCAGCTGACGGATGCGGACGGCGACGATCCAGCGTTGCAGGCGCAGGGCGCGCCGGGCCGCTCGCGCGGACGGGTCGGCGGTGTTCGCGGCGAGAGCCATGAGGTCGGAGCCCAGGTTGAGCTTCGCCGTCACCGTGTCCGGATGTTCGTGCCCCAGCCGCGACCGCCGGGCGATGACCTGCTCGTCGAGTTTCACCGCGGCCCGGTAGTTGCCGAGTTGGACCTCGGCGCGTGCCAGGTGCTCCATGGCCGACACGGTGACGTCGGCGTCCTGCCCGTACGCGGCGCGCCAGCGTGTCAGCGCGTCCTGCGCGAGGTCCCGGGCGGTCCGCGTGTCGCCACGGACCGTCAGGAAGTAGACTAGGTGGAGATAGGTGCGATGGCAGGCCGGGTCGGTGCTCGCGGGAAGATCGAGTTCCAGGACGTGCGGGAGCAGGGCCCGGTACGTCTCCCAGGTCTGCGGGGCGCGTGGTCCACCCGGATCGGCGTCTGCCACGAGGCTGCGCGCGCACTCTCTGGCCTGGGTCACGACGTCCGCGGGAGCGTCGCGGAGGTAGCGTGCGAAGAGTTGGTGCATGGAAAGGCCGTCGCGGCCCTGGACCCGGAGCAGGCCCACCGCGCTCGCGGCCTTGACCACGTCGGAGAGCCGGTCGGGGGCCTCGCCGACCAGTGCTGCCAGACCCGGCGGGAGACGGGAGCCCGCGTTCTCCAGCACCTCGTAGGGAAGCGGTTCGGCGGCGAAGCAGGCGCACAGCCGGAGCAGTTCCACCGCTTCCGGGGCCGTGGTCCGCAACCGGTCCAGCGCGATGTCCAGCGTGGCGGCGAGCGAGGTCGGATAGACGTCGGAGTCGATGCCCCGGTCCAGCATGGCCCGGGTCCGCCGCTCCACGTGCCGGACATATTGCTCGGCCCCGACAGGTGAGCCTTCCAGGTACTGCGCCGCCTGGTCGAGGGCGAGCGGAAGGTCGCCGAGCACCTCGGCGATCCGGTCGGCGTCGGAGGACGACAGCCCGTCGACTCGGCGGGTGAGGAGCAACGTGGAACGGTGCCGGTCGAACCCCGTCAGTTCGTACCGCTCCCCGAGCTGCGACCAGTGCGGGGCGCGGGAGGTCACGAGCAGGGTCCAGCGCGGGTCCGCGTCTCGCAGGAAGCGCCGTACCGTGGCGGGCGAGTCGGCGTCGTCGAAGACGAACAGCCAGCGGCCCGACCTGCTCAGGCATTCCAGCAGAGCGTCGAGGCGGGTGGTCACGTCCATGGCGAGCCCGCAGCGCCGTGCGAGGTCGGAGAAGCTCTGGACGAGCAGCTCCGCCCGCTGGGCCGGCATCCAGGCGACATGGTCGTAGGCCGATCCGTGGCTGCGGCAGTACTCCAGGGCGAGTTGCGTCTTGCCGGTGCCGGGAGGTCCGCTGATGACCACCGGCCGTCCCTTGTCGCCCAGCAGCTCGTGGATCCGCTGCAGTTCCCGCTCGCGTGGAACCTGATAGACGACGCGTACCGGCCTGGGCGTCCGCCAGTTGACGGTGGTCTCTGCGGGCACCGGGGCGACTCCGCCCCGGCTTGCCTGTGGTGCGCCGCCGTCCGCGGCTGTACCGGCGAACTCGCGGGTGAGGGACCGCCGTTCCCGGACGAGCCGCAGGTAGGCGTCCGAGGCCCGGGCCGCCAGGTGGAAGAACCACAGACGGTCGTCCCGTTCGAGGGCCGGGCGACCGGTGAAGATCAGCGCACAGCCGGCCAGGGCGAGCAGCCGGTGTTCGTGCCATTCCCTGAGCAGGCCGCGGCGCGAGCCCTCGACCCAGGCCCGTTCCGCTCCGTGGACCCGGTCGATGATGTCGCGCAGACCGACCCGGACAGCGGTCGGACGGTGCCCCGAGGGGTCGACCAGGTACCGGGCGAGGTCGATCCGTACCTCAGGGGCGGTCTCCTGGGCCAGGTGCCGGGCGATCAGTGACAACAGGAAGTGAGCGGGGTCGCAGACCAAGGGCACATCGGTGCCGAATCGCGACAGGTCGATGAAACGAACGTCGTCCGGTGCCTCGCGGTACTCCTTGCGGCAGACCACGTTGCCCGGGTGGAGGTCTCCGTGGGCCAGGCCCCTGAGCATCGCCAGGTTTCCGTCGTCCGCCAGTCGTGGTCCGGTCACCAGGGCGAACGGATTGGGCAGGTCCCGGCTCTCGCCGTCCACGGCCAGGGTCGGACGGGGTACGGCCAGCAGTCCCGAGTCGTGCGCCGCCCAGGTGTGCAGGGTGCCACCCTTCTCGATGCGGGAGCCGAGCATGTCCGTGAGGATGCGCGAGGCGGGCGCGTGGGTGAAGCCCACGCTGTCGGAACTGTTCCAGGTGCTGAGGACGGATTCGACGACCTTGCCGCACAGTCCGGCGATGCCCGGTGCGCCGGATCCGTGCGCCTCCATGAGGGTGGCGAGCGAGCGGTACTCCTCCAGGCTGCCGCCGGCGATCTCCTGGAACATGATCCAGCCGTTGCCGCCCAGGCGCAGGGCCGGGTATTCGGGCAGCTGGCGGGTGAGGTGGTGGGTGACGAAATCCGGTGGGGAGATGTTCTGGGCGGTGACGTGGAGATCGGGTTCACGGCGCACGGTTCCGCGGGGCGGCAGCACCTTGATGATCATCTTCCGTGCGTCCCCTGTGCCGGCCCTGCCGTCGGCACGTCTTTCCGCGTACGCTGCGAAGACCTGGGCGCCCGAGTTCCCCCGTTCCTGCCAGCCCGCGTACCTCAGTGAGGTTCCCGTCCGGGACATCCACTCCGCCAGGACCCTGCGGGGCTCGTCGGCGCGGATCAGTTCGAGTACGCCGGTCGGCGTGTCGTCGTCGGCCGGGTCGGCACCGGGTTCACTCGTCGTCATCCGGAACGGCCTGACCGGCGTCGGGATCGTCGCGCATCAGAGTGCCGGTGTCGTCGCTCGGCAGTTCCCGGTAGGGCTGCCACGCGGTCCCGTCGAAGAATTCGATGTCGCCCGACGGGCCGAACCTCACGTCGCCGGGCTCCTGTTCGGCGGACCCCGCCGTGGTGTCACCGTCCTGCATCATCATCCTCGCCGTGTGCCGGGCGCGAGTGTTCCGCGTGAGCGCCGCGACCCCCAGTTTAGTGGGCACACGGCCGGGATGAGCGCTCGTCACGCGACGGCGCTTCAACGTCCGACGTAGGTGATGGGCGCCCAGTACAGCGGCGAGGCGAAGGGCGGCGTCCGGAGGGGAAGCCCGGACAGCCACGTCAGAAGGTCCGTCAGGGCGGCGTCCGGCCGACCGAGTTCGTGGGCGAGGGCGGTGAGGAAGGCGACCATCTCGTCGGCGGGAGTGTCGGCCACCCAGCGGACTGCCTGGTGCCAGGCATGGACGGGGGCCGCGCCCGCGCACCAGAGCTTCAGGAAGCGAGCGGTGAAGACGAACATGCTGCGGTCGGGGACGCGCATCGTCGTGCCGATGACCGCGCGCGCCCTCAGGTGCAGAGCGATACTGGCCAGTCCGACATGTTCACCGGGCACCCGGGCGTCGCGGTGCACCGTATGGCACGCCGTCAGCAGGACGACGGGCGGCAGACCGGCGGCGAGGCGGGTGAGAGGCTCCGCCAGATCGCGGAAGGAGATGCGTTCACCTCCCGGAACCGTGATGCGCCCGCCGTCGACGACCGAACCGTCGACGGCGGCGTGGCCGGTGATGTGCAGTAGTTCGGCCGCACGCGGCAGGCTCCAGCGTTCGGGCTCGTCCAAGGACAGTTCCGTCAGCCGCGTGCAGGCGGCGAGGAGCCGGGCCTCCGTGCCGATGAGCTGGTCGCCCGGGTGAGCCCCTGTGCCCACCACGGTGGCCGCGACCGGACGCCCCGGGATGCGGGGGGTCGTGTCCGGGCGGTAACCGGTGTCGGCCCCCGGGAGGGTGCGGACCCTGGCTGCTTCGTGCAGTGCCACCGGACGGCGCCGGTTTGGGTCCGGCCACCAGGCCGCCGCCAGTGGTAGACCGCCCAGCCGGCCGAGATCGATCACCGCGAACGCCTCGGTGTCGAGTTCCTCCAGCAGCGGCTGCATCACGTTGCGGCCCAGCCAGAGCCCGAGATCAAGGAGGAACCGGTGGGTCTGCGCGTCATCGCGCAGGCCGTCTGCGGAGCCGGCGACCTCGGCGTGCCGGTCGGCCCAGGCGCCCGCCTCCTCGACGGTGAGTGCGGGCAACGGCACCGAGCGCACCTTCGACTCCCCTTCGACCACGATGGCATGTCCCGCCCAACGCCCCGGCGCGAGCAGGACCACGGGCTCCCCCGTGGCCGCGGCCCGCATGGCCTGCCACCAGGTGGTGCCGGGGGCCGCCATCCTGCTGCCGGTGGTCAGCCTGAGCACCATCCCGTGCGCCCGGTGGGCCAGTTCGACGGCCACCAGCGGAGCGTCCGTGCCCATCGCGGACTCCACCGCGAGACCGGACAGGTCGGTCGCGAAGCGGATCCACTCATGGCGTTCGCTGGTGGTGTGCTGCACGAGGACGAGCTCTTCGAGTCCGGCCACCGCGGCCTCCGCCGAGGCCGTGCCG
>KL568580.1:20293-24238 GCA_000715605.1 Streptomyces speibonae | reverse complement strand
CGCCTCCACCGCCTCCGACCACGCCCTGCGGTGTACGGCGGAGTCGGCCGGGGGTCCGAGAGATGGTGGGCCTGGGTCGCGGCTCTGGCCAGGCCCACACGGGCCTGCACGTTCAGCGGGCTGCCCGCCGTCGCCGAGGCGATGACCGCGCGGCAGTACTCCATCGCCTCCTGGGCGTCCTCGTGGGCACCGGTGAGCCGACTGCGGTGGGTGAGGAGGGATGCGTAACCGTACGTCAGGTCGGCCCGCCACCGGTGTTCGCCGGGCAGTGCGTCGAGGAGCGCCCGGTGCCGCCGTACGGCATCGTCCATGAGTCCGCGATCGGCACGCCGCAGCGCCAGGTCGCTGAGGTGCATGCACAGGTTGCTGAGCCGCGCCGGGTAGGCGGCGGACTGCGGTGAGGTCGCCGCCACCGCGGCCCGGGACGCCTCGATGTACTCGTCCTCCGAGACCTGGTCGCCCGTGGTGATGGAGAGGGTTCGCAGTGCCGTGGCCAGGGTGGCGAGCGCGAGCGGCTGGGATTCGGAGCCTTCGGGGGCCAGCCGGTGGGCCGCGCGCAGTTCGTCGACGGCGGAGCGCAGCAGTTCCAGCCGGCCGGTGCTCCGGAAGCCCTGCACCAGGTATCCGCCGAGGGTGCGGCGGTATCGGGTCTCGTCCTCTCCGCCTTCGCCGATCCGTACCGCGAGGCGGGCGCGGTCGATCGCCGCCTCCAGATCCCGGGTGTCACCCAGCAGTTCGTAGCGCTCGCACAACCCGTTGGCGAGGTTGTTGGCGAGCATGGCACGGTCCGGGTCGTCCGGGGCGAGGAGGTCGACCGTCGCCTCCAACAACTCCACACTGCGCAGCAGTGACGCATCGTGGCCCGTGTACGAGAAGTGCTCACCCAGTACCGCGGCCAGCGAGTTCGCGATGCCGGCGGCGTGCCGTGGATCGGTGTTGTCCCGGTGGGCCTCCTCGATGAGGGCGATGGACTCCTCCAGGTCGCCGACGCGTGCCAAAGCCCTGAAACGAAACCGCAGCAGCGACCCCAGGTGCTGCTGGATCATCACCTTTCGCTGGGCGCCTGGTTGTCGCTCCGCCAGAGCGTTCCGCGCCAGCTCGATTCCCGCGTCCAGGTGGTGGGCCTCCCCGGTGCGCTCGTAGCACTGACGGGCCATCACCAGCAGGTTGGAGAGGATCAGCAGGCGTTCCTCGGCGTCCGGTGCGAAGAGGCCGTAGGCCTGCCGGTAGCGCCGTTCCACGGCGGACAGCCATGCGCCGCGGCCGGTGAGATGCAGCAGCCACTGCAAGTGCGACGCGTAGTTCGCGAGGGCCGCGGCGTTCCCGTGGTCGTCCGGGGCCCGCCGCGAGGCCCGCAGGGCCAGGGCCGCGGCACGGCGCAGCTGCGCCAGGTCCCCGGTTGCCTCGTAGCGCGCCCGAGCCTCTTCGGAGGCTTTGAGAAGTCCCAGGAAGGCGGCCGCGTTCGATGGTGATCGCGGCATGTCCTGCACGGCCATGGAGCCGGGCTCCTCCCCGATGGTTCCTCCGACCGCGGTCGTCGTCCACGACGGCGTGCCGTCTCAGCTCACCTGAACAGACGCGCGGTCGATGAACTCCTCGACCGCGCTGCGAGTGCGTCCGCCGACGCTCCGGAGCTCCTCGACGCCCGCGGCCTCGTCGATACGGGTCGCCAGGTCCATGGCGATGGTGCCCAGTTCCACGAGGTCCCGTGCCTCACCGGCCACGAGCCGGACCCGGTAGAGCGCGTGCCAGGCCTGCGCCCGCCGCTGGTGCGACTCGTAGCGGACGGCTTCGTACGGTTCGTCGTCCGGCTCCGCCTGGCGCTTGCGCCACCTGCGGTACTGCGACGACCTGAACTCCATGACCGCGCGGGCGAATTCGGCGTAGGCGGTGATCCTCTCCTGCCGCAGCCGCTCGCGCAGGGCCACCTCCTCGGCCCGCTGCGCCCTTTTGTTCTGTGCCGTGTTGGTCACGACGACGCCTGCCAAAGTGCCGAACACGGCGATGAGCGCTGACATCAGGCTGTCCACGAACACCAAGTGAAGCAACAGCGGTCGCGCCGCACCAGACCGTGACGCCGCACGAAGCCGGGCCGGGATCCGGCCGACGCTGCCCCTGCGGAGGCCTCATCCGACCTGGTGACGGGCGGCGTGGTGGTGTGCCGGGCCCTGTGGGAACATGGCCGGCCATGCCGCTGCCCTGCGACCCTCTCCCACTTCGCGCGGGTGACGGAGAGCGGTGGGCACGATGCCGCAAGGCCGCTCGCGCTCCTTCCCCGCGGCGGCCCCGCAGGACGGACCCGGCAGCTCACCGACGCCTGTTCCGCGTGCGCGGTGGTGATGCCTGCCTCGCCCGGGAGTACGGCCCCGACGACGGAGCCGACCCGGCTGAGCCGCGGCTCGTCAGCGGCTGTTGTCCCCCACTTGGCCCAGGAAGCCCAGCAGGCGGGGCAGGACCGAGCGCGTTCGAGCGCATCCGACGGCCCAATTGGGTCAACAATCCGCCGAACACGTTCATGGGCGGCCTCATTTCGGGACGATGCCGCGAGGACCGTGAGCCCCGCGGTCCGCGCCACCTCCGTCCTGGGAGGACCCATGAGTAAACGCGCAGCCGTGCTGTGCGGTGTCGCCGTCGTCATGGCCGGAGGCCTCGCGGCCGTCCCCGCCGAGGCCGGCACGCCACGCGCCGTGGAGCCCTTCCACGCCGCGAAACCCACGTGGAACAAGTGCGGCACCGAGGACTACCCGACGCTCCAGTGCGCGTCGGTGAAGGTGCCGCTCGACCACTCCGACCCGGCCGGGCGGACGATCACGCTCGCCCTCTCCCGCGTGCCGCACACCGCGAAGACGTACCAGGGCCCCCTGCTGGTGAACCCGGGCGGCCCCGGCGGCAGCGGGCTGAAGCTCGCGGGGTTCGTGGCGGCGGCGCTGCCGAAGAAGGTGGCCGCCCAGTACGACGTCATCGGTTTCGACCCGCGCGGGGTCGGCGCGAGCGAGCCGGCCCTGGACTGTGTGCCGGGCCACTTCGACGCCGTACGCCCCGACCCGGTCCCCACCTCGGCCGAGGTGGAGGAGGCCAACCTGCGGCGCGTGCGCTCCTTCGCCGAGGCCTGCGGCAGGAAGTACGGAGATCTGCTGCCGCACCTCACCACGGACGCCGCCGTGCGCGACATCGACGTGATCCGGCGGGCGCTCGGCGCGAAGAAGATCAACTACTTCGGCTACTCCTACGGCACCTACCTGGGCGCCGTCTACGCCAAGCTGTTCCCGCAGCGGGTGCGGCGGCTGGTCCTCGACTCGGTGGTCGACCCCACGCAGGTCTGGTACGACGCCAATCTGAACCAGGACCACGCCTTCAACGACCGGCACCGCGCCTTCATGAACTGGGTGGCCCGGCACGACACGGCGTACGGTCTCGGCACCGATCCGGAGAAGATCGAGGCCACGTGGTACGCGATGCGCGCGGCCCTGAAGAAGGACCCGGCCGGCGGCAAGGTGGGCGCCGCCGAACTCGAGGACACGTACATCCCCGGCGGCTACTACAACGGCTACTGGCCCTATCTCGCGGAGGCGTTCTCGGCGTACGTGCGCGACAAGGACGCCGGGCCGCTGGTCGAGGCGTACGAGAACTTCGGGGCGAGCGACGCCGAGGCGGACAACGGTTACAGCGTGTACACGGCCATCGAGTGCCGGGACGCCTCGTGGCCCCGGGACTGGAGGCAGTGGCGCAAGGACAACTGGGAGGCCTACGCGCGGGCGCCGTTCATGACCTGGAACAACGCCTGGTACAACGCGCCGTGCGCGTTCTGGCCGACCGAGTCGCTGCGTCCGGAGCGCGTGCGCAACAGCGAGGTGCCGCCGGCACTGCTGTTCCAGGCGACGCACGACGCGGCGACCCCGTACCAGGGCGGCCTGACCATGCACCGGCTGCTGTCGAGCTCCAGCC
>KL568580.1:15598-20133 GCA_000715605.1 Streptomyces speibonae | reverse complement strand
CGACGCGGCGACCCCGTACCAGGGCGGCCTGACCATGCACCGGCTGCTGTCGAGCTCCAGCCTGGTGGTCGAGTCGGGCGGCGGCAACCACGGCATCACGCTGAGCGGGAACACCTGCCTGGACCGGCACCTGGCCGCCTATCTCACCGACGGGACCGTACCCCGCCAAGCGCACGGCGAGGCCGACGCGGTCTGCGCCGCGCTCCCCGGCCCCGAGCCGCTGACCTCGAAGGCGGCACCGCGCACGGCCCGCGGCTCAACCCTGCACGGCCTGCTCGGCACCCGTGGCTGACGGCCCGCCACCTCGCCGGGGGCCGGGCTGTCGTACCCATGGTCCATCATGAACGCATGAGCGACCTGACCGACGTCCCGGCCCCCCACGGTGTGAGCGCCTTCCCGGTGCGCCCGATGACCGTGGACGACTGCGCGCGGGTCGCCGGGATACGGGCCGGCGGGTGGCGGCACGCGTACCGGGGGCTCGTCCCGCAGCCGTATCTGGACCGGATGGACATCACGGCCGACGCCGGGCGGCATCGCGCGCGGCTGCTGTCGCGCGACGGCGGAAGGGGCGACCTGGTCGCCGAGGGCGAGGGCGGTGCCGTCGTCGGCTGGGCCGCGTTCGGGCCGTACCGGGACGGAGAAGTGCGCACCGACGACGCCGAGTTGTACGCGCTCTACCTGGACCCCGGACACATCGGCCGGGGCGTGGGGCGGACGCTGCTCGCCGAGGTCACCCGGCGCTGTGCCGCCGCCGGACACCGGGACATGTACCTCTGGGTCCTCAAGGAGAACGCCCGCGCCCGCCGGTTCTACGAGCGGGCCGGGTTCGGCGCGGACGGCGCGGAGGAGCCCTTCGAGGTGGACGGGGTGGCGGTGCCCGAGGTGCGGTACGCCAAGCGCCTCGCCGACTGACAGGACCTAGCGCTGTCCGGGGATCCGGGGGCGGCGGCCGCCCTGCCGGGGGATCCGGGCCAGGGCGTGCACCGCCGCCTCGGCCAGGGCCGGGTGGGCGAGGGCTTCGTTCAGTACGGGTTCGGCGCGCGGGTCGCCGAGTTCGCCGAGCCCTTCGACGCAGGCGAGCGCGACCCGGCGGTAGGGGTCGTGGGGGCGCAGCCGGCGGCGCAGCGTGGTGATCAGGGCCGGTACCGCCTCGGGGGCGCGCAGTGCGGTGAGCAGCCGGACCGGGTGCAGGGCGTAGGCGACGCGGAGTTCGTTGGTGGCGAGCGCGGCGGCGGCGCGGGCGGTGCGCGGGTCGCCGAGGCGGGCGAGGGCGTGGGCGGCGGAGGCGCAGCGGGGCGGGTCGCGGTGGTTGAGGAGGAGCACGAGGGCCTCGAAGGCCCTGCGGTCCCCGGCGAGTCCCAGCCGGAACGCGGCCAGTTCCCGGGCCCACAGCGGCTGTCCGGGTGCGGTGAGGACGCCGGCCAGGGTGTCGAGGTCGTCGGTGCCCAGGAGACGGCCGTACGCCGCCGATCCCCCGGACTCGAGACGTAAGCGCTCCGTGAGCGATCGCAACTCTTCGTCCATGCCTGAGAGATTAGGGGGCGGGCGGGGCGCTCGGGACCTACATCACAAACCCGGGGGCTGGCGCGCTCGTTACCCGCCGGTTAAGCTCAGACGAGCGAGTTACCCACTCGCGACCCTCCGCACAGCGGTCTGGTGACGCGGCCGTTTTGCGGGGGCACCTCCCACGCCCTCGCGGCAGTGGGGGAAGTCGGTTCGGTGCCCTCGTGTACCGCAGTACGGCTCGGCCCCGGGACAGGGCCGGTCGGATCCGCCGTCGCTTCGCCGACGGCACCGGGCGTGTGCGCTCGCAGCCCGGTCCACACCCGCATCCCGCATGCACCCGGTGCGCCCTGAGGCGCACCCGGGCGTGTCTTTCCGTCGTCACCCTCATTCCTGGAGTCCCGCGATGGCCACTCCCCTGTCCGACACCCCTCTGTCCCCCCTGCAGACCGTCGCCGTGGTCGGCCTCGGCACGATGGGCACCGGCATCGCCGAGGTCCTGGCCGGCGCCGGCCGCGACGTCGTCGGCATCGACATCGGCGAGGACCGGACCGCCCGGTGCGTCGCCGCGCTCGAGGCGTCGACCGCCCGCGCCGTGGAGCGCGGCCGGCTGACCGAGCGGCAGCGCGCGGACCTGCTGGCCCGTGTCACCACCGCCACCGACCTGTCGGCCGCCGCCGACGCCGACCTGGTGATCGAGGTCGCCCCGGAGTCGTACGAGATCAAGCAGCAGATCTTCCGCGAGCTCGACGGGATCGTGCGGCCGCAGACCATCCTGGCGACCGGTACCAACGCCCTGTCCGTCACCCGCCTCGCCGCCGACTCCGCCCGCCCCGAGCGGGTGCTGGGCATGCACTTCTTCAACCCGGCCCCGGCGATGAAGCTGGTGGAGATCGTCTCCAGTGTGCTGACCGCCCCAGCCGCCGTCACCGCGGTCACGAATCTCGCTCTGGACCTGGGCAAGGAGCCGGTGGCGGTCGGCGACCGGCCGGGGTTCGTCGCGGACGGCCTGCTGTTCGGCTACCTCAACCAGGCCGCCGCGATGTACGAGGCGAACTACGCCTCCCGGGAGGACATCGACGCCGCGATGCGGCTGGGCTGCGGTCTGCCCATGGGCCCGCTGGCGCTGCTCGACCTGATCGGCATCGACACCGCCCGCACCGTCCTGGAGGCCATGTACGCCGAGTCCCGTGACCGGCTGCACGCGCCGGCCCCCGTCCTCAAGCAGCTCAGCGAGGCGGGGCTGACCGGCCGCAAGGCGGGGCGCGGCTTCTACACCTACGAGGCGCCGGGCAGCGCGACCGTCGTGGCCGACGCCCTCACCCCGCGCGAGGACGTCTTCGCCCCCGAGGGCCGCCCGGTGCGCGCGGTGGGCGTGGCGGGGTCGGGCACGATGGCCTCCGGCATCGCCGAGGTCTTCGCCAAGGCGGGGTACGACGTCGTCCTGGCCGCCCGCAGCGAGGAGAAGGCACTGGGTGCCAAGGCGCGGATCGGCAAGTCCCTGGCGCGCTCCGTCGACAAGGGCCGGATGTCCGCCGAGGCGGCCGCGCAGACGCTGGAGCGGATCCGCCCGACCGGCGGCTACGACGACTTCGCCGACGTCGATCTGGCGGTCGAGGCGGTCGCCGAGGACCTGGAGGTCAAGCGGCAGCTGTTCGCGACGCTGGACAAGGTCTGCAAGCCGGGGGCGGTGCTGGCCACCACCACGTCCTCCCTCCCGGTCGTCGCCTGCGCCCGCGCCACCACGCGCCCGCAGGACGTGATCGGCATGCACTTCTTCAACCCCGCGCCGGCCATGAAGCTGGTCGAGGTGGTGCGCACGGTGCTCACCGCCGACGACGTCCACGCCACCGTGCGGGAGGTCTGCGCGACCGTCCGCAAGCACGCCGTGGACTGCGGCGACCGGGCCGGGTTCATTGTGAACGCGCTGCTGTTCCCGTACCTCAACAACGCGGTCAAGATGGTTCAGGAGCACTACGCGACCCTGGACGACATCGACGCGGCGATGAAGCTGGGCGGCGGCTACCCGATGGGCCCGTTCGAGCTGCTGGACGTCGTGGGCCTCGATGTGTCACTGGCCATCGAGAAGGTGCTGCACCGCGAGTTCCGCGACCCCGGTCTCGCCCCGGCGCCGCTGCTGGAGCACCTGGTGGCCGCGGGCTGCCTCGGCCGCAAGACCGGCCGTGGCTTCCGCGAATATGCCAAGCGCTGAGCCGGCTCCCGGCGACCGGTTCCGGGGCGGCGCGCAGTGGGGCGGACTGCTCGACCCCGACCGGTTCGCGCCGCCCTCCCCGGGTGCCCCTCCCCCGCCCGCCGGGGGCGGGGGAACCCCCGGCCACGCGCATCGAGCTGCGCACATGCAGTACGTTCAGGGCATGTCCCAGCCCGCCAAGTCCGCACGTACGTCAGCCACGACCGAGCCGCCGGAGAGCGCCGCAGGCTCGCGTGCCGCCGCCCAGCGGCTCAAAATGCGCCGGGAACTTGCGGCCGCCGCGATGGAGCTGTTCGCGACCAAGGGGTACGAGGCCACCACCGTCGACGAGATCGCGGCCGCCGCCGGGGTGGCCCGCCGTACCTTCTTCCGCCACTTCCGCTCCAAGGAAGAGGCGATCTTCCCCGACCACGACGACACGCTGGTCCGCGCGGAGGCGGTGCTCAACGCCGCCCCCGCGCACGAGCATCCGCTCGACACGGTGTGCCGCGGCATCAAAGAGGTCATGAGGATGTACGCGGCACGGCCGGAGATCTCGGTCGCCCGCTACAAGCTGACGCGCGAGGTGCCCACCCTGCGCGAGGCGGAGATCGCGTCGGTGGCCCGGTACGAGAGGCTCTTCACCCGCTATCTGCTCGGCCACTTCGACGAGCACGCGCACGACGACGTGGGCGACGACCCGCTGCTGGCGGAGGTCGCCGCGTCCGCCGTGGTCACCGCGCACAACCACGTGCTGCGGCGCTGGCTGCGGGCCGGCGGCCAGGGCGATGTGGAGGCCCAGCTGGACCACGCCTTCGCGATCGTCCGCAAGACCTTCGGT
>KL568580.1:11676-15388 GCA_000715605.1 Streptomyces speibonae | reverse complement strand
CCGCCGAGCACGCCGGCCGCCTCCGCGTCCGCGCACGGCGAGGTCCTGGTGACGGTCGCCCACACGGACGCCTCGCTGGACGAGGTGATGCGGACCATCGAGCAGGCGCTGAAGGAGCGCTGAACGCCCTCCGGCACGCGTTCCGCCGCTGTGACGACGGCCACCCCACCGGGTGGCCGTTTTGCCATGTCAGAGGCGCTTTTCGCACGGCTTTCCGAGGCGATTCGATCGATCATCGCTCATCTGATGCGTAAAGATTTCACCTGAGCCCGGGTTCTGACACTCAGTGCCTTGCGAGCTGACACGGCGTGCCATACGTTGAAGAGGTCCGGGCGACGTCCCGGCGGGCCCACCGCCCGCACGTCCGGACGCCTGCGTCACAGGCAACCTCCCGCGCACACCCAGCGCTGCCGAAGCACCACCGCCGAACCGACGGCACCCCCCGACCCTCAGCAGCACACCGACGTAACCCTCAGCGCCCCTCCCTCAGGGCGCTCATCGCCGGAGGCAACACCGTGACCATCAAGGACATCCTGGCCGCGATCCAGTCGCCCGACTCCACGTCGGAGGACTTCGCCGCCCTGCCGCTCCCCGAGTCCTACCGCGCGGTCACCGTGCACAAGGACGAGACGGAGATGTTCGCGGGCCTTCAGACCCGCGACAAGGACCCCCGCAAGTCGCTCCACCTCGACGACGTGCCGCTGCCCGAACTCGGCCCCGGCGAGGCCCTGGTGGCCGTCATGGCCTCCTCGGTCAACTACAACTCGGTGTGGACGTCGATCTTCGAGCCGCTGCCCACGTTCGGCTTCCTGGAGCGCTACGGCCGCACCAGCGAGCTGGCCCGGCGCCACGACCTGCCGTACCACATCATCGGCTCCGACCTCGCGGGCGTCGTGCTGCGCACCGGCCCCGGCGTCAACGCCTGGCGGCCCGGCGACGAGGTCGTCGCGCACTGCCTCTCCGTCGAGCTGGAGTCCTCCGACGGTCACAACGACACGATGCTCGACCCCGAGCAGCGCATCTGGGGCTTCGAGACCAACTTCGGCGGTCTCGCCGAGATCGCCCTGGTCAAGTCCAACCAGCTGATGCCCAAGCCGGACCACCTCAGCTGGGAGGAGGCCGCCGCCCCGGGCCTGGTCAACTCCACCGCCTACCGCCAGCTGGTCTCCCGCAACGGCGCCGCCATGAAGCAGGGCGACAACGTCCTGATCTGGGGCGCGAGCGGCGGACTCGGCTCCTACGCCACGCAGTTCGCGCTGGCCGGCGGCGCCCACCCGGTCTGTGTCGTCTCCAGCGAGCAGAAGGCGGACATCTGCCGCTCGATGGGGGCCGAGTCGATCATCGACCGCAGCGCCGAGGACTACCGGTTCTGGAAGGACGAGAACACCCAGGACCCCAAGGAGTGGAAGCGCTTCGGCAAGCGCATCCGCGAACTCACCGGCGGCGAGGACATCGACATCGTCTTCGAACACCCCGGCCGCGAGACCTTCGGCGCCTCGGTGTTCGTCACCCGCAAGGGCGGCACCATCACCACCTGCGCCTCCACCTCGGGCTACATGCACCAGTACGACAACCGCTACCTGTGGATGTCGCTGAAGCGCATCATCGGCTCGCACTTCGCCAACTACCGCGAGGCCTGGGAGGCCAACCGGCTCGTCTCCAAGGGGAAGATCCACCCGACCCTGTCGAAGGTGTACTCCCTCGAGGAGACCGGCCAGGCCGCCCACGACGTGCACCGCAATCTGCACCAGGGCAAGGTCGGCGTGCTGTGCATGGCCCCCGAGGAAGGGCTGGGCGTGCGCGACCACGCCAAGCGCGCGCAGCACATCGACGCCATCAACCGCTTCCGGAACATCTGAGGCAGGGCGGACATGACAGAGCGCCAGAAGGACCGGCCGTGGCTCATGCGCACCTACGCCGGGCACTCCACGGCCGAGGCGTCCAACGAGCTGTACCGGCGCAACCTCGCCAAGGGCCAGACGGGTCTGTCGGTCGCGTTCGACCTGCCGACCCAGACCGGCTACGACTCCGACCACATCCTCGCCCGCGGCGAGGTCGGCCGGGTCGGGGTGCCGGTGGCCCACCTCGGTGACATGCGCAGGCTGTTCCAGGACATCCCCCTGGAGCAGATGAACACCTCGATGACGATCAACGCCACCGCCATGTGGCTGCTGGCGCTCTACCAGGTCGTCGCGGAGGAGCAGGGCGCGGACATCACCAGGCTCCAGGGCACGACCCAGAACGACATCGTCAAGGAGTACCTGTCCCGGGGGACGCACGTCTTCCCGCCGGGGCCCTCGCTCCGCCTGACGACCGACATGATCGCGTACACGGTCTCCCACATCCCCAAGTGGAACCCGATCAACATCTGCAGTTACCACCTGCAGGAGGCCGGGGCCACACCGGTGCAGGAGATCGCGTACGCGATGTCCACCGCGATCGCCGTGCTGGACGCGGTGCGCGACAGCGGCCAGGTGCCGCAGGAGCGCATGGGTGACGTGGTCGGCCGCATCTCCTTCTTCGTGAACGCGGGCGTCCGGTTCATCGAGGAGATGTGCAAGATGCGCGCGTTCGGCCGCATCTGGGACCAGGTCACCCGCGAGCGGTACGGCATCGAGAACCCCAAGCACCGCCGCTTCCGCTACGGCGTCCAGGTCAACTCGCTGGGGCTGACCGAGGCGCAGCCGGAGAACAACGTCCAGCGGATCGTGCTGGAGATGCTGGCCGTCACCCTCTCCAAGGACGCCCGCGCGCGTGCCGTGCAGCTGCCGGCCTGGAACGAGGCGCTGGGCCTGCCCCGGCCCTGGGACCAGCAGTGGTCGCTGCGCATCCAGCAGGTCCTGGCGTACGAGAGCGATCTGCTGGAGTACGAGGACATCTTCGAGGGGTCGAAGGTGATCGAGGCGAAGGTGGAGCAGCTCGTCGCGGACGCCCTCGCGGAGATGGAGCGGATCGAGGAGATGGGCGGCGCGATGGCCGCCGTCGAGTCCGGCTACCTCAAGTCCCAGCTGGTCTCCTCGCACGCCGAACGCCGGGCCCGGATCGAGTCCGGCGAGGAGAGGATCGTCGGCGTCAACGCCTTCGAGGGCACCGAGCCCAGCCCGCTCACCGCCGACCTGGACACCGCCATCCAGACGGTCGACCCGGCGGTGGAGGCCCGGGTCATCGCCTCACTGCAGAACTGGCGCGACACCCGCTACCAGCCGCCCTTCAACCACCCGCGCCCCTGCAAGGCGCTGGAGAAGCTGAAGGAGGCCGCGCGCGGCACCGACAACCTGATGGAGGCCACCCTGGAGTGCGCCCGCGCCGGCGTCACGACCGGCGAGTGGGCGGGGGCGCTGCGCGAGGTGTTCGGCGAGTTCCGGGCGCCGACCGGTGTCTCCTCCGCCCCGGTTGCGGTGCCCGCCGAGGAGGGCTCGGCGCTGTCGGCGGTCCGCCGCACGGTGGAACTGACGGCCAAGGACCTCGGCGTGGGCAAGCTGCGCTTCCTGGTCGGCAAGCCGGGCCTGGACGGTCACTCCAACGGCGCCGAGCAGATCGCCGTGCGGGCCCGCGACGCCGGGTTCGAGGTGGTCTACCAGGGCATCCGGCTCACCCCGGAACAGATCGTGGACGCCGCCCTCGCCGAGGACGTGCACGCGGTGGGCCTGTCCATCCTCTCCGGCTCGCACGCCCAGCTGGTGCCGGACGTACTCGAACGGCTCCGTGTGGC
>KL568580.1:5818-11468 GCA_000715605.1 Streptomyces speibonae | reverse complement strand
CGAACGGCTCCGTGTGGCCGGTGCCACAGATATACCGGTGATCGCCGGTGGCATCATCCCCAGCGGTGACGCCGAACAGCTGCGGGCGGCCGGCGTGGCCGCGGTCTTCACCCCGAAGGACTTCGACATCACCGGAATCATCGGCCGCATCGTCGACGAGATCCGCAACGCGAACAAGCTCGACCCCCTGGAGGTCCCCGCATGACGGTCAACCGCCCGCCCGTCTCCCACCACCACCCTCAGACGGCGTCCCTGCGGGACGGCACCTCTCGTCTCCGCCCCCGGCGTTCCTGCCTGGCGGTACCCGGCTCGAACCCGCGCTTCCTGGAGAAGGCCCAGGGCCTCCCCGCGGACCAGGTCTTCCTGGACCTGGAGGACGCCTGCGCGCCGCTCGCCAAGCCCGAGGCGCGGCACACCATCGTGAAGTTCCTCAACGAGGGCGACTGGACCGGCAAGACCCGCGTCGTGCGCGTCAACGACTGGACGACCGAGTGGACGTACCGGGACGTCGTGACGGTGGTCGAGGGCGCCGGCCAGAACCTCGACTGCATCATGCTGCCGAAGGTCCAGGACGCCCAGCAGATCGTCGCCCTCGACCTGCTGCTGACGCAGATCGAGAAGACCATGGGCTTCGAGGTCGGCCGGATCGGCATCGAGGCGCAGATCGAGAACGCGCAGGGCCTGAACCACGTCAACGAGATCGCGCAGGCCTCCCCGCGCCTGGAGACCATCATCTTCGGCCCGGCCGACTTCATGGCGTCCATCAACATGAAGTCCCTCGTCGTGGGCGAGCAGCCGCCCGGCTACCCGGCGGACGCCTACCACTACATCCTGATGAAGATCCTGATGGCCGCCCGCGCCAACGACCTCCAGGCGATCGACGGCCCCTACCTGCAGATCCGCAACGTCGACGGCTACCGCGAGGTCGCGCAGCGCGCCGCCGCGCTCGGCTTCGACGGCAAGTGGGTGCTGCACCCGGGCCAGGTCGAGGCGTCCAACGAGATCTTCTCGCCCTCGCAGGAGGACTACGACCACGCCGAGCTGATCCTGGACGCGTACGAGTACTACACGTCCGAGGCGGGCGGCAAGAAGGGCTCGGCGATGCTCGGCGACGAGATGATCGACGAGGCCAGCCGCAAGATGGCCCTGGTCGTCGCGGGCAAGGGACGCGCCGCCGGCATGCAGCGCACGTCGAAGTTCGAGATCCCGGAGGCCTGAGCGCGATGCAGTTCGGACGCACCTACGAGGAGTTCGAGGTCGGGGCGACGTACAAGCACTGGCCGGGCAAGACGGTCACCGAGTACGACGACCACCTGTTCTGTCTCCTCACCATGAACCACCACCCGCTCCACATGGACACCAACTATGCGGAGAAGACGACGGACTTCGGCAGGAACGTCGTCGTCGGGAACTACATCTACTCGCTGCTGCTCGGCATGAGCGTGCCGGACATCTCCGGCAAGGCGATCGCCAACCTGGAGATCGAGTCGCTCAAGCACGTGGCGCCGACCTTCCACGGCGACACCGTTTACGGCGAGACCACCGTCCTGGACAAGTGGCCGTCGAAGTCGAAGAACGACCGCGGCATCGTCCACGTGGAGACCAAGGGCTACAAGCAGGACGGCACGCTGGTCTGCGTGTTCCGCCGCAAGGTCATGGTCCCGACCGGGACGTACATCAAGGAGCGCGGCGGCGAGCAGCCGGGCCGCCCCGAACTTGAGGAACAGGGGAAGTAAGCGATGGCCCGTCTCGCCCGGACCGCCGGTCTGACCGACATCCAGCAGGAGATCCTCTCCACCGTCCGCGACTTCGTGGACAAGGAGATCATCCCGGTCGCCACCGAGCTGGAGCACCGCGACGAGTACCCGCAGCAGATCGTCGACGGCCTCAAGGAATTGGGCCTGTTCGGCCTGATGATCCCCGAGGCGTACGGCGGTCTGGGCGAGTCCCTGCTCACCTACGCGCTGTGCGTGGAGGAGATCGCCCGCGGCTGGATGTCGGTGTCCGGCATCATCAACACCCACTTCATCGTGGCGTACATGCTCAAGCAGCACGGCACGCAGGAGCAGAAGGACCACTTCCTGCCGAGGATGGCGGCCGGCGACATCCGCGGCGCCTTCTCGATGTCGGAGCCCGGCCTGGGTTCCGACGTCTCGGCGATCACGTCGAAGGCGGAGCGGGACGGCGAGGAGTACGTCCTGAACGGCCAGAAGATGTGGCTGACCAACGGCGGAACGTCGTCCCTGGTGGCCGTGCTGGTGCGAAGTGACGAAGGACACCCCGAGGGCACGGCGCCGCACAAGTCGATGACCACCTTCCTGGTGGAGAAGGAGCCGGGCTTCGGCGAGGTCCGCCCCGGGCTGACCATCCCCGGCAAGATCGACAAGATGGGCTACAAGGGCGTCGACACGACCGAGCTCATCATGGACGGCCTGCGGATTCCCGCGAACCGGGTGCTCGGCGGGGTCACCGGCCGAGGTTTTTACCAAATGATGGACGGGGTCGAGGTCGGCCGGGTCAACGTGGCGGCGCGTGGCTGCGGCGTCGCTCAGCGTGCCTTCGAGCTCGGTGTCCAGTACGCCCAGCAGCGTCACACTTTCGGCAAGCCGATCGCCCAGCACCAGGCCATTCAGTTCAAGCTGGCCGAGATGGGCACCAAGGTCGAGGCGGCGCATGCGATGATGGTGAACGCAGCACGCAAAAAGGACTCCGGCGAACGAAACGACCTTGAGGCAGGCATGGCGAAGTACCTCGCCTCCGAGTACTGCAAGGAGGTCGTGGAGGACGCCTTCCGGATCCACGGCGGCTACGGCTTCTCCAAGGAGTACGAGATCGAGCGCCTCTACCGCGAGGCCCCGATGCTGCTGATCGGCGAGGGCACGGCCGAGATCCAGAAAATGATCATCGGCCGCCGACTGCTCGAAGAGTATCGATTCCAGGGCTAGATGTCCGGATACGGGGTGTTTTCTTGGAGAAGAGGATCACACCCCGTATGCACTCTTCGGCCGTCGACTTGGTTGCCTGGCTTACCCAGTTGCCGCCAGGAGCCGCTACGATCGCCGGAAAGCCGCCGTCCCCCGCAGTTGCGCGGCATCATCCGCTACGAAGGTCATCCATGCCCCACAGCCAAACCTCTGCACCTCGCGACAGCCTCGCCGGCGTACGCCTCGCGCGCGGAGCCTCGCCGTGGCTCCTGCCGACCGTCGCCACCGCAGCCGTGAGTCTGCTCCGCGCCCGCCGCTCGGGCGCCGCCAAGGCCGTCGCCGTCCCCGCCACCGCGCTCGCGGCGGGGATGCTGTGGTTCTTCCGCGACCCCGAGCGCGAGATCGCCCCGGGCAGGGTCATCTCGCCCGCCGACGGTGTGGTGCAGAGCATCATGCCGTGGAAGGACGGGCGCACCCGCGTCGCGATCTTCATGAGCCCGCTCAACGTCCACGTGAACCGCGCCCCGCTGGCCGGCACGGTGACGTCGGTCGAGCACATCCCCGGTGGCTTCGTTCCCGCCTTCAACAAGGAGAGCGAGAACAACGAGCGCGTGGTGTGGCACTTCGACACCGAGCTCGGCGACATCGAGATGGTCCAGATCGCCGGCGCCGTGGCCCGCCGCATCGTCCCGTACGTGCCCCAGGGCACCAAGGTCGAGCAGGGCGAGCGCATCGGTCTCATCCGCTTCGGCTCACGCGTCGACATCTACCTGCCGGAAGGCGTGGAGGTGGCCGTCGAGGTCGGTCAGAAGACCGTGGCTGGGGTGACTCGCATTGACCGTGGTTGATCCCGAGACACAGGCCGGCTGGGTGCCGGAGGCCGACGAGGCGGACGACGACGAGGAGATGCCCCTCTCACTGCGTCTGTCGATAGCGGACACCCTCACCCTGGGCAACGCCACCTGCGGCTTCATGGCGGTGTACTTCACCACCACCGGCATCCTGATCCCGCACCTCCAGGGCAGCCAGGAGACCGGCATGGCCCGCCACAGCGCGGCCACCGCCGTCATCCTGATGCTGTGCGCGGCGGTCTTCGACCTCTTCGACGGACTGGTCGCGCGCAAGCTGCGCTCCTCGCCGATGGGTGCGGAGCTGGACAACCTGTCCGACCTGACCAGCTTCGGACTGGCGCCGGCGTACTTCGTCCTCGTCTACGGCATGGTCGCCGACGACGCGCACCAGAGAGTGGCGGCGGTGGGGGCGATCGTGGTGCTGCTCGCGGTGGTGCTGCGGCTTGCCCGGTTCTCCTGCGTCACCGTCAAGGACGGCACCTTCCAGGGCATGCCGTCACCGTTCGGCGCGCTGACGGTCGTCTCGATCGTGCTGCTGGAGCTGCCGTTCGTGGCGACGCTGCTGGCGATCCTGGGCACGGCGTGGCTGATGGTGAGCCGGGTCGAGTACCCGAAGCCCCGGGGCCGCCTCGCCGTGGCGATGCTGACGTGGATCGTGCTGTCGATGGGGCTGCTGGCGGCGTGGGCGTTCGACGCGCCGAGCGGGCAGCTGCTGCTCCAGACGGGGTGCGCGCTGCAGCTGGTCATGGGTGCGGTGATTCCGCTGTTCGCGACGGCTCGGCGGGTGAACAACTTCCGTGACAACCGGCGGGAGGCGCGGGCGGCGCAGGTTCCGTAACCCCGGCCGTTGTCTGGGCCCCGGACCTCTGGGTTGGTCCGGGGCCCATTCATTTCCCCGCCCCGGGCGCGCGATCCCTCCTGGGGGCTCCGCCCCCAGCCCCTCCGGGGCCACCCCTCCCCCAGCCCGCGGGTGCGGGCCTCCCTGGGGGCTCCGCCCCCAGACCCCCGGCCTATGCCCACCCACCACCCGACTCGGGCGTCGCAACCAGCCCCTCCGGGGCACCCCCAAGTCCGTCCGGGGTACCCCCAGCCCGTCCGGCGTAGTACCCCAGCCCCTCCGGGGTACCCCCAGCCCGTCCGGCGTTTGAGGACGAGGCCCGTCAGGGCCGAAAGGGGGTCCGGGGGCGTAGCCCCCGGGTTGGGACGGGAAGGGGCGGCGGGGGCGAGGAAAGAGCTGTCAGGACAGATAGTCGCGCGCGATGCGTTCCGCCGTGCGTTCCAGCAGCGGCCCCGCCTCCGCGACGCACGTCGCCACATCCGGCTCGAGATCCGTCAGCGCGTACGCCCGCCGGATCCCCGCCCGCCCCAGCACCTCCGGCGCCAGCGCCAGCCGCCCGCACACCGCGACGACGTCACGGCCCGCCGCCCGCGCCGCCGCCGCGACCCCCGCCGGCGCCTTGCCGTGCAGCGTCTGCCGGTCCAGCGAGCCCTCACCGGTGATCACCAGATCCGCCCGCTCCAGCGCCGGCGCGAACCCCAGCACGTCCAGCATCACCTCGATGCCCGGCCGGAACACCGCGCCCAGCAGCAGCGCGCCGTAGCCGACACCGCCCGCCGCCCCCGCGCCGGGCGACGCCGCGTACTCCGCGGCCTTGGGCCCGACAGCGCCCTCCAGCACCTTCGCGAAGTGCGCGAGCGCCGCGTCCAGCGTCTCGACGTCGGCCGGTGAGGCCCCCTTCTGCGGCCCGTACACCGCGGGCGCGCCCGTGGGTCCGGTCAGCGGGTTGTCGACGTCGCTGGCGAGCACGAACTCCACCGACGCCGGCCGCGGGTCCAGCCCGGACAGATCGGCGGACGCCAGCTCCGCGAGCCCCG
>KL568580.1:5206-5621 GCA_000715605.1 Streptomyces speibonae | reverse complement strand
GTGTATAAGAGACAGCGCCAGCTCCGCGAGCCCCGCGCCGCCCGGCGGCACCGGCTCCCCCGCGGCCGTCAGGAACCGCGCGCCCAGCGCCGACAGCATCCCCGCGCCACCGTCCGTGGTGGCACTGCCACCCACCCCGAACACGACGGTGCGCGCGCCCGCGTCCAGCGCGGCCCGCAGCAGCTCCCCGGACCCGTACGTCGACGCGGTGAGCGGTGCGAGGACCCCGTCCGGCAGCCGCTGGAGGCCGCTCGCCTCGGCCATCTCCACCACGGCGGTGCCGTCGCGCAGCGCGTACGCCGCGGTCACCGGGTCCCCGAGCGGGCCGGTGACGCGCACCTCCCGCCGCTCGAACCCGGCCGCCACCGCCGCGGCGACGGTGCCGTCGCCGCCGTCGGCCACCGGCAGCGCCTCC
>KL568580.1:4292-5003 GCA_000715605.1 Streptomyces speibonae | reverse complement strand
ATCGCCGCCGTCGGCCACCGGCAGCGCCTCCACGGGCAGCCCCGGGACGACCCGGCGCAGCCCGGCCGTGACCCGCTCGGCGACCTCCACGGCCGTCAGCGACCCCTTGAACTTGTCCGCGGCGACGAGCACCCGCCGCGCCGGCCGCGTCGTACGAGTGCCGCTTCCTGCAGCGTCCGCCACTTGCCTTCCCCTCGCTCTCCGGGCCCCGACGCACGCGTCGAGGCCAGTCGCGCCGCTGCGACCCTAACCGGCGGGCACCGCCGCCGCCATGCCCCGCCCAGCCCGTGGAACGGCGCGGAACCGCCCGGAATCGGGTACACCGGTCCCATGACCGCCGTGACCGCCGTGACCGCCATGACCGCCGTGGACAACGGGCAGGGGCTCGCCGACCGCATCCTCGGCGGCTGGCTGGGCCGGATCGCGGGCAACATGCTCGGCAAGCCGGTCGAGCAGGGCGAGGTGTGGACGCGTGACCGCATCGACCGCTACCTGAGGCGGGCGAACGCCCTCCCCCTCACCGACTACCTGCCCGAGCCGCCGACCGAGGGCGAGGGCCGCGACCTGCGCCCCGAATGACGCTTCTGCGTCCGCGGCCGCGTCCACGGCAGCTGCCGGGACGACGACATCGACTACGCGGTCCTCGGCCTGCACCTGCTGGAGACCCACGGCTTCGCCTTCAGCACCGAGCAGGTCGGCGACCTGTGGCTG
>KL568580.1:2656-4058 GCA_000715605.1 Streptomyces speibonae | reverse complement strand
ATTCACGGCGGAGCGGGCGGCCTACCGGAACCTGGCGAACGGTCTGCGGCCGCCGCTGACGGCCACGTACGACAACCCGTACCAGGAGTGGATCGGCGCCCTGATCCGCGCCGACATCCACGGCTGGACCGCGCCGGGCGCCCCGCGCCGCGCCGCCGCGCAGGCCCGCAAGGACGCGGTGCTCTCCCACACCGGCAACGGCGTGTACGGGGCGATGTGGGCGGCGGCGCTGGTCTCGGCGGCGTTCACGGCGGCCACGGCGCGTGAGGCGGTGGACGAGGCGCTGACGGTGATCCCGGCGAGCAGCCGGCTCGCCCGGACCGTGCGCCGGGCGGCCGCCCTGCACGAGGCGGGGCTCGCCTGGGAGGACACCCTGACCACGCTCGCGGAGGAGACGGCGGGCCTCGGCTGGATCCACACGGTGCCGAACGCGGCCGTGCTCACCGCCGGGCTGCTGTACGGCGACGGCGACTTCACCCGCACCATCGCGCTGACCGTGCGCGGGGGCCTGGACACGGACTCCAACGGGGCGACGGCCGGCTCGGTGGCCGGTGTGCTGTGCGGCGCCGCGGCCGTCCCTGAGCAGTGGAAGGACCCGCTCCAGGACACGGTGCGCAGCGCCGTCTTCGGGTTCGACGGGGTGCGGATCAGCGAGCTGGCGCGGCGCACGCTGCGGCTGGCGCGGGCGGAGGTCTGAGGCGCGGCACCGGCGCCGGACCTAGGACCCACGAGGGAGGGCGTCCCTGCCCTCGGCCGGAGGCGGTGACGCGGGCCGCCGCCTAGCGTCGGTGCCATGAAGATCGGAATTCTCGGAACGGGAACAGTGGGCCGGACCCTGGCCACGGCCTGGGCGCACGCGGGACACGCGGTCGTACTCGGGTCCCGGCGGCCGGACGAGGCCGTCGCACGGGCGGACCTGTCCGCCGCGATCGCCGCGGGGGTGGGGGTGACGGACCCGGCCGCGGCGGTCACGGACGCGGACGTGGTGGTGAACGCGACGCCGGGCACCGTCTCGGTCTCCGCGCTCGCCGCGGCCGGCGCGGCGGCGCTGGAGGGGAAGGTGCTGCTCGACGTGGGGGTCGGCTTCGACGAGGAGGGCGGGCTGTCGCATCCGGGGCGGAGCCTGGGTGAGGAGATCCAGCGGACGTTCCCCGGGACGCGCGTGGTCAAGTCGCTCGTCACCGTCGACCGGGAACTGATGGTGGCGCCGGACTCCCTGGCGGGTCCGAGCACGCTCTTCCTCTCCGGTGAGGACGCGGACGCCAAGCACACGGTCACCGGGCTGCTGACCGACCTGGGCTGGCCGAAGGACTCCCTGCTCGACCTGGGGGGCATCACCACGGCGCGCGGACAGGAGCACTACGCGCTGTTGTTCATGGGCATCGCCGAGGCCATCGGCTCC
>KL568580.1:1563-2426 GCA_000715605.1 Streptomyces speibonae | reverse complement strand
GGCCGGTTCCGTGCCCCCGGCGCGTGCGCCGCCGTGTGTCGGTCACGGGACCGGCGTGTGCCGCGGTGCGCCCCGTGAGCCGGCCGCCGTCCCCGGCGGGCCGGCGCGGCACCGCCGTTACCCTTCCCCGCATGACCACCACGCAGGACGCCCAGGACTTCGCCGCCTACCTCGCCTCCCTCCCCCGTGTCCTCGCCGGCGCCGCCGCCCTCTTCCGCGACGAGGAGGGCCGGGTGCTGCTCGTCGAGCCGAACTACCGGGAGGGGTGGGCGCTGCCCGGCGGCACGATCGAGTCGGACGACGGGGAGGGCCCGCGCGAGGGGGCGCGGCGCGAGACGGCCGAGGAGATCGGGCTGGACCGGGAGCCGGGACGGCTGCTGGCGGTGGACTGGGTGCAGGGGGAGGGCCGGCCGCCGGTGGTGGCGTATCTGTACGACGGCGGTGTGCTCGGCGCGGACGACCTCGCGGCGATCCGGTTGCAGGAGTCGGAGCTGCTGTCGTGGCGGCTCGTGCCGCGCGAGGACCTGACCGAGTACCTCCAGGGCTCCCTGGGGCGCCGGGTGCTGGCCGCGCTGGACGTCCTGGCGGACGGTTCCGGCACCGCCGAACTGGAGGACGGGCGCCGGGTGCGCTGAGCCGGGCGGGGCCGTCCGTCCGCCGCGTAATCCGTTCGCCGGGCGGGCGCCCCGCGGCCTACGCTCGCCCCCATGAGCAAGCCCCTCGTCGCGCTCCTCACCGGCGCCGGTATCAGCACCGACTCCGGCATCCCGGACTACCGCGGGCCGAACGGACTGTGGCGCCGCGATCCCGATGCCGAGAAGCTCGTGACGTACGAGTACTACATCTGTCTCTTATACACATCT
>KL568580.1:0-1344 GCA_000715605.1 Streptomyces speibonae | reverse complement strand
GGCGGATGCGGCGGGCCACGTTCGCGCTCGCCGCCGAGCCCAACGCCGCGCACCGCGCGGTGACCGGCCTGGAGCGGTCCGGGGTGCCGGTGCGGGTGATCACGCAGAACGTGGACGGACTGCACCAGCTGGCCGGGATGCCGGACCGCAAGGTGCTCGAACTGCACGGCACGGTACGGAGCGTGGTGTGCACCGCGTGCGGGGCGCGGAGCGCGACGGTGGACGTGCTCGCCCGGGTCGAGGCCGGTGAGGACGACCCGCCGTGTCTCGACTGCGGCGGTGTGCTGAAGACGGCGACGGTGATGTTCGGTGAGCGGCTCGACCCCGAGGTGCTCGGCGAGGCGGCGGCGATCAGCGAGGCCTGTACGGTCTTCGTCGCCGTCGGGACCAGCCTTCAGGTCCATCCCGCCGCCGGGCTGGCGGACGTGGCCGTCGACCACGGCGCCCGTCTGGTCGTCGTCAACGCCGAGCCGACCCCGTACGACGACCGTGCGGACGAGGTGATCCGGGAGCCGATCGGCACCGCGCTGCCCGCGCTGCTGCGCCGGATCGCGGCCTGAGCCGCCTCAGAGGAGCGCGGCCCCCCGTTCGAAGTCGAGCAGGCGCCGCTTGCGGTCCAGGCCGCCGCCGTAGCCGGTGAGGCCGCCGCTCGCGCCGATCACCCGGTGGCAGGGGACGATGATGCCGACCGGGTTGCGGCCGTTGGCGAGACCGACGGCGCGGGAGGCCTTGGGGTTGCCCAGGGCGTCGGCGAGTTCGCCGTAGGTGCGGGTCTCGCCGTAGGGGATGCGCGCCAGCTGCTCCCAGACGCGGCGCTGGAACGGGGTGCCGTGCAGGCGCAGTCGCACCGTGAACTCCTTCAGCTCGCCCGCGAAGTACGCCGCCAGCTGCTCCTCGGCCTCGCCGAAGGGGGTGTCGTCCGGTGCGCCGAAGGACTCCTCCGGCGGGCGGTGGCGCTGGCCGCTCATGTAGAGGCCGCACAGGACGCCGTCGTCGGCGACGAGCGTCAGCGGGCCGTAGGGGCTGTCGATCACGGTGTGCTGCTTCATCGGCTGGTTGTCCTTGGCTGCTCAGACCGGCAGGAAGTTGATCGGGTGGCTGTCCGTCGCCCAGAGGTACTGCACCGCGTACGCCCGCCAGGGCCGCCAGGCGGCCGCGCGTGCGGTGAGCGCCGCCGGGGTGGAGGGCAGGCCGAGGTCCCGGGCGGCGCGGCGGATGCCGAGGTCGGTGGGGAGGAACGCGTCGGGGTCGCCCAGGGCGCGCATGGCGATGACGTCCGCCGTCCAGGGGCCGAAGCCGGGGAGGGCGAGGAGTTGGGCGCGGGTCTCGGGCCAGTCGCTGGCG
>KL568579.1:37668-39532 GCA_000715605.1 Streptomyces speibonae | reverse complement strand
CAGCCGTTCCCACTCCGCATCCGTCAGATCGCCCCGCCCCATGCCCGCAACAACGAACCAGGCACAGAGCGGTCACATGATCGCCCGGACAGCTCCTAGCCGCCCACCGTCCCCGCGTCGATGCGCCGGCCCCGCACCACGTCCACCACGACGGGGACACCGTCCGGGACCTGTCCCTCGAGCCGGTCGAGCAGCAGCGGAAGCGGAGGGATCTCGCCCGGTGTGCGGATGTGGATGTGCAGGGTCCGGGACGCCGCGTCCACACGGGTGACGGACGCGCCCGGCTCGTCGGCGAGCCACTGCTGTGCCGCATGTTTCGCCCGGTGGGTCCAGGAGTTGAGCAGCAGCGTCACCACGGTGTTGGCCGTCAGCGGGATGACCACCGCGGCGAACAGCACGGCCATGGCGACATAGCTCCGCCGGGCGGGCCGTCCGGCCGTCGCGGCGTCCTCGGCGCCGTGGCCGAGGGCGGCGAAGACCACCATCCCGCCGAAGACCAGCGCGAAGAGGTTGGAGACGAAGAGCACCAGCGCGCCGAGCGCGAGCCAGCCCGACAGCCGGCCCAGACACACCCCGGTCACCACCAGCGGCGGAACCAGCGAAATGGCGATCGCCACCCCGGGAAGGACGGCGGCGACGTCCCGCCGGGCCAGAGCCACCGCGCCGGCGAGACCGGTCGCCAGCGCGGCCACCAGGTCCATCAGCCCCGGCGACGTCCGTGAGGCGACCTGGCTGTTGGACAGCAGGTCGTAGCCGCTCGGGAGGACCGTCGAGAACGCCATGCCGATCGCGATCACCAGGGCGGCACCGAAGAGGACGGTTCGGGCCGATCCGGTGCGTCGGCGCTGCACGGAACCCAGCGCGACGCCCATGATCGGCGTCGACAGCGGCGCGATGATCATCGCGCCGATCACGGTGGCCGTCGAGTCCGTGAGCACCCCGGCGGCCGCGATGGCCGAGGACAGCGTCAGCATGGTCCAGAAGGCCGAACGCTTGGATGTGGTGTCCCCGGACGACAGGTCCAGGTCCTCGGCCAGTTCGTCCAGTGAGCGACGCTGGGAGGCCGGCAGAACACGGGCGCGAACCTTGCTGATCACGGGCCCAAATCAACCACGGACACCACGGTATCGGCGGGCATGACACGGGCGTGGGCCCCGTCAGCGGGTGCGTGGCGTGGCCAAACCGGTTGCGTAGGCGCGGACGACGAGTTGGGCGCGGCCGCGGGTGCCGAAAATCGCTGGGCGCACCACGGCCGCCCCTGCTACCTTCCCGGTGGCCGTGCACGACGACGAGGAGGTGGTACCCGTGAACATCTCGACATGGGTGCTCCCCTCCGGGGTCACGGTCGGACGGTAAGCCCTGAGCCGTCCGGGAGCGCCGTCACAGAGCACTCCCGGAAGGCACGATCATGCGCTTCACCTCCGGACAACGCCTCGACGGCGACGTCCTCGAACGCGAATTCACCCTCGGCGAGATCCCCGGCACCCTGTGGACGCCCGCAGCCGCGCCCGCGCCGCTGATCCTCACGGCCCACAACAACGGCCTGCCCAAGCGGGACCCCCGCCTGGTGGCCCGGGCCCGCCGGTCCGCGGCGCACGGCTACGCGGTGGCCGCCATCGACACCGCCGGGTGCGGCGACCGGCCCCGCTCGGCCGCCGACGAACGAGCCCGCGCGGCACTCCGCCGGGCGCTGCAGTCCGGCGAGCCGGCGGACGACCTCTTCGAGTCCCTCGTCGGCCCGCTGGTCGACAAGGCGGTCCCGGAATGGCGGACCACGCTGGACGCCCTCCTCACACTGCCGGAGATCGACGGCCCGGTCGGGTACTCCGGGTGGACCGCCGTCGGTATCCGGCTGGCGGCGGGC
>KL568579.1:33888-37456 GCA_000715605.1 Streptomyces speibonae | reverse complement strand
GCCGCGGATCGCGGCCGCCGGCTTCTTCGCCGGGGGGTATGTGCCCCGCGCCCAGCGCGAGGAGGCCCGGCACGTGACCGTCCCGCTGCTGTTCCTGCTCCAGTGGGACGACGAGGGCAACCCCCGGCAGCGGGCCCTGGACCTGTTCGACGCCTTCGGCACAGAAGAGAAGACGCTGCACGCCAACCTCGGCGGACACACCGGCACCCCGTGGTTCGAGGTCGAGGACGGCAACCGGTTCTTCGACCGGCACCTCAAGTAGGACCGGGGCCGGGCCGCCCACTCCCACCGGCCGTACCGCGGGCCTTCCCCCCCACCAGGGCGGAGGCCCGCCTCCGCCCGGGCCCCGGCCTGTTCCAGTGGGTCACCCGGCATCAGGGATCAGGGATCGGGGATCATGAAGCATGCTCCCGGACGACTGGCACTTCACCCACGACATCGACGGCTTCCTCGATCGGGCCGGGCACTTCCTCCGCTCGCGCCCCGCCCTGCACAACACGGTCCTCACGGACATCGAGAAGCTGCGCACCGGCACGGCACACCCGCTCGGGGCCGAAGCAACCCTCCTCGGCAGGCTCGAGCAGGACGGCGAGGTCCGCGCGGTCTGCTACGCGACGCTCGGGGGCCGCCTGGGCCTCACCCCTCTCTCCGCGCCCCGGGCCGACACCCTCGCGGCCCACCTGGTGCGTTTCGGGCAGTGCCCCTCCCACGTCATAGCGGACCACGGCACCGCCGGCGCCTTCGCCGAGTCCTGGCAGCGGCACACCGGCGCGGCGCGGGCCGCCTTCTGGCGGACCCACCTGTACCGCCTCGGCACCCTCACCCCGCCGCGGCCACGACCGGAGGGCCGGGGCCGTCGTACCGGCGTCGAGGACCGTGAGCACGTCATCCGCTGGTGCCGGGAGTTCTGCGTCGAGGTCGGGGAACAGCGCTCGATCGACCTGATCGACGCCGGGGCCTGGGACGACTCGCGCTTCGGCGACCGGCATTTCACCTTCTGGGAGACCCCGGACGGCACCCCCGTCTCCATGGCGGCCATGACGTCGAACACCGGCGGCATGGTCCGCGTGGACCCCGTCTACACCCCGGTCCGCTTCCGGGGCCACGGCTATGCGGGCGCCGTCACGGCCGAGGTGAGCAGAGCGGCGCTGGCCGCGGGTGCGGCGGACGTCGTCCTGTTCACCGACCCGGCCAACCCCACCAGCAACGCCCTCTACCAACGTCTCGGGTACGTGCGCATGGCGGACTTCGCCGGACACAGGTTCTCCTACGCTCCGCTCGCCGATGCCGGCCGGGCCGACGCCGCGCATCAGTCGGGTGAGGGATAGGTCAGCGTGCCGTCGCCGACCCGGGCGTGGGGACTGAGTTCGGCCGGCTTCGACGACGTGGGCGACATGATGTGGACGACCTCCACACCGGAGACGATCAACGCGTCCGTGATCAGCCGCCGGTGACACCGCCACGGCACCGCCTCGCTGCACATGATCGCGGGCCGTTCGCGCCGGGCCAGTGCCCGCAGTTCCGCCAGCCCTTTCGCGAACTCCTCGGTGGACATGTGGTCGGCGTAGTCACGGAAGGCCTTGACCCGCCATGCCCGGTTCACGCTCGGCACGTCCTTGGGCGTATGACGACGGCCCCCCAGCTCGCGGATCCAGCGGTACGAGATGTCGGGGGGCAGGTTCTCGACGACGGCCGACCGGTTCCACTGCGGGTACTTCCTGGACGAAGGGAAGGACCGGACGTCGACCAGACAGGTGACCCCGTTCCCGCGCAGCATGCCGAGCACCTCGTCGAAATCGCGTGTCGAGTGCCCGATGGTGAAGACCCGGTCCGCCATCGCCGTCACCTCCTCACGGCAGTCGGTCGATCGCGGTCATGGCCACATCGTCCGCCAGGATCCCCTCCATGGTGCGCTCCAGCGGGAAGAAGCGGTTCCCGCGGTCGCGGGCTTCGCTCACTCCGTCGGCGTACAGCAGCAGCCGGTCGCCGGGTACGAACGGACAGCTGTCCGACCCACCCGCGGGACCTCCGGAGAGGTCCGTTGACGACCCGCACCGCCCGCAGGTGCCGCACCATGCCGGCAGTGGAAGGGACCGCCCGGCGGGGAACGACGCGTCGCGCCACCGGGGCCAGACGTCCCCGCGGCGCCGCAAGCGCATCGCCGCCGCGAGACAGGGGACGGCCGCCAGCCGTGCGGACACCGCCGTGACCACCCCGGCCGGCCCGGGGCCGTGGTGCGCGTGGGCCGCGGTCATGACGCCGCGCCGGACCGGCCGGCACGGAGGGCGAGCGCCACCCCGGTCACCAGCGATCTCGTCCACCGCGGCCATGACCGCGGCACCGATGACCGCGCACACCAGCAGCGACCCGCGCCGCTCGGGCCGCTCGGCGGCGGCCGGAACCCGCGCGGCGCCCCCGCCCCCGCGGTCAGCGCGCCACCGCGACGGACAAGGAGCCGACGCCGGCCGCGCAGCCCAGCAGGCAGCACGCCCACATGGCGTGGCGCCTGAGCAGTCTGCGCCGCAACTGCTCGTACCGTTCCTCGTACTCACGGCGCAGTTCGTCGGCCCGCTGCACCGTCGCGGTGAGCATGCGGCGCGATACGGCGATGCGGTGCGCGATGTAGTGACGCGTCAGTTCCTCCGTCTGCGCGGCGGTCAGCCAGGGCAGCGCGGCGCACAGGTTGTGCGCCTCCCGGCCGGCCTCCGTCCAGTGCGTCCGTGCCATCAGGTAGCCCTCCGCCTCGGCCCCCAGCCGTGCGGCGGTGTCGGCGGGCGGACGGCGGGCGTCACCCCTGGTCATCTCCGGTCGCCCTTGTGGCCGCCGGTGTCCAGTGCGTCGCGCTGCCCGGTGGTCTCCGCCTGGTCCAGGCCGGAGACCCAGGGGTGGTGCAGATCGAAGGCGGGCGACTCGGACCGCACCTTGGGCAGGGTGACGAAGTTGTGCCGGGGCGGCGGGCAGGAGGTCGCCCACTCCAGGGAACGTCCGTACCCCCAGGGGTCGTCGACGTCGACGCGCTGTCCGGTCTTCGCGGTCTTCCAGACGTTGTAGAGGAAGGGCAGGGTCGACAGGCCGAGCAGGAACGCGCCGATGGAGGACACGGTGTTGAGGGCCGTGAAGCCGTCCGCCCGGAGGTAGTCGGCGTAGCGGCGGGGCATGCCCTCGACGCCCAGCCAGTGCTGGACCAGGAAGGTCAGGTGGAAACCGGCCGTGAGGGTCCAGAAGGTGATCTTGCCCAGGCGTTCGTCGAGCATCTTGCCGGTGAACTTCGGCCACCAGAAGTGGAATCCGGCGAACATCGCGTACACGACCGTGCCGAAGACGGTGTAGTGGAAGTGCGCGACGACGAAGTAGGTGTCGGAGACGTGGAAGTCCAGCGGGGGCGAGGCCAGGATGACGCCGGTCAGACCGCCGAAGAGGAAGGTGATCAGGAAGCCCAGCGTCCACAGCATCGGGGTCTCGAAGCTGAGCGACCCCTTCCACATGGTGCCGATCCAGTTGAAGAACTTCACGCCCGTGGGCACCGCGATCAGCATCGTCATGAAGGCGAAGAACGGCAGCAGCACAC
>KL568579.1:33407-33533 GCA_000715605.1 Streptomyces speibonae | reverse complement strand
ATCACCTCGGAGATGATGCCGAAGAACGGCAGCGCCAGGATGTACACCTCTGGGTGGCCGAAGAACCAGAACAGGTGCTGCCACAGCAGCGCCCCGCCGTTGGCCGAGTCGAAGATGTGGCTGGGG
>KL568579.1:31722-33049 GCA_000715605.1 Streptomyces speibonae | reverse complement strand
CCGCGCCCAGGATCGAGCCGAAGCCGGAGAGGGCCACGCCCATGATCCACAGGTCGGCGCCGATGCCCGGTGAGTAGACCGCGTTCGACAGCGGGGCGTACAGGAACCAGCCGAAGTCGGCGGCTCCTCCCGGGGTGAGGAAACCGGCGGCGGCGATCGAGGAGCCGAACAGGAACAGCCAGAAGGCCAGCATGTTCAGCCGGGGGAACGCCACGTCGGGCGCGCCGATCTGCAGCGGCATGATCCAGTTGGCGAAGCCGGTGAACAGCGGCATCGCGAACATCAGCAGCATGATCGAGCCGTGCATCGTGAACGCCTGGTTGAACTGCTCGTTCGACATGATCTGCAGGCCCGGCCGGGCGAGTTCCGCGCGCATCATCAGCGCCATGACCCCGCCGACGATGAAGAACACGAACGCGCTGACCAGGTACAGCGTGCCGATCTTCTTGTGGTCGGTGGTGGTCAGCCAGTCCACCCACGCGGTCCGGCGCACCGCGGGTGTCCCGGCGGCGGTCCCTTCGGGCGGCGGCACCGGACGGGGCCGTCCGTCCTCCACGGCTTCGACCTTCTCCATGCGTATCTCGTCCACCGGACGTCTTCCTCCCCAGGCTGTTTCGCGCGCCCATGATCGGCGGCGGGGAGAGGGGTCCACATGGGTCGAAGGGTCCCTGTGAGGGCCTCCGGGCGGGGGCCAATGGTCCCTGTCGCCGTCGTCAGCCCTCCGCACGGAGGGCTGACGGTGCCTCCCGGGCGGCCCCCGCGGGCCACACGATCTCCACGGGGACGCCCCGGGCGCGGGCGTAGGTCACCAGGTGGGCGGTGGCGTCGCGGCCGTTGGACGGGGAACCGTCCCAGACGGCCAGGAGGAGACCGCTGGAAGCGACGAGCCGTTCGTCCGCGCCGATACAGGAGTCGCGGTCCACCGGGTCGTAGGTCAGCAGACGCACCTCGTCGGCGAGGGTCAGCAGCTCGCCGGCCGCCATCCGGTCCCGCCGGGGCGGCAGGGCGGGCACCCCGATACGCGTGGGGAGCACCACGGCCAGCGGGCACCCCGACGCCCGCGCGGCCCGGCCGGACGCCAGTGGCGTTCCCGCGCCGGTGCGCACCATGGCCACGGCCGGGGCGGGCCGCCGCGCCAGCCGGGCCCGCAACGCGGACTCCACCAGCAGGAGCGTGTCCGGGGTCAGGTCGGCGTGCCCCACCACCGCGATGTTCCCACCCGTCGTGCCGTCGTCGCCTGTCGTGCCGTCGCCCGTCGTCGTCATCGTCACATCCCCGCCGGCCTCGTCGTCCGACACCCGCCGGATCCCTCGGTACGGCCGGCGGG
>KL568579.1:30489-31453 GCA_000715605.1 Streptomyces speibonae | reverse complement strand
GTCCGTCAGCCGGTGGTGCGGGGTTCGCGCCACATGGGCCACATGTACGGGCCGTCCGGAAGGGCCAGGGGCTCACCGGCCGGCTCGAAGCCGAGGCGCCGGTACAGCCGGACACTGCGCTCGCTGCTCGCCTCCAGGTACGCCGCCAGCCCCTCCCGGTCGCAGCGGTCGAGGACGGAGCCGATCAAGGCGGTGCCGAGCCCCTCGCCCTGGCGGCCGGGTGCCACGCCGATCATCCACAGGTACGCGTGGGCCCGTCCCGAGGGGTGGATGCCCGCGGTGAGCCGGCCGATCAGCTCCACCCGCTCGTTGTCCGGGTCGACGGCCCGACGCATCCGCGCGAAACCGTCGTCGTCCGGCTGCTCCTCGCCGTGCCCGGGGTCGTCCGCCGGTACGGACATCCACAGCGCGCACGCCGAGCCGTCCTCGGTGAGGTCGACACGCCCCTCGGCGAGCACGACGTCGGTGAAGGCCGCCATGAGCCTGTGGTGCGTCGTACGGCGGTACTCGTCACCGGGGAAGACCCAGCCACTGACCGGGTCGTCCTGGAACGCCTCGTCCAGGAGCCGGACGATCAGCTCCCGGTCTCCGTCCCCAGCCGTCCGGATCGCCACGCCCATGTCCGCCCCTTCGCCTCAACCGTCGTTGAACGTACGGAGGTTGAGCCTAGTGCGGGACGGGCGTGGGGAGGGCGGGCCCCGCACATCGTGGGGAAGTGCGGGACCCGCCGGACCGGGACCACGGTGCCGTGCGGGGTCAGGAGCCGCACGGCACCGTGGCTCCGGGGCCGGGGAGACGGCCGGCCGGCCGTCAGGTGCTGCGCCGGGTCACGAACTCGGCCAGTGCCAGCAGTCCGCCCGCCGCCTCCGGGTCGGGCACCGCGCGGGCCACCTCCTGCATCGCCCGGGCCATCCGGTCGGCCGCCTGGGTCTGCGCCCAGTCTGTCTCTTATACACATCTCTGA
>KL568579.1:26582-30298 GCA_000715605.1 Streptomyces speibonae | reverse complement strand
CCCGCCCGTTCCACGGTCCGGGCGATGTGCTCCAGGGTCTCCTTCCGGTGCGGAGCGGCGTACAGGGCGGCGAGTTCGACGGCCGCCGGGGTGCCGGAGGTGAGCGCGGCGACCACCGGCAGCGACTTCTTGCGGGCGGCCAGATCCGCACCGGCGGGCTTGCCGGTGCGGCGGGGGTCGCCCCATATACCGATCACGTCATCGATGAGCTGGAAGGCCAGTCCGGCCTCCCGGCCGAACGCGTCCATCGCCGCCACGTCCGCGTCCCCGGCGTCCGCGTACAGCGCCCCGATGGCGCAGGCGCAGCCGAGCAGCGCACCGGTCTTGGCCTCCGCCATGGCGAGCGTCTCGGCGAGTGTGACGTCACCGGGGGCGCTGCGCTCCATGGCCGTGTCCGCGTGCTGGCCGGCGCACAGTTCGATCACGCAGTCCGCGAGGCGGGCCACCGCCGCCCGGCCCGCCGGATGGGGGTCCTCGGCGAGACAGGTCGCAGCGCGAGCGCCTGGAGGGCGTCGCCGGCGAGGATCGCGTCGGTGTCCCCGAACACCGTCCACGCGGTGGGGCGATGGCGGCGGGTGGTGTCCCGGTCCATCACGTCGTCGTGCAACAGCGTGAAGTTGTGCACCAGTTCCACGGCCGCGGCCGCCCGGACGGCCGCGGAGCGGGCCGCGCGACCGCCCATGGCGGAGGCCGCGGCGAGGACCAGAGCGGGGCGGATCGCCTTGCCCGAGCCTCCCTGGGCCGGGGTGCCGTCCGCCTGCTCCCAGCCGAAGTGGTAGAGCGCGATCCGGCGCATCGAGCCGGGCAGCGAGCCGAGCGCCGTCCGCAGCACCGGGTCGACCGTGGCCCGCGCCCGCTCCAGGAGTAACGTCGCCTCGTGCCCTTCTCCGGGGCGCTGCTCCGTGGTGGTCTCCGTCATGCGCTCCGTCGTACGCCCCGTCTTCGGCTCCGTGATGGACTCCGTCATCGACTTCCCCCTGGGTCCGGCTCGGTGGAGGAGCGGAGGGATGGCGTTTCCGCATCCGTCGGGCACGTACGTCCGAGGTGTACCCGCCCGGACGGGCGGGGACACGGCGGGCGGCGCGGGACCTGGCGAACGGTCACCGCCAGCGGCCGATCTCGACGTTCTCCAGGACACCGAGCGCGTCCGGTACCAGGACCGCGGCCGAGTAGTACGTCGTGACCAGGTACTTGATGATGGCCTGTTCGTTGATGCCCATGAACCGCACCGACAGACTCGGCTCGATCTCGTCGGGGATGCCGGCGGCCCGCAGGCCGATGACGCCCTGGTCCTCCTCCCCGGTGCGCAGCGCGATGATCGAGGTCGTACGGGCCTCGGTCACCGGGATCTTGTTGCACGGGAAGAGGGGCACCCCGCGCCAGGTGGGAATGCGGTTGCCGCTCATGTCGATGGTCTCCGGGACCAGTCCGCGCTTGTTGAGCTCGCGGCCGAACGCGGCGATCGCGCGGGGGTGGGCGAGCAGCAGCCGGGTCCCGCGGCGCCTGCTGAGCAGCTCGTCCAGGTCGTCCGGGGACGGGACGCCGTCGTGCGGCTGGATCCGCTGGTCGTACTCGCAGTTGTGGAGCAGGCCGAAGTCACGGTTGTTGACGAGTTCGTGCTCCTGGCGCTCCTTGAGTGCCTCCACGGTCAGCCGGATCTGCTGTTCCGTCTGGTTCATGGGCTGGTTGTAGAGGTCGGCCACGCGGGAGTGGATGCGCAGCACGGTCTGGGCGACGCTGAGTTCGTACTCGCGCGGCCGTGCCTCGTAGTCGACGAAGGTGTGCGGGATGTCGGGCTCGCCGCTGTGCCCGGCGGCGAGGTCGATCTCCTTCTCGCCGTACTTGTTGGTGCGCTGCCCGGGAACGGAGGCCCGTCGGCTGCTGAGGTGCTCGCGCAGAGTGTCGGACCGCTCGGCGACCTGTTCGACGGCCTCGCGGGGCAGTACGAGCACGGTGCACGTGGTGAGGGTGCGGGCCGTGTACTCCCAGATGGCGTCGTCGTCCGTCAGGGCCTGCTCGCCGAAGTAGGCGCCGTCGGCGAGGACGCCGAGGGATTCGTCCTCGCCGTAGGGACCCGTGCCGATCCGCTCCACCCTGCCGTGCGCCAGCAGGTACACCTCGTCGGCCTGGCTGCCGAAGGAGGCGATCACCTGCCCGGCCCCGATCTCCCGCTGCCGGCAGCGGGAGGCCAGCTCGGCCAGCACCTCCTCGTCCTCGTACGACCTCAGCGCCGGCAGCTCTCCCAGCTCGGCCGGGATGATCTCGACGCGGTCGCCGGTCTTCACGAACGTCATCCGGCCATCACCCACGGCGTACGTCAGCCGGCGGTTGACCCGGTACGTACCGCCCTGTACATCGACCCAGGGCAGCATGCGCAGCAGCCAGCGCGAGCTGATCTCCTGCATCTGCGGCACGGACTTGGTCGTGGTGGCCAGGTTCCGCGCCGCGGCCGTGCCGAGACTCTGCTGCTGCCCGGCCTGCTCCGTGCGGACCTCTTCGCCTACCGACATAGAGAATTGCCCTCCCCAAAAGATGATCAAAGCCCGGCCGTGCCGGGCGTCGTCCTGCGTGATCAAGCGTTCCTCACCGAGCGTGCGCGCGCCATTACCCGATCGAGCGGGGTTGGATCATGGGAGGGCTGGGCACACATGGGGCGCCGCCGAACGGCGCCCTACCGGAACGAAGTTGTCCGGATCGAGTCGCACAGGACCCGAACGAGTAGTTGAACGGCCACCTTTCAGGTAATGAGCCAGGTACCAGGCGGCCGCGGACGGCGGCCGCCGTCCGGCACGAAGGAGGGCGGTCATGGCCCCACCCATGTCCGCAAGCGCGTTCCTGCGCGCTCTGAAGGCGGAGGGTCTCACGGTCGTCGAGGTCGGTGACTGGCGCGACCACAACCGGAACCACAAGGGCCCCTGGGGCCCGGTGCACGGTGTGATGATCCACCACACGGTCACCAAGGGCAGCGCCGCAACGGTGGAGATCTGCCGCAAGGGCTACAGCGGTCTGCCGGGTCCGCTCTGCCACGGCGTGATCACCAAGGACGGCCGGGTCCACCTCGTCGGCTACGGCCGGGCCAACCACGCGGGGCTCGGCGACGACGACGTCCTGCGCGCGGTGATCGCGGAGCGGAGCCTGCCGCCGGACAACGAGGCGAACACCGACGGCAACCGGCACTTCTACGGCTTCGAGTGCGAGAACCTGGGCGACGGCGAGGATCCGTGGCCGGCGGCCCAGCTGGAGGCGATCGAGAAGGCCGCGGCCGCGGTCTGCCGCCACCACGGCTGGAACGAGCGCTCGGTGATCGGGCACCGTGAGTGGCAGCCGGGCAAGGTCGACCCGCGCGGGTTCTCGATGACCTCGATGAGGAACCGGATCGGCGACCGGCTGGGGTGAAGCACCGCCGCGGGACGCCGTGAGGCCGCCGGTCCGGGTGCGTGGGCGACGGGGGACAATGACCCCGTGACCAGCTTCGACACCTCCGGTTCCGGCGCCCTCGCGGGCCTGCGGCCGCGGCTGCCCTCGCCGCTGCGGGAGGTCGCGGACGAGCGGTTCGGCCGGCGCGGGATCCGGCTCCTGCTCAAGCGGGACGATCTGATCCACCCGGAGCTGGTCGGCAACAAGTGGCGCAAGCTCGCACCGAACCTCGCTGCGGCGGCCGGGCGGACCGTGCTCACCTTCGGCGGCGCCTACTCCAACCACCTGCGGGCCACGGC
>KL568579.1:21946-26407 GCA_000715605.1 Streptomyces speibonae | reverse complement strand
CCGCCGCAGGCCGGCTGCTCGGCCTGCCCACGGTCGGCGTGGTACGCGGCGAGGAACTCGCCGGCCGTCCGCTCAATCCGTCGCTGGCCCGGTGCGCGGCCGACGGCATGCGGCTGCACTTCGTCGAACGGCCGGTGTACCGCCGCAAGAACGACCCGGGGACCCTGGCCGCCGTCCTGCGCGCGGCGGACGCCGTGGACGCGTACGTGGTGCCCGAGGGCGGCAGCAACTCCGCCGCGGTACGGAGCTGCCGGGCCCTCGGCGAGGAACTGGCCGGTCACGCGGACGTCGCCGCCGTCGCCTGCGGCACCGGCGGCACGCTCGCGGGGCTGGCCGCCGGCGCCGGCCCCGGCCTGCGCGTGCTGGGCGTACCGGTACTCAAGGGCGGCTTCCTGGGAGAGGACATACGGGTCCTGCAGACCGGCGCGTTCGGCGGTCCGCGCGGCGACTGGAGCCTCGACGACCGCTTCCACTTCGGCGGCTACGCGCGCGTCACCTCCGGCCTCACGGCCTTCGCCGAGGACTTCGAACAGCGCCACGGTCTCCCCGTGGAACGCGTCTATGTCGCCAAATTGCTTTACGCCCTTGTCACCCTGGCCGAGGAGAACGCCTTCCCGCGCGGAACCACCCTCGCCGCCGTGATCACCGGCCGCCCGTTCCCGGGGTGAGGTCTCCTACGCCGTCTCCCGGTACGCCGCCGCTTCTTCCAGGTCCAGGCGGCGCAGGAGGGTGCGCAGCATCTCGTCGTCGATGTGGCCGGCGTCGCGCAGTCTGACGAAGACGTCGCGTTCCGCGCCGATGACTTCTCGGGACAGCCGCCGGTAGGTGTCGTCGACCGACTCGCCGGTGACGGGATTGACCTGGCCGAGCCGTTCCCAGACGGCGTTGCGGCGGCGCTCGAGGACGGCGCGCAGACGGTCGGCGAGGGGGCCCGGCAGGGCGTTGCGCTCGTCGGCGAGGAGTTCGTCGAGACGCTGCTCGGCGAGTCTGGAGGCCTGCGCCTGGGCGTTGGCCTCCGCCAGTGTCTCGGCCCGCGTGTCCCGCCCCGGGAGCTTCAGCGCGCGGATCAGCGGGGGCAGCGTCAGGCCCTGTACGACCAGGGTGCCGATGACGGTGGTGAAGGTCAGGAAGAGCAGCAGGTTGCGGTGCGGGAAGGGCTCACCCTCGGCGGTGTGGGGGATCGAGAAGGCGATGGCCAGCGAGACCACCCCGCGCATCCCGGCCCACGCCACCACGAACGGGCCCTTCCAGCCGGGCTTCCCCTCGCGCTCGCGGATCCTCGCGAAGAGCACCGGCGGCAGCCAGGTCGCCGGGTACACCCAGAGGAAGCGCACGGCGACGACCGCCACGAAGACGACGACGGCGTACCAGACGGAGTCGGCCGCCGCGTGTTCGCCGAGTCCTTCGACGACCACGGGCAGTTGCAGCCCGATCAGCGCGAACACCGCGGACTCCAGGACGAACGCGACCATCCTCCACACCGCCTCCTCCTGGAGCCGGGTGGCGAAGTCGACCTCCCACGCGCGGTGCCCCAGATAGAGGGCGACCACCACGACGGCGACCACACCGGAGGCGTGCACCTGCTCGGCGGTGGCGTACGCGACGAACGGGATCAGCAGGGAGAGCGTGTTCTGCGTCAGCGCCTCCTTCACGTGCGTGCGCAGCCAGTGCAGCGGCGCCATCAGCACCAGGCCCACCCCCACCCCGCCGACCGACGCGAGCAGGAACTCCCCCACTCCCCCGGCCCAGGTCGCGCCCTCGCCGACGGCCGCCGCCACGGCCACCCGGAAGGCGGTGATCGCAGTGGCGTCGTTCAGCAGGGACTCGCCCTGGAGGATGGTGGTGATCCGGGACGGCAGGCCCACCCTGCGGGCCACCGCCGTCGCCGCGACCGCGTCCGGCGGGGCCACCACGGCGCCGAACACCAGCGCAGCGGTCAGCGGCAGGGCCGGGACGAGCAGATACAGCACCCAGCCGACGGCGAGGGTCGCGAACAACACGTACCCCACGGACAACAGCGCCACCGGCCGCAACTGCGCCCGCAGGCCGAGGTAGGAGCTCTCGGACGCCGCCGTGTACAGCAGCGGCGGCAGGATGAGCGGCAGCACGATGTGCGGGTCGAGGGTGTACTCGGGTACGCCGGGGACATAGCTGACCGCCAGGCCGGCCGCGACCAGCAGCAGCGGCGCCGGGACCGGGGCGCGCCGGGCGGCCGCCGCGACCGCGGTACTGCCCGCGACCAGCAGCAGAAGGGGCATCACATCCATGTCGGGCCCACCCTCGTTTTTCCGCGCGGTCGCCCGCGGAGGCGTCGTAATCTGGCAATCATGAAACAGTGCACGCATGCCGACGCGCTGCCGCACCCGGAACCCGCCCCGCTCGGTGCGACGTGTCCGGAGTGTGTGCGGGACGGCACGGATCCGGTGCAGCTGCGCCTCTGTCTCACCTGCGGGCACGTCGGCTGCTGCGACTCCTCGCCGCACCGGCACGCCACGGAGCACCACCGGGAAACCGGCCACCCCGTGATGCGCAGCCACGAGCCCGGCGAGGACTGGCGCTGGTGCTTCGTCGACCACGTACTGGTGTGACCCGGGGTGGTCCGGGTGCCGGACGGTTCGACCGTCTGACGTCTGGGTACGTCAATGCGGCGCGCGCTCTTCCCATTTGGGGGCCGCAGACCCCTAGCCACGGAGCGTATTCATAGTTTTACTATGAGTGACAGCAACGGGTCGGGGCCCCGGGACAGGAGCCCCGAGAGCGCGATAGCGTCACCGCTGAACACTTGACGCGTTACCCGGGGGCGAACGGCCCTGAAACGCTTGTACCACCTTGGAGGTGAGGGTGTCCCAGATCGCAGGCGAGCCCGCGACCCAGGACTTCGTGGAAGTCCGGCTGCCGGCCGCGGGGGCCTACCTGTCGGTGCTGCGTACGGCCACGGCCGGCCTCGCGGCCCGTTTGGACTTCACCCTCGACGAGATCGAGGACCTGCGCATCGCGGTCGACGAGGCCTGCGCGATCCTGCTTCAGCAGGCCGTGCCGGGATCGGTGCTCAGCTGTGTCTTCCGGCTCGTCGACGACTCGCTCGAGGTGACCGTCTCGGCGCCGACCACGGACGGTCACGCCCCTTCGCGTGACACGTTCGCCTGGACCGTCCTGTCCGCGCTCGCGGGCAAGGTCTCCTCGGCCGTGGACGAGGACAAGACGGTGTCGATCAGCCTCTACAAACAGCGCGGCGCGGGACCCGGGCCGACGTGAGGAGCGAGGACGGGCCGGTGCGGGACGAAGAACGCGGCACACGGGAGCTGCCGGCCGAGCGCGCGCCGGACGGCATCGACGGCATCCCCGAGCAGGCCCGGCCGCATCCGGAGGACGACTCCGCGGAGGCCGCCCTCCCGGGCGGCGGACAGGCGGGCGGTGCCGTGCGCGGTACGCCTGCGGCCGGGCACGCCGGGGCCGGTCCGGGCCACGGGGTCGCCTCCGCGCGGGCGACGGGGGACGAGGCGAGCGCTCGGGGAAGGGCGACGGGCGGGACGATGAGCGAGCACGAGCGACACGCCGAGGACGGGACGCCGCAGGCGTCCGGCACCCGGGGCGCGCGGAGCAGCACACCGGGCGGACCCGGCACGCACGGCGCGCACGCGCACCACGACCCGCAGGACCGCAGCGGGGCGCGCGCCCTGTTCCTCGAGCTGCGCACGCTGGAGGACGGCACTCCGGAGTACGCGGAGCTGCGCAACCGGCTGGTGCGCATGCACCTGCCGCTCGTCGAGCATCTCGCGCGCCGCTTCCGCAACCGCGGCGAGCCGCTGGACGACCTCACCCAGGTCGCCACCATCGGGCTGATCAAGTCGGTCGACCGGTTCGACCCGGACCGGGGTGTGGAGTTCTCGACGTACGCCACACCGACGGTCGTCGGTGAGATCAAGCGGCACTTCCGCGACAAGGGCTGGGCGGTGCGGGTGCCGCGCCGGCTGCAGGAGCTCCGGCTGGCACTGACCACGGCCACGGCGGAGCTGTCCCAGCTGCACGGGCGTTCCCCCACGGTGCACGAGCTGGCCGAGAAGCTGGCCATCTCCGAGGAGGAGGTCCTGGAGGGTCTGGAGTCCGCCAACGCGTACTCCACACTGTCCCTGGACGTCCCCGACACCGACGACGAGTCCCCGGCGGTCGCCGACACCCTCGGTGCGGAGGACGAGGCGCTGGAGGGCGTGGAGTACCGGGAGTCGTTGAAGCCGCTGCTGGAGGATCTGCCGCCGCGCGAGAAGCGGATCCTGCTGTTGCGGTTCTTCGGCAACATGACGCAGTCGCAGATCGCGCAGGAGGTCGGCATCTCGCAGATGCATGTGTCCCGGCTGCTGGCGCGGACGCTGGCGCAGCTGCGGGAGAAGCTGCTCGTGGAGGAGTGAGGCGCTCCCGGCGTCCCTGGGCCGGCTGGAGCCCTCTTCTCGCCCCCGCCGCCCC
>KL568579.1:21457-21637 GCA_000715605.1 Streptomyces speibonae | reverse complement strand
CACTAGGTGTTCGTGTTGCCCGGCCCCCGGATGCCCAGTGCCTGGGTTGTTTCCGGGTTGAGCAGGAGGAACAGGGCCGTGACGGAGACCACGGCCAGGGCGATGCCCGCGGGGATGGCCGCGCCGTCGGAGCGGAGCATGTTGTAGGCCACCGGGAGCGCCATCACCTGGGTGATGACC
>KL568579.1:18567-21222 GCA_000715605.1 Streptomyces speibonae | reverse complement strand
GGGCCGCGGCTCCAGCCGCGGCGGGCGAACAGGCCCCGCGCGGCGAGCAGCGGGAGCAGGGCGAGCACGATCAGCGTCACTCCGCCGGTGACGGCCTGCCCGCGGTCGTCCGGTTCGCCGGCGAGGCCGAGGACCAGCAGCCACACCCCGCCGGCCACCAGAGCGAGCCCTTCCAGGGCGGCGAGCGCCGCGGCGTACGTCAGACGGCGCGGGCGGGGGCCGGTGTCGTCCGAGGTGGTGGTGGGAGTCTGCTCACTGCTCACCCCTGAAGGGTACGCTCCGGCCGGACCTCGGTCTGGGCCCGGTACCGCTCAGTAGGTACCCTGCACGTCATGCGTGCTCTTCTCGTGGTCAATCCGGCGGCAACCACCACAAGTGCGCGCACGCGCGATGTGCTGATCCACGCCCTCGCCAGCGAGATGAAGCTGGACGCGGTCACCACCGAGTACCGCGGGCACGCGCGCGACCTGGGCCGGCAGGCCGCGGAGAGCGCCGACACCGACCTGGTGGTGGCCCTCGGCGGGGACGGCACCGTCAACGAGGTCGTCAACGGTCTGCTGCACGCGGGCCCCGATCCGGAGCACCTGCCCGGCCTCGCCGTGGTGCCCGGCGGATCCACCAATGTGTTCGCCCGCGCCCTGGGCCTGCCCAACCAGCCCGTGGAGGCCACGGGCGTCCTGCTGGACGCGCTGCGCGAGGGCCGGGAGCGCACCGTGGGCCTGGGGCTGACCTCGGGCACGCCGGGCTCGGAGGACGAGGCCGTGCCGTCGCGCTGGTTCACCTTCAACGCGGGTCTCGGCTTCGACGCCGGTGTGGTCGGCCGGGTGGAGCAGCAGCGGGAGCGCGGCCGGAAGTCCACGCACGCGCTGTACATGCGCCAGGTCGTCCGTCAACTGCTCGGCGAACCGCACCGCCGGCGCGGGGTGATCACCCTGGAGCACCCGGGCGAGGAACCGGTCACCGGGCTCGTCCTGTCCATAGTCTCGAACACCTCGCCGTGGACGTTTCTCGGCAACCGTCCGATCTACGCCTCGCCCCAGGCCTCGTTCGACACCGGCCTGGATCTCTTCGGTCTCAGCCGGATGTCGACCGCCGCGGTTGCCCGGTATGGCACGCAGTTGCTCACTTCGTCCCCCGAGCGCGGACCGCGCGGCAAGCACGCGGTGTCCCGGCACGATCTGACCCGCTTCACCTTGCATTCGAAGGTGCCGCTGCCCCTCCAGATGGACGGTGACCACCTGGGGCTGCGAACGAGCGTGACGTTCACAGGCGTACGCCGTGCACTGCGTGTGATTGTGTGAGCAGAAAGGGCCAAAGTCCTTTCACTCGAACGTTTAGGCCAGGATCCACCCCATGGAAGTACGGCTGTGACCTAGTCGACACCGAAGAATCAAAAAAAACTTTTCGGAAGGGGTTGTATCCGCCGCCGAGGTTTGCGAGTCTCTACATGGCGATCGGGACGGCCCGCAACACCGGCCTCCACAGATCACCGGAACCCCCCTTCAACCCAAGGACCACGCCAGGGAACCTGGCGGTCGGCCCTTCCCTTGTTGGGGGATTCGTGAAAGCGTTCACATTCACAAGCACTTGCAGTTATACCAAGGAGAGGTAGCAGCCATGGACTGGCGTCACAACGCCGTTTGCCGCGAGGAAGACCCCGAGCTCTTCTTCCCCATCGGCAACACCGGTCCCGCGCTGCTGCAGATCGAGGAAGCCAAGGCCGTCTGCCGTCGCTGCCCGGTGATCGAGAACTGCCTCCAGTGGGCGCTCGAGTCCGGTCAGGACTCCGGCGTCTGGGGTGGTCTCAGCGAGGACGAGCGTCGCGCGATGAAGCGCCGCGCCGCCCGCAACCGGGCCCGTCAGGCCTCCGCCTGACACCCCCCTGCTGACAGCCTGAGCTTGGCGGCGCATACATCGCGTATGCATCTCCCGCCCCCGAGCCGCAGCGCGCAGTTCCCCCGCAGTGCTCGGCACCGCTCGAGCAGGGGGACCCCGAGGAACGAGCATCAGCCCCGGACCACTTCACGGTCCGGGGTCTTTTGCTGCCCGGGCCTTTCGCTGCCCGGGCCTTTTGCTGCCCGGGGTCTGTTGCTGTGCCACCGGTACGGACAGCGCGCTACGTGTGCGACCGCACGGGGATGTCCAGGATCACCCTGGTCCCCCGGTCCGGGGCCGGCACCATGTCGAAGGTGCCGCTCAACTCGCCCTCCACCAGGGTCCGTACGATCTGCAACCCGAGGTTGCCTGCGGTGTGCGGGTCGAAGTCCTCGGGCAGACCCACGCCGTCGTCCTGCACGGTGACCAGCAGCCGGGCCTCCTTGGAGGTGCCGCCGCGGACCGCGGACACCTCGACGGTGCCGGTGTCCCCCTCGCCGAAGCCGTGCTCCAGCGCGTTCTGCAGGATCTCGGTCAGCACCATCGACAGCGGGGTGGCGACCTCCGCGTCGAGTATCCCGAAGCGGCCCGAACGCCGGCCGGTGACCTTGCCCGGTGAGATCTCGGCGACCATCGCGAGCACCCGGTCGGCGATCTCGTCGAACTCCACCCGCTCGTCCAGATTCTGGGACAGCGTCTCGTGCACGATCGCGATGGACCCCACCCGCCGGACGGCCTCCTCCAGCGCCGCACGGCCGCGCTCGGAACCGATGCGGCGGG
>KL568579.1:15493-18336 GCA_000715605.1 Streptomyces speibonae | reverse complement strand
GGAGCCGCAGCAGCGCCGCCACCGTCTGGAGGTTGTTCTTCACGCGGTGGTGGATCTCCCGGATGGTCGCGTCCTTGGTGATCAACTCACGTTCGCGCCGGCGAAGTTCGGTGACGTCCCGGAGCAGGACCAGGGACCCGATGCGGGTGCCCTTCGGTTTGAGCGGGATCGCCCGGAACTGGATCACCCCGTCGTTCGCCTCGATCTCGAACTCGCGCGGCGCCCAGCCGCTCGCCACCTTGGCCAGCGCCTCGTCCACCGGACCGCGCGAGGGCGCCAGTTCGGCGGTCGTCTGCCCGAGGTGATGGCCCACCAGGTCGGCGGCGAGCCCCATGCGGTGAAAGGCGGACAGGGCGTTGGGCGAGGCGTACTGGACGATGCCGTCGGCGTCGAGGCGGATCAGCCCGTCGCCCACGCGGGGCGAGGCGTCCATCTCCAGCTGCTGGTTCGCGAACGGGAAGGCGCCGGCCGCGATCATCTGGGCGAGGTCGGAGGCGCTCTGGAGGTAGGTGAGCTCCAGCCGGCTCGGGGTGCGCACGGTGAGGAGGTTGGTGTTGCGGGCGATGACGCCGAGAACGCGCCCCTCGCGCCGTACGGGGATCGACTCGACCCGCACGGGGACCTCCTCGCGCCACTCCGGGTCGCCCTCGCGCACGATGCGGCCCTCGTCCAGGGCCGCGTCGAGCATGGGCCGGCGGCCGCGCGGCACCAGATGGCCCACCATGTCGTCCTGGTAGGAGGTCGGGCCGGTGTTGGGGCGCATCTGCGCGACGGAGACGTAGCGGGTGCCGTCCCGGGTGGGGACCCACAGGACCAGGTCGGCGAAGGAGAGGTCGGAGAGCAGCTGCCACTCCGAGACCAGCAGATGGAGCCACTCGAGATCGGTGTCGTCGAGGGCTGTGTGCTGGCGTACGAGCTCGTTCATGGAGGGCACGTCAGCGAGCGTACCCGGGGGTCGGTACCGCCCCCGGAAACACCCGCGGGCCGCGGCGCCTGGGAGGGACCCTCAACCCTCTTCGGCACCGCAGCCCGGAGCTGTATCGGCCGCGGGGTGTGCGGTCCCGGTCGGCCGAAGGTCGAGGAGCCGGGGCAGTCAGGGCAGAGAGCTCCGGATCCTCGGTCCGCCTTCCTGTGCGGGGAAGGCAGGCTTACTGTGTTCCCTACGCATTGTGGACTAGACCACTGCCCGTGTAAATGCGCCGGAACCCCGTTCTTTGCTGTCCTGCCGACACCCGGCCGAGGGCACGGGCGTCCACCGGGCAGCCTAACCCGTGAAAGCCCTGTCCGGGGCCGGAGAGGCGGGGCGTTTTCGGGCGGGCGGCCGCCGGGGCGGCGGTTCCGCCTGGGAGGGCGGGAGCCTCTCTGCTAGATTGAGATTGGTCTAAACCACATGTCCCGAGCGCCGAGGCGCCAGAACCAGTCGAGACCTTCTGAAGATCGGCAGGCCCACCGTGGAAGTTGTCATCGTTGCGGACGCCGAGGCGGGCGGCGAACTCATCGCCGAGGCCATGGCACAGCTCCTGCGGCGCAAGCCCGACGCCCTGCTGGGCGTCGCCACGGGTTCCACGCCGCTGCCCGTCTACGAGGCGCTGGCACAGCGGGTGGCATCCGGCGCCGTGGACACCTCGCGGGCGCGGATCGCCCAGCTCGACGAGTACGTGGGGCTGCCCGCCGACCACCCCGAGTCCTACCGCTCGGTGCTGCGGCGCCAGGTCCTGGAGCCGCTCGGGATCGCCATGGACGCCTTCATGGGCCCGGACGGCACGGCCGAGGACGTGCCGGGGGCCTGCGCGGCGTACGACCGGGAGCTGGCCGAGGCCGGCGGTGTGGACCTCCAGCTGCTCGGGATCGGCACGGACGGGCACATCGGGTTCAACGAGCCGTGCTCCTCGCTCGCCTCCCGCACCCGGATCAAGACGCTGACCGAGCAGACCCGGGTGGACAACGCCCGCTTCTTCGACGGCGACATCGAACAGGTCCCCCACCACGTCATCACCCAGGGCATCGGCACCATCCTGGAGGCCCGCCACCTCGTGCTGCTGGCCACCGGCGAGGGCAAGGCCGACGCGGTCGCCGCGACCGTCGAGGGGCCGGTGGCGGCGGTCTGCCCGGCCTCCGCGCTGCAGCTGCACCCGCATGCCACGGTGGTCGTCGACGAGGCCGCCGCGTCCAAGCTGAAGCTCGCCGACTACTTCCGGCACACCTACGCGAACAAGCCGGAGTGGCAGGGCATCTGACCCCCGCCCATGGTCTGGACCACCCCTTGCGCCCGGGGGTATACAAAGGGGATCACGGAGCGTGCGGGGCACACACCGGTCCCGGGCCGTGCCACGATGTCAGCCGTGGCCGATGGGGATGTCGGTCGTTTCGGCATCCGGAGCCGGGAAGGCAGAGCATGAGCACCGACGTCAGCAGTGCGGGGAACGAGGGTGGGACCGCGGTCCGTACGGCGCGTGTGCCCAAGTACTACCGGCTGAAGAAGCACCTGCTCGACATGACCGAGACGGCACCGCCCGGCACGCCGGTCCCGCCGGAGCGCACGCTGGCGGCGGAGTTCGACACCTCGCGCACCACCGTGCGCCAGGCGCTCCAGGAGCTGGTGGTCGAGGGGCGGCTGGAGCGCATCCAGGGCAAGGGCACGTTCGTGGCCAAGCCCAAGGTCTCCCAGGCGCTCCAGCTCACCTCGTACACCGAGGACATGCGCGCCCAGGGCCTCGAGCCGACCTCGCAGCTGCTCGACCTGGGCTACATCACGGCCGACGACCGGCTCGCCGGGCTGCTCGATATCGCGCCGGGCGGCCGGGTGCTGCGCATCGAGCGGCTGCGCATGGCCAACGGCGAGC
>KL568579.1:13221-15245 GCA_000715605.1 Streptomyces speibonae | reverse complement strand
CGGCGAGCCGATGGCCATCGAGACGACCCATCTGAGCGCCAAGCGCTTTCCCGCGCTGCGCCGCAGCCTGGCGAAGTACACCTCCCTGTACACCGCCCTCGCCGAGGTCTACGACGTCCATCTGGCCGAGGCCGAGGAGACCATCGAGACCTCGCTGGCCACCCCGCGGGAGGCCGGTCTGCTCGGTACGGACGTGGGCCTGCCGATGCTGATGCTCTCCCGGCACTCGCGGGACCGCGACGGCCAGCCGGTGGAGTGGGTGCGCTCGGTGTACCGGGGTGACCGGTACAAGTTCGTCGCGCGTCTCAAGCGCCCCCAGGAGTGAGCCCCGAGACCACTTCGGAAGGGTGCTATATCCGGACAAACTGGGTGGTTGACAAGGTTTTCGTTGCTGTTGCCTCTCGTTTGGGCGGCGCCTGAATACCGCTCTGCGGAGGAGGGGTTCCGACCGCGCCGCACACTGACCTACATTTCCGCGCATTGCAGCCGGTGATCAGTGAGGGGACGGTAGCCGCCCGATGTCGCAAGCTCCAGAAAACCCGGGAGGGCCGGTGGTGACGCCCGTGCGCGTCGTCATCGCCCTCTGTCTCGTCGCACCGTTCGTGGCCATGCTGTGGGTCGGTTCGTACGCGAAGACCGACCCCGTCGTCATCGGTATCCCGTTCTTCTACTGGTACCAGATGCTGTGGGTGCTGATCTCCACCGCGCTGACGATGACGGCCTACAAGCTCTGGCAGCGTGACCAGCGCGCCCGCTCGGCCTCGAAGGGCGGTGCGTCGCAGTGAACGACGGCGTCAACGGCGTGGCACTCGCCGTCTTCATCTTCTTCTTCCTGCTCGTCACGGCCATGGGGTTCATGGCCGCGCGCTGGCGCAAGGCCGAGAACGAGCACAGCCTCGACGAATGGGGCCTGGGCGGGCGGTCGTTCGGAACCTGGGTCACCTGGTTCCTGCTCGGCGGCGACCTGTACACCGCCTACACCTTCGTCGCCGTACCCGCGGCGATCTACGCGGCGGGCGCGGCCGGCTTCTTCGCGGTGCCGTACACGATCCTGGTGTACCCGCTGATCTTCACCTTCCTGCCCCGCCTGTGGTCGGTGTCGCACAAGCACGGCTATGTGACGACGTCCGACTTCGTGCGCGGCCGGTTCGGCTCGAAGGGTCTGTCGCTGGCCGTCGCGGTCACCGGCATCCTGGCGACGATGCCCTACATCGCGCTCCAGCTGGTCGGCATCCAGGCCGTGCTCGACGTGATGGGCGTCGGCGGCGGCGAGGACACCAACTGGTTCATCAAGGACCTGCCGATTTTGATCGCCTTCGCGGTGCTGGCCGCGTACACGTACTCGTCGGGTCTGCGGGCCCCCGCGCTGATCGCCTTCGTGAAGGACACCCTGATCTACATCGTCATCGTGGTGGCGATCATCTACATCCCGATCAAGCTGGGCGGTTTCGACGAGATCTTCGCCTCCGCGCGGGAGGCCTACAGCGAGACCAACCCGGCCACCGGCGCGCCGCGCGGTTCGCTGGTGCCGGGCGAGGCGAGCCAGTGGACGTACGCCACGCTGGCGTTCGGCTCCGCGCTGGCGCTGTTCATGTACCCGCACTCGATCACCGCGACGCTGTCCTCGCGCAGCCGTGAGGTGATCCGCCGCAACACCACGATCCTGCCGCTGTACTCGCTGATGCTGGGGCTGCTGGCCCTGCTGGGCTTCATGGCCATCGCGGCCGGGGTCAAGGTCAGCAACGGCCAGCTGGCCATTCCGCAGCTGTTCGAGAACATGTTCCCTGACTGGTTCGCGGGCGTGGCCTTCGCGGCGATCGGCATCGGCGCCCTGGTGCCGGCGGCGATCATGTCGATCGCGGCGGCGAACCTGTTCACCCGCAACATCTACAAGGACTTCATCAAGCCGGACGCGACGCCCAAGCAGGAGACCCAGGTCTCCAAGATCGTGTCCCTGCTGGTGAAGGTGGGCGCCCTGCTCTTCGTCCTGACCATGGACAAGACGGTCGCGATCAACTTCCAGC
>KL568579.1:12586-13057 GCA_000715605.1 Streptomyces speibonae | reverse complement strand
AAGGTGGGCGCCCTGCTCTTCGTCCTGACCATGGACAAGACGGTCGCGATCAACTTCCAGCTGCTCGGCGGCATCTGGATCCTGCAGACCTTCCCGGCGCTGGTGGGCGGCCTGTTCACCCGCTGGTTCCACCGCTGGGCGCTGATCGGCGGCTGGGCGGTCGGCATGATCTACGGCACCGCCGCCGCCTACGGTGTCTCCTCGCCGACGCAGAAGCACTTCGGCGGGTCGTCGGACGAGATCCCGGGCATCGGCGAGATCGGCTACATCGGTCTCACGGCCTTCGTGCTCAACGTCGTGGTCACGGTCGTCCTGACCTTCGTCATGCGGGCCCTCAAGGCGCCCGAGGGGCTCGACCAGACCAAGCCGGGGGACTACACGGTGGACGCGGGCGACCCCGGCGTCCAGGTGGAGCTCCCGCCGGCCACGGCGGGCAGCAGCCACTGACGCCGCAGCCGCTCTGACGACGGG
>KL568579.1:8387-12361 GCA_000715605.1 Streptomyces speibonae | reverse complement strand
AAATCCGGCGGCCCGTCGTCGTACCCGTCCGGCACACTCCCCCCATGGACATCGTCATCAGACCTGTGCGGCCCGGGGAGTACGAGGAACTCGGTGACCTCACCGCCGAGGCGTATCTGCTGGACGGACTGCTGGACTTCGGGGAGAGCGACCGGTATCTCGACGAACTGCGTGACGTGGCGAAGCGGGCGGCCGCTGCCGAGGTGCTGGTGGCCACCGAGCGCGGGGCGCTGCTGGGTGGGGTGACCTTCGTGCCGGGCCCCGGGCCGATGGCCGACATAGCGGCACCGGACGAGGCGGAGATGAGGATGCTGGCGGTGGCCCGCGCGGGCCGCGGCCGCGGCGCCGGGGAGGCCCTCGTACGCGCCTGTGTCGAGCGGGCCCGGGCGATCGGGGGGTGCCGGCGGATCGTGCTGTCGACCCAGCGCACCATGCACGCCGCCCACCGCATCTACGAGCGGGTGGGCTTCACCCGCACCCCGGAGCGGGACTGGAACCCGCTGCCGGAGCTGGACGACATCACGCTCATGACCTACGAGCTGACGCTCTGACACCAGCCTGGCACAACATATGGGGTTGTCGGCGGTGGCCGGCACAAGATGTATGCTCTTGCTCGCTGTCGTCGCAGGGGAATCCGGTGTGAATCCGGAACTGTCCCGCAACGGTGTACCCATGCCTGCCCGCTTCCGGTCGCATGGGCGTCAGTCCGAGGACCTGCCGACAGTGCGCCCGGCCGTCCGGTCCGGGTGCCCCGACGTCCGGGCCTCGCGGAATGGGCCGGTGGACGCGGCGCCACGTGCGCTCGTGTGCTGCCCCCTGCGCTCTTCGAGGCCCCCGTGCCGAGCGAGGGAGAGCACCACGTGACCATCGCGCCAGCCGATCCGGCTTCAGCGATCGACGTGCCCGAGGAGAGCGGCGGCCCCGGTGCCGCGCTGCTGCGGACCCTGACCGAGCTGACCGCCGACCTGCCCGACGCCGACCCCGGCCGGGTCGCCGCCGCCGCGCTGCGCGGCCGGTCCGCGGACGCCGACGAGACGGAGCTGCGGGAACTGGCCACCGAGGAGGCCGCCGGGCTGATCTCCGAGGACCCGGCCTACTCCCGGCTCGCGGCCCGGCTGCTGACCCTCGGCATCCGGGCCGAGGCCGCCTCCCAGGGCGTCACGTCGTTCACCCGGTCCGTCGCGACCGGCCACCGCGAAGGGCTCATCGCCGACCGCACCGCCGCGTTCGTCCGGCGGCACGGCGACCGGCTCGACGCGCTGATCGACCCCGGTGCCGACGACCGCTTCGGCTACTTCGGCCTGCGCACCCTGCACAGCCGTTACCTGCTGCGGCACCCGGTCACCCGCAAGGTCGTCGAGACGCCCCAGCACTTCCTGCTGCGGGTCGCCGCCGGTCTCGCCGAGGACGACAGCGCGCGCTCGGTGGAGGAGGTCGCCGCGCTGTACACGCTGATGAGCCGACTGGAGTACCTGCCCTCCTCCCCCACCCTGTTCAACTCCGGCACCCGGCACCCGCAGATGTCGTCCTGCTATCTGCTGGACTCCCCCAAGGACGAGCTGGACTCCATCTACGACCGCTACCACCAGGTCGCCCGGCTCTCCAAGCACGCCGGCGGCATCGGTCTGGCCTACTCCCGCATCCGCTCACGGGGTTCGCTGATCCGCGGCACCAACGGGCACTCCAACGGCATCGTCCCGTTCCTGAAGACGCTGGACGCCTCGGTCGCCGCGGTCAACCAGGGCGGGCGGCGCAAGGGCGCGGCGGCGGTCTACCTGGAGACCTGGCACTCCGACATCGAGGAGTTCCTGGAGCTGCGCGACAACACCGGTGAGGACGCCCGCCGTACGCACAACCTGAACCTCGCGCACTGGGTGCCGGACGAGTTCATGCGCCGGGTGGCCGACGACGGGACGTGGTCGCTGTTCTCCCCCGCGGACGTGCCGGAGCTGGTCGACCTGTGGGGCGAGGAGTTCGACGCGGCGTACCGGGCCGCCGAGGCCAGGGGCCTGGCGCGCAGGACGCTCCCGGCGCGCGAGCTGTACGGCCGGATGATGCGCACCCTCGCGCAGACCGGCAACGGCTGGATGACCTTCAAGGACACGGCCAACCGGACGGCGAACCAGACGGCGGACCCGGGCCATGTCATCCACTCCTCGAACCTGTGCACGGAGATCCTCGAGGTCACCGACGACGGGGAGACCGCGGTCTGCAACCTGGGGTCGGTCAACCTCGGCGCCTTCGTGCGGCAGGGGGACATCGACTGGGAGCGCCTCGACGCGACGGTGCGCACGGCCGTGACGTTCCTCGACCGGGTCGTCGACATCAACTTCTACCCGACCGAGCAGGCGGGCCGGTCCAACGCCAGGTGGCGCCCCGTCGGTCTGGGCGTCATGGGCTTGCAGGACGTCTTCTTCCGGCTGCGGCTGCCCTTCGACTCCCCGGAGGCGAAGGCCCTGTCCACGCGGATCGCTGAGCGGATCATGCTGGCCGCCTACGAGATCTCCGCCGACCTGGCCGAGCGCGACGGCCCGCTGCCCGCGTGGGAGAAGACGCGCACCGCGCGGGGCGTGCTGCACCCCGACCACTACGACGTCGAGCCGGCCTGGCCGGAGCGCTGGGCGGCGCTGCGGACGCGGATCGCGGCCACCGGGATGCGCAACGCGCTGCTGCTGGCGGTCGCGCCGACCGCCACCATCGCGTCGATCGCGGGGGTGTACGAGTGCATCGAGCCGCAGGTGTCCAACCTGTTCAAGCGCGAGACGCTCTCCGGGGAGTTCCTCCAGGTCAACTCGTACCTGGTGGACGATCTGAAGCAGCTCGGCGTGTGGGACGCGCGCACCCGTGAGGCGCTGCGCGAGGCGGGCGGCTCGGTGCAGGACTTCGCGTGGATCCCCGAGGAGGTGCGCCGGCTGTACCGCACGGCGTGGGAGATCCCCCAGCGCGGTCTGATCGACATGGCCGCCGCCCGCACTCCGTACCTGGACCAGGCGCAGTCGCTCAATCTGTTCCTGGAGACACCGACCATCGGCAAGCTCTCCTCGATGTACGCCTACGCCTGGAAGCAGGGCCTGAAGACCACGTACTACCTGCGGTCCCGCCCGGCGACCCGGATCGCCCGGGCGGCACGCGCCACCGCTGCCGTCCCCGCCCGGCAGACGCCCGATCCCGAAGCGGTCGCCTGCTCCCTGGAAAACCCCGAGTCCTGCGAGGCCTGCCAGTGATGACCGACAAGAACCTGCTCGACCCCGGCTTCGAGCTGACGCTCCGCCCGATGCGCTACCCGGACTTCTACGAGCGCTACCGGGACGCCATCAAGAACACCTGGCACGTGGAGGAGGTGGACCTGCACTCGGACGTCGCCGACCTGGCGAAGCTCAGCCCCGAGGAGCAGCACCTGATCGGACGGCTGGTCGCGTTCTTCGCCACGGGCGACTCGATCGTGGCGAACAATCTGGTGCTCACGCTGTACAAGCACATCAACTCCCCCGAGGCCCGGCTGTATCTCTCGCGGCAGCTGTTCGAGGAGGCGGTGCACGTCCAGTTCTATCTGACGCTGCTGGACACCTATCTGCCCGACCCGGACGACCGGGCGGCGGCCTTCGCGGCCGTGGAGAACATCCCGTCCATCCGGGAGAAGGCCGAGTTCTGCTTCAGGTGGATGGACTCGGTGGAGAAGATCGACCGGCTCGAGTCGCGGGCGGACCGCCGCCGCTTCCTGCTGAACCTGATCTGCTTCGCCGCCTGCATCGAGGGCCTGTTCTTCTACGGCGCCTTCGCCTACGTCTACTGGTTCCGCGGCCGGGGTCTGCTGCACGGGCTGGCGACCGGCACCAACTGGGTGTTCCGCGACGAGACGATGCACATGTCCTTCGCCTTCGACGTGGTCGACACCGTGCGCAAGGAGGAGCCGGAGCTCTTCGACGAGGACCTCGGCCGGCAGGTCACCGACATGCTGCGCGAGGCGGTCGAGG
>KL568579.1:0-8177 GCA_000715605.1 Streptomyces speibonae | reverse complement strand
TCGACGAGGACCTCGGCCGGCAGGTCACCGACATGCTGCGCGAGGCGGTCGAGGCGGAACTGCAGTTCGCGCGCGACCTGTGCGGGGACGGACTGCCGGGGATGAACACCGAGTCGATGCGGCAGTACCTGGAGTGCGTCGCCGACCAGCGGCTGGTGCGGCTGGGCTTCGCGCCGGTGTACGGCTCGCAGAACCCGTTCTCCTTCATGGAGCTCCAGGGGGTCCAGGAGCTGACGAACTTCTTCGAGCGGCGTCCGTCCGCGTACCAGGTCGCCGTGGAGGGCACGGTCGACCTGGACGAGGACTTCTGAACGGGACGCCGGGGAGTCGTGCGCCCCGGTGCCGCCTCACGCCGCCCTTGCGGTGCGGTGCGGGGCGGCGCCGCCCCGGGCCCGGCCGGCCGGGGTGCGGGCGGTGCTCCGCTCGGCGGCCGCGCGGGCTTCCTCGGCCCGCCTGATCTGCCGGTCGATCCGGCGGTCGTGGGCGATGCCGATCAGGGCGGGGAGGATCATCAGGACGAACAGGCCGGTGACGGCCACCATCGCGATCACTGCTTCCGTCTGTGCCGTAGTCATGTCACCACTGTCGCCCCTGACACTCCTTACCAACAGTGGCAGGACTGTCGTGGACCCTCGATTTACTGCCAGTGGCGCGGCACACTGGAGCCATGCTGAAGAACGTGGCCGCCGTCCTCCTCGACGGTGTGAACCCCTTCGAACTCGGAGTCGTCTGCGAGGTCTTCGGCGTCGACCGCAGCGACGACGGACTGCCGGTCTACGACTTCGCGGTCGTCTCCGCCGACGGCCCGACCGTGCGCAGCAACACGGGCTTCGCGCTGCAGGTCGAGCACGGTCTGGAGCGTCTGGAGACGGCCGACCTCATCACCGTGCCCGCGGGATCGGCCCATGTCTCCCGCCGGTTCCCGCCCGAGCTGCTGGACGCCCTGCGCCGGGCCGTGGACCGGGGCGCCCGGGTGCTGAGCGTCTGCTCGGGGGTGTTCGTGCTCGCCGCCGCCGGGCTCCTCGACGGCCGGAGGGTCACCTCCCACTGGAAGCACGCGGAGGAGCTGGCCAGGCAGTATCCGCATCTGACCGTGGAACCCGACGTGCTCTACGTCGACGAGGACCCGGTGATCACCTCCGCCGGCACCGCCGCCGGGATCGACGCCTGTCTGCATCTGGTGCGCAAGGAGCAGGGGCCGGAGGTCGCCAACAAGATCGCGCGGCGCATGGTGGTGCCCCCGCACCGCGACGGCGGCCAGGCCCAGTACATCGAGCGCCCGCTGCCCCGGACCGGGGTCGGCACCGTCGCCGAGGTGCTGGTGTGGATGGAGCGGCACCTCGACGAGGAGGTCACCGTCGAGCAGCTCGCCGGCCGCGCCCACATGTCCCCGCGTACGTTCGCCCGCCGCTTCCAGCAGGAGACCGGCACCACGCCCTACCGCTGGATCCTGCGCCAGCGGGTGCTGCTGGCCCAGCATCTGCTGGAGGCGACGGACGAGACCGTGGACGTGATCGCGGGCCGCACCGGCTTCGGCAACGCGGCGGCGCTGCGCCACCACTTCGTGCGCGCCGTGGGCACCACCCCGCAGGCCTACCGGCGCACGTTCCGGGGCCCGGAGGCCGCCTGACGCGCGCCGGAGGAGCCGGACGGGCCGGTCAGCGGGGCAGTGCCCGCACCATCAGCCGGCGCGGCCGGAGCGTGATGCCGATCCGCGGCCGGATGTCGGAGCCGGGCGCGTGCTCGAACCGGAAGGCGGAGGCGACCGCCGCGGTGATGAGCGTGAGCTCGGCCATGGAGAAGTGGTCACTGGGGCATTTGCGGTTGCCCACACTGAAGGGGCTCATCGCGTACTTGGGGACGTCCTTGGACCGTCCGGGGAGCCAGCGGTCCGGGTCGAACTCCTCGTGCCGCTCGTACGATCGCCGGTCGCGCTGGATGGCGTACGGGCTGTAGATGAGGTCCGCCCCCTTGGGAATGCGGTATCCGCCGAGTTCCGTGTCGGTCACCGCGCGGCGCGTCAATATCCAGACGGCCGGATGCAACCGGAGGGTCTCGGTGACGACATTCGCGGTGTACGTCAGCTTTCGGACGTCCTCGAATGCGACGGGCCGGTCACCGACGACGGCTTTCACCTCGTCGCGGATCTTGTCGCCCAGTTCCGGGTGCTCGGTGAGAACCAGGAGCAGGGACATGACCATGGACCCCACGGTTTCGCTGCCGGGGGTGAGTATGGCGATGACCTGATCGTGGATCTCCTGTTCCCCAATGGGCTCGCCATTGTCGTCCTTCGCTTCCAGCAAAGCCGTCAGCAAATCGTTCGGCTTTTGACCGCTTGCCCTTCGGTCGGCGACGATCTCGTCCACCAGGACATGCAAATCGGCCAGGGCCCGGTTGAATTCGCGGTTGGCCGGGAGCGGCACCTTGTAGAGCGGCCCGAGCGGCACCACCATGCGCTGGTACATGCCGCTGAACAGTGCCGCGAGGTCGGCGCAGATGCGGTCGGCCCGGGCGTCCATGTAGCTGCCGCGCATCAGGCAGCGGGCGGCGACCCGGACGGCCACGCGGAAGGACTCCGACGTGACGTCCAGCACCTGGCCGGAACGCCAGCGCTCCACCAGCGCGTGCGACTCCTCCGCCATGATCGGCCCGTACGCGGGGATCGCGTCGAGCCGGAAGGCGGGCTGGATGGTGCGGCGCTGGCGCCGGTGCAGCGCGCCGTTGGCGGTGGCCACGCCCTCCTTGCCGAGCAGGTCCTCCAGGGACTCCCAGAGCGGCCCGGCGATGATGTAGTCGGGACTGAGGGCCACCGCCCCGGTGAGGGCGGGGGTGGTGACGGCGTACACCGTCTTCGGGCCCAGTTTCAGGCGTACGACCTCGCCGTGGTCGCGCAGTCCGGAGAGGAAGGACAGCGGATCGCGGGCCAGTTTCCAGCCGTGGCCGAGGAGGGGGAATCCTCCGCCGGCCAGGGGCGGTTCGGACAGTGCGGTCGTGGCGGACGTCCCGGGGTTCACCGACTCGACGGTCATTTCTCACCTGCCGCTTCGTTGTTGACGTACGGGGGCGTGGACCGGTCGTCCCAGCTGTCGACTCGGTACCGGCCGGACTCGTGGTGGAACCAGTAGACGGAACTGAACCAGTTCCGCATGTTGCCGACGCACGCGCGCACGGCGGCGCTCGTTTCCTTTCCTCCCACGGTGCCGTCGTCGAGGACGTCGGCGAACCGCAGCGCGTCGCGTTCCGCATTCTGGAATTCGCGGATGCATTCCTCGACGCGGTGCCGCACTTCGGCGATGGCCTCTTCGAGGGTCAGCCCCTCGTGCGTGACGAGACTGATGCCGAGATTGTGCACCTCACTTCCGGCTATTTCCTTCGGAAGTGAGCACAGGTCGTTGTACCAGGCGGCGAATTCCTGACTGAGCAGCGCCGCCTTCCGGTACGCCGGGTTCTTCCGTACCGGGTCCGGGAGTTCACTTCCCGCACTCGGTTCCAGCAGATCCGTCCAGATCCAGTGCGCGAAGGTGAGCCGGCGCAGTTCCAGGTATTCCTCGACGGTGGGGACGATTCCCTCCGAGCGGTTGTGGAATTCCCGGTCGTACGCCTCGATCACCGTGTGGAAGTGCCGGGCGAACCGGGCGTTCCAGCTGCCCGGCAGGAAGGTGAAGAGCCGTCGCACGCTGTCCGCGAGCCCCGCGACCACCGGATCCTCGTGACGCAGGTGGTCGGTGGGGCTGTCGAGGGCGTTGTGCAGCAGGTTCTTCAACCGCCGCCAGGCGGTGGGCCGGCCGTGCACGATGTCGCGGTCGTGCCGGTCGTCCCAGACGAAGAACCACGCGCTGTAGTCCGCAATCGCCTGCAGGACCTCGTCGGGGGCGCCTATGTAGTACCCCGCCATAAGGTCGGTGTAGCACAGGCCATCGGCATATTCCTCCACCTTGTCCGCCGGCATGAGCCGCTTTTCGAGCAGCCATGCCCTGGTCGTTTCCTGAAGCTTCGGCCAATACGGGTGGAGTTGCCGGGGAAACGCCGCCTCGATCACCGGAAGAGACAGCGCCGGTGGAACCGTGATGGTGGTCGGTGTCGATGTGGTGCCGTGTGACAAAGCATGCACGAACAATCCCCTCTCGCCGCCAGTTGGCGTGCGCCCGTCCCCCGAGCCGGGCGCACGCCGTGCGTATCCCCGCACCTCCATTCAGCACCACAACTGACCGTTCTGGGAACGGATTTGCTTCTTTCACTACCTTTCGGTGCGCAGAGACGAACGGCGCCCGACCGGAGAGGTGTCCGGTCGGGCGCCGTGAGCGAGGCGGCGGAGGGGCTCCGCCCGCCGTGTCAGTCGTTGGCGACCACGGGGTAGCGCGGCTCGTTCTCGGCCATCTGCCGCAGCGCCGCCTTGCGTTCGCGCTTGGACAGCCGGTCGATGTACAGGTAGCCGTAGAGGTGGTCGGTCTCGTGCTGCAAACACCGCGCGAAGTAGCCGGTGCCGCGTACCCGGACCGGGTTGCCCTTCTCGTCCTGCCCGGTCACCTCGGCGTAGTCGGGGCGGGCCAGCGGCGCGTACGCGGTCGGCACCGACAGACAGCCCTCGCTGCTGTCGTCCAGCCGGCGCTGTTCGGCGGGCAGTTCGACCAGCTTCGGGTTGCAGATCACGCCGACGTGGCGCGCGCCCTCGTCGTCGGGGCAGTCGTAGACGAAGACCTTCAGGTCGACGCCGATCTGGTTGGCGGCCAGGCCCACGCCCTCGGCCGTGCGCTGGCTGGCGAACATGTCGGCGACCAGTTGCTGGAGTTCCTCGCCGAAGTCCGTGACGTCCTTGCACTCCCTGTGCAGCACCGGGTTGCCGACCACCGTGATCGGCCGCGAGGTGCCGCGCTCACGCCAGGCCGCCTCGCGCTCCTCGCAGTCCTCCGTGTCGATGACGTACCCCTCGTCGTCGACGGGGAGCACGCCCGCGTGCTGCTGATCGGTGTCCTGCTGAGCCATGACCGAGGTGTGCCTTCCTTGGAAAACGGGGGTTGTGATGCTGATACAGGGTACGGGCAACCATCTGCGGGGCTGCCCCTAGCAGACCTCTTCGAGATCCCGCCAATCCCTGGACTCCGGGCTGTCCGCGACCCACCCGTCCAGCAACCCCCGTACCAGCGACGCCGGCGCGGCGATCCCGCACTCGCGCTCCGGCACCCACAACTGCCCGTCCGTACGGTGCCCGAGGGGACCGGGGTGCCCCGGCTCGCTGTGGTCGTGCGGGTCCAGGTGCTCGCCCTCGCCCTCGTCGGACGGCATCCGGGACTCCGAGCACATCCGGCACAGCAGCCGCACGGACGACGACCAGTCCTCGGCGGCGAAACCGGCGTCGGAGGCCAGCTGTTCCAGCGCGTCCCGGTCGGTCTCGGACGCGGCCTCCAGCAGCACCACCCAGGTCGGCACCGGCGACGGCGCCCACAGCTCGATCTCGTCGAACACCGGGTAGGTGTGCCCGGCGGCGGTGCTGCGCTCGCCGTGCGGCACCCCGTCGTGCAGGACGACCTCGCCCCAGCGGCGCCCGGAGGACGGCAGCGGAATGGACAGCACCTCGATCCGGGCGGGGTCCAGGCGCCGGCCCCACACGACCTCCGCCTCCCCTTCCGGGGACAGCCGCACGGCCGCGCTGCCCAGGTCCATGCCGAGGGGCTCGCCGGAGTCGGTGGCCGGTCCCGGCACCTTCAGCCCGTAGGCCTGCCAGGCCCGCCGGGCCAGCGGCCAGTCCTGCAGCGCGGTGGCGGCGATGCCGACGTTCCACCAGTCGGGCGCCCCGGTGTCGCGGTCGAGCAGCGCCACGGCGCGCAGGCCCGCCGAACGCGCCTGCTCCCAGTCGTGCCGGAACTTGTGCAGCAGCGCCAGATTGAACCAGGACTCCGAGAGCCAGGGTTCCAGATCGGCGGCACGTGTCAGCAGCGCTCCCGCGTCCTCGTACCGGCCGTCGCCGATGAGCGTGAACGCGCGATCCGTGGCCTGCCGCCAGGAGGCGGAGGGCCGGTGCCGTCCCTTGCCGAAGATCCTCACGATTCCCGCCTGCCAGTTCCGTTCGGTGGGCCGGCTGTGTCGGTCCGCGCCCCCGGACACCCTCTCCTTCGCATCCAACCACGTACGGCCACAAGGACGCTCATTACCCATGGGTTACCCAGCCTCGCAGGGGGTCAGACAGCCCCGCGCGAGGCTCTCACCACGTCCGCTCTCCGTATGCACGCGCCCCCTCCGTGTTCCGTGACAACACCCGGGCCAGCGCCTCGACGACCTCCGGCGCATACTCCCCGGCGGTACCGAGCCGCAGTTCCTCCAGCGCGGTCAGCGGCCCGCCGGGACCTCCTTCCCGGGACTTCTCCTCGTACGCGTTCACCACCCGGACGATCCGCGCGGCGAGCGGTTGCTCATGGTGCGGGTCGGCCTGGCGTTCGACGATCCCGGCCACCCGGGGGTCGACCCCCGTCTGCCGCACCACGGCGCCGCCGAGCAGCGCGATCCGCCGCTGCTCGGCGACCGGCAGTCCGGCGGTGGCCCCCGCGGGGACCGGGTCGACGAGGCTGAGCTGGCCGATGTCGTGCATCAGCGCCGCGTACTCCAGCACGGTCAGCTCGGGCTCGGTCAGCCCGAGGTCCCGGCCCACCGCCTGGCTGAGCGAGGCCACCCGGCGGGCGTGACCGGCGGGGGTGTACCCGGCGATCTCGGTGGCCCGCGCGAGGGACGCGATGGTCTGCCGGTAGGTGGCGCGGACGGCCGCGTACCGCCGGTAGGACAGCTGGGCCAGCAGCAGGGGCACGGAGAACACGGGCAGCGCCCACAGGCCCACGACGGCGACCCCGAGCGCCATCACGGCACCGGTGGCGATGACGGCGGCGCCGATGCCGGGAACGGCCCGCAGCTCGTCGCGCAGCAGCGGCGGGAAGGGCCAGCCGGTGCGGGAGTGGGCCAGCGCGGCGGCGAGCACGGCGTCGCACAGCGCGGTGAGGGACAGCAGGGCGAGCAGCAGCAGGGCGTGGGCGGAGCCGCCCCAGCCGTCGAAAGCGCCCCGGGTGTACAGCGGCTGGAAGCACAGGGCGACGAAGCCGACGGTGAGCACCCGTCGGGCGGCCGGGTCGAGGGCGGGCCCGTCGCCGCGCCCCACGTGCGGCACGCTGCCGAGCAGGGACGCGGCGAGCACCACGGTGACGACCTGGGCGGCGCCGTGGTGGGTGGGCCGCCCCGCGGTCTCGGCGAGCAGCGCGTACGACAGCGAGCCCGCGGCGGCCAGCGGCGCGGCCTCGCGGATCCGGGTCCCGTTGCGCCGGGTGAGCTCGCCGACCGTGACGAGCACCCCGAAGGCCAGGGCGGCGCCCCGTTCCTCGACGCCGTGGTAGAGGGTGGTGCCGAGGGACCCCGCCGCGAGGACGGCGGCGCAGAGGTGCACGACGGTGTGCAGCCGCGGCCTCACCGCCGGGCCCCGGACCGGTCGGTCACCGGTGCGGCGGGCCCCGGCAGGGCGGTGGAGCGGTCGTCGTCAGCGGTCACCGCCGGGTGCCAGCCGGACCGGGCGATGGCCCGGGACAGCGCGCCGACCATCCGCGGGTCGAAGTGGGTGCCGGCGCACCGGCGGAGCTCCTCGAGCGCCGCGGGCACGGGCCGGGCCCTGCTGTAGGTGCGGTTGGAGGTCATCGCGTCGAAGGCGTCGGCGACCGCGACCACCCGCGCGGGCTCGGGGATCTGACCGCCCGCCAGCCCGTAGGGGTATCCCGAGCCGTCCAGCCGCTCGTGGTGGTGCAGCACCGCCGCGCGGGCCTCGCCGAGGAACGAGATCCCCCGCACCATCTCGTGCCCGTACTCGGGGTGCAGTTCGATCACCCGGCGTTCCTCGGGGGTCAGCGGGCCGTTCTTGGTGAGCAGCCGGGTGGGGACGCCGAGCTTGCCCACGTCGTGCAGGATGCCGGCGAAGCGCAGCACCTCGACCCGTTCGTCGTCCAGGCCGAGTTCCCGCGCGATCATCATCGAGGCGCGTCCGACGCGCTCGCTGTGTCCGCGCGTGTAGCCGTCCTTGATGTCGACGGCCTGCACGAGCGCGCGGATCGTGGCCTGGTGGGCGGCCCGCTCCCGGTGGTACTGGGCGAACGCCCACCACGAGACGCCCATCGGCAGCAGCACCGGCAGCGCCGCCATGGGGCCGTAGT
>KL568578.1:5176-13366 GCA_000715605.1 Streptomyces speibonae | reverse complement strand
CGGCCCCGTTCCGACTTCGCCTGATGCTGTTCGAAGCGTTGGAGCGCGGGGCCGTCGACGTCCCACGGCCAGGGCGTGACCGTGCCCTGGAGGGCCTGGAAGACCGGGTGGGCGTCGGCGGCCCGCCCCGCCGCGCACAGCGCGTACGCCAGGACGTTCAGATCCGCCGGCGCCGCCACGTGCTGGAAGAAGCCCGGCTTCGCCCACAACGCGGCCGCCTGGTCCAGTGCCGCCGCGATCTGTCCGCCCTCCCACAGCTGACCGGCGGTCATGGCCCGCACCCCGCCCTGCGCCAGCAGCCCCTGGTACTGCCGGACGGCCGCGGTCAGCTCGACCGCCGCACACGGTGCGTTGGCCGGGATCCGCGTGCGCACCACGTCGATGAAGTCGAGGACGGACGCACTGGAACCGCCCTCCTCCGGCGAGAGGTACGCGAGCATCTGGAAGTACGCCTCACGGTGCCAGCGGTCGCGTGAGGTGGCCTCCCGCCAGACGGCGTTGACCTCGTTCTGGCCGTACCGCTCGATCCGTGACACACCGAGCAGCGCCACCCACGGCAGCGGGTCCTCCGGCCGGAGTTCGGCGGCCCGGCGGCAGTGGGACATCAGCTCTCCGGCGTCCTCCAGCCGTCCGTCCCGCAGTCCGCGTGTCAGCCCGGTCCAGGAGTGGAACACCAGGGCGTCGGCATGGTCCGGCTCCCGGTCCAGCCAGGCCGCCGCTAGGCCGGTGTCCGCCGTCGCGCCGGCCAGGACGGACACCCGGTGGCTGCGGCTGTCCCAGTCGTCCCCGGCCTCCTCCAGCAGCGAGGCCGCCAGCGTCACGTCGGCCGCTTTGGCGCTCCCGCTCCGCTTGCTCAACTTGCCCAGCACGCGGGCAAGTTCGGCATCGTCGAAGGCGGGGTTGATACGGAGACGTCTGCTGGTGCGACTGCTGAAGAGGGGCATGCCCGAAGACTAGAAACTGCGCGTGCCCCGGCAAGCCGTATTGGGTGATCGTTATCGATCTGCCCCTTACCGCCGGTCAGCCGGGCAGAACAGGGCGGGGCCGGACATCTCGCCCGGCCCCGTCCGTCACTCCGCCTGCGCCTCCCGCGGCCTCCCGGCTCAGACCGCCGGGGACGGGTACGTCGGGTACTCCACGCCCGAGACGTACTGGACGACCCGGACGACCTGGCAGGAGTAGCCGAACTCGTTGTCGTACCAGAGGTACAGGATCGCGTTGTCGCCCTCGACCTTGAGCGCGCCGGCGTCGACGATCGAGGCGTGCCGCGAGCCGACGAAGTCGCTGGAGACGGCGTCGGGGGCGCTGATGAAGTCGATCTGGCGCTTCAGCGGGGAGGTCAGCGACACCTTGCGGAGGTGGTCGAGGACCTCCTCGCGGCTGGTCGCACGGGCCAGCTGGAGGTTGAGGATCGCGATCGAGACGTCCGGCACCGGGACCCGGATCGAACTGCCCGTGATCGTCGCGTCGAGGTCGGGCAGTGCCTTGGCGACGGCCGAGGCGGCACCCGTCTCGGTGATCACCATGTTCATCGGCGCGGAACGGCCGCGGCGCTCCGACTTGTGGTAGTTGTCCAGCAGGTTCTGGTCGTTGGTGAACGAGTGGACCGTCTCCACGTGCCCGCGCAGCACACCGTACTCGTCCGCCATGGCCTTGAGCGGCGGGACGATCGCGTTGGTGGTGCAGGACGCGCAGGACAGGATCCGCTCGTCCGGCTTCAGGGTGTCGTGGTTGACGCCGTGCACGATGTTGGGGACGTCGCCCTTGCCCGGCGCGGTCAGCACCACCTTGTCGACACCGGGACGCAGGTGCTGCGAGAGGCCCTCGCGGTCGCGCCACTTGCCGGTGTTGTCGATGAGGATGGCGTTCTTGATGCCGTACGCCGTGTAGTCGACCTGGGTCGGGTCGTCGGCGTAGATCACCTTGATGGTGTTGCCGTTGGCGACGATCGTGTCGTCCGCCTCGTTCACGGTGATCGTGCCCTGGAACTGACCGTGCACGGAGTCGCGGCGCAGCAGCGAGGCGCGCTTGACGATGTCCTGTGCGCCGCCCCGGCGGACCACGATCGCGCGCAGGCGCAGCCCGTTGCCGGAGCCCGACTTCTCGATGAGGAGCCGGGCCAGGAGGCGGCCGATGCGGCCGAAGCCGTAGAGGACGACGTCGCGTGGTTCGCGGCGGTCGATCTTGTTGGCGCCGGTCGCGCCGGCGACGGCCTCGGCGGTGAACTCGGCCACCGACAGTCCCCGGTCGTCGGTGCGGTGGGCCTCGGCGAGCAGCCCGATGTCGATCTGCGACGGACCGAGGTCGAGCGTGGTGAGTGCCTCCAGGAAGGGCAGCGTCTCGGTGACCGAGAGCTCCTCGCCGGCGATCTGCCGGGCGAAGCGGTGGGTCTTGAGGATGCTGACCACCGACTTGTTCACCAAGGAGCGGCTGTGCAGCAGGACGGTCACGTCCCGCTCCCGGTGCAGCTTCCCGATGATCGGGATCATCGACTCCGCGATCTCCTCGCGGTGCTTCCAATGGGTGAACGAGTCTTCGTTGACAGTCACAGGATCATCTTTCGAGCTAGAGGGTGCTCATATGATAGCGACGCTGTCGGGGCGGTCCGGAGGGGGTGCCCGCGGGTCACGGAAAGGCCGGACCTCGCAGGGTTGCGCGAGATGCGAACGGGTACGCGTGCAGCACTGTGCCCGGGGCGGATCTTGTCCCCGGGTGGGCCGCACGACCGCCGCTACCAGGGAAACTGCCATGGAGACACCAGCGCACGAGAACAACCCCCCGACGCCCGCCCAGCGGGCCCTGGACACCCTGTCCGCGAACACCGAGGACACGGCGGCGCTGGACGCCCTCGCGAACAGCGACGTACTGATCCCGGTCCCCGACGACGCGGGCGACGAGGAGGCATCCGACCCGGGCGTGGTGGCGCTGCCGGTGCTGGAGCAGCCCGGCGGCACGCACGTGGTGCCCGTGTTCACGTCCGAGCTGGAGATGGCCGGCCTGCTGCCGTTCGTCTCCCGCTACCGTCTGGTCCCGCTCGGCGCGCTCGCCGCCCAGTGGCCCGCCGACGACCTGTCCCTTACCATCGACGGCAGCTCCGAGCACCGGCTCACCCTCACCTCGGAGGGGGTGCGCAGCCTGCTGGCCCGGCCGTGAACCGGCGGGCCGGCGCCTGCCCGCGCGCTATGCGTCCAGTGCGCGGGCCAGGGCGGCACGCTGCACCGGCAGCGCCTCGGCGTGCAGGTCGCGGCCCTTCGCGGTGAGCGCCACGAAGACGCCCCGCCGGTCCTCCAGACACAGGCTGCGCTCGACCAGTCCGTCCCGCTCCAGCCTCGCGATGAGGCGCGACAGCGCGCTCTGGCTGAGGTGCACCCGGCCCACCAGGTTCTGCACCCGGCACTGCTCGCCCTCGCCGGGAGCCGCGAGCAGGTCGAGCACCTCGAAGTCGGACGCGTTGAGGCCGTAGGGATTCAGCGCACGGTCGATCTCGCCGAGAGTGCGCGCGTGCACCGCGAGGATGTCACGCCACCGTTCCTCGAGCCCGGCTCCGGCCGTATCCACTGCCATACGGGAACGGTAACACTTGTTCCACTTTCAATGAACGCATGGTGACGAGGCGTACCACCCGGTCGGGCGGGAACGGGTCGTCCGGCTTGGCGCCTGAACCGCGCGACGACCCAACGGGCGCGCGCCGTAAGGCGGTTGGGTCCCGGACAAGGTGCCGGCAGTCCGGGACACGAAGGCCCCCGACGCGGGACAGTGGGAGGGCACCGGAGTGAGGAGCGCCCGGCGCGGAGGTGGACGACATGCTGAGGACTCCTGTCGACGGGACGCGGCGGCGCATCCTGACACGGCTGGGCGAACCGGACACCGCGGAACGCGGGCTCACCGCGGACGACATCGCCGCAGGCCTCGGCATCCCCCTCCCGGTGGCCCTCACCCACCTGCGCTTCCTCACCTCCCTCGGCCTGCTGCGCACCGTCCGCCGCGGCGACCGGCTGCACTACCGGCGTGACGAGATACGGATCGCCGAGGTGACGCGCCTGTTCGAAAAGGGCTGGTAGTCCGCGCGTCCCCGCCCGCCGTTACGCTGATCCCGAGCGAGTGGGAGACGTACGACGGTGAGCGACCCGGCAACCGAGGGCCCGCGGGCCCTCCGCACCGTCCGTGCCCAGGCCCCCGTCGTCGCGGCCGTCGCGCTGGGCGGGGCGGCGGGGGCGGCGGCCCGGTACGCGGCCACCCTGTGGTGGCCGACGCCGCCCGGCGCCTTCCCCTGGACGATCCTCTGCGTCAACGTCCTGGGCTGCTTCGTCATCGGCGCGTTCATGGTCGTCGTCACCGAGGTCCGCACCGCCCACCCCCTCGTCCGCCCGTTCTTCGGCACCGGCGTCCTCGGCGGCTTCACCACGTTCTCGACGTACGCCGTCGACAACCGGAACCTGTTCGACGCCGGTCACCCGGCCGCCGGACTCCTCCACCTCGCCCTCACCCCGCTCACGGCCCTGGCCGCCGTATGGACGGCGGCCTCGGTGACCCGCCGGGTACTGATCAGGAGGCAGCCATGACAAGCCCGACCGGGGACGCCCTGCGGCTGACCGTGCTCGTCGGAGAGAACGACACCTGGCGGCACCGGCCCCTGTACTCCGAGATCGTCCACCGGGCGCACGCGGCCGGGCTCGCCGGTGCCAGTGTCTTCCGCGGCATCGAGGGCTACGGGGCGTCCTCCCTGGTCCACACCTCCCGGCTGCTGTCCCTGAGCGACGGCCTCCCGGTGGCGGTCGTCGTCGTGGACACCGAGGAGCGCGTACGGTCCTTCCTCCCGGAACTCGACGCGCTCATGACCGACGGCCTGGTACTGCTCGACCGCTGCGAGGTGATCCGCCCCGGCAGGGGCACCGGCACGCGGGACGGGGGACCGCGGTGAACTGGCTCTACGTGGTGCTGGGCGCCATGGTCGGCGCCCCGCTGCGCTACCTCACCGACCGCGCGGTGCAGTCCCGGCACGACTCGGTGTTCCCCTGGGGGACCTTCACGGTCAACGTCACCGGCAGCCTGGTCCTCGGCCTGCTCACCGGCGCGACGGCCGCAGGCGCGGCCGGATCCCCGCTCCGGCTGTTCCTCGGCACTGGGCTGTGCGGCGCCCTGACCACCTACTCCACCTTCTCCTACGAGACCCTGCGCCTGGCCGGGACCGGTGCCCGCGGCTACGCGGCCGTGAACGCCGTGGCGAGTGTGGGGGCCGGCCTGGGCGCCGCCTTCGCGGGCGCCGCCCTGGCCGGCGCGGTGTGGTCCTGAGTCCGGTCAGCTGCCGGTCCGGCGCAGCGGCTCCCCGGCCTGCCGGAGATGCCTCAGGGCCTCACGGTGCGAGGCGAACAGCCCCGTCCGGCAGTACGGGATGCCCAGCTCCGCGCAGTACCGCTCGGTGATGACCTGGGCCTCGCGCAGGGCCGGTGTCGGCATGCTCGGGAAGAGATGGTGCTCGATCTGGTGGTTCAGCCCGCCCATGAACGCGTCGGTCACCACACCGCCGTCGACATTGCGGGAGGTGAGAACCTGCCGGCGCAGGAAGTCCAGCTCGGTCCCCTCCTCGATCATCGGCATGCCCTTGTGGTTCGGGGCGAACACACAGCCGAGGTAGATCCCGAACAGACCCTGGTGGACGGCGATGAAGGCGAGCGCCTTGCCGGGGGAGAGCACCAGGAACAGACCGCCGAAGTACACGGCGAAGTGAGCGACGAGCAGGGCACCCTCGAGCAGTGGCCGCTTCATCGAAGGGCTGCGCAGGGCCCGGAAGCTGCTGACACTCAGATTCAGACCCTCCAGCGTCAGCAGCGGGAAGAACAGCGCCGCCTGGTGCTTCCCGATGAACCGTGCGGGGCCCTTGGCCTGCCGCGCCTGACGCCGGGACCACACGATGATGTCGGGCGCGACATCCGGGTCCTTCTTCTCGTGATTGGGGTTCGCGTGGTGGCGCGTGTGCTTGTTCATCCACCAGCCGTAGCTCATGCCGAGCAGCACATTGGCCGCCAGCAGTCCGCCGATCTCACTGGGCCGCCGGCGGGAGAACACCTGGCGGTGCGCCAGATCGTGGGAGGCCAGTCCCAGCTGCCCGAACACCACGGCCAGGGCGGCGGCGACGATCAACTGGCTCCAGCTGTCGCCGAGGACGGCGAAGGCGGCGACCCCGCCCGCGAGCGCCAGTCCCACGGCTCCGAAGCGCACCGAGTAGTAGAGCGGTCGCCGCCTGAGCAGCCCCGCTTCCGATATGCGCCGTGACAGCTCGGAGAAGTCGCTCCCCTTCCCCTGCCGCCGTCCGCTTCCCGCGCCGTCTTCGCGGGGAGGCGGGATGTCTGTGAGCACCGTTGGATTGGCCATGCGCACAGTATGAAGAACAGATCTTGAATATCAGAATGCTGGTGACCCCCCGCCGCAGGGTGTGGCTGGCACCACCCCCGCTTGACAGCGTCTCCGCCGTCCCCGCACCATGCGCACGTGAACCTGTCAGACAGCCGGACAAGCGGGCCGGTGCGGCGCGTCAGCGCGATGGAAGCGGTGCTCACCCGCCTCCGCGGCGCCATCGAACGCGGTGAGTACGCCATCGGGGACAAGCTCCCCTCCGAGGCGGAGCTGTGCCGCACCCTCGAGGTCTCACGGCCGGTGCTCCGCGAGGCGCTGCGGGCCCTGCAGACGATGGGCCTGACGGTGTCCAGGACCGGCAAGGGCACCTTCGTCGTGGCGGACGCGGTGGAGGACCCCACCTTCGGCGACTACGCGGCCAGCGATCTGATGGAGGTGCGCCGGCACGTCGAGATCCCGGTCGCCGGGTACGCCGCCCGCCGCCGCACCCCGGAGAACCTGGACCACCTCGCCCATCTTCTGGACCGGATGGATCGGGAGACGGACACCACGGCGTGGGTGGCGATGGACACCCTCTTCCACCTCGCCGTGGCCGAGGCCGCCCAGAACCCGGTGTTCCGCAAGGTCATCGAGGAGATCCGGGACGCGCTGGCCCGCCAGTCCGCCTTCCTCAACGAACTCGGCGGCCGCCGCGAACAGTCCAACCGCGAGCACCGGGCGATCGTCGAGGCACTGGCCGACGGCTGTGAGCCGGACGCCGTCGCGGCCATGACCCACCATCTCGACCGCGTCGAGACCACCCTCACCGACATCGTGCGCCGCGCGTCGGCCCACCACGACTCACCCCAGGCAGTGTGATGTACCTCAGCTCTCCCGCGGACGCACCACCGGTCCGCGCACCCCGGCACGCGCCCGTCGCCCACCTGATACGCGGCGGCGTCGTGGAAGGCGTCCACCACGGCTCCGTCGTCGTCCTCGCCCCCGACGGCTCGGTCCGGTTCCGGCTCGGCGACACCGAGGCCGCCTGCTACCCCCGCTCCGCGCTCAAGCCCGTCCAGGCGGTCGCCATGGTCCGGGCGGGACTCCCGCTCGACGGCGCACTGCTGTCGCTCGCCGCGGCCAGCCACTCCGGTGAGGAACGCCACCTCTCCGGCGCCCTGCGGATCCTCGACCACGCGGGACTCACCGAGGACCACCTCCGCAACGTCCCCGACCTGCCGCTCGGCCCGGCGGTCCGGGACACCTGGGTGCGCGAGGGCCGCCCGCCGTCCCGCCTCGCGCAGAACTGCTCCGGCAAGCACGCCGCCATGCTCTGCACGGCCGCCCTGAACGGCTGGTCCCTCGACGACTACCTCGACCCCGCCCACCCCCTCCAGCAAGCGATCGCCGCGACCGTCGAGGACCTCACCGGGCAGCGCGTCGCCAACGTCAGCGTCGACGGCTGCGGGGCGCCGCTGTTCGCCGTCTCCCTGCACGGTCTGGCCCGTGCCGCCGCCAGGATCATCACCGCGGCGCCCGGCACCCCGGAGGCCCGCGTGGCCGACGCGATGCGCGCCCACGCCGAGATGGCCTCCGGCTCCGGCCGGGACGTGGCCGCGCTGATGCGGGCCGTCCCCGGGCTGCTCGCCAAGGACGGCTACGAGGGCGTACAGATCGCCGCCCTGCCCGACGGCCACGCCGTCGCCGTGAAGATCGCCGACGGCGCGTCCCGGGCCCGCGGCCCGGTGACCGCGCGGGCGCTGGCGCTGGCCGGGGTGGACGGGGCGCTGCTCACGGAGTTCGCGGGGGAGCGCGTGCTCGGCGGGGGCCGGCCGGTCGGCGAGATACGCCCGCTGT
>KL568578.1:2940-4967 GCA_000715605.1 Streptomyces speibonae | reverse complement strand
CTAGAGGTTCTCTGCGGGCCGTCGTGGGCCGGTCGCGCAGTTCCCCGCGCCCCTTCGGGGCGCGTCCATCGCTGCGGGGTGCGTCCGGTATGGGTGTTCGCGACGGTGCCTCTGCAGGCCCGCGTGGGCCGGTCGCGCGGTTCCTCGCGTCCCTTCAGGGCGCTTCCCATCCGTCAGAATGGTGATCATGACAGGGTCGACGAACTTCCAGCCGGTGCTGGAGCGTATTGCCGAGGAGATCGAGCGGACGCCCGGGCGCGGGCGGCCCGCGGACTACATTCCGGCGCTCGCAGCCTGCGACCCGCGCCGGTTCGGCATGGCCGTCGCCGAACCGGACGGCACGGTGTACGGGGTGGGGGACTGGCGGGAGCCCTTTTCGGCGCAGTCCATCACCAAGGTGTTCACGCTCGCCCTCGACCTGGCCCGGGAGGGCGACGCCCTGTGGGAGCACGTGGGCCGCGAGCCGTCCGGCAACCCCTTCAACTCCCTGGTGCAGCTGGAGTACGAGGACGGCATCCCGCGCAACCCGTTCATCAACGCGGGCGCGCTCGTCGTCACCGACCGTCTGCACACCCGCACCGGTGACGCGTCCCACGAACTGCTCGCGTTCCTGCGGGCGGAGAGCGGCAACCCGGAGCTCGCCTTCGACCTGGACGTCGCCGCCTCCGAGGACGCGCACGGCGACCGCAACGCCGCGCTCGCCCACTTCATGGCGTCCTACGGCAACATCGACAACCCGGTGCCGGTCCTGCTGGACCAGTACTTCCGCCAGTGTTCCGTCGCCGCGTCCTGCGCGGACCTCGCCCTGGCGACCGGGTTCCTCGCCCGGCACGGCATCCGGGCCGACGGTACCCGGCTGCTCAGCCGCAGCCAGGCCAAACAGGTCAACGCCGTCATGCTGACCTGCGGGACGTACGACGCGGCCGGTGACTTCGCCTACCGGGTGGGCCTGCCCGGCAAGAGCGGGGTCGGCGGCGGGATCATCGCCGTCGTACCGGGCCGGTGCACCGTGTGCGTGTGGGGACCGGGGCTGGACGAGCGGGGCAACTCGGTGTCGGGTGTGGCCGCGCTGGACCGCTTCACCACGCTCACCGGCCTCTCCGTGTTCTGAGCTCGTTCAGTCCTTCACCGCGGGCCCCCATCTGAGCCGCAGATACAGCGCCGTCCCGGCGCCGCCCAGCAGCGCGGCGCCGGCGACCGTCCAGGACACCGGGCGGCCCGGTGCGTCCCGCCGGGCGGCCGGCGCGGCGGCGGACTCCGCCTCCGGACCCCGCAGCGGTTCGGCCCGCAAGGCGTCCAGCGACCCCACCGGATCGACGCGTCCGGCCGCCTTGAACCCCCAGTCCAGGAGCGCGCGTGCCTCTTCGTAGACCGCGAACCCGTCGTCCGAGCGCGGGTTGAGCACCGTTGCCACGAGGGTGCGTCCGTCGCGCCGGGCGGCCGCCACGAGGGTGTTCCCGGCGTTGCTCGTGTAACCGTTCTTGACCCCGATCAGACCCCGGTAGGGTTCGACGCCGTCGGCCCCGGTGAGCAGCCGGTTGGTGTTGACGATCCCGTAGGAGCCGCCGTCGCGCGCGGGAAACCGCGCTTCCTCCCGGGCGCAGTACCGCGCGAACTCGGGATTGCGCAGCCCGGCCCGGCCGAAGACCGCCAGGTCGAACGCGGACGACACCTGGCCGGGTGCGTCGTAGCCGTCGGGCGACTTCACGCGGGTGTCGCGGGCGCCCAGGGCGCGGGCCTTGGCCTGCATCCGCCGGGCCGTGGCCCGCCAGCCGCCGCTGAGCTCGGCCAGCACATGGACGGCGTCGTTGCCGGAGCTGAGGAACACCCCGTTCCACAGGTCCGACACACGGTACGTACGGTGCTCGGCGACCCCGACGAGGCTGCTGCCGGGGCCGATGTCCGCCAGCTCCTCCGGTTCCACCCGGTGCCGGATGCCGGCCGGCAGGATCGGCAGCACGGTGAGGGCGAAGAGGGTCTTGAGGGTGCTGGCGGGCGCCAGCTTGCGGTGCGCGTCGTGTGCCGCG
>KL568578.1:516-2828 GCA_000715605.1 Streptomyces speibonae | reverse complement strand
GGGCGAAGAGGGTCTTGAGGGTGCTGGCGGGCGCCAGCTTGCGGTGCGCGTCGTGTGCCGCGAGCACCTCTCCGGTGCGCGCGTCGGCGATGAGCCACGCGCGGGCGGTCAGATCCGGGACCTCGGGCGCCCCCGGGCGCGGGCGGACATGCGTTCCGGGGCGGAACAGCAGCGACGAGGCCGCGGCCGTCGCCCGCGGCCCCGGGTCGACGCCGGCGGTCGCAGCGGGAGCGAGCACCAGCAGGCCCGTCGTGCAGAGCGCGCAGGTCGACACGGCAACCCGTGAAGCAAGTCCGATAGTCATACCGCAAACGTAGGAAGGGCCTCCCGGAACACCGCGCTGCCCCGGCCGGAGCCCGCCCGCGAGCACCCGGATGCCACACGCGGCGTCAGAGCAGTGTCGGCTGGACGCGCCGCAGGAACGACGCGTTGTCGGGGGTCTCGCGCATCCGTCCCAGCAGCGTCTCCAGACCGCTCACCGCGTCCCGGGACCCCAGCGCCCGCCGCAACCCCTGCACGGCGGCCAACTCCGCCCTGTCGAGAAGCAGTTCCTCACGCCGGGTGCCCGAGCCCGCGATGTCGACGGCGGGGAAGAGCCGCCGGGCCGCCGCTTCGCGGCTGAGCCGCAGCTCCATGTTGCCGGTGCCCTTGAGCTCCTCGAAGTAGAACGCGTCGGCACGCGAACCGGTCTCCACCAGGGCCGAGGCGAGAATCGTGAGCGACCCGCCCTCCTCGGCCCGGCGGGCGGCACCGAAGAACCGCTTGGGCCCGAGCAGCGCTGAGGCGTCCACCCCGCCGCTGAGCGTGCGGCCACCGGACGCGGCCACGTTGTTGTACGCCCGGCACAGCCGGGTCAGCGAGTCCAGCAGCACCACCACGTCCTCACCCCCCTCGACCAGGCGCTTGGCCCGCTCGACGACCAGCTCGGCGAGCGCGATGTGTTCCTTGGCCGGCCGGTCGAAGGTCGAGGCGTACACCTCACCGCGCACCGAGCGCCGCATGTCGGTGACCTCCTCGGGCCGTTCGTCGAGCAGCACCACCATCAGCCGGCACTCCGGGTGGTTCCCGGCGACCGCCGCCGCGAGCTGCTGAAGCAGCACCGTCTTGCCGGTCTTGGGCGGGGCCACGAGCAGCCCGCGCTGCCCCTTGCCGACCGGCGCCAGCAGATCGACGGCCCGCCCGGCGAGCGCCGACGCGGGATGCTCAAGACGCAGCCGCTCGCTCGGGTGAAGCGGCGTCAGGTCCCGGAAATGCCGCCGACCCCGAAGGGGCGTCCGCCCCTCGACCCGGGTGATGTCGACGAGGCCGCGGCGCTCGCCGCGGACGCCCTCCACCCGGTCACCCCTGCGCAGCCCGTGACGGCGCAGCAGGGCGGGGGAGACGGCCGGGTCGGAGGGCGAGGACAGAAGGTTCGCGCCCCGCAGGTGCCCCTTCCCGCCCGCGTCGATGTCGAGGACACCGCTGACGACCTGAGTCTGGCGGGTGGTGGGGGAAGCGACCGTAGGAGTGGTCATATGGGCCGGTCCTTTCACGGACGACGGACAGAAACACAGAAGGGAAGAGCGGCCGACATGGCCGACGAGGTGATGAGAAAGGCCGCTGCGCCGCTCGAAACCAGGCGGGACGGCGAACCCGAAAAGAACTGGCACCGACACCCGAAGCAGGGCGTACAGAAAGTGCTGACACCACCCTACCATGCCGTGTACGAGCCCACGGTGATCCATGCCCTCCTCTAGGCTGTTGCGATGTTCAGCCCCGAAGGTCCTCGCCTGCGCGAACTGGCCGTCCAGGCACTGTCGTCCGTGGAACACGGCTACGACCTGCTCGCGCCGAAGTTCGACCACACGCCGTTCCGCACGCCGGACTCCGTCCTCGACGCCACGGTCTCGGCGCTGCGGCGCACGGGACCGTACGGCTCCGGGCTCGACCTCTGCTGCGGTACGGGGGCGGGCGTCGATGTGCTGCGACAGGTGTGCGGGGAGAGTGTCACCGGCGTGGACTTCAGCGCGGGCATGCTGGAGGTGGCACGGGAGCGGAGCAGGCCACGGGGGCTGCCGGTGTCGTGGGTGAGGGCGGATGCGCGGGCGCTGCCGTTCGCGCCGGCCTTCGACCTGGTGGTGAGCTTCGGCGCGTTCGGGCATTTTCTGCCGCGTGAGCTGCCGGGACTGTTCGCTCAGGTGCACTCGGTGCTGCGGCCGGGGGGACAGTTCGTCTTCCCGGTGGTGGCGCCGCCGCGGCCGGGGTCGGTGGCGTACGGGATGCTGCTGGGGTTCGATGCGGTGATGAGGGTGCGGAATGCGGTGTGGCGGGGG
>KL568578.1:0-308 GCA_000715605.1 Streptomyces speibonae | reverse complement strand
GCGCCCGCCGTTCGTGATGTATTACCGGGCTGTCCGGTTCGGGGATCTGTGGCGGGAGTTGTCACGGGCGGGGTTCGAGGTGCGTTTCGGTCCGCTGCCGGAGTTCGGGTGGCGGGGGGATGGGAGTCCGAAGGTGCGGTTGGTTTTCGCGACGAGGGGGTTGTCGTAGCGGGGGTTGTTCTTGCGACTGCCGTTGGCAGGGCGCCCGGCGTTGGTGCGGGCCGGGGGTGTCTGCGCAGCCCGCAGCCCGCAGCGCGCAGTCCGCGGCGTGCGGCAGGCGCGGACGGCGGGGAGGGGACGGGACGGGG
>KL568577.1:45546-48281 GCA_000715605.1 Streptomyces speibonae | reverse complement strand
GGAACACCTCCGCGAACCGGCTCCCGGGAGCCGCCCCCTTGCGACTGCACCGCCCGGAGGAGGAGCCCGCCGGCTCCGACGACCTCCCACGCCGGGTGCGCCAGGCCAGCCTCGCGCCCCAACTGCGCGAGGGCCGCCAGGACGAAGCGCCCGCGTCCGCGTCGCGGCACGACGGCGCCGACGACCGCACCCCCGAACTCGTAAGGGACCGCATGGCGGCCTATCGCGACGGCTGGACGCGCGGGGGCGGCAGGCCCCCCGGCCCCGGCGCCGTTCCCGGTCCGGCCGGCCCCAGCACCGAAGGAGACCCCGCATGATCCAGCAACCGCGCACCAGGGCCCGCCGGCGATCCGGCGAACTCGACTGGCTGCTCGACGACATGGTCCTCCGCGTCGCCGGCCTGCGGCACGCCGTGGTGCTGTCCAACGACGGACTCGCCGTGGGCGCCTCCGAGGGCCTCGGACGCGAGGACGCCGAACACCTCGCGGCGGTCGCCTCCGGCTTCCACAGCCTCGCCAAGGGCGCCGGCCGGCACTTCGGAGCCGGGGGAGTCCGCCAGACGATGGTCGAGATGGACGACGGCTTCCTGTTCGTCGCCGCCGCGGGAGACGGCTCCTGCCTCGCCCTGCTGACCGCCGTGACCGCGGACATCGGCCTGGTGGCCTACGAGATGGCGCGGCTGGTCAAGCGCGTCGGCGAGCACCTGCGCACCGCGCCGCGCGCCGCGGCGCGGCCGCCGGCCGCCGGATGAGACGAGGAAGCGGTCCGAGCAGATGACCGAGGACACGACGGGCATCCCGCGCGAGCGGGGCAGCCAGTGGTACGACCACGAGGCCGGGCCCCTGGTCCGGCCGTACGCGATGACCGGAGGACGCACCAGGTCCGGTCCCAGCGGGGTCCGGTTCGACCTGATCGCCCTGGTCACCCTGGACCCCTCCGCACCCGAGGCGCACGACCCGGACCTCGGGCCCGAGCACCGCGCGCTGATCGGCCTGTGCCGTCCGGAGACACAGTCGGTCGCCGAACTCGCCGCCGGAACCGATCTGCCCGTCGGCGTGGTCCGGGTCCTCCTCGGCGACCTGCTGGAACGCGGCTGCGTCACCGTCAGCCGCCCCGTACCCCCTGCGCGCCTGCCCGACGAGCGCATCCTCCGCGAGGTGATCGCGGGCCTGCGGGCGCTGTAGGAGCGACATCGCACCCGTGCCGCGCGGCGGCGCTCACCCGGGTCCGCGGCACACCCCGCCCCTGCCGACCGGCGGCCGGCACTCCAGAGAGAAGTGATCGATGGTCCCTGAACACGCGGACGAACACGTGGACGCACCCGGCGGCGAAACGTCCGCGCTGGCGCTGAAGATACTCGTCGCCGGCGGATTCGGCGTGGGGAAGACCACCCTCGTGGGAGCGGTCAGCGAGATCCGTCCGCTGCGCACCGAGGAACTGCTGAGCGAGGCCGGCCAGTCGGTGGACGACACCGACGGGGTGGACCAGAAGACGACGACGACCGTCGCCATGGACTTCGGCCGGATCACCATCCGCTCCGGGTTGTCCCTGTACCTGTTCGGCACACCGGGCCAGGACCGCTTCTGGTTCCTGTGGGACGAACTGGCGCAGGGCGCCCTGGGCGCGGTGGTCCTCGCGGACACCCGGCGCCTGGAGGACTGCTTCCCGGCGGTGGACTACTTCGAGCACCGGCGGATCCCGTTCGTGGTCGCCGTCAACTGCTTCCCGGGAGCCCGGCGCCACGACGCGGGCAATGTCTGCCGCGCGCTCGACCTGGACGCCGGCACGCCTGTCGTGCTGTGCGACGCGCGCGAGCGCGACTCGGGGAAGGAAGTGCTGATCCGGCTCGTCGAGTACGCCGGGCGGATGCACACCGCCCGGCTGCTCGACTCGGTGGGATGACGTGCCCCCGGCCGCGGCGCGGCCGGGGAGGTCAGTCCGCGAGGTCCGCCTCCGCCACGACCTTGTCGACCGTGATGCGGACGACGAGTTCACCCGGTACGGCATTGCGCGCCCCGAACTCCTCGGCGCGGTCCTCGCCCATGTACCGCGCGCCGATCCGGGTGGCCCAGTACCGCAGCTCGTCCGGGTCCTCGGAGAGCCGAGCCCGGCCCTGCAGCATCACGAAGGAGAACGGGGGGCGGTCGTCGTCCACGCAGAGCGCGACCCGTGCGTCACGGGCCAGGTTGCGTCCCTTCACGGTCGCCGCACCCGTGTTGAAGATCACCTCGTTCCCTTCAAGCAGGAACCAGATCGGCGCCACATGCGGGCTGCCGTCGGCCCGGACGGTGGCGAGCTTGGCCGTGCGGGTGCCGTACGAGACGAACTCCCGCCACTCTTCCTCGGTCATCTTGTGTCCCATGGCCTCCATCCTGCTTGCCCGGGGCCCGGTCGTGGGGAAGGCTGGCGCGGGGACCCTCCTGCCGGGAGGGGACGGAACACGGGGCAGACCACGGGGAAAGAGCAGGGGGAGATGCACGACATGGGGCAGAACCAGGGACTCGACTGGCTGCTGGACGACCTGACCCAACGCGTCGAACACGTGCGGCACGCGCTCGTCCTGTCCAACGACGGACTGGTGACGGGCGCGAGCACGGGGCTGCGCCGCGAGGACGCGGAGCATCTCGCCGCCGTCTCCTCCGGCCTGCACAGTCTCGCCAAGGGGTCCGGACGGCACTTCGGCGCGGGCGGAGTGCGGCAGACCATGATCGAGTTCGACGACGCGGTGCTCTTCC
>KL568577.1:42151-45371 GCA_000715605.1 Streptomyces speibonae | reverse complement strand
GCCTCTGCGTGCTCAGCGGCGCCGAGGCCGACATCGGCCACATCGCGTACGAGATGACCCTGCTGGTCAACCGGGTCGGTGAGCATCTGGACGTGGACGCCCGCCGACCGGAACCCGAGGCAGAGCGCTGACCTGGTCTTCTGTCTCTCCTTTCGGAGTTATCCACAGACTCGCCACGGAGCGTGACGGAGCGGCTACGGTTTTTCCGAGCGGGCGCACCCGGCGCCCACCGTCCACACTCCACGGGGGAGACGAGCATGCCCGGACAGCACATCCGCACGCCCGAGAACGCGACCGCCGGCGTCATCGCCGAGCAGCCCGCGGACGACCGCGGCAGCTGGGTCACGCCGGGGCGCGCGGCGCGCGAACTCGGTCTCAAGCGCACCGAGTTCGACCTCGCCGTGCACCTCGGCCGGATCAGCGCAGCCCGTGACGACGGCGGCGGCCGACGGGTCGCCCGGGCGGAGATCGAGCGGCTCCGTGCCGGGCCGGGATTCCCCGAGAGCCTGCGCCGCAGCATCCAGGCCGTGGGCACCACCGAGGGTGCGGCCCTCATGGAGGTGCCGAGGGCCCGGTTCACCCGGCTGGCACGGCTGGGGCTCCTGGTGCCGGTGCGCTTCTACCCGAACCGCTACCGCGCCGTGGTCTGGCTCTACCTGGCCGAGGAACTCGCGCTGTTCGCGGCCGACGACAAGAACGCGCCGCTGCTGACCGGACGCACACCGGAGAACCTCAGGAGCCTGCTCGACGACGGCCTCGACCTGCGTCCCCGCAACTGGCGCACCCGCCACCTGGGACACCTGCTCCGTCAGGCGGACCACCCCTGGGCGCGGGCCGCAGCCGTGGCCTCCCTGCTCGACCCGCTCCATGTGTCACAGGTCGTCAAGGACCCCTACGAGCGGTCCCTGCTGAACCAGCTCCGCCGGCAGCCGCCGTCCCACGGAGCCCCCGGCTCCCCGGCGGCCCACATCGCCGAGGAGCTCATGACGGCACAGGAACCCGATGAGATCGCCTGGCTGCAGGCCGATCTGACCCGGCTGACACGACAGGCGAGGGACCACCGGCCGGCACCCCGGCCCGCCCCTCGCCGCCCCAGCCCGGCCCCACGCACGCCCCCGGCCGGAGAACCGGCGCGCGGGACGTCCCGTCGCCTGCTCGGCCGATGGCGCCGCAGGGGCACCTGACCTACAGCGCCCGGAACAGACCTTCCTGCACGACGGACACCAGCATCCGGCCCTCCAGGTCGTAGATCCGCCCCCGGGCCAGGCCCCGTCCGCCCGTGGCGATCGGCGACTCCTGGTCGTACAGGAACCACTCGTCCGCCCGGAACGGGCGGTGGAACCACATGGCGTGGTCCAGCGACGCCATGTCGAAGCCGCGCGGACCCCACAGCGGCTCCACCGGGATCCGTACCGCGTCCAGCAGCGTCATGTCGCTGGCGTAGGTGAGCGCGCAGGTGTGCACCAGCGGATCGTCACCGAGCGGACCGACCGCCCGCATCCACACCGCGCTGCGCGGCTCGGCGCCCTCGACGTCCTCGGGATTCCAGCGCAGCCGGTCCACATAGCGGATGTCGAAGGGCTGGCGGCGCGCCATCCGCTCCAACTGCTCCGGGAGCGCGCCCAGATGCTCACGGATCTCGTCGGTGACCGTCGGCAGCGACTCCGGGTCCGGAACCTTGCGGGCCGGCGGCAGCTGATGCTCGAAATCTCCCTGTTCAGGCTTGTGGAAGGAGGCGGTGAGATTGAAGATCGTGCGGCCCTGCTGCACCGCGGTGACCCGCCGGGTGGTGAACGACCGGCCGTCCCGCACCCGTTCGACCTGGTACACGATCGGGACCCCGGGCCTGCCGGGGCGCAGGAAGTACGCGTGCAGCGAGTGCACGGGACGGTCGCCCTCCGTGGTGCGGCCCGCGGCGACCAGGGCCTGGCCGGCCACCTGGCCGCCGAACACCCGCTGCAACGACTCCTGCGGGCTGCGGCCACGGAAGATGTCGACCTCGATCCGCTCCAGGTCGAGCAGGGCGACGAGGCTCTCGGCCGGGCTGGTCATGGGCGGCATCCTCCTGTGGTCACAACTGGCCGACATCGGTGACACGCACGACCGCGCGCCCCTCCGCGTCGGAGGCGGTGAGGTCGACCTCGGCACTGATGCCCCAGTCGTGGTCGCCGTTCGGGTCGTCGAAGATCTGCCGGACCCGCCACAGCGCGTTCTCCGGCTCCTCCTCGATCAGCAGCAGCTTCGGACCCCGGGCGTCCGGGCCGGTGCCCAGCTCCTCGTACTCGTCCCAGTACGCGTCCATCGCCTCACCCCAGGCGTCGGCGTCCCAGCCCGACTCGGCGTCCAGCTCGCCCAGCTCCGCCACCTGGTCCAGGGCGGCGAGTTCGACCCGGCGGAACATGGCGTTGCGGACCAGGACACGGAAGGCCCGCGCATTGGCCGTGACCGGCTTGACCTGGTCCGCCTTCTCCTGGGCCTCCTCGGCGGTCATCTCCTCCGGATTCGCCAGCTGCTCCCACTCGTCCAGCAGGCTCGAGTCGACCTGGCGCACCATCTCGCCCAGCCAGGCGATCAGATCCTCCAGATCCTCGGACTTCAGGTCGTCGGGCACGGTGTGCTCCAGCGCCTTGTAGGCGCCCGCGAGGTAGCGCAGCACGATGCCCTCCGTGCGCGCCAGCTCGTAGTGGGACACCAGCTCCGTGAAGGACAGCGCCCGCTCGTACATGTCCCGGACCACGGACTTCGGCGACAGCGGGTGGTCGCCGACCCAGGGATGGCTCCGGCGGTAGGTGTTGTACGCCTGGAAGAGCAGTTCCTCCAGCGGCTTGGGGTAGGTGACGTCCTGGAGGCGCTCCATGCGCTCCTCGTACTCCACCCCGTCGGCCTTCATCGCGGCGACCGCCTCGCCGCGCGCCTTGTTCTGCTGGGCGGCGAGGATCTGGCGCGGATCGTCCAGGGTGGACTCCACCACGGACACCATGTCCAGCGCGTACGACGGCGACTCGGGGTCCAGCAGCTCGAACGCGGCCAGGGCGAACGTGGACAGCGGCTGGTTCAGCGCGAAGTCGTGCTGGAGGTCCACGGTGAGTCGGACGATGCGGCCCTCGGCATCCGGCCGGTCGAGCTTCTCGACGATGCCGCCGTCGAGCAGCGAGCGGTAGATGGCGATCGCCCGCCGGATGTGCCGCAGCTGCTGCCGGCGCGGCGCGTGGTTGTCCTC
>KL568577.1:39888-41914 GCA_000715605.1 Streptomyces speibonae | reverse complement strand
TGGTTGTCCTCCAGCAGCCGCCGCATCGCCTCGAAGGCGTTGCCCGGCCGGGCGATCACCGACAGCAGCATGGTGTGGGTCACCCGGAAGCGGGAGGTCAGCGGCTCCGGCTCGGACGCGATCAGCTTGTCGAAGGTCTGCTCGCTCCAGGCGACGAAACCCTCCGGCGCCTTCTTGCGCACCACCTTGCGGCGCTTCTTCGGATCGTCGCCGGCCTTCGCCAGCGCCTTCTCGTTCTCGATCACATGCTCCGGGGCCTGCGCCACCACGAAGCCCTCGGTGTCGAAGCCGGCCCGGCCGGCCCGGCCCGCGATCTGGTGGAACTCACGGGCCCGCAGGGTGCGTACGCGATTGCCGTCGTACTTGGTCAGGGCGGTGAACAGCACCGTGCGAATGGGCACGTTGACGCCCACGCCGAGGGTGTCCGTACCGCAGATGACCTTCAGCAGACCCGCCTGCGCGAGCTTCTCCACCAGCCGCCGGTACTTGGGCAGCATGCCCGCGTGGTGCACACCGATGCCGTGCCGCACGTACCGGGAGAGATTGCGGCCGAACCTGGTGGTGAAGCGGAAGTTGCCGATGAGGTCGGCGATCCGGTCCTTCTCCTCGCGCGTGCACATGTTGATGCTCATCAGCGCCTGCGCCCGCTCCACCGCCTGCGCCTGGGTGAAGTGCACGATGTACACCGGCGCCTGGCGCGCCGCCAGCAGATCGGTGAGCGTCTCGGTCAGCGGCGTGTAGCGGTACTCGTAGGACAGCGGCACGGGCCGGGTCGCCGAGCGGACCACCGCGGTGGGGCGTCCGGTGCGCCGGGTGAGGTCCTTCTCGAAGAAGGAGACGTCGCCGAGGGTCGCCGACATCAGCACGAACTGCGCCTGCGGCAGCTCCAGCAGGGGAATCTGCCAGGCCCAGCCGCGGTCCCCCTCCGCGTAGAAGTGGAACTCGTCCATCACGACCTGTCCCACGTCGGCGTTCCTTCCGTCGCGCAGCGCGATCGACGCCAGCACCTCCGCGGTGCAGCAGATGACCGGGGCGTCCGCGTTCACGGACGCGTCGCCGGTGAGCATGCCGACGTTCTCCGTGCCGAAGATCTTGCACAGCTCGAAGAACTTCTCCGACACCAGCGCCTTGATCGGCGCGGTGTAGAAGGTGACCTCGTCGCGCGCCAGGGCGGCGAAGTGGGCCCCCGCGGCGATCATGCTCTTGCCGGAACCGGTGGGCGTCGACACGATCACGTTCGCGCCGGAGACCACCTCGATCAGCGCCTCCTCCTGGTGGGGATAGAGCGTGAGCCCCCGTTCCTGCGCCCACGACTCGAAGGCTTCGTACAGGGCGTCGGGGTCGGCGGTCGGCGGGAGCTGATCGATGAGGGTCACGCCCCCATCTTGCCTGCCCGCCCGCCCGATGCGGGAATCGGTTTCGGGCCCGAAGATCGCGACCGCTACGCTGTGTCGCCGGCGGGGTGCCGACGCACCCGGTCAACCTGCGGGCGGCGAACGAGGAATGGGGCGGGCAACGGCGATGATGGGACCAGCACACTCACTGTCGGGCGCCGCGGCCTGGCTCGGGGTCGGTGCGGCGACGGCCGCGGCCGGGCACCCGATGCCCTGGCCGGTACTCCTGGCCGGCGCGCTGATCTGCGCCGGCGCCGCGCTCGCCCCGGACCTGGACCACAAGGCGGCCACCATATCCCGGGCCTTCGGACCGCTCTCCCGCTGGCTGTGCGAGATCGTCGACAAGCTCTCCTACGCCGTCTACAAGGCCACCAGGAAGCAGGGCGACCCGCGCCGCTCGGGCGGGCACCGCACCCTCACCCACACCTGGCTGTGGGCCGTCCTGATCGGCGGGGGCACCTCGGTCCTCGCGATCACGGGCGGCCGCTGGGCGGTGCTGGCCATCCTCTTCGTGCACATGGTGCTGGCCATCGAGGGCCTGCTGTGGCGGGCGACCCGCGGCTCCAGCAGCGACGTCCTGGTGTGGCTGTTGGCGGCGACCAGCGCCTGGATCATCGCCGGCATCCTGGACC
>KL568577.1:38805-39662 GCA_000715605.1 Streptomyces speibonae | reverse complement strand
CACCGAGCCGGGCCAGGAGTACCTGTGGCTGGGCCTGCCGATCGTGCTGGGCGCGCTGGTGCACGACATCGGGGACGCGCTGACCGTCTCCGGCTGCCCGATCCTGTGGCCGATACCCGTGGGGCGCAAGCGGTGGTACCCGGTCGGCCCGCCGAAGGCCATGCGGTTCCGGGCGGGCAGCTGGGTGGAGCTGAAGGTGCTGATGCCCGCGTTCATGCTGCTGGGCGGGGTCGGCTGCGCGGCGGCGCTCAACGTGATCTGACGGCCAGGCCACCGGGGGAATCAGCCGGCGCCCTCACCGCCGTACCGGCGCTCGAAGCGGGCCACCCGGCCCTCGGTGTCCACGGTCCGGGCCTTGCCCGTGTAGAACGGGTGGCTCTCCGAGGAGATCTCCACGTCCACCACCGGGTAGGTCTCGCCGTCGTCCCACTCGATGGTCTGCCCGCTGGTCGCGGTCGACCGGGTGAGGAAGGCGTACCCGGCGGCACGGTCGCGGAAGACCACGGGGTGGTAGTCGGGGTGCTTGTCCTGCTGCATGAATGCTCCTCGGGCGACTCGGGCCCGCCCCGCGGCGGGGGAGTGGCGGGCTCAGCCGGGCAGGGTGTCCTCGTCGACGACGTGCACGGCCGCCTCCTCGGCGGACGCGGCCGCTCCGTCGATGCCGACGTCCATGGCCACCAGCGCCTCCTCCTCGTCCTCGTGCGCCCCTTCGTCGGGGGCCACGAGCCGGCCGGAGCGCTCGCCGCCGACCTCGTTGTCCAGGAGTTCCCCGTCGGTGCCCGAGGAATCCCCGATTCCGTCGCCGTCGGGCGAGACGGTGTCGGGCACCTCCTCGGCGAGCCGCTGGTCCAGTGTCT
>KL568577.1:36952-38542 GCA_000715605.1 Streptomyces speibonae | reverse complement strand
GAGCCGCTGGTCCAGTGTCTCGCCCTCATGACGCTCGGCGGCCGTCACACCGTAGTGTTCCACGGCCCAGGGCCGCTCCGGAGGGGACCAGCCCCGGTCGAGGGGATCGGAGACGCCGTCGTTCTCCAGGGTGTCCTCGGCGTCGAGCAGTCCGGCATCGTCCTGGATCTCGGACGCGTCGGGCTGGTAGACGTCGTCTCCCCAACCGTCGGCGCTGTTCACGGCTACCTCCAGAGGGTGGGGCCGGGCCCGTTCCCGCCGCTGCCCGCGCCGGGCCGTCTGCACGGGGCGCCGGCGCCACCCGTCCCCCGGTCCCTCAGGATCCGGGCGCTCCCCGAGCCGGTGCCTGACTCCAGCCTTCCACCGGAGCTCCCCACCGCGCAACGCCACGCCCCGTGCGGCCGGCGTGGGCCGGTCCCCGCCGCGTCGACGGACGGCGGGAACGGACGCGGGCCGCACGGCGGCGCGGGTTCACCCGTGCCAGGACCGCCACAGCGCCGCGTAGGCGCCGTCCGCGGCGACCAGTTCGTCGTGGCTGCCCAGCTCGCTGATGCGGCCGTTCTCGACGACGGCGATGACGTCCGCGTCGTGGGCGGTGTGCAGCCGGTGGGCGATGGCGACGACCGTCCGGCCGTCCAGCACCCGGGCCAGGGAGCGCTCCAGATGACGTGCCGCACGCGGGTCGAGCAGCGAGGTCGCCTCGTCCAGCACCAGCGTGTGCGGATCGGCGAGCACCAGCCGGGCCAGCGCGATCTGCTGGGCCTGCGCCGGGGTGAGCGCGAACCCGCCCGAGCCGACCTCGGTGTCGAGGCCCTCGTCGAGCGCACGCGCCCAGCCGTCCGCGTCCACCGCGCCGAGCGCCGCCCACAGCTCCGCGTCCCCGGCGTTCGTCCGGGCGAGCCGCAGGTTGTCGCGCAGGGAGCCCACGAAGACGTGGTGCTCCTGATTGACCAGCGCCACGTGCGCGCGGACCCGCTCGGCGGTCATCCGCGACAGCTCGGCGTCCCCGAGGGTGACCCGGCCGTCCCGGGGCGCGTAGATCCCGGCGAGCAGCCGGCCCAGCGTGGACTTGCCCGCGCCCGACGGACCGACCAGCGCCAGCCGGGTGCCGGGGGCGACCTCGAGGGACACCTCGCGCAGCACGTCCACCCCCTGGCGGTAGCCGAAGTGCACCCGGTCCGCGTGCACCCGGCGCCCCTCGGGGGTCAGGCCGGTGTCCCCGGCGTCGGGCTCGATGTCCCGGACCCCGACCAGCCGGGCCAGCGACACCTGCGCCACCTGCAGCTCGTCGTACCAGCGCAGGATCAGCCCCACCGGGTCGACAAGCATCTGCGCGATGAGCGCGCCCGTGGTCAGCTGGCCCACCCCGATCCAGCCCTGGAGGACGAACACCCCGCCGATCATCAGCACCGAGCCGAGCACGGTCACATGGGTGATGTTGACGACGGGGAAGAGCACCGAGCGCAGCCACAGGGTGTAGCGCTCCCAGGCCGTCCACTCCCTGACCCGCTGGTCGGTCAGCGCCACGCGGCGCGGACCCAGGCGGTGCGCCTCCACGGTCCGCCCCGCGTCCACGGTCTCCGCGAGGGC
>KL568577.1:35530-36739 GCA_000715605.1 Streptomyces speibonae | reverse complement strand
AACCAGCACGGCCGGTGCCAGCTCCGGCGCGGTGACGACCAGTCCGCCCAGCAGCAGCGCCGCCCACACCACACCGATGGCCAGCTGGGGCACGGCCTCGCGCATCGCGTTGCCGAGCCGGTCGATGTCGGTCGTGATCCGCGACAGCAGATCACCGGTGCCCGCCCGCTCCAGCACGCCCGGCGGCAGTCCCACCGACCGCACCAGGAAGTCCTCCCGCAGATCGGCCAGCATCCGCTCACCGAGCATCGCCCCGCGCAGCCGGACCTGGCGGACGAACACCGCCTGGACGGCCAGTGCGCACAGGAACAGCCCCGCCGTGAGTCCCAGGTGCAGCTCCCGCTCCCGGTCCGAGACCCGTTCCACCAGTCCGCCCAGCAGATAGGGACCCACCATGGAGGCGATCACGGCGACCGTGTTCACGGTGATCAGCAGCAGGAAGGCCGTGCGGTGCCGGCGCAGCAGCTCCCGTACATAGCCGCGCACGGTCGCGGGCGCGCCCACGGGGAGGGTGGTCGCCGCGGTCGGGGCCGCCGGGTCGTGTTCCGGTGGCGCCACGCCGATCATGCCGTCTCCTCGATCTCTTCCAGCTCTTCCAGCTCATCGAGCTTGTCCAGCTTGTCCAGTCCGTGCAGTACGCCGTCCGCCGCCGGGCCGTCGGCCGGTGCGGCCGCGTCGCCGGGCTCGCGGGTCACCACGGCCCGGTACCGCGGTTCGGTGCGCACGAGTTCGCGATGGGTGCCCACGTCGGCCACGGTGTCGCCGTGCAGGAACACCACCTGGTCCGCCCGGTCCAGCAGCAGCGGGGACGAGGTGAACACCACGGTGGTGCGGCCCGCTCGCAGCGCGCGCACGCCCTGGGCGATCCGGGCCTCGGTGTGCGCGTCCACGGCCGAGGTCGGCTCGTCCAGGACGAGCACCTCCGGGTCCGTCACCAGTGACCGGGCCAGCGCGAGCCGCTGGCGCTGCCCGCCCGACAGGGACCTGCCGCGCTCGGTGATCCTGGCGTCCATCGGGTCCCCGGCGGCCGACGGGCCCTCCACGAGCGCGGCCAGCACATCGGCGCACTCCGCGGCCTCCAGCGCGTCGCGCGGCTCGACCGCTCCTGAGGAGGGCACGTCGAACAGCTCGTGCAGGGTGCCGGAGAGGAGCACCGGATCCTTGTCCTGCACCAGCACGGCCTCCCGGGCGGAGTCCAGCGGCAGCTCG
>KL568577.1:33268-35292 GCA_000715605.1 Streptomyces speibonae | reverse complement strand
CCGCAGCGTCGGGGTCACCGCAGACCACGGCGGTGAGCCGGCCCGCGGGGACGAGCAGACCGGTCGCCGGGTCGTACAGGTCACCGGCCGGCGTCCCGGCGGCCCGCGAACCGGCGGTGTCGGTGGCCCGTTCCAGCGCCAGCACGCGTGCGGCCCGCTTGGCCGAGGGGCGCGAGAAGGAGTACGCCATGGCGATCTCCTCGAAGTGCCGGATCGGGTAGGTGAGCAGCATGACCGAGCTGTAGACGGTGACCAGGTCACCGACGGCGATGCGGCCGTCGCGGGCCAGATGGACGCCGTACCAGACCACCGTGATCAGCAGCAGCCCCGGCAGCAGGACCTGGATCGCGGCGATCAGCGACCACATCCGCGCACTGCGCACGGCGGCGTGCCGGACCTCCTGGGAGGCGGTGCGGTAGCGGTCGAGGAAAAGGTCCTCGCCGCCGATGCCGCGCAGCACGCGCAGACCGGCGACGGTGTCGGAGGCGAGTTCGGTGGCCCGTCCGGCCTTCTCGCGCTGCTCGTCCGCCCGCCGGGTGGCCCGGGGCAGCAGCGGCAGCACGGCCATCGCCAGCACCGGCAGGCCCGCGGCGACGACGACTCCGAGCGCCGGCTCGTACATGAGCAGGCCGACGCAGACCAGCACGACGGCGACCGCGGCCGCGGTGAACCGCGACAGGGCCTCCACGAACCAGCCGATCTTCTCCACGTCACCCGTGGAGACGGCCACGACCTCTCCGGCGGCGACACGGCGGGTCAGCGCCGAGCCCAGGGTCGCGGCCTTGCGCCCCAGGAGCTGCTGTACCCGGGCGGCCGCGGTGATCCAATTGGTGACGGCGGCACGGTGCAGGAAGGTGTCACCGACCGCGATGCCGGCTCCGGCCAGCGCCATCAGCCCCCCGGCCAGGGCGAGCCGGCCGCCGGAGCCGTCGACCGCGGCCTGTACGGCGATGCCGACGCCGAAGGGCAGCGCGGCGACGGAGGCGAAGTGCAGCAGGCCCCACGCCAGCGCCTTGAGCTGCCCGGACAGCTGGTTTCTGAAGAGCCACCACAGGAAGCGGGGCCCCGAACGCGCGTCGGGTGCCCCGGGGTCGGGAAACGGAAGGTCTTGGATCTGCATGACGTCCCAGCGGCTCGGTCAGAGGGCGGTGGAAGGAAGCGGGAGGGCGGCACGGGGCAGGACCGTGCCGGTGGGAGGACTGTGGGCAGGCGGGCGCACCGCCGCGGGGGCGGAGCCAGCAAACCGTGACAGGTTGACGCCGCCACGCACGGCGGGGCAACCGGTTTTCCCCGTCGCCGCACAGAACCGGCTGCCGAACGGGCGGTCGTCACCGCACGGGCGTCAGGGGGACGCGTCCCGGCACGGCGGGGTGACCGTCCCGTCGATCAGTGTGTCCAGCAGCTCGCCCAGCGTCCGGCGCTGTTCGTCGCCCAGCGGGGCCAGGATCTCCTCGGCCGCGGTCCGGCGCGCCGCGCGCAGCTCCCGCAGCGCCGCCCGCCCGTCGTCGGTGAGCTCGATCCGGATCACCCGCCGGTTGGCCGGATCCGGTACCCGCCGCACCATGCCGTGCGCCTCCAGCCCGTCGACCAGCGTGGTCACCGCCCGGGGGACCACCTCAAGCCGCTCGGCCAGATCGGCCATGCGGGGCGGGGAGCCGTAGTGCGCGAGGGTGCGCAGCAGCCGCGACTGGGCAGGGGTGATCCCGAGCTCGCGCCGCTCCAGGTGACGCTTCTGGATGCGGTGCACCCGGCGGGTGAGCCGGAGCAGCTGCTCGGCCAGCAGGCCGTCGGGATCGGAGGCGGTCATGCGGGAACATTATCAGGATGCCGCTCATTGTGAGTACAGGTAACAATGGGGGCGGCCCGCCACCGCGGCTGCGCCACCCCCGGGGGCAGTACCGCAGCACCGCAGCACTCCCCGGGGGGCGTCCGATCCGAAGGAGACCATGCACCCCGACCACCGACCCGACTGGACCCCGCCTGCCGGCGCCGAGGAGCAGCCTCGGCACTGTCTCTTATACACA
>KL568577.1:31232-33084 GCA_000715605.1 Streptomyces speibonae | reverse complement strand
TCCGTCCCTACCGGGGCCGCCTCGCGATCGTCGGCCTGCTGGTCGGCGCCGCGTCGCTGGTCTCCGTCGCCACCCCGTTCCTGCTGAAGGCGATCCTCGACGTGGCGATCCCCGAGGGGCGGACCGGGCTGCTCAGTCTGCTCGCGCTCGGAATGATCCTCAGCGCGGTCCTCACCAGCGTCTTCGGTGTCCTGCAGACCCTGATCTCGACGACCGTGGGCCAGCGCGTGATGCACGATCTGCGCACCGCCGTCTACGGGCGGCTCCAGCGCATGTCGCTCGCCTTCTTCACCCGCACCCGCACCGGCGAGGTCCAGTCCCGCATCGCCAACGACATCGGCGGCATGCAGGCCACCGTGACCTCCACGGCGACCTCCCTGGTCTCCAACGTCACCAGTGTGGTCGCCACCGTCGTCGCGATGCTCGCGCTCGACTGGCGGCTGACCGTGGTGACGCTGGTGCTGCTGCCCGTGTTCGTCTGGATCAGCCGCCGTGTCGGCGACGAGCGGAAGAAGATCACCACCCGCCGGCAGAAGCAGATGGCCGCGATGGCCGCCACGGTCACCGAGTCGCTCTCGGTCAGCGGTATCCTGCTGGGCCGCACCATGGGCCGCTCCGACTCCCTGACCGGCGCCTTCGCGGACGAGTCCGAGCGTCTGGTCGACCTCGAGGTGCGGTCGAACATGGCCGGCCGCTGGCGGATGGCCGTGATCACGATCGTCATGGCGGCGATGCCGGCCGTCATCTACTGGACCGCCGGAATCGCCCTGCGGACGGGCGGTCCCGAGGTGTCGCTCGGTACGATCGTCGCGTTCGTCTCGCTCCAGCAGGGCCTGTTCCGCCCGGCCGTGAGCCTGCTGTCCACCGGCGTCCAGATCCAGACCTCACTCGCCCTGTTCCAGCGCATCTTCGAGTACCTGGACCTCCCCATCGACATCACCGAGCGCGCGGAGGCGGTGCATCTCGACCGGATCGAGGGCGAGGTGCGCTTCGAGAACGTCACGTTCGCCTACGACGACAAGGACGGCCCCGTTCTCGACGGCATCGACATCACCGTGCCCCCGGGCGGCAGCCTCGCCGTCGTCGGGCCGACCGGGGCCGGCAAGTCCAGCCTCGGCCATCTCGTGCCACGGCTGTACGACGTCACGGGCGGCCGGGTCACCCTCGACGGGGTCGACGTCCGCGACCTCGACTTCGACACGCTGGCCCGCGCGGTGGGCGTCGTCTCCCAGGAGACCTACCTCTTCCACGCCACGGTCGCGGACAACCTGCGCTTCGCCAAGCCCGGGGCGACCGACGAGGAACTGCACGCGGCGGCGCGGGCCGCCCAGATCCACGACCACATCGCGGCCCTGCCCGACGGGTACGACACCGTGGTCGGCGAGCGCGGCCACCGGTTCTCCGGCGGTGAGAAACAGCGCCTGGCGATCGCCCGGACCATTCTGCGCGACCCGCCGGTTCTCGTGCTCGACGAGGCCACCAGCGCCCTGGACACCCGTACGGAGGCGGCCGTCCAGCAGGCCATCGACGCGCTGTCGGCCAACCGGACCACGCTCACCATCGCCCATCGGCTGTCCACCGTGCGCGATGCCGACCAGATCGTGGTGCTCGACTCCGGCCGGGTGGCGGAACGCGGCACGCACGAGGAGCTGCTGGAACGCGACGGACGCTATGCGGCCCTGGTACGCCGGGACGCCCGACTGGAGCCGACAAGATGAAGATATGCCGGGTTTGCGGCGGTATGCGGGATACCGTGCCCGCATGCAGACGAACACTCCGTCACGGAGCACCATCCGACTGACGCGCCGGGGCCGCTTCGCCCTCGCGACGCTCGGGGCCGTCGTGGCCGGCA
>KL568577.1:30032-31009 GCA_000715605.1 Streptomyces speibonae | reverse complement strand
CCGTCGTGGCCGGCACCGCCGTGGCGGTGCCGCTGCTGATCATGAAGGGCGACGACGAGGCCCGTCCCACGGCCCTGGTGGTCCCGGCAGGCTGGCGGGCGAGCCAGGTCTACGCCGCCATCGACAAGACCCTCGACCTCCCAGCGGGCACCACGAAGAAGTCCCTCGCCAAGGCGGACCTGAAGCTGCCGAACGAGGCCGAGGGCAACCCCGAGGGCTACCTCTTCCCGGGCGCCTACCCGCTGCCCGAGAAGACGACCCCGCACAAGCTCCTGTCCCGGATGGTCGACACGGCCAACAAGAAGTTCAACGGAGCCCCGATCGCCGCCGGCGCCCAGCGCAACGCGATGAACGTCTACCAGGCGGTCACGGTCGCGAGCATCGTCCAGGCGGAGGCCGCCACCAAGGCCGACATGGGCAGGATCGCCCGGGTGGTCTTCAACCGCCTGGAGCGCGGCATGCCGCTGCAGATGGAGTCGACCGTCAACTACGCCCTGGGCCGGACGAAGCCGGGCACCACGGAGGCCGACACCAAGGTCGACAGCCCCTACAACTCCTTCCAGCGCATGGGCCTGCCCCCGACTCCCATCGACAGCCCCGGCGAGGACGCCGTGCGCGCCGCGATCAACCCCACCCCCGGCGACTGGCTGTACTTCGTCACGGTCAAGCCCGGCGACACCCGCTTCACCGCCGACTACGCCGAACACCAGCGCAACGTCGCCGAGTCCCACGCCCGGCAGCAGACGTCCGGCGAACCGGCCAGGACCTGACCCGGCCAGCCCCGGACCTCACGCCGCGACCGGTTCCTCCCGTGCCAGCAGCCGCCGGATCTCCCGTACGGCCGCGCGCCCCGCCCGGTTGGCGCCGATGGTGCTCGCCGAGGGGCCGTACCCGACCAGGTGGATCCGCGGGTCCGCGACGGCACGGGTGCCCTCGACGCGGATCCCGCCGCCGGGCTCCCGCAGCCGCAGCGGCGC
>KL568577.1:29567-29782 GCA_000715605.1 Streptomyces speibonae | reverse complement strand
GGCGCGAGATGGTCGATCGCGGGCCGGAAACCGGTCGCCCAGAGGATGACGTCGGCCGTCACCCGCCGCCCGTCCGCCCACTCCACCCCGTCCGGGGTGATCCGGTCGAACATGGGCAGGCGGTCCAGCACGCCGCTCTCGAGACCCTGCCGGATCGCGTCGTTGAGCGGCAGCCCGGTCACCGAGACGACACTGCGCGGCGGCAGCCCCTGGCG
>KL568577.1:28117-29417 GCA_000715605.1 Streptomyces speibonae | reverse complement strand
GGCAGCCCCTGGCGCACCCGCTCCTCGACGAGCGCCACGGCCTCCCGCCCCGCCCGCTCGTCGAAGGGGCCCTCGCGGAAGACCGGGGGCCGCCGGGTCACCCACGTCGTCTCCGCCGCGTGGGGGGCGATCTCCAGCAGATGCTGGGTGCCCGAGGCCCCGCCGCCCACCACGACCACCCGCTGTCCGGCGAACGCCTCGGGCCCCGGGTACTGCGCGGTGTGCAACTGGCGCCCGCGAAACGTCTCCTGGCCCGGATAGCGCGGCCAGAACGGCCGGTCCCAGGTGCCGGTGGCGTTGATCAGCGCCCGCGTCGCCCAGGTGCCCTCCGAGCTCTCCACCAGCAGCCGCCCACCGGACCCCTCCCGCACCGCCCGCACCGCCACCGGGCGCCGCACCCTCAGGTCGAAGACCCGCTCGTAGCGCGCGAAGTACTCGCTGATCACCTCGGACGAGGCCCGCGCGGGGTCGGCGTCCGTGAGCTCCATCCCGGGCAGCGCGTGCATCCCGTGCACCTTGCCGTACGTCAGCGAGGGCCACCGGAACTGCCAGGCACCGCCGGGGCCGGGGGAGTGGTCCAGCACCACGAAGTCGCGGTCCGGCTCGAATCCGGTGCGCCGCAGATGATGGGCGGCGGCCAGTCCGGCCTGCCCGGCGCCGATGACGACCACCTCGACCTCGCGCATGTAGTTCACGCTTCTACCAACAGCGCGGCGCCCCCGGATCTTCCCCGCCCGCTCCCGCACGCGGGCCGCCGCGTCGGCCAGGATGGAGGACATGCCCGATGTCTTCACCACCCGAGTCCTGACCATCGCCACCGGCTCCGACGAGAGGGTCGTCGACCTCACCGGCGACTGCGAGTCCTTCCTGCGGGAGGCCGCGGCCGGCCGCGACGGCCTGCTGAACGTCTTCGTGCCGCACGCCACCGCCGGCATCGCCGTCATCGAGACCGGCGCCGGAAGCGACGACGACCTCCTCTCCGCCCTGCACACCCTGCTTCCCGCCGACGACCGCTGGCAGCACCGGCACGGCAGCCCGGGTCACGGCCGCGATCACGTCCTGCCCGCCTTCGTGGCGCCGCACGCGACGCTGCCCGTGGTGAACGGGCGGCTGGAACTGGGCACCTGGCAGTCGGTCTGCCTGGTCGACACGAACAGGGACAACCCCGACCGGCGGGTCCGGCTCAGCTTCCTCGGCTGACCCGGACGCCCGCGCTCACCCGCCCGCCGTCCCGTCGGCGGAACCGGGTTCGGCCCGGACGACGGCGACGGGGCAGTCGGCGTGGTGGAGCAGCGCCTGG
>KL568577.1:25924-27919 GCA_000715605.1 Streptomyces speibonae | reverse complement strand
CCGGACGACGGCGACGGGGCAGTCGGCGTGGTGGAGCAGCGCCTGGCTGACCGAACCGAGCAGCATCCCCGTGAAACCGCCGTGGCCGCGGGCACCGGTCACCACCAGCTGCGCCTCCCGGGCCGCCGCCAGCAGCGCGGGGCGCACCCGGCCCCGCTCCAGCCGCAGTTCCACGGCGACCCCGGGGCGCGCCGCCCGCTCCGGTGCCACCGCCTCCTCGAGCAGCCGGCGGTGCCGCTCCTCCAACTGGTCGAGATCCACCACCACGTTCAACGGGTCGGCCGGGCCCGCGTACGGCGTCTGCTCGCTCCAGGTGTTCCACACGTGCATCGCGACCAGCGGCGCCCCGCGCAACGCGGCCTCGAGAAACGCGAAGGAGGCCGCGGCGCTCCCGGCCGGCGAGCCGTCCACGGCGAGCAGCAGGGGGCCCCGCGGATCCCGCCGGCCGCGCACCACCAGCAGCGGACCGTGCCCGTGCGCCGCCAGCTGCACGACCGTCGAGCCCAGCAGCAGCCCTCCGAACCCGGTGCGGCCCCGCTCGCCCACCACCGTCAGCACCGCGTGCCGCGACTCGCTGCGCAGCACCGTCAGCGTCTCACCGGACGCCACGGTGCGGGTGATCTCCAGTCCCGGCGCCAGGTCGTAGGCGCGCTGTTCCGCCTGCGCCAGCACCCCGTGGATCATCGGATCCAGGTCGGCGGCGCGGCTGAAGGCGTGCACGATCCGCAGCCGCGCGCCGCGCAGCCGTGCCTCGTGGGCCGCGACATCGACCGCGGCGAGGCTGGACGGCGAACCGTCCACTCCAACGATCACTGTGTCGTCCACAGCGCCCTCCGTCCCCGGCGGCGCATCCGAGTACCCACCACGGACGGCACGTACGCGTCGCCGCCCGCCCGGAGCGGGCACGCGGACACCACCTTCCCCGGCAAGACGGACTCCCCGGGCATCCTCGACCCCTGATGAGGACCCTGTCCATCCGTGACGACACCCATATTCCGGCCACTGAGCGGGATGGCACCATTAACCCCCTGGGGGTGGACCACCATGGTCGTTCGACGGCCGGCCGGTCACCCCGGGAACCATGACATCGGAAGATTCGGGAAGGGGACGGGCTGTGCCTGCTCCACGGATGAGCGCGACGCCGCTGCCAGGCATCGGCGTGAAATACGACCTCACCACGCGTGAGCACGAGCACCTGTCCGTGATCGCGCACCGCGACGGTGCCCGCACGGTCAACGTCTACCGCTCGGACGACCCGGACGCCTGCGCCCGGTCGCTGCGTCTGACGGTCGCCGAGTCGGCCGCACTGATCGACGCCCTGATGCCCGCCCACCACAGCCCCAACCTGCTGCACACCACGGACCTGGGGCTGGTGGCCGAGCGCATCGAACTGTCCTCCGTCTCCTACTGGAACGGGCGGCTGCTGGGCGAGACCCGCATGCGCACCGACACCGGTGCGTCGATCGTGGCCGTGCTGCGGCGGGCGGAGGCGATCCCGTCGCCCGCGCCGGACTTCCGGCTGGCCGGCGGGGACACCCTGATCGTCATCGGCACGCGCGAGGGCATCGAAGCCGCCGCCGAGATTCTCGGGCGGGAGTGAGCGCGTGCACTCTTCCGCCATCTTCCTGATCGAGTTCGGCGCGATCATCCTCGGGCTCGGCCTGCTGGGCCGTCTCGCCGGGCGGCTGCAATTCTCCCCGATCCCCCTCTACCTGCTGGCCGGTCTGGCCTTCGGCGAAGGCGGACTGCTGCCGCTCGGCGCGAGCGAGGAGTTCGTCGCGATCGGCGCCGAGATCGGCGTCATCCTCCTGCTGCTGATGCTTGGTCTGGAGTACACGGCCAGCGACCTCGTCTCCAACCTCAAGACGCAGTACCCGGCCGGTCTCGTGGACATGGCGCTGAACGCCCTGCCCGGCGCGATCCTGGCCCTGCTGCTCGGCTGGGGCCCGGTCGCCGCCGTGGTCCTGGCCGGTGTCACCTGGATCTCCTCCTCCG
>KL568577.1:24278-25772 GCA_000715605.1 Streptomyces speibonae | reverse complement strand
GGTCCTGGCCGGTGTCACCTGGATCTCCTCCTCCGGCGTCATCGCGAAAGTCCTCGGCGACCTCGGACGGCTCGGCAACCGGGAGACCCCGGTCATCCTCAGCATCCTGGTGCTCGAGGACCTGGCGATGGCCGTCTACCTGCCGATCATCACCGCCCTGCTGGCCGGCGTGAGCCTCGCCACCGGCAGCGTCACGCTGGCCATCGCGCTGGGCGTCGCCGGTCTCGTGCTGTTCGTCGCCGTCCGCTACGGCCGGGTGATCTCCCGCTTCGTCTCCAGTGACGACCCGGAGAAGCTGCTGCTGGTCGTGCTGGGCCTCACCCTGCTGGTCGCGGGACTCGCCCAGCAGCTGCAGGTGTCGGCCGCGGTGGGCGCGTTCCTGGTGGGCATCGCCCTGTCCGGGGAGGTCGCCGAGGGCGCGCACAACCTGCTGGCGCCGCTGCGGGACCTGTTCGCCGCGGTGTTCTTCGTCTTCTTCGGCCTGCACACCGATCCCCAGTCGATCCCGCCGGTGATACTGCCCGCGCTCGGGCTCGCCGTGGTCACCGCGCTGACGAAGATCGCCACCGGTTACTGGGCGGCCCGCCGAGCCGAGATCTCCCCCAAGGGCCGCTGGCGCGCGGGCGGCACCCTGGTGGCCCGCGGCGAGTTCTCCATCGTCATCGCCGGACTCGCGGTGACCGCGGGCATCGAGCCGCAGCTCGGCCCGCTGGCCACGGCGTACGTCCTGGTCCTGGTCGTTCTCGGTCCGCTCACGGCCCGGTACACCGAGCCGGTCGCGATGCGCCTGGCGGCGCGCCGTGCGGCGGCGGCCGACGCCGTGCCCGCACCGAGCACGACGCCGGCAGCTGAAGCGCTGGAACCGGTGGAGGACGGCGGCGTCGAACGCTGACACCGCCGCCCACCCCGCCCGGACGGGCCGTCAGTTCTCCAGCCGTACCGGCATCAGCAGGGAGAACGTGTGCGGGTCGTCCGGGCGGCGGATCGCCAGGGGAGCCGTATGGGCGCCGAACTCCAGGACCAGCCGGTCGCCGGCCGCCGCGGCGAGCGCGTCCAGCAGGAACGCGCGGTCGACGGCGACGAGGCCGGGGCCCGCTGCGCCGTCACCGGCGACCGTGACCGTCCCGTCGTCCGACACGTCCAGCACGGTGAGTTCGCGGCCCACGGCGCCGCGGTCCTCGTGCGCCCGGACGGGCCCCGTGCGCACCGCCGTCCCGAAGGCGTCCACGTCCACCACGGCGCGCCGCCCCTCCGGGAGCCGGACGAGACGCCGGTAGTCGGGGAAGTCGTGACCGAGGCACTGCCCGGCCGTCTGCCCACCGCCGGTTTCCAGGCTCACGCGGTCGCCGTCCAGGGCCAGCCGCACCTCGTCCTCGCCGTCCAGCAGCGCCCGCATCGCGTCGGCGAGGGGAAGCGGCACGGTCATCCGGTACCGGGGCCCCTCGTGCCCGTCGGCGTCGACGCGCGCCACGGCCATCCGGTACCGGTCGGTGG
>KL568577.1:23433-24031 GCA_000715605.1 Streptomyces speibonae | reverse complement strand
TCCGGTACCGGTCGGTGGCGACGACGTGGAGGGAGCCGTCCTCGGCGTCGAAGTGGATCCCGCCGAGCACCGGCAGCTCGGGGTCGGTGCCGGCCGCGAACCGGACCGCGTCCAGTGCGGCGGCCAGAGCGGGACCGGAGAGGGACAGCCCGGCGGGGGTGCCGGTGCGGAGCGAGCTCATGGGGTTCTCCCTGTGGTCGAGTAGGGCTCGGAGTGCGGAGAACGCCTCGCGTGCGTCGCCCAGCCCTTGTTCCAGACGGACCAGATGCGCCTCGAGAAGCCGGCGCACGAGATCGGTGTCGGCGCCCGTCCAGCCGGCCAGCACCAGCCGGACGTCCGCCAGCGGCATGCCGGCCCGGCGCAACCGGGCCAGCACCCTGGCCTCCTCCAGCTGCCCGGGGCCGTACCAGCGGTAGCCGCTGACCGGGTCCACATGGTCGGGGACCAGGACACCGGCGCGGTCGTAGAACCGCAGGGCGCTCACGCCCAGCCCGCTGTCGCGGGCCATCTCACCAATGCTGCGCATGTCGTTCTCCACACCCGGAACCCTGATCCCTCGACAAGGTCGAGGGTCAAGCCCCGTCCGGCCGGCCGGTCA
>KL568577.1:22701-23230 GCA_000715605.1 Streptomyces speibonae | reverse complement strand
CAGAGATGTGTATAAGAGACAGGGTGATGGCCTCACCCGGGCAGGCGGACCCGGAGCCCACTGCGTACCACCGGCGCGCGACGGCGCGTTGCTCCGGCATGGACAGTACTGGGACGGCGCGGCGCCTTCTCGGGCGCGACGCCGCACGCCGGACGTACGCCGAACTCACCAGCGGGTACGCGGGGTACACGCCGATCTACGCCACGCTGGTCGCGGAGTGGCGGGCCGGAGGCCACACGGTCCCGGAGCACCGCGACGGCCTGTGGGCCTCCTTCGCCGCCGCGACGGCGGGCGAGCGCGCGACGGTGCTGCCGGTGCCCTTCCGCGTGCCCCTGCTGCGGCCGCCGGACGAGGACGGCCGCGAGGACGTCACCAGCAGTCCGGCACCACGGTCTCCGCGCTGACCGGTGCCAGCACGGCGAGCGTGCCGGTGGCCCGGCGCAGGGCCAGTTCCAGCGGCACGGGCGCGTGCAGGGTGCCGGTGCCGTCCGGCGGGACGAGCCATTCGAGCCGGCCGGCGGGCCGGGCC
>KL568577.1:21719-22483 GCA_000715605.1 Streptomyces speibonae | reverse complement strand
GCGGGCCGGTACGGCGGTGGGACGGCCACCCACGACCCGCGGCCGACGTGCCGCACCCCGAACCCCACCCACTCACTGGCCGGGTCGGGCGGCAGGAAGAACCCCACCCTGCGCGCCGTGACGTCCACCAGAGTGGGCCCGGGCGCCTTCAGCGGATCACGCCACAGGATGTCCAGGGCGAGCAGCCCGAGCCGGTCGGGCACGCTGAGCACGTCCCAGTACCGGCCCGCCGCGAGCAGCGCCGTGCCCTTGCCGTTGTCCCACTCGCGCTTGCACTCCTGGGGATCGGTGGCCGCCGCGGCCAGCCACTCGACGGCTTGCTTCCACATGGCGCTGTGCATGTCCCCACCCCGGGCGCGGTCGGCTGCGCCGCTGCGGGCGCGTGCGATACGGCCATGTTGATAGATATTTCTATCCATCGGAAGGGGTGGCGTGGGCTGGCGTTTTCGGCCGCCGCGGACGGACACGGGCTCACCTGGGGAAATGCGAACACCCCCGGACCGGACATCCGGTCAGGGGGTGGGACGTGTGCCGGCCGGGTGTCAGTCGCCGCGCTGTGCGCGCTCCCGGTCGCGCTGCTTGATGCGGGCCGCTTCCCTGCGGACCTCCGCCTGGGTGGCGCGCTCCCGCTCCAGCCACTCGGGCCGCTCCTGCTTCAGCGCCTCGATCTGCTCGGTGGTCAGGGGCTCGGTGACTCCGCCGCGCGCGAGACCGGCGATGGACACGCCCAGCTCTGTCTCTTATACACATCTCTGATGGCGCGA
>KL568577.1:20594-21482 GCA_000715605.1 Streptomyces speibonae | reverse complement strand
CCGTAGATCCCGCAGCCACTGCGGCGGATCGGCCTGGAGCGCGTTGAGCTCGGCGCGCGAGACCGCACCCGCACGGAACTCGTCGGGGGTGGCCTCGAGGTACACACCCAGCTTCTTCGCCGCGGTCGCGGGCTTCATCGTCTGGGTGCCTTGGTGCTGCGTCATGGCGTCCAGGGTAACGAGCGCGTGCACCGCCCCCGACCACGGCCGGTAACCTGGCCGGGTGACAGGCTCGGAAGTGTCCCCCTCGTTCCGGCTCGTGTACGTCCCCGGCGTGATGCCCGGCAAGTGGGTGCGCATCTGGAACGAGCGGCTGCCCGGCGTCCCCCTAACCCTCACCCAGGTGCCCGCCGGCACGGCGCAGGGGCTGTTGCTGGACGGGGAGGCCGACGCGGGCCTGGTCCGGCTGCCCGTCGACCGTACGGTGCTCAGCGCCATCCCGCTCTACACCGAGCAGACCGTCGTCGTGGTGCCGAAGGACCACCTCGTCACGGCCGCCGACAGGGTCTCCCCCGGGGACCTGGCCGACGACATCGTGCTGCACCCCCTCGACGACGTGCTCTCCTGGGCGGAGGGCCTGCCCGGACGGCCCGCCCTGGAGCGCCCCGCCACCACCGCCGACGCCGTCGAGCTCGTCGCCGCCGGGATCGGTGTGCTCGTCGTGCCGCTGTCGCTCGCCCGGCTGCACCACCGCAAGGACCTCACCCACCGGCCGCTCGACGGGGCCCCCGAGTCGTGCGTGGCCCTGTCCTGGCCCGAGGCGGCGACCACGGACCAGGTGGAGGACTTCATCGGCATCGTCCGCGGCCGGACCGTCAACAGCACCCGCGGCCGGACACAGCAGCCGGCGCAGCCGAAGAAGCGGCAGCGGAGCGAGGAGAGCGGCAC
>KL568577.1:13408-20400 GCA_000715605.1 Streptomyces speibonae | reverse complement strand
GCGGGGGCACGGCGCAGACCCCGCGGCGGGGCAGGCCCCGCCGCGGGTCGTGACCGGACCGCTGAGCCGCCCTACTTGACCGTCGGTGACGGCGTCGGCGCCGGCGAGGCGGTGTTGAGGTCCTTCAGCTCCTCGGGGATCTCCAGCGCCAGCACCTGCGCGCCCGGCTGCGGTGCCGGCGGCGTCACCGCCTCCCGCGGCATCTTGGGCGGGCTGGTCTGCTGGAAGTTGACCTGCTCATGATTGACCAGGCCGGTCTTCTCCAGCACCGTGATGTGGTCGAGCACCGTGTCGTTGGCCTGGTCGGCCAGTTGCCGCACCAGGGTGTTCCTGGTGGTGGCGCGGATGTTGGCGATGGCCGGGAAGATCTGCCCGTGCGTCACCCGCATGATGTTCACCGCAGTGGAGTCGAACTCCTTGCCGTTGGTGGCCTTCACGGTCTCCACGAACCCCTGCTGCTGCGGCGATGCCACGTTCGGCAGGGTGATGCCGAGCTCCACGGAGATCTTGCGGCAGGTCTCGTCCAGCCGGCCGTGGCCGACGACCAGATGCTCGCCCGCCTCCTTCATCTCGGGCGTCGTCCCACGCTCCATCGCCATCATCCCCAGCGGGTGTTCCCACAGTCCGGCCGCACGCACCTTGACCACGAAGTCGCGGTCCGCCTCGGTGAGCGGACCGTAGTTGGTGTTCGCCACCACCCGGTCCTGCTTGGTCGAGGTGTTCTGTACGCCCAGCATGGTGGGATAGGCGAGCGCGGTGAGGGTCAGAATCATGGCTCCGCCCACGAACGCGGTTCCTGCCGTGCTGCGCGAGATGCGCATCGTGCCTCCTGGGATATGAACGGCCCAACAGCAGGGAGTACGGACGCCAGGCGCGAGGCAATCACCGTCCGGCCAAGAATTTTCGGTCACTGTGGAACGCGCGGGCAGCTTTCCGCGTCCTCATGGTTGCCGCCGTCGCGTCCACCCGTCCCGCGTCCACCGGGAAGAATGCGTGTGACCAGCATGCTTTCGTCGGGGAAGGGGTTTCGCGGCCCGGACCTGGGCGAACGGGTCCGGCGGCGCCGCCTCCGCCGGGCCCCGGAGAACGTGCCCAAGATCACATATCCGCGAGCCAGGCGTACGCGGCCCGAGCCGTGAACTCCGCCTGCCCGCCCCGCAGCAGCAGACCCGCGATGGCGAACTCGGGAGCGCCGGCCTGACCGGCGACGTACGGGACGGCGATGCAGCGCATTCCGGCCGCGTGCGCGGCGGCGGCGCCCGGAGCCGCGTCCTCGACGACCACGCAGTCGGCCGGGTCCGCGCCGAGCCTGCGCGCCGCCTCCAGGAAGACGTCGGGGGCCGGTTTGCCGTGGGCCACCTCCTCGGCCGAGACCACCGTGCGCAGATACGTGTCCAGGCCCGTGCCGGCCAGGATCGTCCCGATGGCCTCGGGCGAGGAACCGGAGGCGACGGCCATCGGGACGCCCTCGGCAGCCAGCAGCTCCACGAACGCCCGCATCTCCGGGTACACCCGTGTCGAGGCACCGGCCAGCCTCAGGTAGTGGCCGTTCTTGACCCCGAGGAGTTCTTCGACCGGGGCCGGCAGACCGTACCGCCGCCGCCAGTCGGTGATCGTCTCCCGCGTGCTGATCCCGACGTAGCGCTGGTGCTCCTCCCACGAGAAGTCCGGGACCCCGTACGCGGCGAGGGTCAGCCGGCCGGCCTCGTAGTAATTCGGCTCGCTGTCCACGAGCGTTCCGTCGAGATCGAAGATGACCGAGAGGGTGCCGAGCGTGCTCATGGGTTCCAGGATGGCAGGGCTCACCTGCGGGCCGTCCGGCCGATCGACTCCACCAGCGGCAGCATCCGGTGCGGGACGCGTTCGCGCAGCGCCACCTCGCTGCGGGTGCGGACCACGCCGGGCAGGCTGATCAGCTTCTGGACCACGTCCTCCAGATGGGCGTTGTCGCGCGCCACGACCCGGGTCAGCAGATCACCGCCGCCGGTGATGGAGAACGCCTCGACGATCTCAGGTACGGCCGCGAGCGCCTCACCCACCTCGTCCAGATGCCCCTGGGTGACCTCGATGTGCACGAACGCGAGCACGGGGTGGCCCAGTGCGGCGGGGGAGAGGGCGGGGCCGGTGCCGGTGATGACGCCGTCCCGCTCCATCCGGTCGAGACGGGCCTGCAGGGTCCCGCGGGCCACCCCGAGGATCCGCGCGTACTCCCGCACGCTGGTGCGCGGCCGCTCCAGGAGCAACCGCAGGATGCGGGTGTCGAGTGCGTCCACCGCCATGAGGTTCCCCGGTTCCCGAGCCGGCCATTGGCACGTCGATGGCCGTAGGTGTGCCGTTCTCACTGTACCAATGGCCCACTCTCACACCAGCCGGTTGAGCCAGTGGTGGAGGAGATGCTGATATGGATGCGTCGATGGCGCTGCGGACCTCCGCGGCGCCTTTCGCATGCCACGGCGCACACCAACGAATCCCAGGGGGGCGGTACGTGCTGAAGAGGGTGTTCATGGCTCCGGACCCGGGCCGGACGCGGCTGCGCTTCGCGGCGCGGGCCGTGCTCGGCATCGCACTGGCCGTCGTCGTCTGCGGCCTCGCCGGACATTCGCTCACCGGCGCCGTCACGGGAGGGCTCGCCGCGCTGCTCGCCCTGTTCACCGTCACCGACGCCACGGTCCGCGGACAGGCCCTCACCACGGCGCTGCTGCCCGCCGCCGGCCTGCCCGTGCTCGCCGCCGCGGCCCTGCTGCACGACCACCCGGTCGCCCGCGACCTCGCCTTCCTCGCCGTCGTGGGGCTCGGCGTGTACGCCCGGCGCTGGGGCCCCCGCGGCCACAGCCTCGGGGTGTTCGCGTTCATGACGTACTTCGTGGCGCAGTTCCTCCAGGCGCGCCCGGCCCAGCTGCCCGAGCTGTACGCCTCCGTCCTGCTGTCCGTGCTCGCCGCGGCCGCGGTGCGCTTCGGACTGTGGTGCTACGAACGCCGGATGCCCCCGCCCGTCGTCCCCGCGCCGCCCGCCGGCACCGGGCTGGCCCGGGTGACCACCCGGCAGGCCGTCCAGGCGACCGCCGGCGCGGGATTCGCCCTCGTCGTGGGGCAGCTGGTCTCCGGGCAGCGCTGGTACTGGGCCGTCGGCGCCACCTGGTGGGTCTTCGTCAACACCACCTCGCGCGGCGAGACCCTGGTACGCGGCTTCCGGCGGGTGCTGGGCACGGTCCTCGGCATCGGTCTCGCCCTCTGCGTCGCCGTTCCCGTCCACGGCCAGGGACCGCTCACGGCCCTGGTCGTCGCCCTCAGCGTGTTCGGCGTCTTCTACACCGCCGCCGTGTCCTACACCTGGATGATGCTCTGGGTGACGGTGCTCGCCGCCATGCTCTACGGCCTGCTGGGCGTGCTGTCCCCGGGGCTGCTGGCGCTGCGGCTCGTGGAGACCGGCGTCGGCGCGCTCGGCGCCGCGCTGGCGGTGGCTTTCGTCCTGCCCGTGACGACGCACAGCATCACCGACACCTGGATCCAGCGGGCCCTGCGCTGCGTCCACGCCTGCACCGCCGAGGCCGCCGCCAGGCTGGCCGGGACCCCGGGCGCCGATCCGGGCCCGCTCGTGGCGGAGCTGGAGCAGCTGCTCGCCCGGGTGCGCCTGTCGGTCGCCCCGCTGGTGCACCCGCTGAACCCGATGCTCGGCCGCAAGCGGCGCGCCCGTCGGGTGCTCGCCCTGCTGGACGACTGCGCCCGGGAGATCCGCGGTCTCGTCGCCGTCGCCGCCGACCCGGAGGCCTCGCACGACGTCCGCCTGACCGCCGCCTGCTGGCGGGTGGAGGCCGCGGTGGAGGCGCTCACCGGCGGCCGGGACATCGCGGTACGGACGGCCCCGGCGGCGTCCGAGCCCGCCCTGGCCCACCTCCACGGACTGGAGCGGGCCCTCGCCGAACTCTCCACGCCGCTCAAGGCACCCCCAGGCTCTCCGCTGGTCGGGGCCTGATTCCCGCCGTACGCGCGGAACGACCCGCCGCGGTGTTGGTCTAGACCTCACCTGATCGACTGCTACCGTCCACCACGGGCCGGTATCGGACGAGAGGGGACAGGCGTGGCGGACGGCAGACGGCGGGCGTTCATCGGATCGTTCACGGCCGCGGGCGGCCCGGGCATCGTCACCGCTGCCATCACCCCGGGCAGCGGCGCGCTGACCCTCCTGGGCAGCGTGGACAGCGTGTCCGATCCGTCCTGGCTGGCCCTGTCGCCCGACGGGAGCATGCTGTACGCGGTCAGCGAGACGGCGGAGGGGGCCGTGGCCGCGTTCCGGACGACCGCCGGGGGACCGCGACCGGCCGGGCGCGCGGTCCCGGTGGACGGCAGCGGTCCGACCCACCTCAGCCTCTTCGCCGGTCACGTCCTCACCGCGAACTACGGATCCGGCAGCGTCAGCGTCGTACCGGTGCGTCCGGACGGCACCCTCGCGCGCGCCGTCTCCGGGGTGCTCCGGCACCGCGGCTCCGGCCCGCACCCGCAGCGCCAGCAGGGGCCGCACGCCCACCAGGTGCAGCCCGACCCGAGCGGGCGCTGGGCGGTCGGCGTCGACCTCGGCACGGACTCGGTGCGGGTGTGCGCCCTGGCGGACGGCGCTCTCGTGCCGCACCGGGAGACCGCCCTGCGTCCGGGCTCGGGACCGCGCCACCTGGCCTTCCACCCGGACGGCGCCCACGCGTACGTCCTCAACGAGCTCAGCCCGTCCCTCGTCGTCTGCCGCTGGGAGGCCGCCGACGGCCTGCTGAAGCCGCTCGCCGAGATCCCGGTCCTGCCCGGCGCCCCGGCCGGCGACGCCTACCCCTCCGGTGTGGCCGTCTCGCCCGACGGACGCTTCCTGTGGACCGCGACCCGCGGCGAGGACGTCCTCTCCGTCTTCGCGGCCGAGGCGGGCGGCAGGGCGCCGACCCTGCTCACCACCGTGCCCTGCGGCGGTCACTGGCCCCGGGCGATCACCGTCTCCGACGGAGTGCTGTACGTCGCGCATGAACGTTCCGGCGATGTGACCTGGTTCTCGCTCGACCCGGACACGGGAGTACCGCGGCGCCGAGGCTCCGTCCCGGTGCCCGCCGCGTCCTGCGTGGTCGTGGGCTGACCGGTTCGTTCGCCCCGGTGCACCCTGCAATGTTGCAGGGTCACCTCGACCGCCGACGCCCCTAACGTGAACGCCGTCGGCCGTACGAGAAGGGGCAACACATGCGCAACAGAGCACTGGCCATTTCGCTGGGAATGGCCGTCGCGTTCACCGGGCTCTCGGCGACCACGGCGAATGCCTACAGGAACGCGGACATCACGATCTCGAGCTGGCAGCCGGACACCGGCTCCTGCCCGTGCAGCGACAGCAGCGGCCTCGACTACACCGGCTTCAAGAAGGACGCGGGTGGGAAGGGCATGAAGCTGGTCGTGAAGAAGAACGGCACTCCCGTGGCGCAGATGGAGTTCCACCCGTACGACGAGGTGCTGTACGCCTACGACGGCAAGAACGACGGCGACACGATCTACTTCCGGGCCATGTGGTACGAGGGCATCTTCAAGAAGGAGGCGACCTACTGGGCACCGGGGACGTCCAAGGTCCTCGATGTGAACAAGGTGCAGATGGCCAAGGACGACGACATCGAAGAGGGTACGACCGTGCACTTCAGGGTCTTCGACGACAAGGCGCTGAAGGACCCGCTGACTCCTTGGTACCGGTACAACGCGCGGGCCTGACAGCCCGGCCCGCACCGTGAGAAAGTCCCGTCCCCGCCCTCCGGGCGGACGACGGGACTTCACTTTTTCGCGCTGCGCCCTCGACGTGCCCTAGTGGGCCGGAGTGCTCTGCGCCTGCTGCGGGGCGATGCCCAGGGCGGTCGTGTACTTGGCCAGCGCCAGCTTGCCGATCGCCGGGTACGGGCCGAGCGCCTCGGCGGCGGAGCACCCCGCCTCCTTCGCGGCCTCCTCGAGCAGGCTCGCGTCGATCTCCGGCCCGATCAGGTACGGCGCCAGCGCCAGCTGCTGCGAGCCGGAGCCGCGCAGCTGCTCGGCCACGGAGGCGATGGAACCCTCCTGGTCCAGGGCGGCCGCCATCACCGGCACGGCGAGGCGCGCGGCGAGCAGCATGCCGGTGATCCCGGCCGCCTGCACCGCCTCGTCGCCGCCCACCGAGGCGAGGATGATGCCGTCCGCGGCGGTCGCCACGGTGAACAGGCGGGCACGGTCGGCGCGGGCCAGCCCCGCCTCCGACAGCCGGACGTGCAGCCCCTCGGCGAGCAGCGGGTGCGGGCCCAGCACATCGGTCAGCTCGGCGGCGACACGGCTGTCCATCACGGCCTGGCGGACCTGGCGCAGCAGCGCGCTGTCCGGGCCGGCGAGCAGCGGGACGACGACGGCGACGGGGCCGTCGGGCTCCTTCACGTCCGCTCCGGCGGCACGGGCCTGCTCGAAGCGGGCGGTGCGCTCCTCGGCCGCGTGCGCGAGGACGGACGTCAGCGAGGGGAACTCGTCGTCGCCCTCCAGGAAGCCGACCCGGGCGTCGAGACCGGGCAGCTCGGAGCGGGCGATGCTGACGACCTCGTCGGCGAGCGAGCGGGTGGCACCACTGGGCGTACCCGGCACGGCGAGGACGAGCGCGGGCGCATCATCGGGAGCCACCAGCGGCTCGGGACGGCGGTGCCGCCCGGGCTGGCGGGGGCGCGGCATTCGTACTGGCAGGCCGGACGCGGGCCCAGTGGGGGTGCTCATGGTGCGGCATGTTAGTGGCTTCCTGGGCTCCTCTGTTCGGGGAGGGGGCAGGTGAGCGGTATCCGTCCGGTTTTGTCTGGAGAGTTACGTACGGGCGCCGGTTCCGCGAGTGACGTTCTCACCGGTCGCGGACGTCACGCTCAGCAACTTCTCGTCACTCGGGAGAACGAGCGAACCGGTGGCGAGGTCCTCCGCGATCCGCACCGCGCCGTGCAGCGGATCCCCCTCGGCCGTGATCCGCCGCGCCCGCGGCAGGC
>KL568577.1:11620-13217 GCA_000715605.1 Streptomyces speibonae | reverse complement strand
CACGGGACCGAGCAGCACGGCCCCCATCCCGAACAGCCCGCCCGTGAGACCGACCGCCGGCTCGCCCCCGGCCGGGCACACCGCGGCCGCCGAGTCGGCCATGTGCCGGGCCGCCGCCCGCAGCACGTCCACGGCGACCCGGTCGCCGCCGGCCGCGCACTCACCGACGCGCGGCGCGAACGACGCGAGCACGGCCGGACGGTCGCTGCGGGGGTACAGCAGGCCCGGCAGTCCGGCCACGGGCCCGAACATGTCCTCCGCGCTCTCCAGCAGCCGGGCGGAGCCGCCCTCCCGCCCGTCATGGGCACGCAGCGCCGCCTCCAGGCCGGCCCGTCCGATCCAGGCGCCGCCGCCGCAGTCGCCGAGCAGATGACCCCAGCCGTCCGCCCGGCGCCAGCCCGTCAGATCGGTGCCGAGCGCGATGAGGCCGGTGCCGGCGGCGATCACCGCACCGGGCCGGGTACCGAGGGCGCCCGCATACGCGGTGACCGCGTCGGCGGCCAACGCCAGCCGCCGCACACCCAGTTCCCGGGCGAGGGCGCCCGGCAGCTCCGCGCGCAGGCCGTCCCCCAGGCCGGCCATCCCGGCCGCGCCGACGACGGCCGTTTCCAGCCGTCCGATCCCGGCCTGCGCACACAACGCGCGCGCCGTCGGCACCAGTTGCTCCAGGAAGTGCCCCGGGTCGATGCCAAGGGGCCCGGTCCGCACCGGCTCCTTCGACGCGGCCCGGGCCAGCGGACCGCGCCCGGCGGCCCCGACGACGACCCGCAGCCCGGAGCCCCCGGAGTCCACGGCGAGGAAACCGTCCGTCCCGGTCAGCAACAGGCTCCCCTCCTTCCCGGTGCCGGCCGCGTGACGCGCCCGCCCATTGTCAAGATCTCGACGGAGAGGAAGAGTAGCGCCCCGGGCTACCAGTAGAGTGACGCGGCGTGGCACCACGACCCTTGTATGAACTTGTTGAAGCGGGCTGGGCGAAGGCTCTCGAACCGGTGGCCGAGCGCATCGCCGCCATGGGGGACTTCCTCCGCGCCGAGATAGCGGCGGGCCGGACGTATCTTCCGGCCGGGGCGAACGTCCTGCGGGCCTTCCAGCAGCCTTTCGACGACGTCCGTGTCCTGATCGTGGGGCAGGACCCCTACCCCACACCGGGTATGGCGATCGGACTGAGCTTCGCGGTCTCGCCCGAGGTGCGTTCGCTGCCGGGCAGCCTGGAGAACATCTTCCGGGAGATGCACTCCGACCTCGGGCTGCCCCGGCCGTCCAACGGCGATCTCACGCCGTGGACGCAGCAGGGGGTGCTGCTGCTCAACAGGGCGCTCACCACGGCTCCGCGCAAGCCGGGCGCGCACCGCGGCAAGGGCTGGGAGGAGGTCACCGAGCAGGCCATCCGCGCCCTCGCGGCCCGCGGGAAACCGCTGGTGTCGATCCTGTGGGGACGCGACGCGCGTAATCTGCGGCCGCTGCTCGGGGAACTGCCGGCGATCGAGTCCGCCCATCCGTCCCCGATGTCCGCCGACCGCGGCTTCTTCGGTTCGCGCCCGTTCAGCCGGGCCAACGACCTGCTCATGCGGCAGGGTGCCCAGCCGGTGGACTGGCG
>KL568577.1:3197-11392 GCA_000715605.1 Streptomyces speibonae | reverse complement strand
CTGCCGTAGGGCCGCACCTGCCCCGTCCCGCCCGGATCAGTGCCCCGCGCCGGTCCGGGAACGCTCCTGAAAGCCCGTCATGTCCTCACGCAGTGCCGCGATCACCTGCTCGCTCCGCTCGGCGAGATAGAAGTGGCCGCCGCTGAAGGTGCGGATCCGGAAGTCCGCGCGGGTGTGTCCCGCCCACCCCGCCGCCTCCTCCTCGCTCACATGGGGGTCGGCGTCACCGGTGAAGACGTACAGGGGGCACCTCAGCGGCGGTCCCGGCCGGTACACGTACCGTTCCACGGCGGTGTAGTCGGCGCGGAGGGCGGGGAGGATCATCCGCACCACCTCCTCGTCGTCCAGCAGCGCGGGGGCGGTGCCCCGCAGTCCGCGTACTTCCGCGATGAGCCCCGCGTCGTCCCGCAGATGCACCGTCTCCCGGCGTACGGTGCCGGGTGACCTGCGCCCCGACACGACCAGCCCCAGCAACCGCCCGCCGAGCTCCGGCTCCAGTCGTCGCGCCGTCTCGAAGGCGAGCGTGGCGCCCATGCTGTGCCCGAAGAACACGAGAGGCCGGCCGGTGTGCCCGCTCAGCGCCTCGACGATCCCCTCCACCAGTTCGCCCACGCTGGTGAGGGCGGGCTCAAACCGGCGGTCCTGGCGGCCCGGGTACTGCAGCGCCAGCACCTCGGCACGGGGTGTCAGCCGGGCGGACAGCGGCGCGAAGTAGCCGGCCGAGCCACCCGCGTGCGGGAAGCAGACCACCGTGACCTCGCCGTCCGGTGCGGGGTGGAACCGCCTGACCCAGCGTTGGCTCGAATCCAGCACGTCGACCACGTGATCCTTCCCTTTCCGTCGCGCCGTCGGACCTGCCTGTCCGCGACGGCGTTCACCAGCGCGTCTCCCCGGCCGCGTGCCGCGCGGCCCTCCGGAGGATCTCGCGCTCCTCCTCCAGTTCGCGGACCTTCCTGCGCAGGGCGGCGTTCTCCGCCTCCAACGCCCCCGGCGGCTCGGCGGGATCCTTCTTCGCCCTGCGGCCCCGGGGCCGGTTCGCCCCGGCCGCCCGCACCCATGTCCGCAGGGTCTCGAAAGAGATCTCCAGATCGGCGGCGACCTCCTGGATCGTCGCCTCGGGCCGTGACCGGTACAGGGCGACCGCCTCCGCCTTGAACTGCGGCGGATAGCGCTTCATGACCACGAGACGTCCGAGTGAGACTTCTTCCCCGCGAGGTCGACCGCGTCCAATGACATCGTTGCCGGACCGGGACGCGGTGCGGGGACGAGATGGAGACGCTGGATTCCCGTGGTGTCGCCGGCCGGCGGTTCCGGCGTGCCGCGGCAGGCACAGGGCTGGTCGTCGAAGCCGGCGAACCGGTAGGCGATCTCCATCATCCGGTTGCGTTCGGTGGCCCGGAAGTCGGCGATCAGATGCACCCCGGCCGTCGCGGCCTGGTCGACGAGCCAGTTGAGGACGACGGAACCGGCGCCGAAGGACACCACACGGCACGAGGTCGCCAGCAACTTGAGATGCCATGCCCCGGGCATCCTGCGCAGGAGGAGCAGGCCCACCGCCCCGTGCGGCCCGAACCGGTCGCCCATGGTGACGACCAGCACCTCGTGCTCGGGATCGGTCATCAGCCCGCGCAGGGCGGCATCGTCGTAGTGCACACCGGTCGCGTTCATCTGACTGGTGCGCAGGGTCAGTTCCTCGACGCGGCTCAACTCGCCGCCGGTCGCCCTGCCGATCGACATCCACAGGTCGAGCGAGCGCAGGAAGTCCTCGTCCGTGCCCTGGTACTCCTCACGCTCGGCATCCCGGCGGAAGCCGGCCTGGTACATCCGGCGGCGCCGTCCGGAGTCCACGGTGACGGTGGCCGGACTGAACTCGGCACGGCCCAGCAGATTCGTCAGCTGTCCGGGGTCGTAGCAGCGCACGTCCGGCAGGTGGTAGGACACCTCGGCGCGCTCGGCCGGCGTGTCGTCGATGAACGCCATGGCGCTGTGGGCGAAGTTGAGCCGTTCGGCGATGGAGCGGACCGAGTCGGACTTGGGCCCCCAGCCGATGTGCGGGAGGACGAAGTACTCGGCCACGCCGAGTTGTTCCAGGCGCCGCCAGGCGTGGTCGTGGTCGTTCCTGCTGCACACCGCCTGCAGGATGCCGCGCCGGTCGAGTTCGGTGATGACCTGCTTGGTCTCATCCGTGATCCGGACGTCGTCGCCGTCCAGGAGGGTGCCTTGCCACAGTGTGTTGTCCAGATCCCAGACGAGGCACTTCACCGTCGTGGGCTCACCCATCGGCCGTCTCCTCCTACGAGCGTGACAGCACGTGCTCGGCCAGCATGACCTGGCACAGCTCGTTGCTGCCCTCGATGATTTCCATCAGCTTGGCGTCCCGGTAGGCCCGGGCCACCAGGGAACTGTTGTCCGCGCCGGCCGAGCCCAGGATCTGGACCGCCGCCGCGGCACCCTGTGCGGCCTGCGTGGCACCGACGTGCTTGGCCAGGACGGTGGCGGTGACCGCGTCCGGGGCGTTCGCGTCCCACAGCGCGCTCGCGTGCTCACACGCCCGGGTGGCGATCTGCTCGGAGACCAGCAGTCCGGCGAGGTGCCGCCCGACCAGTTGGTGTTCCCCCAGGGGCTTGCCGAACTGACGGCGAGAGCGCGCGTGGGCGCCCGCTGCGGCCAGGCAGCCGCGGAGGATACCCACGCAGCCCCAGCCCACGGACATCCGGCCGTACGCCAGGACGAGGGTGATCAGCAGCGGGAGGGGCATGCCCGCGCCGTCCAGCAGCCGCCGTGCGGGTACCCGGACCTCGTCCAGCCGGATGTGGGAGTGTCCGGCGGCCCGGCAGCCCAGCGGATCGGGAACCGGCTCGATGGTGACACCGGGAGTGTCCGCGGGAATCGCGACGACCGCACCGCCGTCCTCGTACCGTCCGAAGATCACGAGTTCGTCGGCGTAGCGGGCCGCGGTGATCCACGTCTTGACCCCGTCGACCACCACGTCGCCGCCGTCGCGCCGGATGGTGGTGCGCATCGCGGTGACGTCGCTGCCGGCGTCCGCCTCGGAGAAGCCGACGGCGGCCAGCCGGCCCCGGACCAGACCGCCCAGCAGGCCGCTGCGCTGCTCGGCGTCACCGAGTCGCTGAAGGGCCCACGCGGCCATGCCCTGCGAGGTCATCACGCTCCGCAGCGAGCTGCACAGACTCCCGGCCCGCGCGGTGAGTTCACCGCCCTGGGCGCTGTTCAGGCCGAGACCGCCGTACTCCTCGGGCACCTGGGCGCAGAGCAGGCCGCGGCCGGACATCTTCCGCAGCAGCTCGTGCGGGATCAGCCCGCTGCGGTCCCAGCCGTCCGCCTGGTCACCGACCAGCTCGGTGATCTCGGCCGCGAGCCGGTCAGGCATCGACGCGTCCGCCCAGCCGGGTCACGAGCCCGACCATCGAGTCGACCGTCCGGAAGTTGTCCAGGCGCATGTCGGCGCCGCTGATGGCGATGCCGAAGGTCTTCTCCAGATGGACCACCAGTTCCATGGCGAACAGCGAGGAGAGTCCGCCGGCCGCGAAGATGTCGACGTCGGGCTCCGGGGTCGTCCTGGTCCTGGTCTCGATGAAGGCCGAAATGGCCGACTGGACGTCCGTGGGTCGGTCGGTGGGGGCGGTCATGTCGCGCTCTCCTCGTACGTGTAGAAACCTTGTCCGGTCTTGCGGCCGTGGTGGCCGTCGGCGGCCTTGCGCAGCAGCAGGTCGCAGGGGCGGCATGCCTCGTCGCCGGTGCGCTTCAGCAGCACCCACAGGGAGTCGACCAGGTTGTCGATTCCGATCAGGTCCGCCGTACGCAGCGGTCCGGTGCGGTGGCCGAGGCAGCCCAGCATCAGGGCGTCGACGTCCTCGGCGGAGGCCGTGCCCTCCTGCACCAGCCGCGCCGCCTGATTGATCATCGGATGCAGCAGCCGGCTGGTGACGAAGCCGGGCGCGTCGCGGACCACCACGGGCCTGCGGCCGACCTCGCGCAGCAGGCCGCGTACGGCGTCCAGGGTCGCCTCCCGGGTGCGCGCACCGCGGACGACCTCGACGGTGGTGATCAGGGCCGGCGGGTTCATGAAGTGGGTGCCGATCAGGTCGCCGGGGTGCCGCACGGCCTCGGCCAGCTCGTCGATGGGGATCGAGGAGGTGTTGGAGACGATCGGGGTGCCCGGGGAGACCTGTGCGGACACCTCGGACAGCACCGCCTTCTTCAGGCCGGTGTCCTCGGTGATCGCTTCGATCACCAGCCGGGCGCCGCGGGCGGCGGACACACCGGAGTGCGGGCTCACCTCGCCCTGTTCCCGGTCCGGCGGCAGCGCGCCCATCAGGTGGGCCGTACGCAGTTCCTGCCGGATCCGGCCGGGGGCCCGCGTCAGCTGCTCCGGGGCGGTGTCCACCAGTCGTACGGGCAGGCCGTGGCCGGCCAGCAGTGCGGTGATACCCACGCCCATCACACCGGCACCGAGAACCGTGATCGGCTCGGTCGTCATCGCGTTTCCTGCCTTCTGTGGGTCATGGCACGGTTGTTCCCCCGGGCACGTCGGCCACCGCGCCGGGGAGGGGAGGGGAGGGGAGGGAAGGGGAGGGAGAGGAAGAGGGGCCGTTCGCCGCGTGGAACGCGCCACCGGCCGGGGTGCGGCGGGGTTTCAGACGGTTTGTTTGCGGGCGAGGGTGATGCCGTCGGCCATCGGCAGCAGGGACACGTCGACTCGCTCGTCGCCGTGCAGAAACGTGTTGAACTCCCGGATCGCGACGGTGTCGGCGTCCTGGGCGCCGGGGTCCACCACCCGTCCGAAGAACAGGGTGTTGTCCACCACCACGAGACCGCCGGGCCGCAGCAGATCCAGTGACTTCTCGTAGTAGCGCCGGTAGTTGCTCTTGTCGGCGTCGATGAACACCAGGTCGAAGTGGTCCTGCCCGCGCTCCAGGCGCAGTGCGTCGAGTGTTGCGCCGGCATCGCCGATCCGCGGTTCGATGCGGTCGTCGACGCCTGCCTTCCGCCAGTACCGGGCCGCGATGTCGGGCCACCGGTCGGTGATGTCGCACGTGGTCAGCCGGCCCCCGGGCGGCAGAGCGCGTGCCATGCACAGGGTGCTGTAGCCGGTGAAGGTGCCGATCTCCAGCACGTTGACCGCGCCCGTGAGGCGCACCAGGAGGGCGAGCAGCTGGCCTTCTTCGGCCGACACCTGCATCGCGGCCCCCGCGGGCAGTTGCGCGGTGAACTCGCGCAGGTCGCTGAGTACGTCGTCCTCCCGCAGGGAGACCTTGCGTAAGTAGGCGTGCAGAGCGTCGGAGGCAACGAGCTGTTCAGCCATCGTCGATTCCCATCGGGGTGCGTCCATCCGTGCCGTGCAGACCCCGGCTCGTCGGGGCGTGCGGGTCGTTCCGTCCGGCCCGCGCGTGGCGCGACGCCGCGGTGCCCTTGCCGGCCCCAACGCACCACTGGCTGACGCACGTTGTCGTCGGACCGGGCGGCGGTCAGTCTACGAGCCGTCCTGAATCACGCACCGTCCGACTTCAGGAATCGGCGACGCGATGAAATGACGTCCGCCAAGCCGTTATCACTGCAAGTAAAGGATCATGTGCGAGAAGTAATCAACGGGTGGAGTCAAGGTATTCGATCCGGCCAACCGCAGGGGAATGTGTGCTGAATAGCTTCGATCATTGAGTGAATAAGGGGCAATTAACTGACGCTAATGGCCCGCAATCGGACGCGAGGGGGGTCCGTGCGAGGGAGTGGCTTGTTCCTTTCCTCGTATGGCGTCCGGCGGCTTGGTGTTGCCGGTTTCAGAACACCCTTGTCCCGTAAGAGAGTTGATGGCATGATCGGCCGTCGGCTGCCCGGCCCGCGGATGATGGAGCATGTTGCGGCATCGCTCTCTCCGCAGTGATAAAGAGGCGGTATTACGGTTTCCCCGCACGCGGCGGTTCACAGGAAAAAAGATGACCTGACGATGTTTCCGGAGTTCCTCCTGGGGCCAGGGTGAGAATTTGAGGAGAATTTTGAGGAGCAGGTGTTGACCAGAACGGTCCCGTCGCAGGATGCCATCGCGGTCATCGGCTATTCGTGCCGTCTGCCCGGAGCGCCCGACCCCGACGCTTTCTGGCGGCTGCTGCTCGACGGACGGCACGCCATCACCGAAGCGCCGGCGGACCGCTGGACGGCCGCCCAGCTCGACGCCGCCGCGACCCCGCACGCCGCGAGCGCGCGATGGGGCGGATTCATCGAGCACCCCGACGCCTTCGACGCGGCCTTCTTCGGCGTCTCGCCCCGCGAAGCCGCCGCGATGGACCCGCAGCAGCGGCTCGCCCTGGAACTGGGCTGGGAGGCCGTCGAGCACGCGGGTCTGCTGCCCGCCGCGCTCGCGGGCACCCGCACCGGCGTGTTCATCGGCGCGGGCGGGGACGACTACGCCACGCTGCGGCGGCAGTCGGCCACCGCGATCACGCACCACACGCTGGCCGGCACCCAGCGGGCCCTCATCGCCAACCGGCTCTCGCACACCCTCGGCCTGCGCGGCCCGAGCCAGCTCGTCGACACCGGCCAGTCGTCGTCGCTGGTCGCCGTGCATCTCGCCGGGCGGAGCCTGCGCAGCGGCGAGTCCGTCACCGCGCTGGCCGGCGGCGTCAGCCTCAACCTGGCACTCGACACCGCGCTGGTCGCCGCGGGGGTCGGCGCCCTCTCCCCGACCGGACGCTGTCACACCTTCGACGCACGGGCGGACGGCTATGTGCGCGGTGAGGGCGGCGGCCTGTTGCTGCTGAAGCTGCTCGACCGGGCCGTCGCCGACGGCGACACCGTGCACGCCGTGCTCCTCGGCAGCGCCGTCAACCACGACGGCGACGGCAGCGCGCTGACCGTGCCCGACGTCACGGCACAGCGCGAGGTGGTGGCGCTGGCCCGGCGGGCGGCCGGCGTGTCGTCGGCCGACGTCGACTACGTCGAACTGCACGGCACGGGCACCAAGGCCGGCGACCCCGTCGAGGCGGCCGCCCTCGGGGCCTCGACCGGCGCCGAGCGGCCGGCCGGCGCGCCCCTCCTCGTCGGCTCGGCCAAGACCAACGTCGGTCACCTGGAGAGCGCCGCCGGTGTCGTCGGTCTGCTCAAGACCGTCCTGGCGGTGCGCCACGGCACCATCCCGGCCAGCCTCAACTTCGACGCGCCGCCCTCCGGCATCCCCCTCGGCGAACTGAACCTCCAGGTGGTCACCGGACCGCGTTCCTGGCGCGACGACCGCCGGGTCGCCGGCGTCAGCTCCTTCGGCCTGGGCGGTGCCAACTGCCACGTGGTGGTGGCCGCCCACGTGCCGGACGGGTCCGCCGTCCCGGCCTCCGCCGAGCGGACCCCGGCACCCACCCCGGCACCCACCGCGTCACCCGGTGCCGTACCCCTGGTCGTGTCCGGGCGGACCCCTGCCGCACTGCGCGCACAGGCCGCGCGGCTCGCCGACCTGATCGACGCCCGCCCCGGCACCGACCCCGTCGACCTCGGCGGTTCCCTGCTGTCGTCCCGCACCCTCTTCGACCACCGTGCGGTGTCCCTGGGGACCGCCGGTCTGCGGGCGCTGGCGGCGGGCGAGGCCGGCGAGGACGTGGTCACCGGACACGCCACCACACCCGTGGGCAGGACGGTGTTCGTCTTCCCCGGCCAGGGGGCGCAGTGGGTCGGCATGGCGCGTCAGCTCATGGACGAGTCCCCCGTCTTCGCCGCCCGCATGGACGAGTGCGCGCAGGCCCTGGAACCCTTCACCGACTGGCGTCTCGCCGAGGTGCTCGGCGACGCCGGCGCACTGGCGCGCACGGAGGTCGTCCAGCCGGCCCTGTGGGCGGTGATGGTGTCGCTCGCCGCGACATGGCAGGGGCTGGGCGTCGTCCCCGACGCGGTGCTCGGCCATTCCCAGGGCGAGGTCGCCGCCGCCGTGGTGGCGGGCGCCCTGTCCCTGGAGGACGGCGCGCGCGTGGTGGCCCTGCGCGCCAGGACGCTGCGCGCACTGGCCGGCCGCGGCGGCATGACATCGTTGCCACTCCCGCTCGACCAGGTCCGCGCCCTGATCGGCCCCGAGCTCTCGGTCGCCACCGTCAACGGTCCCTCGTCGGTCGTGGTCGCCGGCGCCCCGGAGGCACTGGCGGAGCTGGAGGCACGTGCCGCGGAACGGGACGTCTGTCTCTTATACACATCTCTGA
>KL568577.1:2170-2931 GCA_000715605.1 Streptomyces speibonae | reverse complement strand
GGTGGAGGAGATCGAGCAGGACGTCCTGGACGCCCTGCGGGACGTGATCCCCCGCGCGGCGAGCGTCCCAATGTTCTCGACCGTGCACGTGGACTGGGTGGACGGCACGGAGCTCGACGCCCGCTACTGGTACCGCAACCTGCGCCGGACCGTCGAGTTCGAGGCGGCCGTACGCACCCTCGCGGACACCGGACACGGTGTGTTCGTCGAGGTCAGTGCCCATCCGGTGCTGACCTCGGCGGTGGCCGCGACCGCCGGTGACGTGATCACGGGCGGGACGCTGCGCCGGGACGACGCAGGGGCACAGCGGCTGAAACGCTCGGCCGCCGAACTGTTCGTCCAGGGTGTCGCCGTCGACTGGTCCCCGCTGTTCACCGGCGCCGCCCGCGTCGCCCTGCCCACCTACCCGTTCCAGAGGCAGTCCTACTGGTTCGACCGGGCCGCCGAGCCCGCCCCTGCGGCGACGGCCCTCGACGACACCACGCTGCCCGCACTGACCGAACTGGTCCGGTCTCACGCCGCCGCCGTCCTCGGCCATCCGAGCGCCGACGACGTCGACGTCCGCCTGGCCTTCAAGGCCCTCGGCCTCGACTCCACGTCCTCGATGGAACTGCGCGGCCGGCTGGCCGCGGCGACGGGCCTGCGACTGCCCGCGGCCCTGGTCTACAACCACCCCACCGTCGAAGCGGTCGCGTCCTTCCTGCACCGTGCCCTGCACGGCGAGGAGACCCCCGCACCCGCCGAGGCACCCGCCGCCGCAC
>KL568577.1:0-1923 GCA_000715605.1 Streptomyces speibonae | reverse complement strand
GCCCCGGCGGACGCACCGGCCGACGAACCCGTCGCGATCGTCGCCATGAGCTGCCGGCTCCCCGGCGGGGTGCGTTCACCCGAGGACCTGTGGCGGCTGGTGGAGTCCGGCACGGACGCCGTCGGCCCCCTGCCCGAGGACCGCGGTTGGGACCTCCGGGCCCTGCTCGGCGGCGAGGGCGACGGCGACGGGACCAGCCACACGGGCTTCGGCGGATTCCTGGACGGGGCGGGCGACTTCGACGCCGGCTTCTTCGGTATCTCCCCGCGCGAGGCGCTCGCCATGGACCCCCAGNTCGCCATGGACCCCCAGCAGCGGCTGCTGCTCGAGACCGGCTGGGAGGCGTTCGAACGGGCCGGCATCGTCCCCGCCACCCTGCGGGGCAGCGCCACCGGCGTCTTCGTCGGCGCCATGAGCCAGGACTACCTGCCCCGGCTGCACGAGCTGCCGGCCGAGGCCGAGGGGTACGGCCTGGTCGGCGGGGCCGGCAGCATCGCCTCGGGCCGCATCTCCTACACCTTCGGCCTCCAGGGGCCGGCCGTGACCGTCGACACCGCCTGCTCGTCGTCCCTGGTGGCGCTCCACATGGCCGCACGCGCGCTGCGCGGCGGCGAGTGCTCCCTCGCCCTGGCCGCCGGAGCCACGGTGATGTCCGGCCCGGGCATGCTGATGGAGTTCAGCCGGCAGAACGGCCTCGCCCGCGACGGCCGCTGCCGCGCCTTCAGCGACGACGCCAGCGGCACCGGCTGGGGCGAAGGCGTCGCCGTACTCCTGCTGGAGCGGCTGTCGGACGCCCTGCGCAACGGCCACCCGGTGCTCGCGCTGGTGCGCGGCACCGCCGTCAACCAGGACGGGGCCTCCAACGGCCTGACCGCGCCGCACGGCCCGTCCCAGGAGGGCGTCATCCGCGCCGCCCTGGCCGACGCACGGCTGACCGCCGCCGACGTGGACGCCGTCGAGGCCCACGGCACCGGCACCGTCCTGGGCGACCCGATCGAGGCCGAGGCGCTGCTCGCCACCTACGGCCAGGACCGCGAGGAACCCCTCCTGCTCGGCTCGCTGAAGTCCAACATCGGCCACACCCAGGCCNTGCCAGTCGCTGCGGCGCGGCGAGTGCGACCTGGCACTGGCCGGCGGTGTCACCGTGATGTCCACCCCCGGCCTGTTCCTGTCGTTCAGCCGGCAGCGCGGCATCGCCCCCGACGGGCGCGCCAAGGCGTACGCCGCCTCCGCGGACGGCACCGCCTGGGGCGAGGGCGCCGGACTGCTGCTCCTGGAGCGGCTGTCGGACGCCCGGCGCAACGGACACCAGGTGCTCGCGCTGGTGCGCGGCAGCGCGGTCAACCAGGACGGCGCCAGCAACGGCCTGGCCGCCCCGAACGGCCCCTCGCAGCAGCGGGTCATCGCGGCCGCCCTGGCCGAGGCCGGCCTGCGCGCCGACGAGGTGGACGCGGTGGAGGGCCACGGCACCGGCACCCGCCTCGGCGACCCCATCGAGGCGCAGGCACTGATCGCGTCCTACGGGCGGGACCGCGAGCCGGACCGGCCCCTGTATCTGGGCTCGGTGAAGTCCAACATCGGCCACACCCAGGCCGCCGCCGGTATCGCCGGCGTCATCAAGACGGTGCAGGCGATGCGGCACGCGACGCTGCCAGCGACCCTGCACGTCCGTACCCCGTCGTCCCGCGTGGACTGGTCGGCCGGCGCGGTGCGGCTGCTCACGGAGAACACGCCCTGGCCGGCCGGGGACCGCCCGCGCCGGGCCGGCGTCTCGTCGTTCGGGGTGAGCGGCACCAACGCCCACGTCATCCTCGAGGAGACACCGCCCACCGCCCCCGAAACGCGACACCGGACCCCGGGCACCGCGCCGGCCTCCCCGCCCTGGATCCTGACCGCCCGGGACGCCCCCGCCCTGCACCGGCA
>KL568576.1:48918-49539 GCA_000715605.1 Streptomyces speibonae | reverse complement strand
CGCGACGGCACCCCGTCGGCGCCGGGCTGCGCGGACATCCCCCGGCCCACACCAACGCGGGCCGCGTTCCCCGCGCTGGGTGCGCAACCCGACCCGGTGTTACAGGGCGCCCCCTGGCAGGGTTACGTGCACCACCACAGGAAGCGGTCGCAGGTTTCCGTGGGGGTGGGGTCCGGCTCCGGCTTCTTCGTCGTGGGGTCCGGCTCCGGCGGCTCCGGCTGGGACGGCGGGGCCGATGGCGTCGTCGCCGGGGCATCGTCGGTCGACGGCACGTCCGCCGACGCGGGAGCCTTCGACTCCGTGGTCTCCTCGTCCGGCGACGCGGACGCGGACGCCGAGCCGGACGCGGACGCCGAGCCGGAAGTACTCGGACTCGCCGACGCCCGCGGCGTTTTCACCTCCGCCGCAGCACTCGACGACGCGGACGGTTTCACGTTCGTCGAGCCGCCGTCCGGCGACTCCCCGGCAGAAGCCGGCTCCCGCTTCGTGCCGGGCGCGTCGAGGCCGAGCTCCGCCAGGCTCAACCCGCCCGCCGCGAGCACGAACCCCGCCGCGACGAGCAACGTCCGGTTGCGCCGCCGCCGGTGCGCCGCGGCCTTGCGGTCGCGGCGGCTCTGCCCC
>KL568576.1:47213-48729 GCA_000715605.1 Streptomyces speibonae | reverse complement strand
CGGCCGGCTCCCGCGGCGGCGGGACGCTGGGCGTCTCGACGGGCGTGCCGCAGCCGGGGCAGGCCAGCGCGCCATTGAGGTGCCGTTGGCACGGGTGGCAAAAGTCCATGACGCGGGAAGGTTAGGTTCCGCTCGGGTCCGGTTCCTAGGGCTTGCTGTGAAGGTTTGGTGCGGACCATTGCCCATAGGTTTCGAACGTGTCGAAACCGTTGTGCGCGTAACCCATTGACACCCCCACCACCCCCTCCTTACTGTCACGCCAGCATTTCGAACGGGTGACGAAATATCGAACAGGCAAGGGGCGAACTGCCGTGCGCATCACCGGAATCAGCACTCACGTGGTCGGGACGCCGTGGCGCAACCTGACCTACGTCCTGGTGCACACCGACGAGGGGCTCACCGGAGTCGGCGAGACCCGGATGCTGGGCCACACCGACGCCCTCCTGGGGTATCTGAAGGAAGCCGAGGCCAACCACATTCTCGGATCCGACCCGTTCGCCGTCGAGGACCTCGTCCGCCGGATGAAGTACGGCGACTTCGGCCGCGCGGGTGAGATCGTGATGTCCGGCATCGCCGTGATCGAGATGGCCTGCTGGGACATCAAGGGCAAGGCCCTCGGGGTCCCGGTGTGGCAGCTGCTCGGCGGCAAGGTCACCGACAGGGTGAAGGCGTACGCCAACGGCTGGTACACCACCGAGCGCACCCCGGACGCGTACCACAAGGCCGCGCGGACGGTCATGGAGCGCGGGTACCGGGCGCTGAAGATCGACCCGTTCGGCACCGGGCACTTCGAGCTGGACCAGCAGCAGACGCTGTACGCGGTCTCGCTGATCGAGGCCGTGCGCGACGCCATCGGCCCCGACGCCGAGCTGATGCTGGAGATGCACGGCCGCTTCTCCCCCGCCACCGCCGTCCGCCTCGCCCGGGAGCTCGCGCCGTTCCGGCCGGCCTGGCTGGAGGAGCCGGTGCCGCCGGAGAACCTCAAGGCGCTCGAGAAGGTCGCCGCGAAGGTCGACATGCCGGTCGCGACCGGTGAGCGCATCCATGACCGCATCGAGTTCCGGGAGCTGTTCGAGAGCCAGGCGGCCGACATCCTGCAGCCCGACGTCGGCCACATCGGCGGCATCTGGGAGACCCGCAAGCTCGCGGCCACCGCGGAGACGCACTACATGCTGGTCGCCCCGCACAACGTCGGCGGGCCGGTGCTCACCGCCGCGTCCCTCCAGGTCGGTTTCACCGCCCCGAACTTCAAGATCCTGGAGCACTTCAACGACTTCGCGGACGCGGAGATCAAGAAGGTCGTCAAGGGCGCGCCGCGGGTGGATCCGGAGGACGGCTGCTTCCATCTTTCCGACGCGCCCGGCCTGGGCGTGGAGCTGGACGTCGACGCGGCGGCCGAGTTCCCGCAGCAGCAGGCCCGGTTCGACCTGTGGGCCGAGGGCTGGGAGCAGCGCAAGCCGAAGGGGACGCAGTGAGCACCGCCGTCGTCGTCGAGCGTCCCGGCGAGCACCGGCTC
>KL568576.1:40784-46992 GCA_000715605.1 Streptomyces speibonae | reverse complement strand
TCAGAGATGTGTATAAGAGACAGGCGCTGGTGCGCGTCCACGCGGCCGGCATCTGCGGCAGCGACCGCGAGGTGTACCAGGGCAACCGGCCCGAGGGGTACGTGCGTTATCCGCTGACGCCGGGTCACGAGTGGTCCGGGACCGTGCGGCGGGTGGGTGCGGGCGTCCCGGAGTCGCTGGTGGGCCGCAAGGTGGTCGGTGAGGGGTTCCGCAACTGCCAGGTCTGCGACCGCTGTCACGCCGGTGAGACCACGTTGTGCTCGGCGGGGTACGAGGAGACCGGCTTCACCCAGCCGGGCGCCATGGCGGCCACGCTGACCCTGCCGGCCCGGCTGCTGCACGTCCTGCCGGACGACGCTGATCTGAGCGCCGCCGCGCTCCTCGAGCCGGCCGCGTGTATCGCGGCCGCCGCGCTGAAGGCGCACGCCGTTCCCGGTGAGCGGGTCGCGGTGGTCGGGACGGGCACGCTCGGCATGTTCGCCGTGCAGTTCCTGCGGGCGGGATCGCCGTCCGAGCTGCTGGTCGTGGGCACCCGGGGCGACCGGGAGGCGCTGGCGCGGCGGTACGGGGCCACCGGGTTCCGTACCAAGGACCAGCCGCTGCCCGACGGCTTCGACGTGGTGATCGAGACCGCCGGGTCCGCCGACGCGGCCCGTACGGCCGCCTCGTTGCTGCGGCGCGGCGGGCGGCTGGTGCTGACCGGCATCCCGGCGCCGGGTGCCGACGGGCTCGACCCGACGGATCTGGTCGTACGGCAGCTGGAGGTGCACACCGTCTTCGGGGCGCCGCCGGACGCCTGGGCGCACACCGTGCGGGTGTTCGCCGCGGGACTGCTCGATCCGCTGCCGCTGGTGACCCATGAGCTGCCGCTCGCCGAATTCCCGAAGGCCATCGCGCTGGTGGGGTCCGGCGATCCGGCCGTGGGCAAGGTCCTGCTGCGTCCCTAGCGCGTGCGCCGGTACGGGGGCGACCTGACGGTCCCCGTACCGGCGCACCTCCCACCGACCCGTACCCCGAGGTGCGAACCTCGTCCGATATACCGAACACAAAGGACAGCCCCGTGACCGACGCTTCCCCCCAGGCACCCCGCCGGCCCGGTGAGCAGGTGCTCACCGCGCTCGGACTGGGCGCACCCGACCTCGATCCCGCCGACGCCTCGCCGCACGCCTTCCCCGGCGGCGGCCGCTGGCGCACCGAGATTCCCTCGTGCGAGGGGCCCGAGGCGCTGGCGGTGGTACTGAAGGAGGCCTCGCGCCTCGATGTGCCGATCCACCGGATCAGCCAGGGCAGCGGGGTGTGGATGCTGACCGACGCCGAGATCACCGAGATGGTGGAGGCCACCGGTGAGCGGGACATCGAGCTGTGTCTGTTCACCGGCCCGCGCGGCACCTGGGACATCGGCGGCTCGGTCCGCACCGACTCGCACGGCGCCGGACTGCGCGCCCGCGGCCATGACGCGGTGGCCGGCTGTGTCGAGGACGCGGTGCGGGCCACGGAGCTGGGCGTCAGGTGCCTGCTGGTCGCCGACGAGGGCGTGCTGTGGACGCTGCACCGCGCGCGGGCTGCCGGTCTCCTCCCGGCCGACACCACCCTGAAGGTCTCGGCGCTCGCCGGGCCGGTCAACCCGGCCTCGTTCGCGGTCTGCGAGCGGCTCGGCGCCGACTCGGTCAACGTGCCCAGCGATCTGACGCTCGCTCATGTCACCGAGATACGCAGGGTTTCGGCCGCCCCGATGGACATGTACATCGAGGCGCCGGACGACCTGGGCGGTTATGTGCGGATGTACGAGGTCGCCGAGCTCATCCGGCGCGGCGCCCCGCTGTATCTGAAGTTCGGCCTGGCGAAGGCGCCCGGGATCTACCCGTACGGGCACCAGTTGCGCGAGCTCACCCTGGCCACCGCCAAGGAGCGGGTGCGGCGCGGCCGGCTGGCGCTGGACCTGCTCGCCCGGCACGGGGCGGACGGCGAGATGGCGCCGCTCGGCTCCCGGCTTCCGGGGGAGCTCCGCCGGTTCGAAATTTCGTCATAACGTTACGGAAACGCGGCTTCACAGAAGTAGACACAGCCGCGCACAATCCAACACATCCCTTCCCGGTCTCCTGGTTCCACCTCCCGGAAAGCGCACCGCTCGTCCGGACCGACACCGCCCAAAGATCAAGGATGATCATGATGCGTAACCGCAGAGCAGTCCTCGCCGCCATAGCCGGAGCAGCCTCCCTGGCCCTCACCCTGTCCGCCTGCGGTCAGAACAGTGAGGGCGGCAGCGAGGAGGACAAGGGAGGCTCCGAGGGAGCCACCATCGGCATCGCGATGCCGACCAAGTCCTCCGAGCGCTGGATCGCCGACGGCGACAACGTCGTGAAGGAGCTCGAGTCCAAGGGCTACAAGACCAAGCTGGTCTTCGGCGAGGACGACCCCGACCAGCAGGTCTCGCAGATCGAGAACATGATCACGCAGGGCGTGGACGCCCTGATCGTGGCGGCCATCGACAACAAGTCGCTGAACAACGTCATGCAGCAGGCGAAGGACGCCGACATCCCGGTGGTCTCCTACGACCGCCTCATCCTCGGCACGGAGAACGTCGACTACTACGCCTCGTTCGACAACGAGAAGGTCGGCCAGCTCCAGGGCACCTACATCGTCGAACAGCTCGGTCTGAAGGACGGCAGCGAGAAGGGCCCCTTCAACATCGAGCTGTTCGCCGGTTCCAACGACGACAACAACACCCGTTACTTCTTCAACGGGGCCATGAGCGTCCTGCAGCCCTACATCGACAAGAAGCAGCTCGTCGTCAAGTCCGGCCAGGCGGACCTCAATCAGGTCACCACCCTGCGCTGGGACGGCGGCACCGCGCAGAAGCGCATGGACGACATCCTCACCTCGGCCTACCGCAGCGACCGGGTGGACGCGGTGCTCTCGCCGTACGACGGCATCTCCATCGGCATCCTGTCCGCCCTGAAGTCGGACGGCTACGGCACCAAGGACAAGCCGCTGCCGGTCGTCACCGGCCAGGACGCCGAGGTCGCCTCGGTGAAGTCGATCATCGCCGACCAGCAGTCGATGACCGTCTTCAAGGACCTCCGCGAACTCGCAAAGGTCGCCTCCAACATGGTCGACGCCCTGCTCAACGACAAGAAGCCCGAGACCAACGACACCAAGAGCTACGACAACGGCGCCAAGGTCGTCCCCGCCTACCTGCTGGAGCCGGTGGCGGTGGACAAGGACAACTACAAGAAGGAGCTCGTCGACTCCGGCTACATCAAGGACAGCGACCTCAACTGACCGCCGCAACCCACTGATTGGAAGGCACGACCATGGCGGGACCCGTCCTGGAAATGCGCTCGATCGTCAAGACCTTTCCCGGCGTCAAGGCGCTGTCGGACGTCAGCCTGACCGTCCAGCGGGGCGAGGTCCACGCCATCTGCGGCGAGAACGGCGCCGGCAAGTCGACCCTGATGAAGGTCCTCTCCGGCGTCCACCCGCACGGCAGTTACGAGGGGGAGATCCTCTTCGAGGAGGATCTCTGCCGGTTCAAGGACATCCGGGCCAGCGAAGAGCGCGGCATCGTGATCATCCACCAGGAGCTGGCCCTGGTGCCCTACCTCTCGATCGCCGAGAACATCTTCCTCGGCAACGAGCACGCCACCCGCGGCTTCATCAACTGGAACGAGACCCTCAGGCACGCCGCCGAACTGCTGCGCCGGGTCGGGCTCGACGAGCACCCGGAGACCCGCGTCGCCGACATCGGCGTGGGCAAGCAGCAGCTGGTGGAGATCGCCAAGGCGCTGTCGAAGAAGGTGAAGCTGCTCATCCTCGACGAGCCGACCGCGGCGCTCAACGACGAGGACAGCGGCAAACTCCTCGACCTGATCCTGCAGCTGAAGGACCAGGGCATCACCGCGATCATCATCTCCCACAAGCTGAACGAGATCCGCAGGGTCGCCGACTCGGTGACTATCCTGCGGGACGGGCGGACCATCGAGACGCTCGACGTGAAGGCCCCGGAGACCACCGAGGACCGGATCATCAGCGGCATGGTCGGCCGCGATCTGGAGCACCGCTTCCCGGAGCGCACCCCGCACCATCCGGAGGAGGGCACCGCGCCCGCCCTGGAGATCCGCAACTGGACCGTGCACCACCCGATCGACCAGCAGCGCAAGGTCGTCGACGACGTGTCGCTGACCGTCCGGCGCGGCGAGATCGTCGGGATCGCCGGTCTGATGGGCGCCGGCCGCACCGAGCTGGCGATGAGCATCTTCGGCCGCACCTACGGCCGGCACGCGGGCGGCACGGTCCTCAAGGACGGCAAGGAGATCCGTACCAAGACCGTCCCCGAGGCGGTGGGACACGGCATCGCCTACGTCACCGAGGACCGCAAGCACTACGGCCTGAACCTCATCGACACCATCAACCGCAACATCTCGCTCAGCGCCCTCGGCAAGGTCGCCACGCGCGGTGTGGTGGACGAGCACCAGGAGCGTCAGGTCGCCGAGGGCTTCCGCACCTCCATGAACATCAAGGCGCCGACGGTGTTCGAGCCGGTGGGCAAGCTCTCCGGCGGCAACCAGCAGAAGGTCGTACTCAGCAAGTGGATCTTCGCGGGTCCCGATGTGCTGATCCTCGACGAGCCGACCCGAGGCATCGACGTCGGCGCCAAGTACGAGATCTACACGGTCATCGACCGACTGGCCGCCGAGGGCAAGGCGGTCGTCTTCATCTCCTCCGAACTGCCCGAGCTGCTCGGCATGTGCGACCGCATCTACACGATGGCCGCAGGACGGCTGACCGGTGAGTTCTCGCGGGCCGAGGCCTCCCAGGAATCGCTGATGCGTCAGATGACGAAGGACAAAGAGGTATCCCGATGAGCACAGTCACCGACAAGACCCCGGCATCCGCGCCACCGGGCAAGAACGGGGCGGGCGGCGGTGACGGCCTGCTCCAGCTGATGCTGGACGGCATGCGCCGCAACATGCGGCAGTACGGCATGCTGATGGCGCTCGGCCTGATCGTGGCGCTGTTCGCGGTGTGGACCGACGGCGACCTGCTGCTGCCGCGCAACGTGTCCAACCTGGTGCTGCAGAACAGCTACATCCTGATCCTCGCGATCGGCATGATGCTGGTCATCATCTCCGGGCACATCGACCTGTCGGTCGGCTCACTGACGGCGTTCGTCGGCTCCATGGCCGCGGTGTTCATGGTCAGGAACGATCTGCCCTGGCCGGTCGCGGTGGTGCTGTGCCTGGCCGTGGGCGCCATCGCGGGGGCCGTACAAGGGTGGTTCATCGCCTACGGCGGCATACCGTCGTTCATCGTGACCCTCGCGGGCATGCTGACCTTCCGCGGTCTCACCGAGATCTTCCTGGAGGGCCAGACCCTCGGCCCGTTCCCGCGCGGCCTGCAGAAGATGGCCAACGGCTTCATGCCCGAGGTCGGCCCGGAGACCAACTACCACAATCTCACCCTGCTCCTCGGCTTCGCGCTGATCGCCCTCGTCCTCTTCCAGGAGGTGCGCGACCGCCGGCGGCAGAAGGAGTTCGACCTCGACGTCCTGCCCGGCAAGCTGTTCGCGCTCAAGCTCGTCGCGCTCGCCTCGGCCGTCCTCGTGGTGACGCTGCTGCTGGCCAGTTACAAGGGCGCCCCGATCGTGCTGCTGATCCTCGGCGCGCTGCTCGTCGGGTTCGGCTACATGATGCGCAACGCCGTCATCGGCCGGCACATCTACGCCATCGGCGGCAACCTGCCCGCGGCCAAGCTGTCGGGTGTGCGGGACAAGAGGGTCACCTTCCTGGTCTTCCTGAACATGGGCATGCTCGCGGCCCTGGCGGGTCTGGTGTTCGCCGCCCGCTTCAACGCGGCCTCTCCCAAGGCCGGTCTCAACTTCGAGCTGGAGGCGATCGCCGCGGCGTTCATCGGCGGCGCGTCGATGGCCGGCGGTGTCGGCACCGTGCTCGGCGCCATCATCGGCGGTCTGGTCCTGGGCGTGCTGAACAACGGTATGAACCTCGTCGGCGTCGGCACCGACTGGCAGCAGGTCATCAAGGGCCTGGTGCTGCTGGCGGCGGTCGGCTTCGACGTGTGGAACAAGCGCAAGGTCGGTTCGTAAGTCGGCTCGGGCCCCGCCGGACGGCGGGGCCCCTTCCCTTCGGGAGCGGCACACATGGAACTGAGCAGACGCACGGTCATGGCACTGTCTCTTATACACATCTCT
>KL568576.1:38025-40552 GCA_000715605.1 Streptomyces speibonae | reverse complement strand
CAGAGATGTGTATAAGAGACAGGTGAGGAAGCTCTTCGGCCGGCTCGCGGACGGCACCAAGGTGCACTCGTGGTCGCTGGAGAACGGCGGCACCCGGATGGAGGTCCTCTCCTACGGCGGCATCGTGCGGTCCCTGGAGATCCCCGACCGCCGCGGCCGGCGGGCCAACGTCTCCCTGGGGCTGGCCACCCTGGAGGAGTACGTCGACTCCAGCCCGTACTTCGGCGCCCTGATCGGCCGCTACGGCAACCGGATCGGCCAGGGCCGCTTCACCCTCGACGGCACCGCGTACCAGCTCTCCGTCAACGACGGTGACAACAGCCTGCACGGGGGCGAGCGGGGCTTCGACAAGCGGGTCTGGGACGTCGAGCCCTTCACCCGCGGCTCCGACGTCGGCCTGTACCTGTACTACACCGCCGTCGACGGCGAGATGGGCTACCCGGGCACCCTGCGGGTGAAGGTCACCTACACCCTGACCCGCGCCGGTGACTGGCGCGTGGACTACGCGGCGACCACCGACAAGGCCACCGTCGTCAACCTCACCAGTCATGTCTACTGGAACCTGGCCGGCGAGGGCAGCGGCTCCGTCCACGACCACGAGCTGTCCGTCGCCGCCTCCCGCTACACGCCGGTCGACTCCGGGCTGATCCCCACCGGGGAACTGGCGCGGGTCGCGGGCACGCCGTTCGACTTCCGGCGGGCCAAGCCGATCGGCCGGGACATCCGCACCGCGCACCAGCAGGTGCTGTACGGGCAGGGCTTCGACCACAACTGGGTGCTGGACAAGGGCATCACCCGGCGCCCGGAGCATGCCGCCGTCCTGCGTGACCCGTCCTCCGGCCGCACCCTGCGCATCGCCACCAACGAGCCGGGGCTGCAGTTCTACTCCGGCAACTTCCTCGACGGCACCCTGGTGGGCTCCGGCGGCCGGGTGTACCGGCAGGGCGACGGGCTGTGCCTGGAGACCCAGCACTTCCCGGACTCGCCCAACCAGCCGTCGTTCCCGTCGACCGTGCTGCGGCCGGGAGAGACCTACCGGACGACGACGGTCCACTCGTTCGGCGTCTGAGCCACGCGTCCGCCCGGCGCCCCGGCGATTACATTTTCCACACATGAGCTGAACGGCCGTGCGCCCGGCTCCGTACTCCTGGGTGGCCCGTGCTCCCCCGCACGGGCCGCCCAGGCATGACGGGCCCGTTACGTCCCCGGCGGGCCCGCCGCACACGGAGGTTCCATGGCCGACAACGTCACCTCGCTGTTCCGCAGCACCACGGCGCACAGTCCGTCGATGGCGGCGCTGACACGGGAGAGCGACGGGGCCGGCCCGGTGGACTTCTGCATCCCCTGCAATCCGTACTTCCCCACCCCGGCCATGTTCGAGGAGATGGCCGGCCGGCTGCGCGACATCATCACGTACTACCCGAGCAGCGCCGACACCATCACGGCCGAGCTGTGCAGCCTGCTCCAACTGCCGCCGCAGTGCGTGGCGATGGGCAACGGCTCCACGGAGCTGATCACCTGGATCGACCATCTCCTGGTCCGGGAGTCCCTCGCCGTCCCCGTCCCCACCTTCGGCCGCTGGACCGACCAGCCGATGGAGACCGGCAAGCGGGTCGACATGTTCCCGCTCCAGGAGTCCAGCGGCTTCGCCCTCGACCTGGCGCAGTACGCGGAGTTCATCCGGGCGCGCGGCACCCGGGTCGCCGTCATCTGCAACCCGAACAACCCCGACGGCGGGTTTCTGCACAAGCACGCGATCGTGCAGTTCATGGACGCGATGGCGGATCTGGACCTGGTCGTGATCGACGAGTCGTTCCTGGAGTTCGCCGACGCGGAGAACGAACCGAGCGTGGTGCAGGAGGCGATGCTGCGGCCCAACGTCATCGTGCTGCGCAGCCTCGGCAAGAACTTCGGCCTGCACGGCATCCGGTTCGGCTATCTGGTCGCCAACCCGGCGCTGGCGGGGCGGGTGCGCTCGATGCTGCCCAAGTGGAACCTCAACTCCTTCGCCGAGCACGTGGTGTTCATGCTGAAGGAGCACGGTGCCGAGTACGCGCAGAGCCTGCACCAGGTGCGCCGCGACCGGATGGACATGTCCGGCCAGCTCTCCTCGCTGCCCGGGCTGACGGTCTACCCGTCACAGGGCAACTTCCTCTTCGTGCGCCTCCCGGTGGGCGCCGAGGGCACCGTGGTCAGGGACCGGATGCTCACCGAGCACCGGATCCTGGTCCGTGAGTGCGGGAACAAGATCGGTTCCTCCAGCCGCTTCCTGCGTCTCGTGGTACGCCCCCAGGTGGACGTACGTCGCCTGGTGTCCGGCCTGGAACAGGTGCTCTACGGGACGTCCAGGAGGGGAGCCGCCGTGCCCGAGCAGGCCACCGGGACCAGCTACAGCTCGGGCACGGCGGCAGTGGACCGCCTGGTGAGCGAGACCAACGGGGCGGGCATGCGCGGGCTCGCCGCTCAGACCGCCGGTGCCGGCGTTCCGGGGCTCGCCGCCGCTCCGTCCGCCGGCACCGGCATGCCG
>KL568576.1:36361-37820 GCA_000715605.1 Streptomyces speibonae | reverse complement strand
GATGTGTATAAGAGACAGCCCCCAACCGGTCCCTCAGCAAGTTTCCCAGCAAGTCCCCCAGCCGGTCCCGCAGCCGATTCCCCAGCCCGCACCGGCGCCGGCCCCGCAGCCGGTCCCCCAGCCGGTGCCGATACCGGAACCGGTCCCGCAGCCCGCCCCGGTGCCGGCCGCCGCCCAGCCGCCCCTGGCCCCGGCGGCCCAGACGCCGTACCCCACCGGCCCGACCCCGCCCGGCGTCCCGGCCCGCGGTGGTCTGACGGCCGCCCAGGTCCGCGGCACCGACGGCCTCTCCACGGCCCCGGCGACAGGCTGGCCGGGCGCCCAGGCCGCCTGGCCGGAGCCAGCGGGAATGGGCCAGGCGGGCTGAGCACGCACGCGGGGACCCGGGCCGTACGAGCAACGGGCCCCGTGCAACGGCGGGAGCGGGCGGACCGGCGGTCCCGCGGCGGTCCGCCCGCTTCTCAGGGGTGGGTCAGTCGGCCGGGCACTCCTTCCAGGCGAGGTGGTACACCGTGCTGATGTCTCCGTCCGTGGAGTCCATCGTCATGAAGCTGACCTTGTCGGACGAGCTGCCGGCGCTCACCCGCAGCTCGGTGTTGATGTTGAAGTTGCGCTGGACGCCGCAGGGCGCGTAGACCAGCTGCGCCCAGTCGGTCTCGTCCGTGGCCTGCCAGTTGTCGTCGTACGGGCCGGAGAAGGGGTGCGAGCGGTACTCCGTGTTCGGGGAGCCCTGGAAGTAGTACGACGCTCTCTGCGTGCCCTTCGCGCCCGGCTGGAGCGCGGCGAAGCCGCGGTAGTCCGCGCTGGCGATGGCGTAGGTGAAGCCGGCCGGCACATGGACGAGCAGGCTGAGCTGGCAGTTCTTGCGGGACGCCGTGGGATCGGAGTTCCCGCCGGCCTGGGCGAGGTAGTCGCTGTAGGTCACGGTGAACGCGGTGTTGTCGGCCGAGACGGCGACGGCCGCCGTGCCCTGGGGGCATCCGGATCCGTTCACTGTGGCGACCTTGATGACGATCTTGTCCGGGGGCGGGTCCTCGAAACCGGTCGACGGGTTGTGCGCGGGGAGCGCGGCAGCGAGGAGCGCCGCGGTCGCGGCGCCCATGAGCAGGCCACCAGCCATGGAGTGTCTCCGTCCTTCCGTGGGGGGTGATGGTTGAAGCGTCATGTACATGCCAATCACGCAGGCACATGCGCTCCCGGCTTCGTGAAGGAGGCATGAAGGTGCGGTGAAGACCGGGAGCGCTCGCATCGTATGGAGCACCGCGACCGCCGGACAGGGCGAACTCAGGCCATTCACTTGTGCCATGACGCGGCGGGACACAAAGGGACGTACCGGGTGCGTCCTGTGAACGACGGGGTTCCCGTTCGTGGACAATGACCCCCCTGGCACGGCGTGTGGCACCACAACAGGAGGCGCTCCCTTGGAGCTCAGCAGGCGCACCTTCACCGCTCTGGCCGG
>KL568576.1:32458-36095 GCA_000715605.1 Streptomyces speibonae | reverse complement strand
GCCTCCGCCGCGCGCGGACGGCAGGCGGCACCGGATCGGCTCCGACGGGCATTCCCTGCTGGTGGACGGCCGCCGGCTGATGCTGTGGTCGGCGGAGATGCACCCCTTCCGGCTGCCCAGCCCCTCCCTGTGGCGGGACGTCCTGCAGAAGCTGCGCGCCCACGGGCACAACGCGGTGAGCGTCCCCGTGCCGTGGAATCACCACTCCCCCGCACCCGGGAAGCACGACTTCACCGGCGTACGGGACCTCGACCTGTTCCTCGGCATGGCCGCCGAGGAACGCCTGTACGTCATCCTGCGCCCGGGTCCGTACCTCGGCCCCGAGGTGGACGCCGGCGGTCTGCCCGGATGGCTGGCGGCCGTCGACGGGACCGCGCGCACCGACGACCCGGAGTATCTGCGGCACGCCGACGCATGGCTGACCGCCGTCAACTCCATCGCCGTACGGCACCTGTTCACCGCGGGCGGCGGCACGGTGCTGCTGTACCAGCTCGAGGACGGCGGCACGGCCACCGCGGACGATCCGGCCCGGCGCGCCTGTCTGGCCCACCTGTACGCCAAGGCGCGCGCCGACCGCATCGACGTACCCGTCCTGCACGGAGACGGGCGGTTCGGCGGCCGCGAGGGCGGGCCGCGGACGCCGGGGCTCCGCTCCGGCGCCGGGTACCGGCGCAGCGGTCATCTCACCGACCTGGCCCGGGGGTTCACCGCGCAGAGCGTCGGCAGGGTGTTCGGCGGCACGTCGTGGGGCTGGCTGCCCGGACCGGGGCTCCCCGCCTCGTACGGCTCGGGGGCGCCGGTCGACGAGGGCCGCGAGGTCACCCCGGCGATGGCCCCGCTCCAGCAGTTCGGGCATCTGGTGCGCACGGTGCCCGACCTCGCCCGCCTGAACCCGGTCGACGGGACACGGGCGGCGGACCGGTGGCTGACGGTGCGTCACCTGGCCAACCCCGACACCGGCGCGCAGGTGTACGTGGTGCGCAACGACGCCGGCGAGGAGGTCCGCTCGGCACTGCCGGACACCGGCGTCGAGGTCCCGGTCACCGTGGCGCCGGGCGACGCCAAACTGCTCGTCTCCGGACTGCGCCTGGGCCGGCGGAAGCTCGCGTACAGCACCGCGCAGCCGATGCTGAGCATGGCCGCCGGACGGACGGACGTCGCCGTGTTCGTCGGCCGCGCCGGCGAACAGGCGCAGATCGCGCTGGACTGCGACACCCAGCCGGAGGTGCTGCGCGCGGACACCCAGCCCGCGTGGACCTACGACCGGGGCCGGCTCAACATCGTCGTGCCGCTCGGCGTGGGCGGACTGAGCCGGGTCCTCCTCAGGGGCGGGGACTCCGAGGTCCCGATGGTGCTGCTGTTCGCCGACGACGCGACCGCGCTGCGCCTGTGGCCGTACGAGACCCCCTCCGGTTCCCTGCTGGTCTACGGCCCGGCGCTGCTGCGCTCGGCCGAGCTGCGCGGCTCCACCGTCCATCTGACCGGCGACGTCGTGATCGAGACCGGGGTGGAGGTGTGGGCGCCGCGCGGGATCACCTCCGTGACCTGGAACGGCCGGCCGGTGCCCACCTACCTCGGCCGGGCCGGGAGCCTGGTGATGGAGGGGATGATGCCGGAGGTGGCCGAGGTGCCGCTGCCCAAGCTGGGCGGCTGGCGGCGCCGGGGCGGAAGCCCGGAGTCCGAGCCGGACTTCGACGACTCGGCGTGGACGGTGGCCGACCGCACCGCCACCCACAGCACCACGCCCGTGCCCGCGGACGGCCCGGTGCTGTTCGCGGACGACTACGGCTTCCACTACGGCGACGTCTGGTACCGGGGACGGCTGACCGACACGCGCGGTCTCACCTCGGTGTCCCTGTCCTACCGCACGGGTCCGCACGGCCTGCTGATGGCCTGGCTGGACGGGCGGCCCCTGGGCGCCCACCGCATGCCGGTGCCGGAGGAGGACACGGCGGCGCGGGACACCCGGACGGCCACGGCCGCCTTCCCCCTGCCGGAGGAGCTGCGAAGGCCCGGACGGCAGGTGCTGTCGGTGCTGGTGCGGCCCATGCAGCACGGGGCGGACGAGGGGGCGCGGGACCCGCACAAGGCGGCGCGCGGGCTCGTGGCCGTCGGCTTCGAGGGCGGGTCGCGGGACGTTCAGTGGCGGATCCAGGGCGCGGTGGCGCCGGACCGGGTGCGCGGACCGCTCAACAACGGCGGCCTGCACGGCGAGCGGCACGGCTGGCACCTGCCGGGGCACGACGACCGGGAGTGGCGGGCCGTGGACTTCCCGCGCGCGGAGCGGCGACAGGGGGTGGCCTGGTACCGGACCGAGTTCCGGCTCGGCATCGACCCGGACATCGACGCCTCGGTGGGACTGACGCTCGACGACGACCCGGAGCGCGCCTACCGCGTCCAGGTGTTCCTCAACGGCTGGAACATGGGCGAGTACCGCAACGAGGCGGGCCGGCAGCACACCTTCGTCCTGCCGAACGGGATCCTGCGCACCCGGGGTACCAACACCCTGGCCCTGGCGGTGCTGTCCGACACGAGCACGCTGTCGGGGCCGGGCGAGGTGCGGCTGACGCTGCTCGGCGCGGCGCGGGGCGGGGTGCCGGTGGGGGCCGTGGAGTCACCGGGGAAGTGAGCGGGCCCGTCACGCCAGCCGGATCACGTTCCAGGACAGCGGCTCCAGTACGGCGGTGAGGCGGCCGCCGTCCAGGGTGGTGCCCGCTGCCGCACGCGGGGTGACCCGGTCGGGCTCGGCGAGGGTGTTGCCGGCGTCGGCGTCGGCGTCGGCGAGGACGCTGTGCTCGACGACGGAGGTCACCGCGAGGGCGCCCAGCGTCACCTCCAGGGGCAGCGGGGCTGTGCGGTCGCGGTTGACGGCGAAGACGGTGACCGTGCCGTCCTCGGCGCGTACGGCGGTGGCGTGCAGGAGGTCGGCCTCGCCGTACTTCTCCGTCTCGTACACCGGTGAGTCCACGCGGACGTCGAGGACCTCGCCGCGGCCGTACCGCGACGCCTGGGCGAAGGGGAAAAACGTCGTCTGCCGCCAGGCCGGGCCGCCGGGCTCGGTCATGATGGGGGCGATCACGTTGACGAGCTGGGCGAGGCAGGCGACGGCCACCCGGTCGGCGTGCCGGAGCAGCGCGATGAGCAGCGAGCCGACGACGACGGCGTCGGTGACGCTGTAGTGGTCCTCGAGGATGCGGGGGGCCTCGGGCCAGTCCAGGGCGGCGACCTGTTCCCCGGCGCGGGACATGTACCAGACGTTCCACTCGTCGAAGGAGAGGGTGATCCGCTTCGTCGACTTCAGACGGGCGCCGACGTGGTCGCAGGTGGCGATCACGTTCTCGATGAAGGACTCCATGTCCACGGCGGAGGCCAGGAAGGAGTCCACGTCGCCGTCGAGGGGCTCGTAGTAGGCGTGCAGGGAGATGTGGTCGACGAGGTCGTAGGTCTCCTTGAGGACCGTCGCCTCCCACTCGGCGAAGGTGGCCATGGACTGGCCGGAGGAGCCGCAGGCGACGAGTTCGACCCCGGGGTCGAACTGGCGCATGGCGCGGGCGGTCTCGGCGGCCAGACGGCCGTACTCCTCGGCGGTCTTGTGGCCGGTCTGCCAGGGGCCGTCCATCTCGTTGCCGAGGCACCA
>KL568576.1:30589-32282 GCA_000715605.1 Streptomyces speibonae | reverse complement strand
GGCACCAGAGCCTGATGCCGAAGGGCTCCTTGTCGCCGTGCGCGGCGCGCAGGTCCGAAAGGGCGGTGCCGGAGGGGTGGTTGGCGTACTCCAGGAGTTCCAGGGCCTCGGTGACGCCCCGGGTGCCGAGGTTGAGCGCCATCATGGGTTCGGCGCGGGGGCCGAGCTTCCTGAGGAACGCGATGTATTCGGACAGGCCGAAGCGGTTGGTCTCCGTCGAGCGCCAGGCGGGGTCGAGGCGGCGGGGGCGGTCCGCCATGGGGCCCACGGAGTCCTCCCACCGGTAGGCGGAGACGAAGTTGCCGCCGGGGTAGCGGACGGCGGTGACGCCGAGTTCCCTGACGAGGCCGAGGACGTCCGTGCGCAGGCCCTCGGCGTCCGCGGCGGGGTGGCCCGGTTCGAAGATGCCGGTGTACACGCAGCGGCCCAGGTGTTCGACGAACGATCCGAAGAGGCGGGGGTTCACTTCGCCCACGGTGAAGGCGGGGTCCAGGGTGAAACGGGCGGTGCGCACGGTGACCCTTTCCTCTGTTCGGTATATCGGATGACGCTCGCAACTTCGAACGTGACCGTAAGGGGGATGTCCGGGCACGTCAATGAGACGGGCGTGATCCGGACGGGACCGTGTCTCGTACACGCGCTCGCCTGACGGGCACACGTCCACCCGCGTAGGCTCGAACGGCCCTGGTTCCGGCGGGCGAGGAGAGCGAGGAGACGCGATGGAGTTCGCGGACGCGGCCCTGGGCCCGGCCTCGCTCCTGAGTGAGCTCTACACGTCCTTCTGGTGGATCCCGGCCCTCGTGCTGGCCGCCGCCCTGGCCATCAAACTGCCGACGATCATCAGGCTGTGGAACGACCCGCTGCTGCGCGCGGTCGGCGGTCTGCTGCTGCTCGCCTGCGCGGTGTTCGTGTTCGTCGCGCCCTCCACGATCGTCTGGGTGAACCGCGTCACCGGCGTGCCCAACATCTCGGCGCCCTGGGTGTATTCCCTGCTCACCGCGTTCTGCGGATCCTGTCTTGTGCTGATCGTCGCCTGGCGCGACGGCCCGTCGGAGCGCTCCGCCGCCACCCGCAGGGCCACCCGCCGCGTCCTGTGGGCCTACGGAAGCGTGATCGTCCTGCTCTGGGTGCTGTTCGCCCTCGCGGACGTGCCCGTGGAGCGCACCCGGGACCTGGACACCTACTACGCCACCACGCCGTTCATGCGCGAGGAGATCGTGCTGTACCTCCTCGCGCACACCGTCGCCGGGCTCATCACCTCGAAGCTGATCTGGAACTGGATCCGCACCGACGGACTCGACGCATGGCTGCGCTGGGGACTGAAGTTCCTGGGCATCGGCTACGCGCTGAACCTCGCCTTCGACGCCGCCAAGCTCACCGCCGTCGGGGCCCGTTGGACCGGGTACGACCTGGACCGGCTCAATCTCGACGTCGCGCCGGCGCTGGCGTGTCTGTCGGCCGTGTCGATCGCGGTCGGCTTCATCCTGCCGCACGCCGGCCAGTACCTCCACGCGCGCTGGCGGATCCGCCGCGCCCACCGGCGGCTGCGGCCCCTGTACCTCCTGATGCGGACCGTGCACGGCTCCGGCCTGCCGTTCGTGCTGCGCGCCGGCCCCGAACTCCGCCTGACGCGGCGGGAGACGTTCATCCGTGACGTACTGCTGCCGCTGGCCCGGCGGACCGACGAGCGGCT
>KL568576.1:29249-30415 GCA_000715605.1 Streptomyces speibonae | reverse complement strand
AGACCGACGAGCGGCTGCGCGAGCGGTCGTACGCCGCCGCCCGGGGCCTGGGCTTCGCGCCGCAGCGGGCGAGGGCGCTCGCGGCGGCCGTCGTGATCCTCGACGCCGTCGAGGCCGGAACCGGCCGGGACGACGGCGCCGGCGGCCACGGGCCCGACACCACGCAGCTGCTCCACGAGATCGGGGCCGTCTCACGCGCTCTGCGCCATCCCGACGTGATCCGGGAGGTCCGCGCCCGCGCGGTGGCACCCGGGGACACCGTGGCGGTCACGGAGTGACCGTGCGCCACGTTCAACTGGCCGGGAGGGCCCACACCTTGGCATATTGCACAAGTGACCGAGCCACGCCCAGGGGAACAGGGAGACAGCGGTGCGTACCAGGAAGGAGATGCGTCGTCTCGCTGACGCCCTCATCGACCCCATCCGGGTGGAGGTGCCGGCCGATCCCGAGGTGCTGTTCGACGCGCTCGTCGGCTCCGTCAGCGCCTGGCGCGGACGTGAAGTGCTGGTGCACCGGGCGGCGTTCCCCCCGCACACCGCGAGCGGGCTGTGGCTGGAGCGGGAGGGCCACGACGACGTGGTGGTGGACGAGCGGGCCGCCGTGTGGCACCAGATCGTGATCTTCTGCCACGAGGTGTGGCACATGAGCCGCCGGGAGCCGGCCGCGCAGGGCGCCGGCGGGTCCCTGCCCGTCGCCGCCCGCACCGACTTCAGCCTGGCCGAGGAGCAGGAGGCGGACCGCTTCGGCATGCTGATGGGGCGCCGGCTGCGCACCTGGCTCGACGCGTCCGCCGACCCGGTGTACGCCCCGGGCGGCGCCGGCTCCGCGGACCCGCAGGACCTCGCCGGACGCATCGGGGCCGCGCTCAACTACCGCGGGACGAAGAGATGAACGGCCTCATCAACTACGTCAGCTGCGGGGTGCTGTGGCTCGGTCTGCTGGTGAAGGCGCCCGATCTGCTGCGGCACCGGCGCGATCCGTACCTGCGGGCGATCTGCGCGGTGCTGGGCCTGGCGGGGCTGTGCTTCTTCCTCGGGGCGCCGCCGACGGTGGGCGCCGTCAACCGGCTCGGCGGGGTGCCGAACCTGGCGGCGCCGGTCACCTATGCGGCGATCACCGGGTACTGCGCCGCCTCGCAGGTGCTCATCGTGCACTGGCGCGGCGGG
>KL568576.1:28498-29017 GCA_000715605.1 Streptomyces speibonae | reverse complement strand
GCACCGCCCGCCGCTGGCTGCTCGCCTACGCCGTGGTCGTCCTCGGCATCGCGGTGACCTTCGCCCTCGGTGAGGCGCCCGTGGAGCGCCGGACCGACCTGGACACGTACTACGCGACGACCCCGTACATGGCCCAGATGATCGTGCTGTACCTGCTGGCGCACCTCATCACCGTGACGGTCACCGCGGTCTCCTCGCTGCGCTGGGCGCGCCGGGTGCGGGGCGGGCTGCGGGCGGGGCTGCTGCTGCTCGGGACCGGTTCGCTGTGCGGGGGCGGTTACAGCGTGGCCAAGCTGATCGCGGTGGGGGCCCGCTGGTCCGGACGGGACTGGTCGGCGCTGAGCACCACCGTCTCCCCGGCCGCCGCGGGACTCGGCGCCCTGCTGACGGTCGTCGGCGTGCTGGTGCCGCTGACGGCGCCCCGGCTGGGTGAGTGGCGGCAGGCCGGCCGGACGTACGCCCGGCTCGGGCCGCTGGAGGACGCGCTGGACGACCTCCTGACCCGCCGGACCCTGCGGC
>KL568576.1:28095-28322 GCA_000715605.1 Streptomyces speibonae | reverse complement strand
GGACGACCTCCTGACCCGCCGGACCCTGCGGCTGCCGCGGCCCCGGTTCGCCTTCCCGACCACCCGGCTGATGTGGCGCCAGACCAGCATCCACAACGCGCTGAGCCATCTGGACGCCTACTTCGACCAGGACCTGTTCGACCGGACCCGGGCGTGCGCACTGGCCGCCACGGGCGATCACGAGCGGTCCGAGGCCGCCGCGTGGGCCGCGGTGATCACCGCGGCGC
>KL568576.1:22163-27836 GCA_000715605.1 Streptomyces speibonae | reverse complement strand
TGCCCGGTCCCGCCGTGCTGGCGCGGATCGCCGACGCCCTGGCCGGCGCCGGCCCGGTGCCCGCCGCCACCGCCGTGCCGAGCGGGACGACGACGGCGGGGACCGTGTGAACCGGGGTGTGGAAGTGAGAAGGGGGCCGTCGTGAGCCTCGTCGTCTATCTGGCGGCCTTCGTCTTCGGAATGACCTCCGCGCTGCTGCTGCGCCGCCCGCGCAGGGCCATGCGCAACCCGCTGCTGGTCTCCACCTGTGTGGCCATCGTGCTCGGGGCGCTGGTCTTCGTGTGCGCCGCCCCGGCCACCCTGTCCACCGTCAACGAGCTGACCGGCGTCCCCAACTTCGGGGCGCCGCTGACCTACGGCATGCTCTCCGCGTACAGCTGCGCGGTGCTGGTGCTGCTGATCAACTGGCGGGGCGGTCCGCGGGCGCGGGTGCGGCGCAGGGTGCTGCGCACCGTCGCCGCCTACGGTCTGCTGGTGGTGGCGATCGTCGTGCTGTTCGTGCTCGCCGAGGCGGACACCGAGCGGCTGACGGACCTCGACACCTATTACGCGAGCACGCCGTTCATGCGGGAGATGATCCTGCTGTACCTGGTGGGGCACAGCGCGGCGATGCTGGTGATGTGCGCCCTCTGCGTCAAGTGGGGGCGCGAGGTCGGCGGTCCGCTGCGGACCGGGCTGCGGCTGATCCTGGTGGGCGCGCTGCTGGACGTGCTGGGCTTCCAGGCGGCCAAGTACACGGCGATCGTGGCGCGCTGGACGGGCCACGACCTCGACTTCCTGTCCACCACGGTCGCCCCGCCGATGGCCTCGCTGGCCGCGCTGCTGTGTTCGGCGGGGTATCTGCTGCCGTCCGCGGTCGCCCAGTGGCGGGCGCTGGGCGACCATCGGCGGCTGGCCCCGCTGTGGTGCCTGGTGAGGTCGGCGTCCACCGCGCCCAAGCCGCCGACTGACTGGTGGCAGCTGCCCCAGGCGCGGCTGCAGTGGCGCGAGGTGTCGATCCACGACGCGTTGCTGGCGCTGGCACCGTACTTCGACCACCGGGTCCGCGAGCGGGTGCGGGACCGCTCCCTGCGCGCGGGCCGCTCGCCCCACGAGTCGCGGCTCGCGGCGGAGGCGGCGATGCTCGCCGACGCGGCGCGACGGGCCGCCGCCCGCGAGGAACCACCCCAGACGGGCGGCAGCTACCGGCTGCACGCCACCGAGGTCTCCGGCACCGGCGGACTGGTGGAGCTGGCCGAGGCGCTGCGCGGGCAGCCCGGCGCGGGCGCCGCCTCCGACGGTGCCGTGCCGTCCTCCCTGACCGGATCCAGGACCGAACCCGAGGAGCCCCATGTCGCGTAGAGCTGTCGTCATCGGTGCCGGTCTCGCCGGCATGCTGGCCGCGGCCGTGCTGTCCGCCGCTGGGGCGGACGAGGTGATCGTGCTGGACCGGGACGAGCTGCCCGAGGGGCCCGAGCACCGCCGGGGGCTGCCGCAGGGGCGGCACGCGCATCTGCTCATGGCGGGCGGTCTGGACGCCATGGAGGAGCTGCTGCCGGCCGCGGGGCTGCGGGGGCGGCTGCTCGCCGCCGGGGCGCACGAGATACCGCTCAGCTCGGGCATGCTCGCCCTCACCCCGGACGGCTGGCTGCGCCGCTGGCGGCGCGCGGGCCCGGCCATGCTGACGTGCAGCCGCGCGCTGGTGGACTGGGTGCTGCGGGAGACCGTGCGGGAGCAGGCAGCCGTGGAGATCCGCAAGGCGGCCGTGGTCGGTCTGACCGGTTCCGCCCGGCGGGTGCGCGGGGTGCGGGTCGCGGCGCCCGGCGGGGACACGGATCTCGAGGCGGACCTGGTCGTCGACGCGAGCGGGCGCGGCACCCGGGTGGTCAGCTGGCTGGGCGGGCTCGGGCTGACCGGGGTGCGGGAGCGGGCCGTGGACTCCGGGCTGGTGAACGCCTCGCGCCTCTACCGGGTGCCGGAGGGGGCGGAACGGTTCCCGCTGACGATGGTGCAGGCCAATCCGTACGTCTCCCGGCCGGGCCGGAGCGCGATGGTCATGCCGATCGAGGGCGGCCGCTGGCTGGTGAGCTGCGGCGGATCGCGCGGGGGCGAGCCGCCGGCCGACCCGGAGGGGTTCCTCCGGTACGCGCTGGACCTGCCCGACCCGATCGTGGGGCGGCTGATCTCCGGGGCGGAGCCGCTGGGCGATGTGCATCTGAGCCGCTCGACCAGCAATGTGCGGCGGTACCTGGAGAAGCTGCCGCGCTGGCCGGAGGGGTTCGTGGTGCTGGGGGACGCGCTGGCCACGTTCAACCCGGCGTACGGGCACGGGATGTCGGTGGCCGCGTTCGGGGCGCGGGTGCTCGGCCGTGAGCTGGCCCGCTCGCCCGGTGGCCTCGGCACGCCGGGGCTGGCGCGGCGGGTGCTGCGGGGTACGGCGCGGGCGGCGGACGCCGCGTGGTCGGTGGCCGTCAGCCAGGACGTCATGTACCCGGGGGTGCGGGGCGGCGCGCCGACGGTGGCCGACCGGGTGGTGTCGGCGTACTCGCGTCGCATGATGAAGGCGGCGACGGGGTCGTACGCGGCGGCTTCGGTGATCTGGGAGGTCACGAGCCTGCGGGCGGCCCCGACGCGGATGTTCCGCCCCGGGGCGGTCCTTGCGGCCCTCGCCGGGTCCCCGCTGCCGCCGTCCACCGAGCCGCCGATGACGACGAGCGAACGGGCACTGCTGCGGTCACTGGATCGCTCGGGGGTGTGACCCGGGGGCTGCCCGGACGACCGTTGCCGGGGCGCGAGCGGGGCGCGGACGATGACGACGGCGGCGGCGGCGAAAGAGGTGGCCGTGGGGGTTCCTGCGCGGCCGCCGCCCCTCTGTACGCCCGTCACCTTCCCGACCGGCATGGGAGCTCACCGGATGCGACGCCACATCGCCTTCATCGGCCGCCCCGGCACCAGTCACCTCAATCCGACGCTGCCCTGGGTGGCCGAACTGGTCCGGAGGGGACACCGCGTCACCTACGCCGTCCCCGACCCCTGGGCCGACCTGGTCCAGGGGGCCGGGGCACGCTTCTTACCCCTGCCGGGCACCGGCCCGCCGAGGGGAGGCGAGAAGGGCCGGCGTGCCCTGCGCGAGGCCGGCCCGGATCTGGTGGCGATGATCACCGACCTTCTCCTCACCAGCGCGGAGCGCGAACTGCCGCTCCTGCGCGAGGCGTTCGCCGCCGATCCGCCCGACGTGGTCTGCTACCTCGCCAACTCCCTGGCCGGAGCGGCCCTTGCCGCGCTCCTCGGTGTGCCCGCCGTGCAGATACGGCCTTCGTACGCGGCGAACGAGCACTACACACCGCTGCAGGAGTTCGTTCCCGACCCGGAGCGGCTGGCCGCTTCGTCCGCCGCCGCGGAGGCCCGGGTGCGTGAGTTCACCTCGGCCCTCGGCGTCACCGGGACCCTGGGCACCGTCCTCACCCGTGTCCCCCACGAGCTCTGTCTCGTCTGTGTGCCCCGGGAGTTCCAGTACGCCGGCGACACCTTCGACGACCGCTACGTCTTCGTCGGACCGTCCGACTACACCCGTGCCGATTCGGGCAGCTGGAAACCGCCGGCGGCGGACACACCCCTGTTGTTCATCTCCCTCGGGACCATCCTCAACAAGAACCCCGAGTTCTTCCGCCTCTGCATCGACGCCTTCGGCGACACCGGACGGCACGTGGCGATGGCTGTCGGGGACGGCGTCGATCCGGCCGAACTCGGGCGCGTGCCCGAGAACTTCGAGATCCGCCCCTCCTTCCCCCAGCTCGACGTGCTCGAGCACGCCGACGTGTTCGTGACCCAGACCGGCATGAACTCCACCATGGAGGCCCTGCACCGCCGGGTCCCCACGGTCGCCGTGCCCGAGACACCGGAGCAGAAGGCCAACGCGCGCCGGCTGCGGGAGCTCGGTTTGGGCGTCACCCTGGAGGAGCGGACCGCCCCGGCGCTGCGGGAGGCCGCGCTCGCCGTGCACCGGGACGAGGACATCAGGGCGAACCTGGCGGACATGGCCGAGTCGTGCCGCGCGGCCGGTGGCGCCACCGCGGCGGCCGACGCCATCGAGCAGCTGATGACGTAGCGGTCGACGGCGGGCCGCTTCCCTCGCTCAGCCCGCGAACGCGGGCTGGGCGACGCCCTTGCCGGCTCCCGGGACGACCAGGACGGAGCCCGCCAGGGGGTGGGGGGCGGTCAGGCCCACCCGGGCCGTGGTGATGTAGAGGTCCGTCAGGTCGGGGCCGCCGAACGCACAGGCCGTGACCAGCGGTACGGGCAGGCGGATCTCGCGGTCCAGCGTGCCGGAGGGCGTGTACCGGCGTACCGCGCCCCCGTCCCACAGCGCGACCCACACACAGCCCTCCGCGTCGACGCACAGCCCGTCGGGGAAGCCCGCGCCCTCCTCGATCGCCGCGAACGAGCGCCGGTTGCTGATCCGGCCGTCCGCCTGACCGACGTCGAAGACGTCGACGCGGCGGGTCGGGGAGTCGATGTAGTACATCAGCCGCCCGTCGGGGCTCCAGCCGGTGCCGTTGCTCACGGCCACGTCGTCGAGGAGGACCTTGACGGTGCCGTCGCCGGTGACGCGGGACAGGGTGCCGCCGCAGGGTGCCTCGTCGTAGCGCATGGTGCCCGCGAAGAGGCTGCCGTCGGGGGCGACGGCGGCGTCGTTGCCGCGGCGGCCGGGGACGGGCTCGTGGTGCAGCCAGCGGAAGGTGTCGTCGGGGTCGACCAGGCCGATGCCGTCGCGCAGGTTGAGGACGAGACCGCCGCCCGCGCGGGGTTTGGCGGCGCCCACGTGCTGCTCGGTGCGGCGCACGGTGCGCCGGCCGGTGGCGGGGTCGTAGGTGTGGACGCGGGAGCCGAGGATGTCGATCCACAGCAGCCGGCCCGTGGCCGGGTCCCAGGTGGGGCCCTCCCCCAGGATGGCCTCCTCGCGGACGGCGACCTCGTACGTGTTCGTCATGCGGCACTCCGGTGACCCAGGCGTTCGGACAGTTCGGCGGCGCCCTTCACGGCGAGCTGCTCCAGCTCGCCCAGGCGTTCGTCGCTCCAGCGACTCATCGGTACGGAGATGGACAGCGCGGCGACCACCTGCCCCGTGCGGTCGCGCACGGGCGCGGCGACGCAGGAGACGTCCGGGTTGGACTCGCGGCTCTCCACGGCGACGCCCCGGGTCCGGATCTCCGCGAGCGTCTCGCGCAGCACGGCCGGGTCGGTGATGCTGTTGGGGGTCATCGCGGGCAGCTCCGCTCCGTCGGGGAGGCGCGCGCCGAGTTCCTGCTCGGGAAGGGAGGCCAGCAGCATCTTGCCGACGGAGGTGCAGTGCGCGGGCAGCCTGCGCCCGGCCGCCGAGACCATCCGCACCGCGTGGGTGGAGTCGACCTTGGCGATGTAGATGACGTCGGTGTCCTCCAGGATCGCCACGTGCACCGTCTCGTCGCAGGTCTCGGCGACGGACCGGGCGACCTGCCGGCCCTCGGCGGCGAGGTCGAGTTGCTCGGCGTAGCGGGCGCCGAGCTGGTATGGGCGCACGCCGAGCCGGTAGCGTCCGGGCTGGCCGGCCACGGGGACGATGTACTTGCGGGCGGCGAGCGTGGTCACCAGCTCGTGGACGGTGGTGCGCGGCAGCTGGAGCCTGCGCACGATGTCGGGGGCGGAGAGCGTGCC
>KL568576.1:21323-21924 GCA_000715605.1 Streptomyces speibonae | reverse complement strand
GTCGGGGGCGGAGAGCGTGCCGTCCCCGTCGAGGAAGAGCTCGAGTATGTCGAGAGCCCGGGTCACGGCCGGTACGAGGCGTCCCACGACCTGCCTCCTCCCTAATGTGTCTCTGGCGCCTGCGATGCGTTCGATATTTCAACAGGCGATCGGCATGACGAACACAGGCTAGTCGCAGCCCGCACAAAGGGGCAATGGGTGGGCCGCCGACGCGCGAGCCGTCGCGAGCAGCGCCCCCGTCGCATCCCGCGGCCGCCGCTCGCCTGGAGCGGCGGCCGTCGCCCGGGCGGGCCCCGGTGGGCGACGATGGGTCCCGTGCCCACCGGACGACGCCCCACTGAGCCCTTCACCCCGCGCGACTTCCAGCTCGTGCTGCTGCGCCGCATGGCCGATCACAATCCCGGGCCGGTGGAGGGCGCCCGGCGCGAGCTGGGCGCCTCCCTGACCGAGATGCGCGAGGCCAACAAACGCTGGCAGGCGATGGTCCGCTCGCCGCGCTCCCGGCCGGCCCTGTCCCGGTACCGGTCCGTGCTGGGCGAGCCGGAGTCGCGCGCCCCGCGCCGGATCGGCGACCTGGACTCCTGTCTCTTATACACATCTC
>KL568576.1:17885-20977 GCA_000715605.1 Streptomyces speibonae | reverse complement strand
GGCCTTCACGGCCCCGGACGCGGCGGGGGTACGGCACGAGGTCGTCGCCGAGTTCACGTGGGGGCTGCTGCAGCGTACGGCGGTCAGCGAGCAGCGGCCTTGAGGACGTCCTCCACGACACGCGGCATCGACTCGGGGTGCAGCCACAGGAACAGGTTCGGTTCGACGAGCTCCAGCTCCATCACGCGGGGCCGGCCGTCGTCCCCGTCCACGAGGTCGACGCGCGCGTACAGCAGCTCGGGCCGGCCCGGCACGGAGGCCATCGCCTTCCTGGCGATCGCGGCCTCCTCCAGGCTCGGCGTCCACTCGGTGAGTCCGGGGTGGGCGGTCTTGCGCTGGTCGTAGGGGGTGCTCGGGGCGAGGACGGGGCCCTTGCGGCTGGCGTGCAGCAGGGTCCCGCCGAAGTACTGCAGCGCCCGCTCCCCGGTGGTGTCGATGGCGCTCAGGTAGGGCTGCACCATCGCGGTGAGCCCGTCGGCGTGCATGCGCTCCAGGTGCCGTACGGCCGTGGCGTGCTCGTCGGGGGTGTAGCGGGCGGCGAACCGGGCGCCGGCGCCGGAGGCCGGTTTGACGACGTACTCGTGGTCGCCGGGGAGGTCGAGGGGGTCGCCGGGGGCCAGGTAGCGGGTGTCCACGACGGGCACCCCGGCGTCGGCGAGGTCGGCGAGGTACCGCTTGTCGGTGTTCCACCGCACCACGTCGGCCGGGTTGGCCAGCCGGGTGACCGCGGCGCACCGCTCGGCCCACGCGGTGAACTCCGCCGCCCGCCAGCTGTAGTCCCAGGTGGAGCGGATCACGACGAGGTCGAAGGCCGCCCAGTCCACCCGGTCGTCGTCCCACACCTCGGCGGTCGCCCGGGCCCCGGCGTCCTCCAGCGCCCGCACCAGGGCCGGCAGATCGCGGTCCTCGGCCACCTCGGGGCCGGGTGCGCAGGTGACGAGCGCGATACGGGGCACGGCGACTCACTCCTCGTACGAACAGTCGATCGACGTGCAGGCTAGCAGTTCGGTTTCTGGGAGTTCTGTGTGAATTCGGCTGCCGTCCCGCCGGTCGGTCCGCCGTGACCTGCGGTTTTCCGGCGGCGCGTGGCGGTGGTTCCCAGGGGGCGTTCAGAAACGCCCAGACCGGTCCAGACGGCCCGCCCACGGTGGGTGGTGCGCGGCGCCCCGACGGCGCGCGCACCCCGCACATCCACCATCGGTTCTGGAGTGACTGTGATCGAAGTCCGCGGACTCACCAAACGCTACGGCGAGGTCCTGGCCGTCGACGACCTGACGTTCGCCGTCCGTCCCGGGGAGGTGACCGGGTTCCTCGGTCCCAACGGCGCCGGCAAGTCGACCACGCTGCGGATGGTCCTGGGCCTGGACGCCCCCACGTCCGGCACCGCCACCGTCGGCGGCCGCCCCTACGCCGACCACCCGGCGCCGCTCAGGGCGGTCGGCGCGCTGCTGGACGCGGGCGCGGTGCTGCCCGGCCGTACCGCCCGGCACCATCTGCTGGCCCTCGCGGCCTCCAACGGCATCCCGCGCCGGCGGGTGGCCGAGGTGCTGGCGGAGGTGGGGCTCGACGGGGTCGCCCGGCGCCGGACCGGCACCTTCTCGCTGGGCATGCGGCAGCGGCTCGGCATCGCGGCGGCGCTGCTGGGCGACCCCCCGGTGCTGGTCTTCGACGAACCGCTCAACGGCCTCGACCCGGAGGGCATCGTCTGGATCCGCGGGCTGATGCGGCGGATGGCGGCCGAGGGACGCGCGGTGCTGATGTCCAGCCACCTGATGAGCGAGATAGAGCTCACCGCCGACCATCTCATCGTCATCGGCCGCGGACGGCTGGTCGCGGACACCGCCATGCGGGCGTTCATCGACGCCCGCTCCGGCCGGGAGGTCCTGGTGCGCAGCCCGCAGGCGGCCGCGCTGCGGCGGATGCTGTCCGCGGCGGTCCAGGTGCGCGAGGACGGCGCGGACGGACTGGTGGTGACCGGTCTCGACACGGCCGAGATCGGCGCGCTGGCCTCGGCGGGCGGGGTGGAGCTGCACGAGCTGACCGCGCGTCAGGTATCCCTGGAGCAGGCCTTCATGGACCTGACCCGCGATGTCGTCGAGTACCACACGGAACACGCACCCGACGGGGCGAAGGAGACGGTCCGATGAGCGCGAGCACCATGAGCGCCCCGGCGCCCGCGGCGGGCCGGGCGACGTTCGTGCACTGCCTGCACGCCGAGTGGATCAAGATCCGTACGATGCGGTCGACCCTCGCCGTCGTCCTGGGCACGGTGGCCTTCGGCATCGGGCTGGCGGCACTGGGCGGCACGGCCGCCGGCGACGAGTACCCAAACCTGAGCGCGGCCGACCGCGCCTCCTTCGACCCGCTGGCGATCAGTCTGCGCGGCTATCTGCTCGCCCAGGTCTCGCTCGGTCTGCTGGGCGCGCTGGTGGTCACCTCCGAGTACGGCGCCCGTACGATCGTCGGCACGCTGACCGCCGTACCGCGGCGGACCCGGGTGCTGGCCGCCAAGGCCGTGACGCTGATCGCGGTCGCGCTGCCGGTGGCGCTGCTGATCTGTCTCGGCGGGTTCCTGGTCGGGCAGTCGGCGCTGGCGGACGCCGGCGCCCCGCATGTCGCCCTGTCCGATCCGGGGTCGCTGCGCGCCGTCCTCGGCGGGGCGCTGTATCTGACGCTGGCCGCGCTGTTCGGGCTGGCGACCGGCACGGTGATCCGCAGCACGACGGCGACGGTGACGACCCTGTTCGGCGTGATGCTGATCGTGCGGGGCTTCGCTCCGGCGCTGCCCGGGGCGCTCGGTGACTGGACGGTGAAGTACTGGCCGCCCATCGCCGGCGGGCAGATCGTCACCGGCTACCGCGACCCGGACCTGCTGGCCCCCTGGCCCGGTCTCTCCATGATGGCGGTCTGTGTGGCGGTCCTGCTCATCGCCGCGTTCGCCGCCTTCCGCAGGCGGGACGCGTAGCGCGCGGACCCTGGACACTGGAGGCCGGCGATCAAGGCGGGAGTGGACGGATGACGGCATCCGAACGGCTGCTGGTGGTGGAGGACGAACCGACCCTGCGGGAGCTGCTGTCCGCGAGCCTGCGGCT
>KL568576.1:9479-17702 GCA_000715605.1 Streptomyces speibonae | reverse complement strand
AGAGATGTGTATAAGAGACAGAGTTCGACGTGGTGCCGGTGGAGACGGGGGCGGAGGCGCTGGCGGCGGTGCGGGAGCGGCGCCCGGACCTGATCGTGCTGGACGTGATGCTGCCGGACTTCGACGGCTTCGAGGTGGTACGGCGGCTGCGCGAGCAGCACTCCGCCGCGCCTCCGGGGCATCCGCCGGTGCTGTTCCTCACCGCCAGGGACGCGCCCGAGGACCGGATCGGCGGGCTCAGGGCGGGCGGTGACGACTATCTGACCAAGCCGTTCAACCTGGAGGAGCTGGTGCTGCGCATCCGCGCCATCCTGCGCCGCACCGGCGGCCGTCCGGCGGACGGGCGGCTGGTCGTCGGGACGCTGGAGCTGGACCCCGACAGCCACCAGGTGATGCGGGACGGGCGGCCGGTGCAGCTCTCGCCGACCGAGTTCAGCCTGCTGCGGGTGCTGATGGAGAACGCCGGTCAGGTGCTGTCGAAGGCCCAGCTGCTGGAACTGGTCTGGCACTACGACTTCGGCGGTGACGACAGCATCGTCGCCTCCTACATCAGCTATCTGCGCCGCAAGGTGGACCAGGACGACCCGAAGCTCATCCACACGGTGCGCGGCACCGGGTACGTGCTGCGCAGGCCCCGGCCGTGAGGTGGGGCGGGGTGGGGGCGCTGCGCGGCCGGGTCTCGCTGCGCGGGAGGCTGCTGGCGATCTCGCTGGCGCTGCTCGTGATGGCGCTGCTCGGCGGCAGCGCGCTGGTGGTGACGCTGCTGCAACGGGACCTGGTCGGGCAGCTGGACGACCGGCTGCGCACCGCCGCCACGGTCACCTCGCGCTTCGCCGGCCTGGCCGACCTGGCGCGTGACCTGACCCCGCAGGCGCGGCAGAGCGTGGAGCAGCGGCTGACCGGCGACATCCATGTCGTCCACCTGGACCCGGACGGCCGTGAACGGCGCACGGTCCGGCCGGCCGTGGCGAACCCCCCGGTCCTGCCGGAGCTGGACTCGGCGGCCGTCGCCGCGCGCGACGGGCGGGCCTTCGAGGTGCCCGCCCGGGACGGCGGACCGGCCTGGCGGGCGGTCGCCCTGCCGCTCGAAGGACCGGAGGCGGACGGGGGGAGCGTCGTGGTCGCCGGTTCGCTCGCCCAGGTCGACGCGACGATCCGGCAGCTCGGCACGCGGGTGCTGGTGATCAACACGCTCGTGCTGGTGCTGCTCGGCGCGGCGGGCTGGTTCGCGGTGGGGGTCGGGCTGCGTCCGCTGCGGCGGATCGAGACCACCGCGGCGGCCATCGCGGACGGCGACCTGTCCAGCCGGGTGCCCGGGCCCGCCGACCCGCGCACCGAGCTGGGCCGGCTGACCGGGGTGCTCAACGGCATGCTGGACCGGATCGAGGAGGGCGACGCCGCCCGGGCGGCCGCGGCGGAGCAGATGCGCCGCTTCCTCGCGGACGCCAGCCATGAGCTGCGTACCCCGCTGTTCGGCATCAAGGGGTTCACCGAGCTGTACCGGATGGGCGGCATGCCCGAACGCGCCGATGTCGACGCCGCGATGGGCCGGGTCGAGCGGGAGGCGGGACGGCTGATCCGGCTGGTCGAGGACCTGCTGCTGCTCGCCCGGCTCGACGAGCCCGCGTCCGCCGCGAACCCGCCGCTGCGGCTCACCCCCATGGACCTGCGCACCCTGGCCGCCGACGCGCTGCACGACCTGCGCGCCCTCGACCCCGGGCGGCCGGTGACCCTGACCGGGCCCGGCGGCGGCCCGCCCGGCGGCGCGCCGGTGCTGGGCGACGAGGCGAAGCTACGGCAGGTGACGTCGAACCTGGTCGGCAACGCGGTCGCCCACACCCCGGCCGGCACCCCGGTCCGTATCGGGGTCGGCACGCGCGACGGGCTGGCCGTCCTGGAACTGCACGACGAGGGCCCGGGCATGTCCGCCGGCCAGGCCGCCCGTGTCTTCGACCGCTTCTACCGCGCCGACGCCGCCCGCGGGCGCACCGGGGACGGGGGCGCGGGCCTGGGGCTGGCGATCGTACGGTCCCTGGTGACGGCCCACCACGGCCGGGTGGAGCTGAGTACGGCCCCGGGCGAGGGCGCCACGTTCCGTATCCTCCTTCCGCCGCACCACGGATGAACCACGCTTGACCTTCACCTTCGGGGAAGCCCCAGCATCGGTGGCGGAACGCGGAGACGCGGAAGCACGCGGAAGCACGCGGTAGGACAGGGAAGGACGGGGAAGGACGGGGAGATGGACATGCTGACGATCGGCGCCTTCGCGAGGGCGTGCCGGCTGTCCCCGAAGGCCCTGCGCCTGTACGACGAGCTGGACCTGCTGCGCCCCGCCCGGGTGGACCCGGACACGGGCTACCGCTACTACGCGGTCGGGCAGCTGGAGCAGGCCCGTCTGGTGGCGTGGCTGCGCCGCCTGGGCATGCCGCTGGCCGAGATCCGCCGGGTCCGCTCGCTGGACGACGCTGCCGCCGCCGTGGAGATCCGGGCGTACTGGGCCCGGGTGGAGGCGGAGACGGCGGTACGGCGGGACCTCGCCGCGTTCCTTGTCGATCACCTGGCGCAAGCATCGAGAAGGGACACCGTCATGAGCACACTGGAGCTGCGCTACTGCGCCCACACCGACCGGGGCCTGGTCCGGCCCGCCAACCAGGACACGGCGTACGCGGGCGGGCGTCTGCTCGCCGTGGCCGACGGCTTCGGCCCGGCGGGGGCGCCGGCGAGCAGCGCGGCGGTGGAGGCGCTGCGGTTCCTCGACACGCGGGAGATACCGGCGGGCGGGGTGCTGAACCTCCTGGAGGACGCGGTGCAGGGGGCCGCGCAGGCGGTCCGGGACGCGGCGGACGGCTCGGCGGAGGCGGGCACCACGCTGACCGCCCTGCTGTGGACGGGCTCCCGCCTGGCGCTGGTGCACATCGGCGACTCGCGTGCGTATCTGCTGCGGGAGGGGGAGCTGTTCCGCGTCACCCATGACCACACGGTGGTCCAGTCGATGCTCGACGAGGGGCGGCTGACCCCGGAGGAAGCGGTCTCCCACCCCCAGCGCACCCTCCTGCTGAAGGCCCTCACGGGTACGGAGGCCACCACGTCCTCCCCCGACCTGCGCCTCCACGACGCCCAGCCGGGCGACCGCTACCTCCTGTGCTCCGACGGCCTCCCCAGGGCAGTCCCCGACGCCACGATCACCACCCTGCTGACCACGTCCCCCACCCCCGCCGAAGCGGTCCACACCCTGATCGCCCAGGCCAACACAGCAGGCGGCCCGGACAACATCGCCTGCGTAGTAGCAGACGTCATCACAACAACGGCCTAGCCGCTCCCGCGGGCGACGAGCAGACCGTCACCGTGTGGAAGGAGGCGACCGGGGCGGAGGTGAAAGGGCCCGGGCGGCCTGCGGGGGCCACATCTGCTTCGAGGACGAGGCAGGCTCCACCCGCCGACCGCTCCCAGGACGCACCTGGGGCCGGCGGGGGCGCACCCCGGTCATGACGGTGAGCGGACGACGCTGGGGGCGACTGTCCGTGGCCGGGGTGATCGCCATGCGGCCCGGCTCCCGGACCCGGCTGTATCTCCGCCTGCTCCTCACTGGTGACCAGGTACTCGGACATGTAATCGCCGGAGGGTTCGCGCTCGGCAGCGCCGGTTGACTGTGAGGACCGGGCGTGACTGTCGGATGAGGGTTTCTTCCTTCTTTGGATGGCGCCGCCGGTCTTGGGGCGGCGGTGGAGGTCAGACTGTGGCGGAATCGGCGGTCTTTGCTCGGTCTCCCCGATGCTCTGGGCGAGGTGCTCCGGCGCCCGGATGCCTGCGCCGATCCCGGCGCCGTGGCCGACGGCATCGACCGGCTTGCCTTGCGGAAGGCGTGCGACAGCCGGACAGTGTCGATGGCGTTCTTCGAAACGCCCGGGACACTGTGGTTGTACTCGCCGGAGACCACCAGATAGGCATCTGCGTCCTGTACGGCCCTGGTTCCACGCCTTGGCGCGGCCCCGCCCCCGCGGTCGGTGTGCGTGGGCACTACGGCCGGTTCAGGAGCGAGCGAACCAGCGGGCCAGGGAGCTTTGAAGTTCCTTGCCGGCCGCCGCGGCAGAGGTGTCGGCCCAGGCGACGATGCCGTCGGGGCGGACGAGGAGGGCCTCGAATCCCAGGTCCTTCGTGGGGCGGCCGTGGATGTAGCGCACGCGGTCCTTCCATGGCGCGGCCTGCTCGCTCAGGCGCTGCTGGGAGCTGAAGTCGAGCAGTACGCCGTGGCCGTCCAGGAGCAGGTCACCCAGGGTGGTCTTGTCGGTGAGGCGGAAGTCAGGTGCGGTGCGACCGATGAGTGGCTGTTCGCTGCCAAGGTCGTAGCGGTGGAACAGTCCGGAACTTCTGCGGTACACCTGGGTGGTCCCGTCGGAGGTCCGCAACAGGTCGCGCACCCAGTGCTGCAGAGCCGGAGCGTTGGGGCCGGGGTTCATGGCGGCGACCTGGGCGCGTGACCAGTCAAGGACGGCGGCGCCGACCGGGTGGCGTTCGGCGGTGTATGTGTCGAGCAGGTCGTCGGGGGCGTCGCCGCGCACGGTCGCCGCCAGCTTCCACCCGAGGTTCATCGCATCGCCGATGCCGAGGTTGAGCCCTTGGCCGCCGAGGGGTGAGTGGATGTGCGCAGCGTCCCCGGCGAGGAGGACACGGCCGTGGCGGTAGGTCGTGGCCTGCATCGCGCGGTCGGTGAAGCTGGAGGCGAGATGCACCTCCTTGAGGGTCACCTCGGTGCCGGATACGCGGCGCAGGATCGTCTGGAGGTGCTCGCAAGTCAGTTGCTGGGTGCGGTCGAAAGTGCCACCGTCGAAGTCCATCATGCCCAGGTACCCTTCGAGGGGCGTGCGCAGGTACATGCCGGTCGGGGTCAGCTGGAAACCCATGGGCAGCTGGTGCGGGTCGGCGAAGGTGACCTTGGCAACGTAGCCGGTGAACAGCGGTTCGGTGCCGACGAAGGAGAAGCCCGAGAGTGTGCGGACCGTGCTGCGTCCGCCGTCGCATCCCACGAGCCACCGGGCCGGGTGGTCCTGGGCGCCGGCCGTCACCGTGACCGTCTGCTCGTCCTGGGTCACGGCGGTGACGGGGGCGCCTCGCACGATCGATACGCCGAGCGCCGCGGCGCGTTCGGTCAGGACGCCGGTTACTGCCTCCAGGCTCGTCATGAACCCGTCCATCGCCGGTCCGGGGAGCCGGTAGGCCAGCGCGGCCGGGTCGATGTCTGCGGCATCCAGCGTGATGCCGGCGAAGTGGCCCAGGCTCCGGGGACGGGGTGCCTGGTCAGCATCGGGGTCGGCGCCGACCGTCGCGGCGTCGACGCCCGATGCCTTGAGCAACTGCTGGAGCATGCCCCGGCGGTAGAACGTCTCGGCTGAGCCGGCGTTCAGGCCGCGCAGCCCGAGCGGGAGCGCTGCCAGCGGCGGGTGCGGGTCGGCCTCGCGCTCCAGGACAACAACTGAGCAGCCGGCCAGGGCGAGTTCGCCCGCCAGGAACAGGCCGACGGGTCCCGCGCCGGCGATTACTACGTCATGCATGGAGGATTCCTTGTCTTGAAGAGCTCGGTGGGCCGGCGTGCGCCGGGCCACCGAGGGGGTGAGCCGCCCCGCTGCCCGGCCGTGATCACCACGGACGAGGGCTTCTGCCCCTGCTCGACCGCGAGGTGGATCTTGCTGATCAGGCCGCCGCGGGAGCGTCCGAGGCCGTGGTCAGCCGGCTCGACGAAGATCCCGCCGGGCGGCTCCTTCCGGAGGTCCCCTTTTTCGCCGCTCCGGCGGCGTGCTGGTGGGCCCTGCGGCCGGCCCGGCTTGATGCCCGTCGGCAGCAGGCTCAAGCCGGGCCCACTGGCCATTCGTCGGATCCCCACGCCCCACAGGACATGATCATCAACGAACAAGATCCACTTTCGCGACGGACCCCTAGTCGAAGAGGGAGAGGTCGATCGATCGGGCCAGGGCGCCGTATCCGGCGTCGTTGCCGTGCAGGTGGTCGCCCATGTGCAGGTCACTGCGGATGCGGGAGGGGTCGGACGGGTCGCGCCAGACGGCGTCGAAGTCCAGGACGCCGTCGAAGACGTCGCTGGTACGGATCCACGCGTTGACCTGCTCGCGTGCCTTGTCCCCCTCGGCCGTGTACAACTCTGAGCCGCCGTAGGGCGCGATGGTGGCGGCATATACCTTCACGCCGTGCATCCGGGCGCGGGCGGCGACCTGAACGTGAGCGGCGATGATGTCTTCGACGGTGACCGGCTCGCCGCCGAACATGGCGACGAAGCCGGCGGTTTCCTCGTCGTCGGGGGCGAAGGAGATGATCAAATCGCCGCCGACGGCGATCACCACGTGTTCAAGGCCCGGCGTGGCGAGAACATCCCGGTCGAAGCGGCCTAGGGCAGACGTGCCGATGCCGTCGTTGAGCAGTCGGTTGCCTCCGATGCCCTGGCTGATCACGTAGCGCGTTATGCCGTCACGCTCGATCAGGCGCCTGGCCAGCACGTCGGTCCAGCGCCGGTCGGCGCCCGGGGTGGAGCCGGTCCCGTCGACGCGGGAGTCGCCGAGGACGGCGATCGCGTTCGCCGGCCGGTCGGGCAGCACCTCCACGGCGGAGATGAACGCCTGAGCGGGCAGCGGGGCCGCGTCAGCGGGGAGCGAGGGCGAAGCGGTCGCGTCGCCCGGGATGCTCCAGCCGAGGGTGTGGGAGGTGCCGTGGCTGGTGACGGTCTCGACGCGGCCGGGCACGTGCAGGCTGATCGCCAGCTGCGACAGCGCGGGCAGCGGCAGGTCGATGGGGTCGCTGAGGATCGGCGCGCCGGCGGGGATCGTGACGCTCGGCCGACCACTGAAGGTCACTACGTGGCTGCTGCCGTCCTGGATCACGTGGTCGGCGCCGGTGAGGGCGACCCGTGCCGCACCGAGGGTCACCGGCGCGGTCCCGTATTCGTTGCTGAGGCGGATCCGGATACGACTGCCACCGCCGCTCACCCTCACGATGTGCCGCAGTGTGGCGTTCTCGAAGGGCTCGACGCTGCTGACGGAGTTGTCCGGCGCCTGCGGCGAGGCGCCCCAGGTGCGCACCCAGCCCGATGCGGCCGCACCTTCAGGACGGGTATCGATGGTGTTGTTGTCGGCCATGGCAGTTGTCCTTTGCTTGGAGGGGGAAAGATGTTTCAGGGATGGCGCGGCGCCGGCGGTGCGCCGCTTGCCGATCGCCGCACTGGCGCAGAGGAGTTCGGCGGCCGGCCGCCTGAGATGCGCCTGAAGCGCAAAACTGGGGCCTGGATCCGGATGGACCCAGCAGGGCTCTCTAGCTCCACTCGAGCTCTTACTATACCGACTATAGTTATAGCTTTGGTGTAGCGCTAGCTCGGGGTTAGAGTTTGGGCATGGTGAACGACGCGCCCGTGGGGCGACGTGAGCGGAAGAAGACGGCCACTCGGACGGCGATCCTGGAGGCGGCGACCACGCTCTTCCTCGAGCGTGGCTTTGACGCGGTCACGGTGCGCGAGATCGCAGACAAGGCCGACGTGACGCCCAAGACGGTGTTCGCCCATTTCCCTCGCAAGGAGGCGCTGGTCTTCAGCACAGAGGGCGAGCAGCAGGACCGGCTCGTCGCCGCGGTCAGGGACCGTGCGCCGGGGACGACCGTTTCGGAAGCGCTGAAGGCGCACTACCTTGACGAGATCGCCGTACTGCAAACCGAGCCCATGAAGCGGATCCTGGCCCTCATGGAGGCCACTCCGTCGCTGGTCGAGTACGCGGAGAGGATGTGGCTGCGTCACGAGGACGCTCTGATCGCCGTGCTCACCGAGGAGTCCGGGCTGGCCGAGCCGAGCGAGGAGATCCGCTTCTATGCGCGGTTCGCACTCCAGATCCCCCTCATGGCCCGCCAGGGCGATCCCGAATCGGCCATAGAGATCGGATTCCGGCTGCTCGACCAGGGCTGGGCGCGCTACGACCCCACGCAGCCCCACTGACAACCCTCGCCGCGGTCCCACACCTGGTCCTGCGACACCGGCCCGCGCTCGGTCCTCGCGAAAGCCGCGCGTCGACACCACCTTGCCACCACAACTGCTGCCACTAGTAGCGGACTTCACACGCACACGCAGCTGCCGGGCCACCTCGGGTGGTTTCACCGACGCCTGGGAGGTACCCCAGGGCGGCACGGGTGGGCGGTGGGGGCACCTCCCGCTCATGGGGGTGCCTCCCGCTCATGGGG
>KL568576.1:5120-9319 GCA_000715605.1 Streptomyces speibonae | reverse complement strand
GAGAGTGGGGGAGAAGCCGAGAGTGGGGGAGGCACCCCGCGGGCGCCGGGCTGCGCAACCACCCCCCGGCCGGCACCCACACCGGTGACCCCGCCCCCGGCGCACCCGCGGCTACCGCTCCTCCTCCGCCTCCGGATCCCAGTCCAGCAACCGCACCTTCGCCACCGTCCGCACATGCCTGCGCATCGCCGCGGCGGCCTGCCGGCCCCGCCCCTCCGCAATCGCGTCGAGAATCGCCTGATGCTGCGCGAGGGACCGGTGCGGCCGCCCCGGCTGACGCAGCGACTCGTTGCGGCTCTCGGCGATCTGCTCGGCGATCGACCGCATGAAATCCGCCAGCAGCCCACTGTGCGCCGCCGCCGTCACCGCCGCGTGGAACCGCCGGTCCCCCTCCACACCGCCGCCGCCCGCCTCGATCTCCTCCGCCATGTGCGCGAGCGCCGCCCGCATCGCGGCGAGGTCGTCGTCCGTGCGGCGCTCGGCGGCGAGTTCGGCGAGCTTCGTCTCCAGCGCCTCCCGGGCCTCCAGCACGTCCGGGAGGCGCCGGCGGCGTTCCGCCATGCGGTCGACCGGCTCGACGTCGAGGCTGTCCCGTACCAGGTAGGTGCCGCCGCCGTGCCGGGCCTCGACCAGGCCCTGGACCTCCAGGACCACGATCGCCTGCTTCACGGAGGCCCGGCTGACCCCGAGCCGCTGGGCCAGGTCCCGTTCGGGCGGCAGGCGGTCGCCGGCCCGCAGGCCGCCCTCGGTGACGTACTGGCGCAATCGGTCCAGCACCTGTTCGTACAGGCGCTGTTTCGTCATGGGGCGCAGGGCGTCGGTCACGGGGTCCCCCTCTCGTCGGGAGACTAGCACCGGGCGCGACCGAAATGGCCAAGTGGATGAACCAATTTTTGCGCGACCCCTTGACGGCACCTCCCGCGCACCGCACGCTTTCCAGCCAACCGGACCACCCCCCCTCCAGCGACAAGTGGTTCATCCACTCGGCCACTCGGGAGCCCGCATGTCCCCCGAACTCATCTCCGTTCTCGTCTTGGCGGTGGTGTTCGTCATCGCCACCACCCGCTCCGTCAACATGGGCGCACTGGCCTTCGCCGCCGCGTTCGGGGTCGGCACGCTCGTCGCCGACCTCGACGCGGACGGCGTCTTCGCCGGTTTCCCGGGCGATCTGTTCGTCGTCCTGGTCGGCGTCACCTATCTGTTCGCCATCGCCCGCGCCAACGGCACCACCGACTGGCTGGTGTACGCGGCCGTCCGGCTGGTGCGCGGGCGGGTGGCCCTCATCCCCTGGGTGATGTTCGCCCTCACCGGCGCGCTCACCGCGATCGGCGCGGTCAGCCCGGCCGCGGTCGCGATCGTCGCGCCCATCGCGCTGAGCTTCGCCGCCCGCTACCACATCAGCCCGCTGCTGATGGGCGCGCTGGTGGTGCACGGCGCCCAGGCCGGCGGCTTCTCACCGATCAGTATCTACGGCTCCATCGTCAACGGCATCGTCGACCGCGAGGGTCTCCCCGGCAGCGAGATCACGCTGTTCCTCGCCTCGCTGCTGGCCAACTTCGCCATCGCCCTGGTGGTCTTCGTCGTCTGCGGCGGGCTGAAGCTGTGGCGCCAGGGAGCCGTGACCGACATCGGTGCGGGACCGGCCGAGGCGCCGGGAGGGAAGGACTCCGGCGGCGGCGGTGGCTCCGGCACCCCGGGGACGGGCGGCACCGGGACCCGTACCGCCCCGGCCCCCACCACGGTGGGCACCCTCCCCGACGCCCCCGCGGCCGTCGCGCTCACCGTTCCCGTCATCGCGACCCTCGTCTGTCTGGTCGCCCTCGTCGTCGCCGTCCTCGGCTTCGACCTGGACGCCGGTCTCACCGCGATCACCCTCGCCGTGGTGCTGAGCACCGCCTGGCCGGAGGACAGCCGCAAGGCTGTCGGCCAGATCGCCTGGCCCACGGTCCTGCTGATCTGCGGTGTGCTCACCTACGTCGGTGTCCTGGACGAGATGGGCACCATCACCTGGGCCGGTGAGGGCGTCGGCGGCATCGGTGTCCCGCTGCTCGCCGCGGTGCTGCTCTGCTACATCGGCGGGATCGTGTCGGCGTTCGCCTCCTCCGTCGGGATCATGGGCGCGCTCATCCCGCTGGCCGTGCCGTTCCTCGCCCAGGGCGAGATCGGGGCCGTCGGCATGGTGGCGGCGCTCGCAGTGTCGGCGACGGTGGTGGACGTCAGCCCGTTCTCCACGAACGGCGCACTGGTCCTGGCCGCCGCTCCCGACGTGGACCGTGACCGCTTCTTCCGGCAGCTGATGGCCTACGGCGGAATCGTCGTCGCGGCGGTCCCGGCGGTGGTGTGGCTGGTCATGGTCGTGCCCGGCTGGGGGTAGGTCGCCGACGGCCCGAGCACCTGACAGCCTTCGAACGACAGCAGTTCCACAGAAGGAGCATGACGCGTGTCCTCTCTCTTCCCGGCTCTGACCGACGGCCCGGCCGACCGGCCCGCCCTGCGCTTCGGCGAGCGCTCACTGACCTACCGGGAGCTCGCCGCCGCGGCGGGCGCGGTGGCCGGGGGCCTGAAGGAGGTGCGCCGGGTCGCCGTGTGGGCCACGCCCACGATGGAGACCGCGGTCGCGGTCACCGCGGCACTGCTCGCCGGCCAGGCCGTCGTGCCGCTCAACCCGAAGTCGGGCGCCAAGGAGCTCGGGCACATCCTCTCCGACAGCGCCCCCGACCTGGTGCTCGCCACCCCCGGCGAGCAGCTGCCCGCCCCCCTGGCCGCCCTGCCCCGGCTCGACGTCGACCCGTCGGCCGGGGCGGCGGCCCCGGGCTCCCTCCCCGACGACCGAGCCCGGGACCCGGAGGACCCGGCGCTGATCGTCTACACCTCCGGCACCACCGGCCCGCCCAAGGGCGCCGTCATCCCCCGGCGCGCGATCGCCCACACCCTGGACGCCCTCGCCGACGCCTGGCAGTGGACCAGCGAGGACGTGCTGGTGCACGGGCTGCCCCTGTTCCATGTGCACGGCCTGGTGCTCGGCACGCTCGGCCCGCTGCGCCGGGGCGGCTCGGTGCGCCATCTGGGCAGGTTCACCACCGAGGGCGTGGCGCGCGAACTGAACGACGGCGCGACCATGCTGTTCGGGGTGCCGACGATGTACCACCGCGTCGCGGAGGCGCTGCCCGCCGCGCCGGACCTGGCCGCGGCGCTGGCCGGGGCGCGGCTGCTGGTGTCGGGCTCCGCCGCGCTGCCCGTGCACGACCACGAGCGGATCGGGGCGGCCACCGGACGCCGGGTCGTGGAGCGGTACGGCATGACGGAGACGCTGATGAACACCTCCGTCCGCGCGGACGGCGAGGCCCGCCCCGGCACGGTGGGCGTGCCGCTGCCGGGCGTGGAGCTGCGGCTCGTGGACGAGGACGGCTCGCCGGTGACGTCGTACGACGGTGAGACGGTCGGCGAGATCCAGGTGCGCGGGCCGAACCTGTTCACCGAGTACCTCAACCGGCCGGACGCCACGGCCCACGCGTTCACCCCCGACGGCTGGTTCCGCACCGGCGACATGGCTGTGCGCGACGCCGACGGCTATGTCCGCATCGTCGGCCGCAAGGCCACCGACCTGATCAAGAGCGGCGGCTACAAAATCGGCGCGGGGGAGATCGAGAACGCGCTGCTGGAGCACCCGGGGGTGCGGGAGGCCGCGGTCACCGGGGAGCCGGACGACGATCTGGGCGAGCGGATCGTGGCGTGGGTGGTGCCGGCGGACCCGCTGTCCCCGCCCGCGCTGGACGAGCTGGCCGACCATGTGGCCGGGCGCCTGGCCCCGCACAAGCGCCCGCGCGTCCTGCACCATCTCGAGGCCCTCCCCCGCAACGACATGGGCAAGATCATGAAACGGGCGCTGGCCCGTGGCTGACCGCTTCTCCGCCCGTGAGGCCGTCGCCGCCCTCGCCGACGACTTCACCGAACTGTCCTGCCCGGACCGGCCGACGCCGCCGGACGGGCCGCTCGGCTGGCCCGGCTACGACACCGCCCGCGCCCGCGCCGCCGAACGCACCGGCGAGCAGGAGTCCGTGATCTGCGGCACCGCGAGCATCGGCGGCACCCGGGCGGTCGTCGTCGCCTTCGAGTTCGGCTTCCTCGGCGGCTCCCTGGGCGAGCGCACCGGCGACCGTCTGGAGGCCGCGTACGCGCGGGCGCGCGCGGACCGGCTG
>KL568576.1:2967-4918 GCA_000715605.1 Streptomyces speibonae | reverse complement strand
TCAGAGATGTGTATAAGAGACAGGGTCGCCACCGGGGGGAGCCGGATGCAGGAGGGCATGCTCGCGCTCACCCAGCTCCAGCGGGTGGCGCGGGCGTCCGCGCTCACCCGGGAGGCCGGGCTGCCGCAGATCGCGGTCCTGCGGGACCCGACGACCGGCGGCGGGTGGGCCACCCTGGGCGCGGGCGCCGACGTCGTCCTGGCGCTGCCCGGCGCCCAGGTCGGGTTCGCCGGTTCCCGGGTACGGCCGGCGGACGCGGACCCGGCGGCGTACACGGCCGAGGCGCAGGTCGCGGCGGGCGCGGCGGACGCGGTGGTCCGCTCCGAGGAGCTGCGGGACACCCTGGGCCGCTGGCTGCGCCTGCTGACCCGCCCCTCCACCGCGCCGGCCCCGCCGCCGCCCGCCCTGGGCGCGGCGGACCTGCCCGACACCGGCTGGGAGGCGGTCCGCCGCGCCCGCTCCCCCCGCCGCCCCCGCGCCGCCGCCTACTTGGACGCCTACTTCACCTCCCGCGTCACGATCGGCGGCGACCGCTGCGGCGGCACGGACCCCGACGGTGTGCTCTGCGGCTTCGGCGAACACCAGGGCCGTACGGTCGCCTTCGCGGCGCAGACCGGGGCGGCCACCCGTCCCGCCGGGTACCGCACGGCCGCCCGGCTGGTCCGGCTCGCCGGCCGGCTCGGCATCCCGGTGCTGACGCTGGTGGACACCCCGGGCGCGGCCAACGACGCGGAGGCGGAGCGGCAGGGCGCGGGGGCCGCGATCGCCGATCTGTTCGGCGCCGTGGCCGCCGCCCGCACCCCCGTCACCACGCTGGTGGTCGGGGAGGGCGGCTCCGGCGGCGCGCTGGCGCTGGCGGCGCCCGGCAACACCTGGGTCACCCCGGACAGTTACTTCTCGGTGATCGCCCCGGATCTCGCGGCGGCCATCCTCAAGCGGCCGCCGGAGCAGGTGGAGGAGACGGCCGCTCAGCTCCGCATCCGGCCGCAGGACCTGGTGGAGCTGGGCGTGGTGCGCGGGATCGTGGGCACCGGCGGTGACGGATGGGTGAAGTCGGGCGGTTGACCGTCACCGGGTGAACGCCGTGCGTAGCATGGGGTGTTCACGCAAGGCTTCACGCAGTCGTACACAATCGGGGGCACGTCGCGCGATGGACGGATTGATGCAGTTCACCACCGAGAGCGGCGCCGCTGTCGTGGTGGAGGGGGTGGAGGACGAGTCCGGGGCCCGGCTCGTCTCACGGGACGGCGCCCCGGCCCAGGCGGCGCGCACCTTCGAGGGCGCCCTGGAGGGGGTGCGGACGGCCGCCGAGTCCGCCCTGCGGGTGTTCCGCGACGGCTCGCTGCGACCGGACGCGGTGGAGCTGGAGTTCGGGGTGAAACTCACCGCGGAGGCCGGTGCCGTGATCGCCAAGGGAGCGGCGGAGGGACATCTGGTCGTCAAGCTCAGCTGGGCGCCGGGGACGGACCGTGAGGCCAGCGGCCGCCGATGAACAGAGCGGCCTGGCACACCCGGATCCAGTGCGGGAAGGCCGTGGGCTCCGGCTTCCTCGTCTCGGCCCGCCAAGTGGTCACCTGCGCCCATGTCGTGGCGGCGAGCGGCACGGCGGCGGTGACGGTGAGCTTCCCGCACCGCCCCGACCTGGGTGAGCTCACCGCCGGGGTGGCCGTCCACGGCGGCTGGCGGGGCGGCGTCACCGACCCCGGGGACCTGGCCGTACTGGAACTGGAGCGGGAGGTACCGATCACCCCGGCGGTCTTCGCGCCGCCCGGCGCCGGACGGGAGACCCCCGCGCCCGAACTGGCCGCGTACGGGTTCCCGCGCGGGTACGACGAGGGTTCCATCGCGCACTGCCGAGCGGCGCGGGGTCCGTTGATCGCGGGCGAGTGGGTGCAGTTGGAGGCCGTCTCCGTTCAGGGACAGCCGCTGGCCGACGGTTTCAGCGGGGCGG
>KL568576.1:2522-2718 GCA_000715605.1 Streptomyces speibonae | reverse complement strand
GCCGCTGGCCGACGGTTTCAGCGGGGCGGCGGTGCAGCTGCCCGACGGTTCGGTGGTCGGCATGGTCACGGCGATCGCGGGCGGCCGGGACGGTCGCGTGGGGCGCATGCTGCCCACCGAGGTCATGGCCCGCTACTGGAGCGGCCTGGGTGAGCTGGTGCCCTCACCGGACCTCACCCCCGCCCGGCTCAGGGAG
>KL568576.1:0-2234 GCA_000715605.1 Streptomyces speibonae | reverse complement strand
CGTCGGCCCCTTCGGCCCCGATCTGCCCGCGGGCGGTTTCGCGTCCCTGGCGTCCCTGGCGGTCCATCTGCAGCTCGAAGTACCGGAGGCGGTGCCGCAGTTCCTCGTCCGGCTGCGGGAACTGCTGGAGGGCGCAGAGAGCGGGGGCGGTGCGGCGGGGACGCCCGGGACGCCCCCGGAACGGCCGCCGGGCCGCGCCCCGGCCTGGTCACCCATCGTCGTGGAGATCGAGCACAGCGGGGCCGGCCCCGACCAGGTGACCGTCGAGGTGTCCGCGTACCGCGACGGGCAGCGCCGCCCGGTGGGTGCCCGCCGGCTGCCGCGGTCGGCCGTACGGGCCTTCGTCCAGGAACACATCGACCAGGCCGTCACCCAGCTCGCCCCGGGGGCGGACGAGTTGCTCGCCTTCGTCCTGCCGCGCGGCTGGCTGAACGAGCCGGTGGCGCGCTGGGAGTGCGGCGCGGACGACCCCACTCCGCTCGGCTGCGCCTATCCGCTGGTGGTGGCGGACCGCACCCGCCACCGCAGCGGGCGGATGCGCCACCAGCTGCACAAGAAGTGGCAGAAGCTGGACAGCGGTCCGGCGGCCGTGCACCGCATCGACTGCGGCACGCGGGAGCGGGGACCCAGTCTCCGTGAGCGGCTGTGGAACGACGGCACCGATCTGGTCGGCTTCGCCTCTCCCCCCGACGTCGCACGCGAGCACTTCGAGGTCGGCCTGACCGTCCCCGTTCCCGTGCTGCTGTGGCCCCGCGCGGGCTGCCCGGGACCGGACCACGAGGGCCCCTGCGGGGGCGGTGCCTTCCTCGACGCGCTCACCGCGTCCGTCGCCGGGGTCCCGCCCGCCGACCTGCCGCACCACCTGCTGTCCCTGCGGCTGACCGCGGACGCCCACGACGAGGCGGACGGGCACTGGGCGGGCGACGTGCAGCTGCTGTGGGACGACCCGCGCTGCTTCCCCGAGCCCCCCGCACCGCTGCACTCACCCGTCGCCTGACCGCCCGTCAGGGCGTACCGCCCGCCGAGACCCCACGGAGAAGGAACCCATGCCCCTGTGGCCCGTCTACACCGGCACCGAGGAACCGCACGACGGCATCGACCACCTGCCGCCGCCCCCGCCCTGGCGCGCCTTCGACGGCGGCCCCGCGCTCGACCCGCCCGACGAGGCGGCCGACGCCGCCGCGGTCTCCCCCGACCGCACCCATCGCGCCGCGACCTACCGGGCGACACCGCAGACGGTCCAGCTCGTCAACGCCGCCCTGTATCTGCGCCGTCCGCTGCTGGTCACCGGGCCGCCCGGCACCGGCAAGTCCTCGCTGGTCTACGCGGTCGCCCGCGAGCTGCGGCTCGGCCCGGTGCTGCGCTGGAACATCACCAGCCGCAGCACCCTGAACGACGGCCTCTACCAGTACGATCCGCTCTCCCGGCTGTACGCGGAGCGGCGCACGGCCGGGCAGTCCGCACGACGGTCCGACCGGGCGCCGGACGGGGCGGCCGCCGGTGACCCGCCCGGCGACCCGTCGGGCGTGGAGGACCATCTGCGGCTCGGCCCCCTGGGCACCGCGCTCCTCCCCTACGCCCGCCCCCGCGCCCTGCTCATCGACGAGATCGACAAGAGCGACCTCGACCTGCCCAACGACCTGCTGAACGTGCTGGAGGAGGGCCAGTACGAGATCCCCGAACTGGCCCGCACCGCCCGGCACCGCCCCGAGGGGAAGGCCGAGGTGATGATCGACGGCACCGGGGAACGGGTACCGGTCCGGAGCGGCCGGGTGCGCTGCCGGGCCTTCCCCTTCGTCGTCCTCACCAGCAACGGGGAGCGCGAGTTCCCGCCCGCCTTCCTGCGCCGCTGCGTCACGCTGAAGCTGCGCCAGCCGGACGACCGCCAGCTCGCCGGCATCGTCCGCGCGCACCTCGGGGAGCCCGACACCTACGCACAGGGCCTGATCGAGCGCTTCCTGGCCCGCTCGGGCGCCGGCGACCTGGCAACCGACCAGCTCCTCAACGCCATCTACCTGGCGCACAGCACCGGACTCGGCGCGGAGTCCCTGGACGACCTGGCCGAGCAGCTGATGCCGTACCTGGGGCAGACCCCGCAGGCCGATGCCTTCTGACCCGCCCGCGCACCACCCCGGCTCCCCGGACGCGCTGGCCCGGCTGGCCGACGTCCTGGGCCGGGCGGCCGGCGGTGTCCGCCCGACCTCGCTGGAACTGGCCCTGTCTCTTATACACAT
>KL568575.1:17641-18695 GCA_000715605.1 Streptomyces speibonae | reverse complement strand
TCAGAGATGTGTATAAGAGACAGCTCCAGCACGGACCGCAGAATCGACGCCCGCGCCCCCGGCTGCACCCGCAGCGCCTCCGGGAGCGCCCGGCACGCCCGCACCACCTGGTTGTCGAGGAACGGCGCGTGCAGCCGCTGGGAGCGGACCTCGGCCGCCTGCTCCAGCACCCGCAGATCCGCCGCGTGCCGGGCCAGCGCCGCCCGCGCCCGGAAGTCCCCGGGCCGTTGCCCCGGCCCCACGTCCGACCGCCGCGTCGACGCCTGGAGGCGAACCGATACTTCAGCCAGCGCCTCCCCGGTCAGCCAACGGGCCGCCGGCCCGGGTCTGCCCCAGGTCAGCGCGGCCAGCGAGGCATCCGCGGCGCCCGGCCCGTCGTCGTCCAGCCGCCGGTGCAGCAGCCGCTCCGCGAGGCTCTCGAGCCCGGCCCGGTACGGCGTGCGCGCCAGCCGCCGGGCGGCCGCGTACACGCGTGCCGGCACCATCACGGACCCGTCGGCCTTCGCCAGCGCGGCGACGGGCCGTACGAGGTGCCGCCGTTTGCGGTCCATCAGCAGGTCGGCGAGGCGCGCGGGGTGCGCGTCCAGCACCTGCTTCGCGCCGTACCCGGTGAAGTGGTCCGCGCTGCCCGCCGCCAGCCGCGCCCGGTGCCGCGCGGCGGTCACCAGCGAGGGCCCCGGCTCGTCCGTCAGCGGCCCGTCGAGCTCGACGTACGGGAGGGTGGACTCCTCACCGGTCACCACCACGTGGTGCAGCCGCGGGTTGGCGGCCAGCGCCACGGCCCGCTCCAGCTCGCCCTCGTCGCGTCCGGCCGCCCCGCCCGCCGCGAGGTCGTTGAAGGTGACGGCGAGCAGTCGCTCACCGGCTCCCGTGCCGTGCCCCAGCACGGTCCCGGGCATCCCCGGCAGCCCCGCCGCCAGCAGCGCCAGCGCCCCGGACGCCGGCCCCCCGGACAGGTCCGCCCCGATCCCCGGCACCGGAGTCCCCCGTGCGGCACGCCGCTCGGCGGGGCCCATGCCCGGCACGGGCCCGGGGTCGATGTCGGCGCCCGGGA
>KL568575.1:13563-17440 GCA_000715605.1 Streptomyces speibonae | reverse complement strand
GGGGGAGCCGGGTCCGTACGGCCTCGACCAGCGCGTCGCGCACCGCGTCCACGGCCCGCTCGGGGTCGGCGGTGGGGGCGGCGACGGCGAGCGAGGCGACGGGTTCGTACCCGGCGATCTCGCGCGCCCCCGCGCGGAGGATCAGCGCGTGGCCCGGCGGGATGCGCTTCACGCCGTCGTAGGGCGTGGAGTCGTGCAGCGCGGCCGGTACGTCGGGCGCCGCGAGCAGCGCCGCGAGGTGCCCGAAGTCGAGGTTGGCCTCGATGAGGTCGGCGAGCGGCAGCGCGGCGGTGGCGTAGGCGGTGCCGCCGGCCCAGGGGGTGTAGAAGACCGGCCGGGCCCCGGCGAGGTCGCCGCACACGGTGACCCGGCGCCCGACCTGGACCACGGCCGTGTAGCTGCCCGCCCAGGCGGTCAGGTGCCGCAGCGCCCCGCCCCGCGCGGCGAACAGCGCGACGCGCAGCTGTTCGTCGGTGGCCGCGCAGGTGCCGAGGACGGCGATCCGGGTCTGGTCGTCGGCCTTGACCACGCGGACCTCGTCGGGGCGCCAGTCGCCGACCGCCCACAGCGGGTCGGGGTCGCCCCACAGCAGCTGGGAGCCGACGGGGTGGACGGTCTCCCCGTCGGTTCCGGTGGCGCCCGCGGAGCCGGTGGGGCCGAACCCCACGGCTCCCGCGGCGGTGCTGCTCCATCCCACCAACCACCGCATCGCCGCCTCCACAGGCTGTGGACAACCAGTGCACCGTACGAACCGGTTCCCCATGCTGCCATGAAGGAGGCGCTCAGGAGGGGGTGCCGGAGCCGGTTGTGCTCCGTCGAATGCGCCCCGGCGGATACACCCACCCTCCTGCGCCGCGGCCACGCGCCGGTCCGAACAGCCGCGCGAGGCAGGGAGAGTGCGGTATCGGCGCAGCGCAAGGCACCACACCGCTGCGACGCGAATGCGCCCCCGGAGCGCGCCCCCAAAACGCCCAACGCGCCGTCAACTACCTGGGTAGAAGCACCGATGCACCCGAAAGAGTGGGGTCGATTTTCAGCCAAATCGGAGCGGCGAGACCCAACTCGAACACGCTCCGTGCATGCTCTGCGCACCGCTGAACGGTCGCGCAGTCCGGGAGACGGAGCACGCCTCCCGGACCGTTCCGCCGCCCGCGGGGATGAAGGCGGCGGTGTCCCCCAGCCCACTGGATCCAGTACAGCGGGCCGACCCACGCACCACCATGGAACCGCTCCCGTGGTGGCCGGAGAAGAGCGCACACATGGGCGCACGGCCACACAACGGGGGCACGCCGCAACTGCGCGTATCGGACCCGTACTTCAGTACGGACCACAATCCCGCCATCCGGAAGAATGCCCCTTAACGCTTGGGATGCGGCGAACTACGCTGGGTTTACGAATGCCGCGTGGTTATGCCAGCGCGGCAGCCGTCTGTGTCGAGGGGTGGCGCATGTCCAGGGAGCAACGCGGGCCGAACGAAAAGCTCGGCGCCGTTCTCGCCCTCGCGGGAATCTCCAACGCAGGCCTCGCGCGGCGCGTCAACGACCTTGGCGCACAGCGGGGACTGACACTTCGCTACGACAAGACGTCGGTGGCCCGCTGGGTGTCGAAGGGCATGGTGCCGCAGGGTGCGGCACCGCACCTGATCGCCGCCGCCATCGGCCAGAAGCTGGGCCGTCCGGTGCCGCTCCACGAGATCGGCCTGGCGGACGCGGATCCCGCACCCGAGGTGGGCCTCGCCTTCCCCCGTGACGTGGGACAGGCCGTGCGCTCCGCGACGGAGCTGTACCGGCTGGACCTCGCGGGCCGCAGAGCCGGCTCCGGCGGCATCTGGCAGTCGCTCGCCGGATCGTTCGCAGTGAGCGCATACGCAACGCCTGCCTCGCGGTGGCTGATAACCCCGGCCGACAGTTCGGTCGCGCGGGAGGCCAACCCGGCGGACGGCTCCGGCGCACCGCTCAAAGTCGGCCACAGCGATGTCCAGAAGCTGCGGGAGGCCGCCGAGGACGCCCGGCGCTGGGACTCCAAGTACGGCGGCGGCGACTGGCGTTCGTCGATGGTCCCCCAGTGCCTGAGGGTCGAGGCGGCCCCGCTGCTGCTCGGCTCCTACTCCGACGACGTGGGCCGCTCCCTCTTCGGCGCGGCGGCCGAACTCACGCGCCTCGCGGGCTGGATGGCCTTCGACACCGGCCAGCAGGAGGCGGCCCAGCGCTACTACATCCAGGCGCTGCGCCTGGCCCGCGCGGCGGCCGACGTCCCGCTCGGCGGCTACGTCCTCGCGTCGATGTCCCTCCAGGCGACCTACCGCGGCTTCGGCGACGAGGGTGTGGACCTCGCCCAGGCCGCGCTGGAGCGCAACCGGGGGCTGGCCACCGCCCGCACGCTGAGCTTCTTCCGGCTGGTCGAGGCACGCGCGCACGCGCGCGCGGGTGACGCGCAGGCCGCCGGCGCGGCCCTGAAGTCGGCGGAGAGCTGGCTGGAGCGCTCCCGCCCCGGCGACAGCGACCCCACCTGGCTCGGCTTCTACTCCTACGACCGCTTCGCCGCCGACGCCGCGGAGTGCTACCGCGATCTGAAGGCACCCCGCCAGGTCCGCCGCTTCACCGAGCAGGCGCTGTCCCGCCCGACGGAGGAGTTCGTGCGCTCGCACGGGCTGCGGCTCGTCGTCTCGGCGGTCGCCGAACTGGAGTCGGGCAACCTGGACGCGGCGTGCGAGCAGGGCGTGCGCGCCGTGGAGGTGGCGGGCCGCATCTCGTCCGCCCGCACCACCGAGTACGTCAAGGACCTGCTGCACCGTCTCGAGCCGTACGGCGACGAACCCCGCGTGGTGGAACTGCGCGAACGCGCCCGCCCGCTGCTGATGACGACGGCCTGACCCACGGAAGGTGCGGCCGTCGCCGGCGGCGCGGTGCACGCTGTCAGTGGCGCGGTGCACTATCGGATGCGGGAGGTGGCGCAGGTGACGCAGGTGGTGGCCGGCTCGTACGACTGTGACGTGCTGGTGGTGGGCGGCGGGATCGTCGGTCTGTCGACGGCGTACGCGATCGGCCGGGCGGCCCCGGGCACGCGGGTGACGGTGCTGGAGAAGGAGGCGGGCCCGGCCCGGCACCAGACGGGCCGCAACAGCGGCGTCATCCACAGCGGCATCTACTACCGCCCCGGCTCGCTGAAGGCGCGCTACGCGGTGCGGGGCGCCGCGGAGATGGTCAAGTTCTGCGCCGAGTACGACATCCCGCACGCCGTGACGGGCAAGCTGATCGTCGCCACGGAACGCGAGGAGCTCCCCCGCCTGCACGCCCTGGCCCAGCGCGGCCGGGAGAACGGCCTCACGGTGCGCGAACTGTCCGGCGCGCAGATCGCGGAGTACGAGCCGGAGGTGGAGGGCCTGGCGGCCCTGCACATCGGCACGACCGGCATCTGCGACTTCGGCGCGGTCGCCCGCCGGCTCGCGGAGACCTCCGGCGCGGAGATCCGCTACGGGGCGCGGGTCGTCCGCGTCGACCGCCGTCCCGGCCGCGGGGCCGCCGTCCTGACGGCCGCCGGCGACATCGTGCGCGGCAGGGTGCTGGTGAACTGCGCCGGGCTGCACTGCGACGAGATCGCCCGGCGCACCGGTGACGAGCCCGGCGCCCGGATCGTGCCGTTCCGCGGGGAGTACTACGAGCTGGCCAGGCCCGAGCTGGTGCGGGGCCTGGTCTACCCGGTGCCCGACCCGGCGTTCCCGTTCCTCGGCGTCCACCTCACCCGGGGCGTCGACGGCGGTGTCCACGTCGGCCCCAACGCGGTCCCGGCGCTCGCCCGCGAGGGCTACGACTGGCGCACGGTGCGTCCGCGCGAGCTGGGGGCGACCCTGTCCTGGCCCTGTCTCTTATACACATCT
>KL568575.1:12808-13371 GCA_000715605.1 Streptomyces speibonae | reverse complement strand
CCCGCCGCCACTGGCGGTACGGCACCGGTGAACTGCGCCGGTCGCTGTCCAAACCGGCCTTCGCGCGGGCCGTGCGCCAGCTGCTGCCCGCCGTGCGGGAGGAGGACCTGGTGCCGACGGCGGCCGGGGTGAGGGCGCAGGCGGTGCTGCGGGACGGCACCCTCGCCGACGACTTCCTGATCCAGGAGGCCCCCCGCGCGGTGCACGTGCTGAACGCGCCCTCCCCCGCGGCGACGGCGTCCCTGCCGATCGGGCGGGAGATCGCGCGGCGGGCGATGGCGCAGCTCACGCCGGGAGGAGGGTGAGGAGCACGACGTCCGCCCGCCGATCCCCCGTAAAATCGAAGCACTGTGTCTGATTCCGTGAGCACCCCCGAAGCACCGCACTCCGCACCCGCGCCCGGTGTGTCGATCCGCCGTACCCGGGCCAAGGGCGAGCCGCGGTTCCCGGACGGGCCGAAGGCCGATCCCGCCGGGTCGCACTTCGAGCGGCGGATCCGCAGTTTCCAGCCGCGCCGCAGCCGTGTCACCGCCGGACAGGCGGACGCGTTGCAGCGGCTGTGG
>KL568575.1:11558-12629 GCA_000715605.1 Streptomyces speibonae | reverse complement strand
CGGACAGGCGGACGCGTTGCAGCGGCTGTGGCCGGTGTGGGGATTCGACATCGACGGCAGCGGGCCGCTCGACCTCGGCGCGTTCTTCGGCAACGGCAATCCGGTCGTCCTGGAGATCGGCTTCGGCATGGGCGAGGCGACCGCCGCGATGGCCGCCGCAGACCCGGGCACCAACGTCCTCGCCGTGGACGTCCACACCCCCGGCCAGGGCAATCTGCTCAATCTCGCCGAGCGGCAGGGGCTGGCCAACATCCGGGTCGGCAACGGCGACGCGATCATCCTGCTGCGCGAGATGCTCACCCCGGACAGCCTGGACGGGCTGCGCGTCTACTTCCCCGACCCGTGGCCCAAGAAGCGGCACCACAAGCGCCGGCTGATCCAGCCGGAGTTCCTCACCCTCGCCGCGGCACGGCTGCGGCCGGGGGCGGTCGTGCACTGCGCCACCGACTGGGAGCCGTACGCGGAGCAGATGCTCGAGGTGCTCACCGCGCACCCCGCCTTCGAGAACACCCAGGCGGACGGTGGATTCGCGCCACGCCCCGAGTTCCGTCCGCTCACCCGTTTCGAGGCGCAGGGACTGGACAAGGGTCATGTCGTGAACGACTTGCTCTTCCGCCGCGTACCGCACCAGGAGCGGACCGGGCACCGGACCGAGGAGTAGGCCCGGGACCGGGCCCGAGCCCGCACGCAGTCCTGCCCCTCCCTCGTTAGGGTCGAACCCGTGGCCAGCAGCCCCCCGTACCCGACGCCGACCGGCGCAGCCTCCGGCGGAGCGCTGCGGAACGCGCACTGGTGGCAGCGCCCCTGGGTGCGCTACGGCGCGCTGATCACGCTGCTGACGCTCTCCGGGCTGGTGATCCTCGCCCTGGTGCGCGAGCAGACGGGCACCGAGGGGTTCCTGGTCGGCCTGGGGCTCGCCGTCCTGCCCGTGCCGCTGCTCCTGGCCGCCTTCCGCTGGCTGGACCGGGTCGAGCCGGGCCCCTGGCGGAACCTGCTGTTCTCCTTCGCCTGGGGCGCGTGCGCGGCGGCGCTGATAGCGATCGTGGCGAACAGTTTCGCCACGCAGTGGAC
>KL568575.1:9171-11327 GCA_000715605.1 Streptomyces speibonae | reverse complement strand
GATAGCGACGACGACCGCCGACCCGACCGGCGCCGACACCCTGGGGGCGACGGTCATAGCCCCGGTCGTGGAGGAGTCCGCGAAGGCCGCGGCGGTGCTGCTGGTCTTCCTGTTCCGCAGACGCGACTTCACCGGGATCCTCGACGGCGTGGTGATCGCCGGGGTCACCGCCACCGGCTTCGCCTTCACCGAGAACATCCTCTACCTGGGCACCGCCCACGGCGCCGACCAGCTCACCGGCGACAGCGGCATCGCCTCGGTCACCGCGGCGACCTTCTTCGTGCGGATCGTCATGTCGCCGTTCGCGCACCCGCTGTTCACCGTGCTCACCGGGATCGGCTTCGGCATCGCCGCGCTCTCCACGGACCGGCAGCGCTTCCGGCGGGTGCTGCTCCCGCCGGCCGGTCTGCTCCTGGCGATGGGCATGCACGCCCTGTGGAACGGCTCCACCACACTCGGCCAGTACGGCTTCATCGCGGTGTACGCGGCGTTCATGGTGCCGGCGTTCGGGCTGCTGACCTGGCTGGTGGTGTGGACGCGCCAGCGCGAGCTGCGCACCGTCCGCACGGAGCTGCCCGCGTACGCGGCGGCCGGCTGGCTCACCCCGGCGGAGCCGTTCGCCCTCGGCTCGATGCGGGCGCGGCGCCTGGCCCGGCAGTACGCGCGCCGGTACGGGGGGAAGCCGGCGGCGCGGGCGGTCGCGCAGTACGAGGCGTACGCGACGTCGTTGGCGTTCCTGCGCCACCGCGGCCGCCTGGGGCGGGCCGGGACGGACTTCGTCACCCGGGAGCGGGAGCTGCTGCTGGAGCTGTGGCACCGGCGGGGTGCGGCGCGTCCGGCCCTGGACCACGCGGCCCGTGACATCGCGCCCCCGGTCCGGGTCGCTCCCGCGCCATGGCCGGTGCACGGGCCGCACGGGCATCCGCCGTACGGTCATCCCGCGCACGGACGTCCGCCCTACGGGCATCCCTACCCCGCCTACGACCCGGGCGCGCCCACCACTCCTGACGGACGCGTGCGCAGGGCCCCGAAAACACCTGACCGGCAGCCCTGACGTCGGGGGGTCGTCGTCGGGACTGCCGGGGTTCAGGGGCGGCAGGGCTGTTCAGCAGCGGTGGATCAGGGGGTGAGGCCCTTGCTCTGCAGCCACGCCATCGGGTCGATGCCCGAGGAGGAGCCGCCGGGGTGGACCTCGAGGTGGAGGTGGGCGCCGGTGGAGTTGCCGGTGGAGCCGACGCGGCCGATCACATCGCCGGTGTTGACCTTCTGGCCGACGCTGACGCTGATGGAGGACTGGTGGGCGTACCAGATCTCGGTGCCGTCCTCGAGGGTCAGCACGGTCTTGTAGCCGTAGGAGCCGTCCCAGCCGGCGGAGGTGATGGTGCCGGTGTGGACCGCCTTGATCAGCGTGCCCGTGGGGGCGGCGAAGTCGAGGCCGGTGTGCTGGCCGGAGGACCAGTAGGCGCCGGCCTGTCCGAACGTGGAGGAGATGGTGTACGAGGAGGTCGGCAGCGTGTACTGCCGGGCCAGCTCGGCGAGCCGCTCGGCCTCGGCCTTCTTCGCGGCCTCCTCCTCGGCCTTCTTCTTGGCGGCCTCGGCCTTGGCCTTGGCCTCCTTCTCCGCCTTGGCGGCGGCCTCGGCGGCCTGCTTCTCCGCCTTGGCGGCGGCTTCGGCGGCGGCCTTGGTCTCGGCCTGGCTCTGCTGCTGCTCGACCTGGGCCATGATCCGGGTGCGCAGCGCCTCACCGGCGCCCTCGGTGGTGCCCTCCTCGGCTTCGGTCGTCGCCACGCCGAGGCTGCTGAGCGGGGTGGCCGAACCCTCGGGCGTCTCCTCGTCGGAGATGAGGGAACCCACGTTGGGCAGGTCCGGGATGGAGATGGAGACCGGGGGCTTGCCGGTCTGGGCGCTGGCCATGCCGCCGGCGCCGACCGCCGCGATGACGCCGACGCCGAGAACGGTGGAGCTGCGGGCGAGTCCGCCCCCGCGCTGCTTGGCGACGCGGTGCCGGCCACGTACCGGGCGAATGGACTCCGCGGTGGGGTTCCACTCCTCGAACGGGCCCTCGTCGGCGCGGTCACCGCCGTAGACGAAGGTGTCGCTCGGCTTGAACGGGGCCTCGGGGGCAGGCGGGTTGGACGCCACGTGGGCGCGCTCCT
>KL568575.1:8531-8929 GCA_000715605.1 Streptomyces speibonae | reverse complement strand
GGTCTCCTACGCGCGTATACGAGCCGTGTTCCCACGGCTGCACCCACACGATTCACCCCATGGTGGTGGTTCCCCGGTTCCCTTGCGGGATTCGGCGCGTGCGCACGGAGCCGACTTCTGTGACGGCTGGGACGACCGCGCTGCGTTATCGAACGTTAATAGACGCGAGGGCCGGATTCCAAGCCGTTCCTCTTGATCATTAACGATTTTCCCGCGGACTTAACCGCCACGAGGTGCCAAAAACGGGCGAGTTGACTCCGTCTCGGCCGCGAGCCGCCGTCTGACGGTGCGTCAGTCGTTATGCGCTGCGGGACGGGGTGCTCACCGTGCGTGAGGACGAGGGGGGAGAGTGCCACAACACCGAGGGCCGGAACCCTTTCGGATTCCGGCCCTCGGCC
>KL568575.1:0-8276 GCA_000715605.1 Streptomyces speibonae | reverse complement strand
TTCAGTAGCGGGGACAGGATTTGAACCTGCGACCTCTGGGTTATGAGCCCAGCGAGCTACCGAGCTGCTCCACCCCGCGTCGGTGAAACCAGTGTACGCCATCCGCAGGACCTGCCGCACACCCGTTAACGGGCGGCCGCGGGCTCCGGGTCTGCGCGAGCCAGTCCTCCGTCCCCGACCAGCGGCCCGGCCTACGGCCGAGGTGGCCGCAAGGCGCCGGCGATGACGGTGGTCACCATCTTGCGGACGGCGGCGGTCCGCGGTGAGGCGCTCGCCCGGTCGGCGAACATCAGATACCCGGCCCCGAAAGAGTGGGGGCGAGTGTGTCGATGTCGGCGCCGCCGGCCAGGCGGCCCAGCTCACTGATGCGCTCGGCGACACCCACGGGGAGGCGGGGCGGTTCTCCGGCTCCTGGCACCGGACCTCGTCCGGTGAGCGGTCCGTCCCGGCGGGCCACGCGATCGGCGCGGCTCAGTCGCCGGTCAGGTGGGCGTTCGGGGCCTTCGCGCGGTTCTCCAGCTCCGGCAGGACGACCACGGTGGCGCCCCCCTGCGCCAGCACCGCGCTGCCGTCGGCACCCGCCACGAACGTGTCCGGCTCCCGCCAGGCCGTGACCACCCGCCGGATGCCCGCGTCCAGGATCAGCCGCGCACAGGGGGCCGGCCGCGACGCCCGCCGGGCGCACGGCTCCAGGCTGGAGTACACGGTGGCACCCGTGAGGCGGGGATCCGCCGGATCGACCTTGGCGAGTGCGGCCTCCTCCGCGTGCACCACCGGGTCACCGCCCTCCCGGGAGTGGCCCCGCGCCAGCTCCGTGCCGTCCGCGGCCACCACCACCGCGCCGACGCTGAACGCCGTGCGCGAGGGCGGGCACTGCGCGGCCAGCTCGCAGGCGAGGGCCAGCCAGTGACGGTCGGCGGCGGACGGCAGCGCTCCGGTGCCGGGTGCCGTGGGCTCGTAGCGCATCAGGACGACGTCGCCGACCGGGCGGGTCTCCACGAGCCGCAGCCGTCCGCCCTGGTAGGAGCCGGGGCCGAACAGCCGGGGCGCGTCCGCGTCGCCGACGAACAGCGGGGCGAGGACCAGCTGGAGCTCGTCGGCGAGGCCCTGGGTGAGCAGCTGGGTGTGGACCCGGCCACCGCCCTCCACCATCAGCCGCCGCACCCCGCGCACGCCGCCCAGATGCTCCAGCAGGCGCCGCCAGTCGAGCTCCGGGCCGAGCGGGACGACGTCGGCCGCGATCCCGAGGGCGTGGGCGCGCTCGGCGCCCCTGTCAGTGGTGTAGAGGACCTTCTCGCCGCCGGTGTGCCAGAACCTCGCCGCCGGGTCCAGCTCGCCGGAGCCGCTGACGGTGACCTTGAGCGGATACTCGGCCTTGCCGCCGGCCACGCGGGCGGCGCGCCGCTCGGGCGAGTTGACCAGCAGCCGCGGGTTGTCGGCGCGGATCGTGCCGGCGCCGATCAGGATGGCGTCCACGCAGGCCCGTACCTCGTCGACCCGGTCGAAGTCGGCCGGACTCGACAGCAGCAGCCGCTCGGGACCGGTGTCGTCCAGGTAGCCGTCCAGGGAGACGGCGGCGGACAGCAGGACGTACGGGCGGGGCATCGGCGCACTCCGGAAGGGTTCGGCGGCGGGCGGGACCGCTGTGCCGCGGCCCGGGTCAAGTCTGACAACCCCATGAACCGCGTGCCGCCCGCGCCCCTGACCTGCCGCGGCGACGGGCTCAGGGTTCGATCAGACCGACGCGGATGGCGTAGCGGGCGAGCTCCAGGCGGTCCTTGAGCCCCAGCTTGGCCAGCAGGTTGGCGCGGTGCCGCTCCACCGTCTTGGGGCTGATCACCAGGAGGTCGGCGATCTGCTGCGAGGTGTGCCCCTCGGCGACGAGCTTGAGGATCTGCTCCTCGCGGTCGGTGATGGCCTTGGCCGGCAGCGTCCGGCCCTCCCGCGCGAGATCGAGGTAGTTGTGGATCAGCGCGTTGACGGCACCCGGGTAGAGGAACGGCTCGCCGCGCATGGTGGCGTGACACGCCTCGACGAGGTCCTGGTCGGCGACGGACTTCAGCACGTAGCCCGAGGCGCCGGCGGCGAGCGCCTCGAAGAAGAACTGCTCGTTGTCGTACATGGTCAGGATGAGGATCCGCGTGTCCGGCGAGGTGCGGGAGAGCTCACGGGCCGCCTGCAGCCCGGTCAGGCGGGGCATGGCGATGTCGAGAATGGCCAGGTCGGGACGGTGCTCACGGGCCTGCTCGAGGGCTTCGACACCGTCGGACGCCTCGGCCACGACGGTCAGATCCGGTTCGCCGTCCAGGATGAGGCGAACCCCCCGGCGGACCAGCGCGTGGTCGTCGGCGAGAAGAATGCGGGTGGGGGCCTGCTCGGTCATGTTCAGCGTTTCCGGTCGGGTGGCAACGGTCACGGTGGCGGAGGAGCGTGCGCGGGCATCGACGGGCCTCCTACGGGGATGAGGGCGTGCGCGGGGAACCGGGCCGGGACGGGCACGGCCAGCCGCACCTCGGTACCGCCGCCGGGGCCGGGCTCCACGGACAGATCGGCGCCGACGAGCAGCGCGCGCTCCCGCATGCCGCGGATGCCGGCGCCCTCCGCCGCGCCGGCGATGCCCCGGCCGTCGTCCCGGACGCGCAGCAGGACCCCGCCGGGCGCGGGGGACAGGGCGATCTCGGCCCGGCGCGCTCCGGAGTGACGGACGGTGTTGGTGAGGCCCTCCTGGGCGACCCGGTAGATGACCAGCTCGGTCTCCCGGTCCAGCTCGGGCAGGTCGGCGGCGAGGCAGTGCTGGACGCCCAGTCCGGTGCCGGAACCGCCGAACTCGGTGGCGAGGGCCTTGAGGGCGCTGGCCAGCCCCAGCTCGTCCAGCACCCCGGGGCGCAGCCGGCGGGCGATCCGCCGGATCTCCTCCAGGCTCGCGCGGGTGGTCTCCTGCACCTGCCGCAGCTCCTCGCCCAGCTCCGTCGGGGCGTGGTCGGCGGCCCGCTTGAGCTGCAGCAGTACGGCGGTCAGGGACTGGCCGACCTCGTCGTGCAGCTCCTGGGCGATGCGCCGGCGCTCGCCCTCCTGCGCGGACAGCGCGCGGGCGCTGCTCGTGGCGCGCTCGTCCTCGAGCCGGTCGAGCATGGTGTTGAACGTGGTGATCAGGTCGGCGATCTCACCGCGCCCGCCGACCTCGGGACGGTGCCCGGGGCGGAGCAGGTCCGTGGTGGTCATGGCGCGGGTCAGACGCTGCAGCGGCGCGAGTCCGAAGCGGAGCAGCAGCGCGTTGGCGACCAGCATGGCGGCCAGGCCCACGGCGAGGACCGCGGCCTCGGTGAGCAGGACCGGGGTGGAGACGGTGACGGGTCCCAGCAGAAGGGCCGTGGCGACGACGAGCACGACGGCGTTCAGCATGAAGATCCGCCAGAACAGAGGCACCCCGTACCGCCTCCTCGCCATGCCCGTTCCGACGGGTGAGTCTCCCGGTGCGTCGGGAGTCGGGAGGACCCGCGGACCGGGGGCGCGGCGCGGGCCATCCCCATCCAGCGTGTCCCCCGGACAACCGGAGCGCCATCCGTGACAACCCCCATTTTCCCGGCGGCTCCCCTAGAGGAACCCGGCTCCCTTGGGCATCGCTCCCGGGGAAGATGGGGAGCGCGACCGATGGCCCCGGCCGACGGCTACGGGAGAGGCTGGACTTTCCGTACCGGACGGGTGACCACGTCGGCACACGGGCAAGCTCCCTGGTACCGGCCCGAATCCACGACAGGCCGACGGACCCCTTCCACTCGTCCGGTGTACCGGAACGCGGCCGTCGGCATGGCGCCGTACGGCCAGCCCTCGGAAGGAGGAGCCGTGCCCCAGTCCAGCGACCACCGCCTCGTCGACCTCGCGGCCCGACTCGAGCACGAGGATCCCCGATTCGCCCGTTCGCTGTCCACCGGACAGCCGACGCGCCCGCGCGAGTACCGGCGCACGGGCGCCTGGTGGGCGCTGGTCATCGGGGTGGCGATGCTGATCGCGGGAGTGATCGTCCCCGACGGACTGCTCATCGCGGCGGGCCTGGTTCTCTCCGGCATCGCCGTGCAGCTCCTCGACCCGGAGCGCCGCTCGCGGCCGCCGCGCCGCCCCCGGCGCTGCTGACCCGGCGCGGCCGGGCGGGCTCAGTGCTCCCCGGCCGCCGGGCCGTCGTCGGCCGATGAGGCACCCAGCGCCTCATCGGCCGCGACGACTTCCTTGAACCACTGCCGGTGCACCTTGTACGTACGGTCGAGTTCGAACGTGTGGTAGAGCCCGGTCGGCTTGCCGAACCGGAAGTCACGCGGAAGGCGCTGCGCCCCGCTCCGGCCCACGACGAGGATGGCGCGGTCGGTGACCACGATCGTCTCCGCCGGCACGGTGATGATCCCCGAACCGGTCACCGTCATGAACCCCGTCCGGATCTGCTCCCCGGGCTCCAGATACGGCGCCGCCGCGCGGGCGATCATCTCGACCCGCCGTTCCCTGTACCCCATGGCCTGCCCCTCCTCCTACGACCGACCCCCACCCGGGCGGCGTCGCCGCCCCGGACCGATTCCACGGCAGAACCTACGGGACGGGTCCCGACGGAGGAACTCACTCGCCGGCGGAGAAAGCGCCCAAGTCCTGCAGCACGTTGGAGATCGGCTCGTCGACCTTGGGCAGCGTGGAATTCTCGGGGCACTGCTGGAGCTGCGGGTTGGACAGGATGGGGATGTCCACTGCCGCGACCGGCACGACGCCCGTGAGTGACCCGACATTGGCCTTGGCCGGCACCCCGATGCAGGGCTGGCCGGGCGCCCCCTGGGCCCAGGTGGTACCGGCCCCCCATATGACGGCGGTCACGGCCAGGGTGGCGAAAACCTTCTTCATCGCTCGTGCTCCTCTTTCTCGGGATGCCTGATCGACCCGTACCCCCCGACGATCAGAGCCCCGTGGAGTTCACCCGTACGCCCGCGAAATGAAACAGCGCCCGACCCGGACGAAGCCGAATCAGGCGCTGCGCAGCACGTCGGAGGTGTCTCTCCCTCCCCCGCCACCGGTAGGCCCTGTGGGACTCGAACCCACAACCAAACGGGCAGGAGCTGCGCCTGTCGTCGCCGAACGGCCAGGAGAAGACCCTCACCTTCTCTCGCGACTCCGAGGGCGACCCGCAGTACCGGCGCTGGAAGCTGCGCAGCACGGACGAGAGCGAGGCCGGCGGCAACGCCGGGTCGAACTTCCAGCTGGTCCGCTACAGCGACGCCGGGGTTCTGCTGGATACCCCGGTCACCGTGTCCCGTGCCACGGGGAACATCACACTCGGGCCGGGTCTGGTCGCGCGCCGCTCCTCGGCGACCGCGTCGTCGCTATCGCTGAACTCCACCAGCCTCGGCGGCGGCGTGGGCGTGATGGCCATCGGCAACGCGGAGACCGCCCCGGCCAACACCCCGTCCGGCGGTGGTGTCCTGTACGCCACGGGCGGGGCTCTGCACTGGAAGGGATCCGATGGAACCGTCACCGAACTCGCTCCAGCCTGACGAGCAGGCAGACCCGCTCGCCGAGGCCCGCCGCCTCCTGGCGGAAGACGCCGAGGCCCGGATGTGCGCGTGCTCCGAGGAGATCAGAGCCGTCCTCGCCAAGTACGGCATGCGCCTCGAGGTCGCACAGCCACAGATCAGCATCGTCCCGGACTGACCGCGGCCCCGCTCTCCCCGTGTGGGATGCTGTTGGCGAATCCGCCTGACGGCTTCCAGCCGCAGGCGCCGGACCTCAGTGGGAGCGAATGTCCCAGCGACACGCCGCCTGCGGGCTGCTCTGCTGGGACATCTGCTCCCATCGGCGTCCTGCGGAGGAATTCGCCAACAGCATCCCCGTGTGGGAGGGCGGGGCCGCTTTCGTCATGTGTGCGCTCAGGCGGTGGCAGGCACGGGCCGGGCCTGGTTCCACAGAGCCTCGACGTGCTCGGCGAATCGGTCGAAGAGCCCACCCGGCCCGCGGCGTCGCAGGTGCAGCAGCGGAGAGTCGTGCCCAAGCAGGTTGGCCAGATGTGGGGTCACCAGCATCTCGTCATCGAACCTGAAGACCGATAGGGCGATATGTCCGTCGGACAGGCGTGCCTCCACCTCGCCGCCCTCAATCCGTTCGAGCGCATCGAGGGTGATCCGGATGCGGGTGCTGACCGTGAGGGGAACCGCCTCGATCTGCTCCCGCCGGCGCGTCACCTCAGACTCTGGATCACCGACCAGGAAGCGCACCGTGCAACCGGACGCCGCCTTCGCTGCGAGCCGCTCCGGCATCCGCGGCTGCTCCTGCCAGATGAAGTAGTTGGTGTATCCGGCATAGGTGACCTCCCGCTTCGCACCGTCGAAGAGACGAGACCACACGGCGGTCGGGCACGCGTTGCGGTACGGGTACGTCGCCACGATCTCCCGGTCGGAACCGGGCACCGCTCCCCGGATCTTGGGCCACAGCATGTCTGCGTCCACTCCTAACGCGCTCGTCACCTCGTCCCGCGTCCGCGGGTGGGGGACGCGGCTCGGGTCAGATACCCACCGGTCCACCGTTTTGACGCTCACTCCGACTCTACGGGCCAGCCGGTACCGGGATAATCCGGCGCTCTCGATAGCGCGCTGCAGCTCCTGATGCAAGGCAACTCCCCAGGACGTTTGGGCCGTTTAGGACGGTAGCGCGTGGCGTCCCGAATGGCCCCCGTCCGTCAGTACAACCGTCCCAACTGGCGACCCACCATGACGAGCACCAGCAACCCCAACCTGGAGGTAGCAGTGGCCACCACCCTGACCCGTCCCGCGCCGGAGAAGGTCGCCGAACGGGCCCGCGAGATCCACGCCGCATGGCTGGCAGACCCGGAGATGCCCGCCGTCCTCGACGGCTGCAAGAGGTACAGCAGCGACTGGACCGACGACTACGGCCAGGTCCTCATCCCCGAGTACAGCGTCGAGCGTGACGCCCCGCCGCTCATCGACGCCGCCCTGCGCGTCATGGCGCTGAAGAGCGCGGTCTACGAGATGACCGACGGCGACGAGCTGGCGGCCGAACTGCCGGTCCCGGTGCCCGTCGACACCGCGGTGCACGCCCTGTGCGCGCAGTTCACCGCCCTGTCCCGGGTACAGGCCCGCACCGGACGCCTCTTCGTGCACAGCACTGTCCGGGAGCACGAGGCCGGCCGCGCATGGCGGCTCGGCGACTACACGCACCAGGCCTACCGGCAGACGTTCGGGCCGATCGACAGCCGGTACTGGATCGACGAGCCGGAGGCCGAACGGCGCCGCCAGGTCCTCGACGGCCTGTACGCCGGGATCGGCATCACCGAACGCGGGATGGCCTCCACCATCGATTACGCCGTGGCGTAGCCGGCTGGGCAGCGGGCTCCGTCTCCAGAGGCTTGGGAGGCGGGGCCTTCCTGTCCGGCGGGAGCCCGATTTTGTGCGGGTGCACGCACGCCGGCGTCCGGTCCGCGGTGTACCGGCGGCCGTCGGCCGGGTCGAACGGCGCTTCCCACGTCGGCCGGTCGTAGATGACGAAGTCCTCGCGCGGGAAGCGCAGGGACGGGCAGATCCCGCACACCGGACGGTCGTCGTGGTCGGAGTCGGGGTCGATGTACGGCTGCGGCTCGGCGGCGTCGTCCATGCCGGGAGGCTACCGGCGGCGCTGCTCACAGGGAGTCATGCTCGGGGCGGCTCGTCAACGACGTAGGTGCCCTTGCCTCGAACGGTGTGGACCAGGCCCTGCTCGACGAGCAGCTGCACGGCGGCCCGCGCGGTCGGCCGGGACACGGAGAACTCCTCGACGATCCCCGCCTCGGACGGGATGCGGCGGCGCGGCGGGTAGGTGCCGTCGGCGATCCGCTCAGCGAGGATCCGCGCGATCTGCTCGAACAGCGGGTCGGGCCCGTCCAGGTCCACAGTCATATGTCGACCGTAGGACACATACGACAATGCTTCTCGTCAGGTGACGTCATCTGACAACACCCGACAAGTGGAGTAGCGTCGAACACGAGAAGACCCCCGCGACCGCGCGAACGGTCCGGGGGCATGGCCACCGCTTCAAGGGAGCGACGACATGGCAGAGAATACGCAGCGCACCACCACCGAGGACACCCCCACCGCCTACGGCTACTGCTCCTGGCACCAGCGGTTCGCTGGCGGGGTGCGGCTGATCGAGGTCATCGAGCAGGGGTCGGGATCCGGCGGCGCCCTGTACGCGTGCAGCCCGTGCCGAACGCGGTACAACCTGGTCCCGTTCGCCGACCGGCCGCAGCCGTGAACGGC
>KL568574.1:177373-177799 GCA_000715605.1 Streptomyces speibonae | reverse complement strand
CCGGATCAGGAGGACGACGTCCCGGCGGAGCTGAGGGTGCCGTACCTGGAGAGCGCGGTGTACCGGAGACTGCACAAGCCGTGCCACGTACGGGAGTTGCTGCGCGACCCGGACGTCCGGTGGGCGGTCGGGACGCTGCGGAACGGGCTGGCGGAGACGGGCATGGTGAGTCCGCCGGCACTGGGTACGACGCGGGCGGCGCGCCGTCGGCTCCAGGTGCTGAGCACCGCGTATCCCGTTCCGGCGCGCGGGGACGGCCTCTCCGAGGAGGAGAAGCTGCTGGCCGTCGCCCTGCACGGCCAGGCGGCCCTCCGCGTCGTCGTCCCCCGCTTCGCCCTCCGCGCGGGCCTCACGGAACGCGTCCGCCTCCGCCGCAAGCGCGCCCTGCGCCGCTTCTCCGGCACCCTGTCTCTTATACACATCTCT
>KL568574.1:176054-177208 GCA_000715605.1 Streptomyces speibonae | reverse complement strand
CCCCTCCGGCGGCTCCGGCGGCTCCGGCGGCTCCGGCGGCTCCGGCGGCGTCTACACGGGCCCCCAGTACTGCGGCGGCGCGTTCGGCTGCGCGGGCGGCGACGGGTCCGGGGGCGGCGGTGGCTGCGGCGGCGGAGGGGGCTGCGGCGGCGGCTCGAACTGAGCCCACGGCGTGAGGGGCGGGCCGTCGCCTGGACGGGCCGCCCCTCCGGGGTGTGCGGGGTGGGTCAGACCTTCAGGGGCCGCACGGAGGTGGGGGCGTGGGCCGGTTCGGTGGCGAGGGGTTCGAACTCGACGACGTCGCCGATGTCGTTGGTGGTCGACATGGCGATGTCGGTGACGCGTTCCAGGATCGCCTCCACGATCACCGGGACGCGGTGCTCCGCCGCGAGCTTCTTCGCCTGCTCGAAGGCCGCGCCCAGTTCGTCCGGGTCGGTGACGCGGATCGCCTTGCAGCCCAGGCCCTCGGCGACCTTGACGTGGTCGACGCCGTAGACGCCCAGTTCGGGGGTGTTGATGTTCTCGAACTCCAGGTTGACCTGGAAGTCGATGTCGAAGGCGCGCTGCGCCTGGCGGATCAGGCCCAGGTAGGCGTTGTTGACCAGGACGTGGACGTACGGGATGCGGTGCTGTGCGCCCACGGCCAGTTCCTCGATCATGAACTGGAAGTCGTAGTCGCCGGAGAGGGCGACGACCTGCGCCTCGGGGTCGGCCTTGGCCACACCCAGCGCGGCGGGGACGGTCCAGCCCAGCGGGCCCGCCTGGCCGCAGTTGATCCAGTGCCGCGGCCGGTACACGTGCAGCATCTGCGCGCCGGCGATCTGGGAGAGGCCGATGGTGGAGACGTACCGGGTCTCGGGTCCGAAGGCCTTGTTCATCTCCTCGTAGACCCGCTGCGGCTTGATGGGGATGTCGTCGAAGTGCGTACGGCGCTGGAGCGTGGCGCGCTTGTCCTGCGCGGCGGCGGCCCACGCGGAGCGGTCCGGCAGCCGGCCCGCCGCCCGCATCTCCTCGGCGACCTCGACGAACAGCTCCAGCGCGGCGCGCGCGTCGGAGGCGATGCCGTAGTCGGGGGCGAAGATCCTGCCGATCTGGGTGGGCTCGATGTCGACGTGCACGAAGGTGCGGCCGGCCGTGTAGACGTCGAGCCTGCC
>KL568574.1:174616-175874 GCA_000715605.1 Streptomyces speibonae | reverse complement strand
CCTGCCGGTGTGGCGGTTGGCCCAGCGGTTGCCGATGCCGAGGACGAAGTCGGACTCCAGGAAGGTCGCGTTGCCGTAGCGGTGCGAGGTCTGCAGGCCGACCATGCCGGCGTTGAGCTCGTGGTCGTCCGGGATGACGCCCCAGCCCATGAGGGTCGGCACGACCGGGGTGCCGGTCAGCTCGGCGAACCGGACGAGCAGGTCGGACGCGTCCGCGTTGATGACACCGCCGCCGGCGACGATCAGGGGGCGCTGCGCGGCGTTGAGCAGCGACAGCGCCTTCTCGATCTGGGCGCGGGAGGCGGCGGGCCGGTGGACGGGGAGCGGCTCGTAGGTGTCCGGGTCGAACTCGATCTCCGTCAGCTGCACGTCGATCGGCAGGTCGATCAGGACCGGTCCGGGGCGGCCGGAGCGCATGAGGTGGAAGGCCTTCTGGAAGACGCCGGGGACCTGCGCGGCCTCCAGGACGGTCACCGCCATCTTGGTGACCGGCTGGGCGATGGAGGCGATGTCGACGGCCTGGAAGTCCTCCTTGTGGATCACCGCGGTCGGCGCCTGGCCGGTGATGCACAGGATCGGGATCGAGTCGCCGATGGCGGAGTACAGGCCGGTGATCATGTCGGTGCCGGCCGGTCCCGATGTGCCGATGCAGACGCCGATGTTGCCGGGGTGGGTGCGGGTGCAGCCCTCGGCCATGTGCGAGGCGCCCTCGACATGGCGGGCGAGGGTGTGGGTGATCCCGCCGGCGGCCTTCAGGGCCGCGTAGAAGGGGTTGATCGCCGCGCCGGGGACGCCGAACGCGTCGGTGACGCCCTCACGCTTGAGGATCTCAACTGCCGCGCGGGCAGCGGTCATTCGAGCCATCGAGTACTCCTGCTCCGACTGTCGGATCCGCACTCCCGTCGCGCCCCGCGGTGAGCTTCTCCGGACTATGATTCCGTATAGTGGAATTGAACTTCTACCAAGTGGAATGAATGTAGGCCGGGCCGCCGAACCGCGTCAAGAGACGTCAAGAGAAGGGCAAGTGCCGGACACCGGCCCGCCGGTGGTGGACGATGGTCGGCGCCTCGAGAACCCGGGAGAGGGGCCATGACCCAGAGCGTGCCGGTGCGCTGTCCCGCCTGTCGGCGCTCGCACCGCTTCACGGCACCGTCGTACCCCTGCGCCTGCGGCGCGCCCGTCTCCCCGCCGCTGGACCTGGACGGGGTGCCCGGCACCGTGGACCACCGTGCCTGGCGGGAGGAGTGGGTGACGCTGC
>KL568574.1:173811-174409 GCA_000715605.1 Streptomyces speibonae | reverse complement strand
GGGACGTGGTCACGGCGGCCGTGCTCCATCTGCGCCGGCTCGGCCACACGGACATCCGGCGCGCCGACCAGCGGCCGCCGTCCGGCATCGGGCTGGCCGGGCGGGGCGTACTGGCGCACGTCGACCCGTCGGCGGGGCCGGTCACCGCGCGGGACGTGGAGTGCCTGTGGCTGACGGCGATGACCGAGTCCGCGGACTGTCTGTACTTCTCGCTGGGCGGATTCACCGAGGAGGCCCGGCTGCGCGCCGACACCCTGGGCGTGCCGCTGTTCCTGCTCGACCTCACCGGGACCCCGCAGCCCCTGAACGGTCCCGCGGACGGGCTGGACGCCCACGGGGCCTGAAATCCCGGAGACGCGCGCACCGGGGACGTCCGATACTTCTCGGATGCGCATCCGTCCCGCCGCCCCCGGCGACCTGCCCGTCCTCCAGGACATCGAACGGGCGGCCGGCACCCCGTTCCGCGCCATCGGCATGCCGGACATCGCCGACGACGAACCGCCCGCCCTGGACGTGCTGGAGCGCTACCGGCGGGCGGGCCGCTGCTGGGTCGCGGCCGGTGCGGGGGACGCCGAGCGGCCCGTCGCGTACCTGATCG
>KL568574.1:168659-173634 GCA_000715605.1 Streptomyces speibonae | reverse complement strand
ACGCCGAGCGGCCCGTCGCGTACCTGATCGCCGAGCCGGTGGACGGCGCGCTCCACGTGGAGCAGATATCCGTCCACCCGGACGCGGCCCGCCGCGGCGTGGGCCGGGCGCTGCTCGCGTACGCCGCGGACCGGGCCCGCGCGGAGGGACTGACCGCGCTGACCCTGACCACCTTCGCCGACGTCCCGTGGAACGCCCCGTACTACACCCGCCTCGGCTTCCGGGCGCTGACCGAGCCCGAACTCACCCCGGGCCTGCGCCGGATCCGCGCCGAGGAGTCCGCGCACGGCCTCGACCGGTGGCCGCGCGTGTGCATGCGCGCGGAGGTGCCGCTCGCCGGCGGGGCGACCGCCCGGCCGTCCGCGTGACGGTCCTGCGGGCCGGACGGACCTCCCCGGCGGGACCGGGACGGTCACCTCCGGGACCACCCGCCGGTGACCGTCATGCGGTCACCGGAAGTCCTCCTCGCGGTACTCGGCGGCGGAGCCGGCCGCCGTGGCCTCGCGCAGCTCGATGCGGCGGATCTTGCCGGACACGGTCTTGGGCAGCTCGCCGAACTCCAGCCGGCGGATCCGCTTGTACGGGGCGAGCGCCTCGCGGGCGTACTCGAAGAGCACCTTCGCGGTGTCCGGGCCGGGCTCGAAGCCCTGCGCGAGCACGATGTACGCCTTCGGCACGGCCAGCCACAGCTCGTCGGGGGCGGGCACCACGGCCGCCTCGGCGACCGCCTCGTGCTCCAGCAGGACGCTCTCCAGCTCGAAGGGGCTGATCTTGTAGTCGGAGGCCTTGAAGACGTCGTCCGCCCGCCCCACGTAGGTGATGTAGCCGTCCTCGTCGCGGGAGCCGATGTCACCGGTGCGGTAGTAGCCGCCGGCCATCGCCTCGGCGGTGCGGTCCGGGTCGCCGTGGTAGCCGGTCATCAGGCCCACCGGGCGGGCGGAGAGGTCGAGCGCGATCTCGCCCTCGGCGGCGCCGGGCGCACCGGAGACGGGGTCGAGCAGTTCGACCCGGTAGCCGGGGCTGGGGCGGCCCATGGAACCGGTCTTGAGCAGCTGGCCGGGGCTGTTGGAGACCTGCACGGCGGTCTCCGTCTGCCCGAAACCGTCCCGGATGGTGACGTTCCAGGCCCGCCGCACCTGCTCGATGACCTCGGGGTTGAGGGGTTCGCCCGCGGCGACGACCTCGCGCGGCGGGGTGCGCAGCCGGCCGAGGTCGGACTGGATGAGCATGCGCCACACGGTCGGCGGGGCGCAGAAGGTGGTGACCCCGGCCCGGTCCATCTCGGTCATCAGGCGGGGCGCGTCGAAGCGCGTGTAGTTGTGCAGGAAGACGGTCGCCTCGGCGTTCCACGGCGCGAAGAGGTTGGACCAGGCGTGCTTGGCCCAGCCGGGCGAGGAGATGTTGAGGTGCACGTCGCCGGGGCGCAGGCCGATCCAGTACATGGTGGCCAGGTGGCCGATCGGGTACGAGGTGTGGGTGTGCTCGACCAGCTTGGGGCGGGCGGTGGTGCCCGAGGTGAAGTACAGCATCAGCGGGTCGTCGGCGAGGGTGGGCCCGTCGGGGACGAACCGGTCGGCCGCCCCGTACGCGTCGGCGTACGGCAGCCAGGCGCCGCCCGGCTCCTCCCCCACCGCGATGCGCGTGTAGTCGCCGGGCACCTCGTCGAACTTCGCGGTGTCGGCGGAGCGCACGATCACATGGCGGACGCGTCCGCGGTCGACGCGGTCGCGCAGATCGGCCGGGCCGAGCAGCGGGGTGGCCGGGATGACGACGGCGCGCAGCTTCATCGCGGCCAGGGCGGTCTCCCACAGCTCGGCCTGGTTGCCGAGCATCACCAGCACCCGGTCCTCGGCAGCCACCCCGTGCCGCCGCAGCCAGGCGGCCACCCGGTCGGAGCGGCGGGCCAGCTCGGCGAAGGACATCCGGGTCTCCCGGCCGTCCTCCTCGACCAGGTGCAGGGCGGTGCGGTCGTTGCCGTCGGCGATCACGTCGAACCAGTCGAGCGCCCAGTTGAACCGCTCGGGCCGGGGCCAGTCGAAGTCCCGGTGGGCGGTGGCGTAGTCCTCGCGGTGTTCCAGCAGGAAGTCCCGGGCCCTGCGGAACTGCTCCGTCCCCGTCGTCATGCGTCCTCCTCGGTGCCGGACCTTGCCGGGCGGCTCCACGTCATCGTGTAATCCGTGATGCAGGTCTCACTACCCCCGAACGGGGGTGTGCGGCCGCACGGGAGCCTTGGCGGAGGGGCGAACAGGTGACAGCTGACCCGATGAGGGCGAACGAGACGGCGGAGATCGGCGGGGCGCTGGTCCGGCTGCGGCGCGCGACCGGCCTGCCCGTCGCCTTCGGCGGGCTGGTGGAGCCCGGCCGCCGGCAGGTGCGCATCACCGAGCTGAGCGGCACCGCGACGCCCGCGCTGAGCGCGCTCGCGGTGACGCCGGGCAACGGCCTGGGCGGCAAGGCGGTGGCGCTCGCCCGGCCGTGCGCGGTGACGGACTACTCCCTCTCGCGGCAGATCAGCCACGAGTACGACGTCCCGGTCGCCGCCGAGGGCCTGCGCTCCGTGGTCGCCGTCCCCGTGGTCGTACGGCGACGGGTGCGGGCGGTGCTCTACGGCGCCCTGCGCGCCGCCCAGCCCCTGGGCGAGCGCACGCTCGACGAGGCGGTGCGGACCGCGCGGGACGTGGAGCAGGCCCTGGTGGTCCGGGAGGAGGCGGCGGACCTGCTGGCGGCGGCCCGTCCGCGGCCGGAGCCGGAGCGGGGCCGCGGGGCGGCCCGGGAGCAGGTGCGCGAGGCGCACGCGGCGCTGCGGGCGCTCGCCCCGCGCATCGCGGACCCCGCGCTGCGGGCCGAGCTGCTCGCGGCGTGCGCGCTGCTCACCGGGGAGAACGCCGCGTCCCGGGCGGTACGGCTCGCTCCGCGCGAGGTGGACGTGCTCGCCTGTGTGGCGGCCGGGGCGACCAACGGCGCGGCCGCCGAGCAGCTGGGGGTGACGGCGGAGACGGTCAAGGCGTATTTGCGGTCGGCGATGCGCAAGCTGGGGGTGCGGACGCGGGGGCAGGCGGTCGTCGAGGCCCGCCGGGCGGGGTGGTTGCCGTAGTTTTGTGAGGGTTTTCCCACGCCGGGCATTACCACCAGTACAGTTTGGATTTACCGTTGCTCCGCCCGCTGTAATTTGCCTCACTACACCGTCCGCCCGGGATTAAGGAGCCTGTTGCCTAATATTGGCCGGGACACGCCTCACGGAGGGGAGCGGTGACCGTGCGACGGGACTTCAAGGAGCCTGCCAGGTACCGCCCCGACCTGGTCATTGGCCGGGAGGAGCTGTTCTCCGACACCCGGGAGCAGCTCGCCCGAGGGGGCAGCGTGCTGCTCCACGGGCCCGCCGGAATAGGAAAATCGACCGTGCTGCGGGCACTTGCGGCGGAAAACGCCGGTGCCGCGCGGACGGTGTTGCGCTGCTCGGCCACGGAGTCCGAATCGCATCTTCCGTTCCTGGCGCTGGCGGACCTGTTCGGTCTGGTCGTCGACGAGGTGGCCGGCCGGCTGCCCGCCGCCCAGCGCACCGCGCTGGAGTCGGCGCTCACCGGGCGCGGCGAGTCCACGCTCCAGCGGGACGGGCTGGCGCTGCGCCTGGCGGTGCTGTCCACACTGCGCGCGCTGGCCGCCGAGGGCCCGGTCCTCGTCGTCGCCGACGACCTGCAGTGGCTGGACCCGGCCAGCGCGGAGCTCCTCGGCTTCGCCGCCCGGCGGCTCGGCGACAGCCCGGTGCGGATGCTGTGCGCGGTGCGCACGGACGGCGAGGAGTACGACCACGACCGTCATCTGCGCGCCTGCCCGCCGGACACGCTCGCGGTGCGCCTGGGCCCGTTCACCCGCACCGAGGTGTCGGCGCTGCTCGACCACCGGGGCTACACGGGTCTGTCCCGCTCCACGGTCCGTGACATCCACCGCACCAGCGCCGGCAACCCGCTGTTCGCGCTGGAGCTGGGCCGCGCCCTCGCGGAGAGCCCCGCCCGGCCCCGTCCCGGCGAGCCGCTGCCGGTGCCGACGTCGCTGCGGGCCCTGGTGCTCAGCCGGCTGGAGATGCTGTCGGACGAGGCGCGCCGCACCCTGCTGGTGGCCAGCGCGGGCGCCCGCCCCACCCTGGCGCTGCTGCACGCGGCCGGCCGGGACAACGCCGAGGCGGAGACGGCCCAGGCCGCCGCGCTCGGCCTGCTGACGACGGACCCGGAGGAGCCCGCCCTGCGCTTCGCGCACCCGCTGATCTCGGCCGCCCTCTACGCGGAGGCGCCCGCGGCCGAGCGCCGGGCCGTGCACACGGCGCTGTCGACGGCGGCCTCCGACCCCATCGAGCGGGCCCGGCACCTGGCGCTGGCCGCCACCGGCACCGACCCGGAGGTGGCGGCCCGGCTCGCCGAGGCCGCGGCGCTGGCCCGGGACCGCGGGGCGCCCTCGGTCGCCGCCTCGCTCGGGCTGCTCGCCGCCCGGCACACCCCCGCCGACGGCGATCCGGCACCGGACGAGCGGCGGCTCCAGGCCGCCGAGGACGCCATCACGGCGGGCGAGGTCGATCTGGCCCGGGACATAGCCCGGGAGGTGCTGACGCGGGCGACGGTGCCGGCGGAACGGGTACGGGCGTGGATGGTGGTCATCGAGGCGGCCGGGCAGGCGCTCGGCGAGGTCGACGCGGTCTTCCCGCAGGTGCTGGCCGACGCCGGTGACGACCCCCGGCTGCTCGCGCTGGTCCACTACCAGCTCGCCTGGCGCGAGGTGGTGGTGGACGGCGACTTCGCCAAGTCCCGCCAGGAGGCCGCCCACGCGGCGGAGCTCGCCGCGCGCGGCGGGGACCGGCGCACCGAACTCATGGCGCTCGCCTTCCAGTCGTCCACCGAGACCCTGATGGGCCACCCGGACGCGCCCACCACGATCCAGCGGGCCCTCCAGGAGCCGCAGGACCCCGATGTGGCCAGCCACCACA
>KL568574.1:167609-168476 GCA_000715605.1 Streptomyces speibonae | reverse complement strand
ACCCCGATGTGGCCAGCCACCACAACGGCGCCGCGATGGCGCGCTTCCGGTGGCTGCTCATGAGCGACCAGCTGCCGGAGGCCCGCACGGCCATCACCGCGCTGCTGCGGGAGGCGCGGCGGCGCGGCATGGTCGAGAGCGAGGTGCACTTCTCGCGGCTGCTCGCCGACACCGAACTGCGCTTCGGACACTGCGGCCGGGCCCTGGACCTGGCGGGCGAGAGCCTGCGGCTGGCGCGGGACTCCGGCATCGGCGAGAGCGCCTCGGCCATGCTCGCCTCGCTCGCGGAGGCGTCGGGCGGGGACGTGGAGCGGGCGCTGGCGCTGGCCCGCGAGTCCGCGGACCACGCGGAGGTGGACGGCGACCAGTTGTACCTGTCCCTGGCCCTGGCGGCCCTGGGCTACGCCCAGTTGGTGGCCGGGGACGCGCAGGCCGCGGTCCGTTCGCTGCGCCGGGTGCGGGAGCTGGAGCACGGCATGGGCGTCAGCGACCCCGCGCGGGGCCGCTGGCAGGGCGACCTGGCCGAGGCGCTGGTGCGCATCGGTGAGCCCGGTGAGGCGCAGGAGCTCATCAACGTCACCCGGGTGCACGCGCTGCGGCTGAACCGGGCGAGCGTACTGGCGGTCCTCGACCGCGCGGAGGCGCTGGTGCGCGCGGCTCGCGGCGAACACCAGGCCGCGCAGGCGCAGTTGGTGTCCGCTCAGGAGCGGCTCGGCAAGCTCGGCTTCGGACTGGAGGAGGCGCGGGCGGCCTTCGCGCTGGCCCGGCTGCGCGCCCGGGAGCGGGGGCCGGGCGGGTACGACGAGGCCGCCCGGCTGTTCCGGCGCTGCCGCGCGCTGCCGTGGCTGCGGCAGGTGGAGCAGGCGG
>KL568574.1:167192-167394 GCA_000715605.1 Streptomyces speibonae | reverse complement strand
AGCCGGTGCCGGCGGCGCCTCCGGCGGTGCTGGACGGGCTGGCGTCGATGGAGCGTCAGGTCGCGGCGCTGGTCATGGAGGGGGCGACGAACCGGGAGATCGCCGGGCGGCTGTTCATCAGCGTCAAGACGGTCGAGGCGACGCTGACCCGCGTCTACCGCAAGCTGGGCATCCGCTCCCGCGTCGACATAGTCCGCCTCGC
>KL568574.1:166736-166920 GCA_000715605.1 Streptomyces speibonae | reverse complement strand
GCACGCCGTAACGGGGCCGCGCGTTTCCCCGGGGGCGCTGCCCCCGGACCCCCGCTCCTCAAACGCCGGAAGGGCTGGATGGTGCCGGACGGGCGCATTCAGCCCGTCCGGCGTTTGAGGACGAGGCCCGAAGGGCCGAAAGGGGGTCTGGGGGCACAGCCCCCAGGTTCGGGACGGGAAGGGG
>KL568574.1:166132-166444 GCA_000715605.1 Streptomyces speibonae | reverse complement strand
GACGGGAAGGGGCGGCGGGGGCGAGAAAAGGTGGGCGAGACGCACCACACCCCCCCAGGGGACCGAGGGTTATCCCTGTCCCAACTCCCGTAGGGGGTTCCCTCATTGGGGACGTCACCGCAGCGGCCCTAGCGTGAACGCCGTGCCGCTCGCCGGACACACGGAGACCGCAGCCCGACAGGGCCCGGCCCCCGCCAGCCCGCGCGACCCCCCACCGGCAACCCCTAGGAGACCGATGTCCGGGCTCACCCGCGCAAGACGGGCCGCCGCCGCCCTCGCGGCCACCGCGGCAGCCGCCGCGACCGCACTCGT
>KL568574.1:164973-165877 GCA_000715605.1 Streptomyces speibonae | reverse complement strand
CCCCCCAGCCGATCGTCGGCGGCACCACGACCACGACGTCCGCGTACCCGTTCATGATGCAGATCACCGACGCCTCGCAGGACCAGTTCTGCGGCGGCACGCTGGTCTCCCCCACCAAGGTCGTCACCGCCGCGCACTGCATGGTCGGCGAGACCACGAGCAGCGTGCGCGTGGTCGGCGGGCGCACCTACCTCAACGGCAGCGACGGCACCGTGGCCACGGTGAGCCGGATCTGGATCCACCCGGACTACCGGCGCGTCACCCGCGGCGACGACGTGGCCGTCCTGACCCTGTCGGCGCCCATGCCGTACGCCACCGCGCCGTACGTCTCCACCTCCGACACCGGCGTGTACGCGGCCGGGACCACCGCCCGCGTCCTCGGCTGGGGCACCACGTCGTCCGGCGGCAGCTCCTCCAACCAGCTGCGCACCGCCACCATCCCGACCGTGTCCGACGCCGGTTGCACCGACTCGTACCGCAACCGGTACGTACGCAGCGACATGGTGTGCGCCGGGTACGCCGCCGGCGGGGTGGACACCTGTCAGGGCGACAGCGGCGGGCCGCTGCTGATCGGCGGCCGGCTCGCGGGCATCACCTCCTGGGGCGACGGCTGCGCGGCCCCCGGCTCGCCGGGCGTCTACACCCGGCTGACCACGTTCTCCGACGAGGTGACGGCCCAGGTCGGCGGACAGACCACGCCATGAAGTAGAACACCCCATGAACCAGGGGGCGTTGCGAGCTTCCACGAGCAGCCCGCAGCGCCCCCTCTCCATGCGCGCGGTCAGCCGCGCACGGTCCCGAAGCGGATGTCGTACGACGTCTCCGGGTGCATGACCCGCAGCATCCGCTCCCCCTCCGCGGCGACCTCCTCGCGCTGCCTGCCGCCGAGCCGTCCGAACGGCTC
>KL568574.1:161873-164764 GCA_000715605.1 Streptomyces speibonae | reverse complement strand
GCTCGACGACGAGGGCGTCCGCGTCCAGCCGCCACACGCCGGCCAGGAATCCGTCGACGAGGAAGGTGCGGTAGGCGGTGTTGCCCTGCCAGCTGCGGCCCCGGAACTCGGGCGGGACGACGCGGGTGCGGTCGGCGTGGGAGAGGAGCAGGTTGTCGAACTCGGGCAGGAAGCGGGGCGGGGCCGGGGTGCCGGGGTCGGGGCGGGGAGCGTCCGGGAGGTCGAAGAGCTCGGTGCCGGACTCGTCCCGGAAGGTGAGGAGCCGGGGGCGCAGCCGCTCGAAGGCCTCCCGCAGCCGGGTCAGTCCGGCCCACGTCTGCATGTCCTTCACCGAGGCCGGGCCGAAGGCGGCGAGGTAGCGCAGCACGGTGGCGTCGGGTGTCGCGGGGGCCGGCTCGGCGGGGCGTCCCAGCCAGTGCCGGGCGGTGGTGAGCGCGACCTGACCACTGCGTCCCCACAGTCCGCGCGGGGTGACCTGCACCAGGGGCAGCCTGCACCGGGCGGCGACGGCGAGGGCACCCGGGTCGGCGTCCGGCCACTCCTTGCGCAGCTCCTCGCGCAGCTGCTTCATCGTGCGCGGCTCCGCCTCCACCAGCTCGCGGGCGAGGACGGCGAGCCGGTCCAGGTCGACGCCGGTGAGCCCCTTGCGGAACTGGGTCAGCTCCCGGTCCCGGGCGGGCTGCACCAGGGGCCGCAGGGTGAGGCAGTCGTCGGCGGTGTGGGTGTGGATGGTCGAGCGCATGGTGACGATGCGGACGACGTCCCGGTCGGCCATCGCCCGGGACAGCGCCTCGGGTGCGAAGCCGTCGAGCCGGGCGGCGAGCGCGTAGTACGGCGGCTTGACGTTCTGCGCCTGGAGACCGAGCAGGTGCGCGACCGCGTCCGGCGCGGACATCGGTGAGCGGCGCAGCAGCAGCTGCCGTTCGAGCGTGGCCCGGTTCAGTGCCCGGGTGCCGAGCACGGCGGCGGGCTGTGTCGTCGGCCTGGTGGCGCTCCGCTTCGTCGTCGTCATACCCCGCACGCTAACGGCTCTTGCGGTCAGTTTCCGTCCGCAAGGCACGGTCCGCGATCACCGACGTGTAACACCGCGGCGACCGGAGAACGCTGAGTCATGGGGCCGCCCGTCCGCGGCCCGTACGACCGACCGACCAAGGAGAACCCCCCATGACGTCCCCTCCCTCGTCCCCTCCCCCGTCCGCCTCCCCCGCCGGTGATCATCTGCCGGTCTACGACGGTCTGGTGCGCGAGCGCGGCGACGTCGTGGCCGAGGCGCGCGAGGTGTCCGAGCGCACGCACCACCAGGTACGACAGGCCCTGGCCGGGCACCCCGGTGGCCGCCGGGAGCCCCCCGCGAGGCCCGGTTCCCGCTGACCCGGGCCGGGCCGATTGCCTTCCGCCGGAGCGGGGCACTCGGTGGCACTGTGTACGAGCGAGAGAACTCACGACCGCGCCGGGTCCTGCTGACCGGATGGTTCAGCTTCCGCGACGGTGAGGCGACCGCCGGCGACGTGCTGGCGGTGCGCCGCGTGGAGGAGGTGCTGCGGGCGTCCGGGACGCCGTACGACGTCGCGTGGAGCCCCGCCTTCCTGCCGGACGCGCTGCACCTCGACAGCGTACGGCCCGGCGACTACTCCCATCTGGTGTTCGTGTGCGGGCCGCTGCACGGGCCGCAGGTCGAGGAGCTGCACCGGCGCTTCGCGCACTGTGTGCGGATCGCCGTGGGCACGTCGGTGATCGACCCCGACGACCCCGCGGCGAGGGGTTTCCACCGCGTCCTGCCACGGGACGCACCGGGCAGCGAGCCCAGCGAGGACCTGGCGGCCCGCGCGCCCGCGGTGCCCGCACGGCCCGTGGTCGGGGTGATCCTCACCTACGGGCAGGAGGAGTACGGGGAGCAGCGGCGGCACGTCCAGGTCGCGGACCGGGTGACGCGCTGGCTGGCCGGCAAGGACTGTGCCCGGCTGGAGCTGGAGACCCGGCTGGACACCCACGACTGGCATCTGAGCGCGACGCCCGCGCAGGTGCAGTCGGTGCTGGCCCGCCTCGACCTCCTCGTCACCGACCGGCTGCACGGGCTGGTGCTCGCCCTGCGGGTGGGAACGCCGGTGCTGGCGGTGGACCCGGTGGCGGGCGGCGCCAAGGTGAGCGCGCAGGCCCGCGCCGTCGGCTGGCCCGCGCTGCTGTCCGCCGAGCAGTTGGACGAGCGCCGTCTCGACCGGTGGTGGGACTGGTGTCTGACCTCGGGCCGGGTCGCCGCGCGTCAGGTTCGTGACGCGTTCCGGGACGGCAGGGTGCCGGACGGCGCGGACCGGCTGATGGAGGTGCTCGCACCGCGCGCCACCGCCGGTTAGCCCGGCGGCCGGCCGGGCACCCGGGAGTCCCGCGGTCGTCCTTGGAGGAGACAGGTGTCCATCGGTCGGCTCCCCGAACACGAACAGCACATCCTCGACGAGATCGAGCGGACGCTGCGCCGCGACCGCCGGCTGGACCGGCGGCTGCGCACGCTGACGATGCGCCGGGGCCCCGACATCACGCGGCCGCTGAGGCGTGCCGCGGGCTACCGTCCGCGCAGGTGGACGGTGGCGGCGCTGCTCACGGTGGCCGTCGCGCTCATGGTCACCGGCATCATGACCTCGGCCCCGTGGGCGATCTGGGCGTTCGCCGGGGTGTGGCCGGTCGCGCTGTTCGCGGCGTTCCGGCTGCTGTGCCGGTGGTCCGGCGGCTGAGCCCTTGCCGGTGCCCCGGCGGTCGGTGACCCCTTGGTGCCCCGGCGCCTCAGCCGGTGTAGCGGCGTGCCGTGGAGGTGCGCTGGGCGTTGCGGTACTGGAGGGCCGGGCGGCCGGTGCGGGCCGTGAGGGCCGGGTGGTGGTGGGCGACGACGTCGGGGGCAG
>KL568574.1:161086-161696 GCA_000715605.1 Streptomyces speibonae | reverse complement strand
TCAGAGATGTGTATAAGAGACAGCCCCAGCCGCGGGCCGCGAGGTCGTAGGCGAGCAGGATCTCCTCGCCGCCGAAGAACAGCAGCCGGTGGAAGCCGCCGGCGTCAAGATGGGCGCTGCGGCGGACGACCGCTCCGCAGGCGAGGAAGCCGAGGACCTGGGTGCTGGGGAGGTCGGTCGCCGGGCCGAGCGGGGAGGCCGCGAGGATGTCGTTGAGCGGGTCGGGCTCGGCGGCGGTACCGACGAGGGTGCGGGCGGCGATCAGGCCGAGCCGGGGGTGGGCGTCGAACAGTTCGGCCGCGCGGGTGAGGGCGCCGGGCGCCCACCAGGAGTCGTCGTCGCTGAACGCCACGTACGGGGTGCCGAGGGCGCGGGCGCCGTGGTTGACGGGGAGGGCGAGCACCCGTACCTCGGGGAAGTCCTGGGCGAGCATGGCCCGGGTGCCGTCCGTCGAGGCGTTGTCGACGACGAGCACGTCCGGGTGTTCGGGCAGCCTCAGCAGATGCCGCAGCGTGACGGGCAGCCGTTCACACCGGTTCCGCGTGGCGATGACGACACCGACCGGACGGTGTCCTGCGGACGGCACGCTCATCGCCGGCTCACCCCCGCC
>KL568574.1:155629-160861 GCA_000715605.1 Streptomyces speibonae | reverse complement strand
GGCCCGCGAACCGGCGCGCCCCCGCCGCCCCTTCCCTCCCGCACTCTCGGCTCCGCTCGGACGGGGGGACGCCCGTCGTCCCCGGGGGCAAGCCCTCGGACCCCCGTACCGGCCCTGGACGGGCCTCGTCCTCGGGCTCCCCCGGAGGGGGCACCCCGAGACGGGCTGGTGTGCCGGTCCTCGTGTCATCGTGCGCTCACCCCCGCCGGTGCCGTGCTCGGGCGGGGTGGGAGGCGGGTCAGGGCGTGCAGGACTTCCCGTGGGGTGATGCGGAGGAGGGCCGGGTCGGGGTGGTGGGCGTGGGGGTTGCCGGGCGGGCCGTGCCACAGGGCGATGTGGCGGGGGTGCGGGGGCGGGCCCCAGTGGGCGGGCGGGACCGGGCCGAAGAGGGTGACCGTGGGGGTGGCGTGGGCGACGGCGAGGTGGGCGATGCCGGTGTCGCCGCTGACGACGGCGCGGGCGTCCGCGACCAGGGCGGCCAGGCGGTCGAAGGGCAGGCCCCCGGCGAAGACGTCGGCGGTGGGGAGGCCGATCCGGTCGGAGAGGAGGGCCACCAGGTCGTCCTCGTCCGGACCGCCGGTGACCACGACCCGCCGGCCCGCCGCGCGCAGGGCGGTCGCGACGGCCGCGTACCGCTCGGGCGGCCAGCAGCGGGCGGGGGCTCCCGCGCCGGGGTGCAGGACGACGGCGCCGGGCGCGGGGGACGGGGCCGTGGGGCGGGGCAGCAGCAGGTCCGTGGGGTCGGCGTCGATGCCGTGGAAGCGGAGCAGCCGGCACCAGCGGTCGCGTTCGTGTTCCTCGGCGTACCAGGGCGGGCCCTCGATCCCGGGGGTGGCGGGGTGGGCGAAGGCCAGCAGGCGCGGGGGGCGCAGGGACCGCAGCAGCCGGTGGCTGGGGGGTCCGTTGCCGTGCAGGTCCACGGCCACGTCCGGGGGCGGTCCGGTCCAGTCGAGGGTGCGCGGCACCGCGCGGGAGGGCGCGGAGGCGGGCAGCAGCCGGTCGACGGCGCCGGTGGCCGCGGCGACCGGCGCGAGCTCCGCGGGCGCGGCGAGCACGAGTTCGTGGCCGGGGAAGGCCCGGCGCAGGGCGCGCAGCGCGGGCACCCCCGCGAGCAGGTCGCCGAGGCCGAGGGCGCGCAGCACGAGCAGGCGCGGCCGGGGGCTCACCGGACGACCTCCACGAGTTTGTCGACGGCGGCGACGACGTCGTACGCGGTGACCTCCTCCAGGCACGGGTGGCCCGGGACCGGACAGTGCCGTGCCCTGGTGCCGGCGCAGGGCGACTGCTGGTCGCCGAGGAGCACGCAGGGAACGCCGTACGGCCGCCACCGCTCGGCGGGGACGACCGGCGCGAACAGCGAGACCACCGGGGTGCCGGTGGCGGCGGCCAGGTGGGCGGGCCCGGTGTTGCCGGTGACCACGCAGTCGGCGCCGGCGAGGACCCCGGAGAGCTGCGCGGCGTCGGTGCGGCCGCCGAGGTCGACGGCCCGGCCGCCGGCGACGTACGCGGTCAGGTCGCGCTCCCCGGGGCCGCCGGTGACCACCACCCGGCGCCCGGCGGCGGTGAGTTCGCGGACCGCCTGGGCGCACCGGCCGGGGCTCCAGGCACGGGCGGGCACGCTGGCGCCCGGGTGGACGACGACGTAGGCGCCGGGGCCGGTCAGCGCCCCGGCGGCGGGCGGCGGGAGCACCCGCAGGCGTCCGTCGTCGGGGCGGGGGAAGCCGGCGGCCTCCGCGAGGTCGAGCGCGGCCTCGGCCTCGTGGGCGTGCGGTGCGCGGTGGTGGCGTACGTCGAGGAGGGAGCCGGGGTGGTCCTCGCTGTCGGCGGCGATGCGGCGGACCCCGGCGAGGCGCAGCAGCAGGGCGGTGGGCAGGGGCGACTGGTGGAAGGAGGTGAGGATCAGCGCGGTGTCCGCGTCGACGGCGGCCACGAGCCGCTCGATCTCCTCACGGCTGACCTCGGGCGGCTGGAACCCGGTCCACGGGGAGTCCCACTCGAGCACCTCGTCCACCCCGGGCAGCAGCCGCGCGGCGGGCGCTCCGTGCGGCCCGCACAGCAGCGTGACGTGGTCGGCGCGGGCCGCGACGGCGCGTACGGCGGGCCCGGCGAGGAGCACGTCGCCGAAGCTGTCGAGCCGGCTGACCAGGGCCTTCATACGAGCCTCCGCCGCCCGGGCCGGCCGGTGCCGGGCACCGCGCGGTCCCGGGGCGGGGTGCCGAGGAGGAGCCGTACGGCCGTGGGCAGGTCCGGGGCCACGCGGGGGGCCGCGGCCGTTTCCTCGGGGCGGGTGGCGGGGGTGGGGACGAGGATGCCGTGGGCGCCGGCGCGGCGCGCGGCCTCCATGTCGGCGCCGATGTCGCCGATGACGACGCAGTCGGCTGGGCTGACGCGGAGGCGGCCGAGGGCGCGGAGGATCATGCCGGCCGGGGTTTGCGGCACAGGCAGCCGTCGTCGGGTCCGTGCGGGCACAGGGCCCATACGTCGAAGGGGCCGAGGAGTTCCTCGACGCGCCGGTTGACGCGGCGGGCGTCGGCCTCGGTGAGCAGCCCGCGCGCGATGCCGGACTGGTTGGTGACGACGCCGGTGCGGATCTGGCGGGCGCGCAGTTCGGCGAGGACCGCGCGGGCGCCCTCGACGGGGCGGACGCGCGCGGGATCGGCGTTGTAGGGGACGTCGTGGACCAGTGTGCCGTCGCGGTCGAACAGCACCGCCCGCACCGGGCTCACCGGGCCGTCTCCTGCCACGCGGGGGCGCCGCGGTGGCGCCAGGCGCCGGCCAGCCGGTGCCAGGTGGCGAGGGGCGGGATGACCACGCTGGTGGCCAGCATGGTGGTGACCTCCTCGGGGGTGCGCGGCCCGGGGACGATGCGGGACCGGGCGAACTCGGCGGTCCCGGCGGCCCAGCCGAGCGCGCAGACGCCGGCCGCCCGGCGGTGCCCGGCGGCCCCGAGGACGCAGGCGGCGGCCCCGGCGGCGGTGATCGCGGCGTGCCGGCGGATCCGGCCGCGCGGTGCGACGGCCTTGTCCCACCAGTCGGGGCCGTGCAGCCGCCGCATCAGGGCGTCGTTGGCGTGCCCGCGCTGCCGGCCCAGGGACGCCCAGCGGGACGCGGGCCGCACGGGGTGCAGGGTGGAGCGGTGGCCCCGGCGGATGCGCCAGCCGGCGTCGAGGAGGCGCAGCGCGAGGTCGGCGTCCTCGCGGTAGGGGCGGCGGAAGCGTTCGTCGAAGCCGCCGGCCTGTTTCAGCGCCTCGGTGCGGTAGGCCATGTCGGCGGCGATCCAGCGGCCCCGGGAGAGCCCGGCGGTGCGGCGTTCCCAGTCGTTGGGGCGGCGCTCCTCGGGCAGCGGCACGGTGATGACGCCCTGGACGCCGGCGGTGTCGGGGGACGCCTCCGTGAGGTCCCGCACGAGCTCCGCGCACCAGTGCGGGCCCACTTGGACGTCGTCGTCGAGGAAGACCACCCAGGGCGCGGTGACCGCGCGTACGCCGGTGTTGCGCGCGGCGGCGGGTCCGTGGCCGCCGCCTGCCCTGACGGTGGTGCGTTCGCGCAGGTCGCCGAGGACGCCCAGGGCGTGGCCCAGCGCGTCGGGGGCGGGCGGGACCTCGGGCCGGTCGTCGACGAGGACGATCTCGTCGGGGCGCGGCCCGCGCGACGCGGCGAGGGCGGCGAGGCAGTCGGCGAGGGTGTCCCGCACCAGGGTGGGGATCACGACGGCGTACGACGTCATCCGGACGCCCTCCGAAGGACTCCGGTACCGGGGGTGCGCATCGGGGCTGTACTCCGTCCCTGTGAGGCGTGCGGGGCTACCGGGACGCGGGTGCCGCGTTCGCGGTTGCCTCAAACACTTGGACACAGCTTGTCCCGAACGACGGCTTCGGGCACGTTCGCACCGGAATCCGCGCGGTGGATGGCCGACGAGGGGTGCCGGGCGCTGGGCCGTCCGGGTGAGGGGGACCCGGGCGTGCCGTCGGGCGGACGGGGTTTCCTAGGATCTCCCCGTGGCCACCTTCCAGCTCCAGCGCACGGCTCCGCTCCCCCTCGACGAGGCCTGGCGACGGCTCACCACGTGGCCGCGCCACGGCAAGGTGGTCCCCCTCACCCGGATCAGGGTGACCACTGGCCCGCCCACCGGCACGGGCACCCGGGTCGTCGCCCGCACGGGCCTCGGCCCGCTCTCCTTCGACGACCCGATGGAGGTGACGGTGTGGCAGCCGCCCGCGGAGGACTCCCCGGGGCGGTGCCGGCTGGAGAAGCGCGGCCGCGTCGTCAGGGGGTGGGCGGAGATCGAGGTGCGCCCGGGACCGGGCGGCCGGGCGCGGGTGATCTGGCGGGAGGAGATCCGGGTCCGCTTCCTGCCGGCCGCCGCCGACGCGCTGCTGGCGCGGGCCGGGCGCCAGGTGTTCGGGCGTGCGGTGAACCGTCTGCTCAGGTGGGGCTGAGACGCCTCCCGGTACCGGCGCTCAGGCCACGGTGCCGATCCGGCCCGCGGACGCGTCCGTGCCGTCGTGGTGGATGGGGGTGTGAGCCCCGGTGAGGGACGCCCCGCTGCCGCCGCGCCGGTTCGCGACGATCTCCGCCGCGATGGACAGCGCCGTCTCCTGAGGCGTACGGGCGCCCAGGTCCAGGCCGATGGGGGACCTGAGCCGGGCCAGTTCCAGGTCGGTCACGCCGGCTGCGCGCAGCCGGGCGTTGCGGTCCAGGTGGGTGCGGCGGGAGCCCATCGCGCCGACGTAGGCCACCGGCAGGCGCAGCGCGCGCTCCAGCAGCGGTACGTCGAACTTCGGGTCGTGGGTCAGGACGCACAGGACCGTACGGGCGTCCACGGAGGTGCGTTCCAGGTAGGTGTGGGGCCACTCGACGACGATCTCGTCGGCCTCGGGGAAGCGGGCCCTCGTCGCGAACACCGGGCGGGCGTCGCACACCGTGACGTGGTGGCCGAGGAACTTGCCGACCCGTACCAGCGCCGCCGCGAAGTCGATCGCGCCGAAGACGATCATCCGGGGCGGCGGGACCGAGGACTCGACCAGCAGGGTGAGCGGTGCCCCGCACCGCGAACCCTGCTCGCCGATCTCCAGCGTGCCCGTGCGGCCGGCGTCCAGGAAGGCGCCCGCCTCGGCGACGACCGTGCGGTCCAGTTCCGGGTGGCCGCCGAAGCCCCCCTCGTACGACCCGTCGGGGCGGACGGTCAGCGCCCGGCCCAGCAGCTCCGCCGGACCGCTCACGATCCGCGCC
>KL568574.1:148912-155391 GCA_000715605.1 Streptomyces speibonae | reverse complement strand
GCAGCGGCGGCGAGCGCGGACGCGAGCACCGGGCGGGCGGGGTCCGCCGCCCGTACCGGGGTGACCAGGATGTCGATGATGCCGCCGCAGGTCAGACCGACCGCGAAGGCGTCGTCGTCGCTGTAGCCGAAACGCTGGAGTACGGTCTCGCCGTCCGCCAGCGCCTGCTCGCACAGCTCGTACACCGCGCCCTCCACGCACCCGCCGGAGACCGAGCCGACCGCCGTGCCGTCGGCGTCCACGGCCAGCGCGGCCCCGGGCTGCCGGGGCGCGCTGCCGCCGACCGCGACCACGGTGGCGACCGCGAAGTCACGGCCCTGCCCGACCCACCGGCTCAGGTCCTCGGCGATGTCCAGCATCTCGGTCTCCTCGACTGCGGTTGCGCGGAAGGTGCGGCGGGGTGGGCGGCTAGTGGACGCCCAGCCAGCTCTCGATGGGAGCGAGGGCGAAGTAGACGACGAAGACCAGCGTCAGGCCCCACATGAAGGCACCGATCTCCCGGGCCTTGCCCTCGGCGGTCCTGATGGCGACGTAGGAGATGACTCCGGCGGCCACGCCCGCGGTGATGGAGTAGGTGAACGGCATGATCACCACGGTCAGGAACACCGGGATCGCGGTGGCCCGGTCGGCCCAGTCGACATGGCGGGCGTTCATCATCATCATCGCACCGATGACCACCAGGGCGGCGGCCGCGACCTCGCCCGGCACGATCGCCGTGAGCGGGGTGAAGAAGAGGCAGGCGGCGAAGAAGACCCCGGTGACGACGGAGGACAGGCCGGTCCGGGCGCCTTCGCCGACCCCGGTCGCCGACTCGACGAACACGGTCTGGCCGGAGGCCCCGGAGACGCCGCCGATCGCGCCGCCCGCGCCGTCGATGAACAGGGCCCTGGACAGGCCCGGCATCCGGCCCTTGTCGTCGGCGAGCTTCGCCTCCGTGCCGACACCGATGATCGTCGCCATGGCGTCGAAGAAGCCCGCGAGCACGAGCGTGAAGACGATCATGGCGACCGTCATCGCGCCGACCTCGCCCCAGCCGCCGAACTCGACGTCCCCGAAGACGGAGAAGTCGGGCATGGACACCGCGCTGCCGTGCAGTTCGGGGGCGCCGCTCGCCCACTGCTTCGGGTCGATGACCCCGAACGCGTTCAGACCGACCGCGAGCACGGTGCCGCCGAGGATGCCGATGAGGATCGCGCCGGGGACGCGGCGCGCCTGGAGCATGAAGATGGCGAGCAGGGTGACGGCGAACAGCAGCACCGGCCAGCCGGCCAGCTCGCCCGCCGGGCCCAGGGTGACGGGGGTGGCCTCGCCCTGGTGCACGAAGCCGGCCTTGTAGAAGCCGATCAGGGCGACGAACAGGCCGATGCCCATGGTGATCGCGTGCTTGAGGGCGAGCGGGATCGCATTCATGATCATCTCGCGCAGGCCGGTGACGACCAGCAGCATGATCACCACGCCGTACATCACGCACATGCCCATGGCCTGCGGCCAGGTCATCACCGGCGCCACCTGCGAGGCGAGGACACCGGAGACGGACAGGCCGGCGGCGAGGGCGAGCGGAACCTTGCCGAAGAAGCCCATCAGCAGGGTGCTGAGGGCCGCGGCGAAGGCGGTGGCCGTGATCAGGGCGGTGCGGCCGAGGGTGTTCCCCGCGGCGTCCTCGCCGGACAGGATCAGGGGGTTGAGCAGGAGGATGTACGCCATCGCCATGAAGGTGGTGACGCCGCCGCGCACTTCGCGTGCGACGGTGGACCGGCGAGGGGAGATGTGGAAGTACCGGTCGAGCCAGGACCGGCCGGCCGGGACGCGGGTTCCCGCGCCCGCGTCGTCGGCGGTGGTCGCCGGCTTGAGGGACTGCTGGGTCATGTGGGCCTACTCCCAAGGTTCATAGGGGCCCCCGGACGCTGCCGCTGAGGCGGGGCCGGGATTTGGGAGGTGCCAGACCCGGGGGACGGCCCGGTACTGCACCTTGAGGTGGGGACCTGCGCCGAGGGGGTGACCGTGGGGTGTTGGTCGCCCCCCGGCGCGGGGTGCCGGTGTTGCGAGGTGCCGCACGCTGCTCGCAGCGTGCGGCGAGGTGGGTCAGACCGTCCCGGTGAGGTGTTCCGGGCGGACCGGGGTCTTGGTGAGGGGGAGGCCCGTGGCGTCGCGGATGGCTGCCAGGACCGCCGGGGTGGAGGACAGGGTGGGGGCCTCGCCGATGCCGCGCAGACCGTAGGGCGCGTGGTCGTCGGCGAGTTCGAGCACGTCGAGGGGGATGGTCGGCGTGTCGAGGATCGTGGGGATGAGGTAGTCCGTGAAGGACGGGTTGCGCACCTTCGCGGTCTTCGGGTCGACGACGATCTCCTCCATGACCGCCACGCCCAGGCCCTGGGTGGTGCCGCCCTGGATCTGGCCGGCCACGGACAGCGGGTTGAGCGCCTTGCCGACGTCCTGCGCGCAGGCCAGTTCGATGACCTTCACCAGGCCGAGTTCGGTGTCGACCTCGACGACGGCGCGGTGCGCGGCGAAGGAGTACTGGACGTGGCCGTTGCCCTGGCCGGTGCGCAGGTCGAAGGGTTCGGTCGGCCGGTGCCGCCACTCCTCCTCGACCTCCACGGCCTCCTCGCCGAGGACGTCCACCAGGTCGGCGAGGACTTCGCCGCCGTCGGTGACGACCTTGCCGCCCTCCAGCAGGAGCTCGGCGGTGGCCCAGGCCGGGTGGTGGGAGCCGAACCGGCGCCGGCCGAGTTCCAGCACTTTCGCGCGGACGAGCTCGCAGGCGTTCTTGACCGCTCCGCCGGTGACGTACGTCTGCCGGGAGGCGGAGGTGGACCCCGCGGAGCCGACCCGGGTGTCGGCCGGGTGGATGGTCACCTGGGTGACGCCCAGCTCGGTGCGGGCGATCTGGGCGTGGACGGTGACGCCGCCCTGGCCCACCTCCGCCATCGCGGTGTGCACGGTGGCGACCGGTTCTCCGCCGACGACCTCCATGCGGACGCGGGCGGTGGAGTAGTCGTCGAAGCCCTCCGAGAAGCCGACGTTCTTGATGCCGACCGCGTAGCCGACGCCCCGGACGACGCCCTCGCCGTGCGTGGTGTTGGACAGGCCGCCGGGGAGCTGGCGCACGTCGGCGCCCTCGCTGGACTCCCACTGGCGCTCCGGCGGCATCGGCATGGCCTTGACGCGGCGCAGGAGTTCGGCGACCGGCGCCGGGGAGTCGACGGCCTGCCCGGTGGGCAGCAGCGTGCCCTGCTCCATGGCGTTGCGCCGGCGCAGCTCCACCGGGTCCATGCCGAGCTTCTCGGCCAGCCGGTCCATCTGCGCCTCGTAGGCGAAGCACGCCTGGACCGCGCCGAAGCCGCGCATGGCGCCGCAGGGCGGGTTGTTGGTGTAGAGGGCGACGGCCTCGATGTCGACGTCGTCCACGGCGTACGGCCCGACGCCGAGGGAGGAGGCGTTGCCGACCACGGCCGGGGAGGCGGAGGCGTACGCGCCGCCGTCGAGGACGATGCGGCACTTGACGTGGGTCAGCCTGCCGTCCGCGGTGGCGCCGTGCTCGTAGAAGAGCTTGGCCGGGTGGCGGTGGACATGGCCGAAGAAGGACTCGAAGCGGTTGTAGACGATCTTGACGGGTTTGCCGGTACGCAGGGCGAGCAGACAGGCGTGGATCTGCATCGACAGGTCCTCGCGGCCGCCGAACGCGCCGCCGACGCCGGCCAGGGTCATCCGTACCTTGTCCTCGGGCAGTCCGAGGACGGGCGCGATCTGGCGCAGGTCGGAGTGGAGCCACTGGGTGGCGACGTAGAGGTGGACGCCGCCGTCCTCCTCGGGCACCGCGAGGCCGGACTCGGGGCCCAGGAAGGCCTGGTCCTGCATGCCGAAGGTGTACTCGCCCTCGACGATCACATCGGCCCGCTCGCGGGCGGCCGCGACGTCGCCGCGCACGATGGGCTGGCGGTGGACGACGTTGGGGTGGGGGACGTGGCCTGCGTGGTGGTCGTCGCGGTTCTCGTGGACGAGGACCGCGTCCGGGGCGAGCGCGGAGGCCTCGTCGGTGATGACGGGCAGCTCGCGGTACTCGACCTTGATCTTGGCGGCCGCGCGGCGGGCGGTCTCCGGGTGGTCGGCGGCGACGACGGCGACGGGCTCGCCGTGGTGGCGGACCTTGCCGTGGGCGAGGACCGGGGTGTCCTGGATCTCCAGGCCGTAGTGCTTCACCTCGGCCGGCAGGTCGTCGTAGGTCATCACGGCGTACACGCCCGGGACGGCGAGGGCCTCGCCGGTGTCGATGGAGACGATCTCGGCGTGCGCGACCGTGGAGCGCAGGATCTGCCCCCAGAGCATGTCCTCGTGCCACATGTCGGAGGAGTACGCGAACTCGCCGGTGACCTTGAGGGTGCCGTCGGGGCGGAGCGTGGACTCGCCGATGCCGCCCCTGGTCCCGGAGCCCTGGGTGATCTTGGTGGGAACGCCGTTCGTGGGCATGCTCAGACCCCCTCGGACTGGCGGGCGGCCGCCAGGCGGACCGCGTCCATGATCTTCTCGTAGCCGGTGCAGCGGCACAGGTTGCCCGACAGGGCCTCGCGGATGTCCGCGTCGCTGGGGCTGGGGTTGCGTTCGAGCATCTCGTCGGCCGCGACCAGCAGGCCGGGGGTGCAGAATCCGCACTGGACGGCGCCGGCGTCGATGAACGCCTGCTGGATCGGGGAGAGCTCGGTGCCCTCGCCGGTCTGCGAGTCGGCGCCCTGTGGCTGCCACGCCTTGGCCTCGTCCAGGGAGGTGCCGCGGGCGCCGGTGGAGCAGGCCCGTTGCCGGGCGTGGTCCGCGAGGCCCTCCACGGTGACGACCTCGCGGCCCTGGGCCTGGCCGGCCGCGACCAGGCAGGAGCACACGGGCACGCCGTCCAGGCGGACCGTGCACGAGCCGCACTCGCCCTGCTCGCAGGCGTTCTTGGAGCCGGGCAGGCCCAGCCGCTCGCGCAGCACGTACAGCAGGGACTCGCCCTCCCAGACGTCGTCGGCCTCCTGGGGGCGTCCGTTGACGGTGAAGTCGATACGCATTACGCGGCTCCCTGCGTGGTGCGGCGGGCGCCGCGGTACGACTCCCAGGTCCAGGTCAGTGTGCGGCGGGCCATGACCCCGACCGCGTGCCGGCGGTAGCTCGCGGTGCCGCGCACGTCGTCGATCGGGTTGCAGGCGCCGGCGCACAGGTCGGCGAACCGCTTGGCGACGGAGGGGGTGATGATCTTCCCGTTGTCCCAGAAGCCGCCCTCCTCCAGCGCCGCGTTGAGGAATTCCTCCGCGGCCTGCGCCCGGACGGGTGTCGGGGCGGCCGAGCCGATGCCGGTGCGCACCGTGCGGGTCCGCGGGTGCAGGGCGATCCCGAAGGCGCACACGGCGATGACCATGGCGTTGCGGGTGCCGACCTTGGAGAACTGCTGGGGACCGTCGGCCTTCTTGATGTGGACGGCGCGGATCAGCTCGTCGGGCTCCAGCGCGTTGCGCTTCACGCCGGTGTAGAAGGCGTCGATCGGGATGCGCCGGGTGCCGCGCACCGATTCGGCCTCGACCTCGGCGCCGGCGGCGAGCAGCGCCGGGTGGGCGTCGCCGGCCGGGGAGGCGGTGCCGAGGTTGCCGCCGACGCCGCCGCGGTTGCGGATCTGCGGGGAGGCGACCGTGTGGGAGGCGAGGGCGAGGCCCGGCAGCTCGGCGCGCAGGTGCTCCATGATCTTCGAGTACGGGACCGAGGCGCCGAGCCGTACGCTCTCCTCGCCGACCTCCCATTCCTCGAGGTCGCCGATGCGGCCCAGATCCATGAGGTACTCGGGCCGGCGGTGGTCGAAGTTGATCTCGACCATCACGTCGGTGCCACCCGCAATCGGCACAGCGGCGGGGTGCTCTGCCTTCGCGGCGAGCGCCTCCTCCCAGCTGGCGGGGCGAAGGAAGTCCATGACCGGCTCTCTTCTTCGTCTCGTGGGGCGTACAGATTGAGCCAATCCGTGTGCGGCGGGCCCGGCTCGTTCATGTGGTGTTCACTCGCAGTGGGCCCAGTACACCGCCGTGCGATCCACCGGGGTCAGTCACGGAAACCATGAAGGAGTCGGCTGGCCAACAAGGGCATCTTGTAGATTCGTATGAAAGCAGGTCGGCAGGAACCTCCCCACTTCCTCCGGTCACAGGGGACCCGAGATATCGAGACAGAGAACGGCGGCGACGAGAATGCGGCTGCGCGCACTGCTGGACACCGACGCGCTGGGCCTGAAGCTGCTCGGCGGCGAGGACGAGCTGGACCGCGGTGTGCGGGGCGTGATGACCACCGATCTGCGGGACCCCAGCCGCTATCTCTCCGGCGGGGAACTGGTGCTCACGGGGCTGGCCTGGCGCCGGGACGCCGCCGACTCCGAACCGTTCGTACGCATCCTGGCGCAGGCCGGGGTGGCCGCCCTGGCCGCCGGTGAGGCGGAACTGGGGGATGTGCCGGACGACTTGATCGTGGCC
>KL568574.1:147843-148667 GCA_000715605.1 Streptomyces speibonae | reverse complement strand
CTGCCGCTGTTCGCCGTGCACGAGTCGGTGGCGTTCGCGACCATCACCGAGCACGTCGTGCGGCAGGTCTCGGGCGAGCGCGCCGGGGACCTCGCCGCGGTGGTGGACCGGCACCGGCGGATGATGACGTCGGGCCCGGCGGGCGGCGGACCGGACGTGGTCCTGGACCTGCTCGGCTCCGACCTGGACCTGCGGGCCTGGGTGCTGTCGCCGACCGGCCGGCTGATCGCGGGCCCGAAGACCGCGGAGACGCACGGGGCGGAGCCGACGCTGCCCGCCGACGTGTGCGCCCGGCTCGCCGCGGAGCAGCTGGCGGCCGCCCGCACGGGCCGGCTCGGACCGCACCGGGTCACGTTGGGCCGGACGACGTACAGCCTCTTCCCGGTGCGCGGCGGCGGGCGCGCCGCGCCCACGGCCGGGGACGTGCGCGAGACGGTGCTGTCGGACTGGCTGCTGGCCGTCGAGGCCGACGCCGGGGACTGGGCCCCGGAGCGGCTGGACCTGCTCCAGGGCGTGACGCAGCTGATCTCCGTCGAGCGGGACCGCCGGGACGCGGCGCGCACGGTGCGGCGCCGGCTCGCCCAGGAGGTCCTCGAACTGCTCCAGACGGGCGCCGCGCCCGCCGAGACGGCGGCCAGGCTGCGGGTGGCCGCGCCCGTGCTGCTGCCCGGGCTGGGGACGGCGCCGCACTGGCAGGTGGTCGTGGCCCGGGTCGAGTGGGACGGCGGGGAGGTGGACGGCGGTCCGGTGGCCCAGGCGCTGCTCGAGGAGATCCTGGTCGACCCGGCGTCTGTCTCTTATACACATCTCTGAGCGGGCTGGCA
>KL568574.1:146113-147593 GCA_000715605.1 Streptomyces speibonae | reverse complement strand
ACGCCGCCGCTGCCGGGGTCGCCGCCGATGCGCTGCTCGAGACCGTGCGCGAGCCGCTCTCGGCCGGTCTGGACGGCGACGGACGGCTCACCCTGGGCGTCTCCGCCGCCGTGCACTCGGCGGAGGGGCTGCGCGGCGCGCTGGAGGAGGCACGGCACGCCCGGCGCGTCGCCGCGGCCCGCCGGGGCCGGGTCTGCGCGGCCGGCCACCAGGAACTCGCCTCGCACGTCCTGCTGCTGCCCTTCGTCCCCGACGACGTGCGCCGCGCGTTCACCGCCCGCCTCCTGGACCCGCTGCGGGAGTACGACCGCAGGCACCGCGCGGAGCTGATTCCCACGCTGGAGGCGTTCCTCGACTGCGACGGCTCCTGGACCCGGTGCGCCTCCCGCCTCCACCTGCACGTCAACACGCTGCGCTACCGCGTCGGCCGCATCGAGCAGCTGACGGGCCGTGATCTCTCCCGGCTCGAGGACAAGCTGGACTTTTTCCTGGCACTGCGCATGAGTTGATCCGAAAAGGACCCGTCCGGCCAGTTCGGGTCCGCAGCCCATGACTTTGTGAAATCCTTCACCCACCCTCTTGGCCGGGCCCCTTGGTTCGTGCTGAGATGCGGCCACCACTCAACAGCTCGATGGCGTGCTCGGGGAGGGCAACGTGGCGCATACCGCCATGTCGGGTGACGGAACGACCGCCGGTGACGATCCGCTCCAGACGGCGGTGTGGCGCCTGCGCTCCCGCGCCTGCTGGGCGGACGCCGCCGCACTGCTCGCCCCCGACACCCCGGAGGCTGCCCTGCAACGGGCGTCGCTGCTGGTGGAGCGGTGTCTCTACACTGAGGTGGGGTGGGAGGACGCCGAGGACGCGCTGCGGACGGCCGAGGCGATGGCGCACAGCGACGACGAGCGGGGCGCGGCCGCTTGTGAACGCGGGTACTTGGCCTACGCGGCCACCCTGTTCCGGGTGCGCGACCGGGCGGACGAGGCGCGGGCCGCGCTCGGCCGGGCGGCGGCGCTGATCGCCCCGGGGGCGCCGGGCCGGGCGCTGCTGGACTTCCGGCGCGGGCTGATCGCGGAGAACCTCACCCGCTCGCCTCAGGCGGCCCGGGCGGCCTACCGCCGCGCCCACGCGGGCGCCACCGCCCACCCCGATCCGCTGCTGCTCTCCGGCACCTGGCGCCACCTCGCCGGACTGGCCCTGCGCGAGGGCGAGTTGACCGAGGCCCGGCACGGCTTCGCCGAGTCCCTGCGCATCAGGGAGGAACTGGGCTACCTGGTCGGCACGGCCCCGGCCCTGGTCTCCCTGGCCGAAACGGAAACCGGCCCGGAAGCCGCCCGCCTCAAAGAAGAGGCCCGCCGTCTCCACCGCCTCCTGGGCGGCATCCCCACGTGGCTGACACCCCAGCTGTCACCCCCGGACGCGGCGACGGCTTGACAGCCCGTCCAGGCACCGCCAGCCCGTCCGGCGTTCGAGGACGAGGCCC
>KL568574.1:145085-145864 GCA_000715605.1 Streptomyces speibonae | reverse complement strand
GGAAGGGGCGGCGGGGGCGAAAAACCCACAGGACACTCCCCTCAGCCACGGCCCTCTGAGCCCGCACCCCCGCCGAAGTGCTCCCCCACCAGCACCCGCACCACATCCACATCTCCCGCGACCAACGCATCCAGCAAGGCCATGTGCTCATGCGCGTCAGCGACCAGCGACGCCCCACCGACCACCGCCCCCTGCGCCCGCCGGTGCAACTCCCCCGCGACCCCGACCAGCTGCTCGTTCCCCCCGAGCCCCAGCACCGCCCCGTGGAAGGCCCGGTCCGCATCCGCGTACGTCGCCCGGCACCCGGAGGACGCCGCCCGCACGGTCGCCTCGGCGAGCGGCCGCAGCGCGGCCCACTGCTCCGCCGGCACGCTGTGCGCCAGCCGCAGGATCACCGGCACCTCGAGCAGCGCCCGGACCTCGGCCAGCTCGGCCAGCTCCCGCGCACCCCGCTCGACGACCCGGAACCCCCGGTTGGGCACGACCTCGACCGCGCCCTCCAGGGCGAGCTGCTGCATGGCCTCACGCACGGGCGTCGCGGAGACGCCGAACCGCTCCCCGAGCGCGGGCGCGGAGTACACCTCGCCGGGCCGCAGGTCACCCGTGACCAGCGCGGTCCGCAGGGCGGCGAGCACCTGACCGCGCACGGACGACCGCTGGACCACGGCCCGGGGAGCGGGAGCCGGCCCGACGGCGGGCTCACTGTGCGTGTGCTCCCCCCGCACCGCGCTGTCCGCCACGTCCGTCGCCCCCGGCTCTGTCTCTTATACACATCTCTG
>KL568574.1:141133-144857 GCA_000715605.1 Streptomyces speibonae | reverse complement strand
CCCCCGCCGCCCCGACCGCCGCCTCATAGGTTCCGGCGGAGCCCCGCGTGCCCTGCTTCACAAGCTCCTCCTGCGGACGTATCGGTACTTGGGGTCATTGAGGCGGGTTGCCACCCGTACGTCAAGCACCATAGGCGCACCGGACACCAGTTCACATCTCGCCGATCTTCGGTAAGGTGAGGCTTACCTTTACTGTCCGGCTCCACGAGACGTGAATGGGTGGTCCCATGCCTGTGCCCGGTTCGGCCGTCGCGGACGCGTACGCCCGTCTGGCGGAGGCCTTCCCCGCGCTCGCCGTCACCGAACTCGGCCCCGGCGAGGAGGCGCCCCGCGGCGGCAACTGGGTCACGGCGTCGGAGCTCGCGGAGGCCGGGCCGGGCCTGGACGCGTTCCTCGCCTGGGACGACACACAGGTGCGGCGGGACTACGGGCAGCAGGCCCGCCCGGACGTGATCGCCAGCTTCGGCCTGCACCGCTACGCCTGGCCCGCCTGCCTGCTGATCACCGTGCCCTGGTTCCTGCACCGCCGGGTGCCGCGCTACCCCGTGACGCATGTCTCGTTCGACCGCACCGCCCCGGGCCTCGCCGTGGGCCGCATGGCCGTACGGCCGGACGGCTTCGCCTGCCTGCCCGGCGACCCGGCCGCCGCGCTGCCCGGCGCCCGCGTGGTGCCCGACGAGGAGGCGCTGCGGGCGGAGGTGCGCGCGGCGGTGGCCCAGCACCTCGAACCCGTGCTGGCCGGATTCGGCCCCCGGATGCGGCGGAGGGGCCGCGCCCTGTGGGGCATGGCGACCGACGAGATCGTCGAGAGCCTGTGGTACGTCGCCCAACTGCTCGGCGAGGACGAGCGGGCGATGCGCGAGCTGGAGCTGCTGCTGCCGGGCGCGACCAAGCCGTACGTCGGCGCGGCGGCGTTCCGCCGGCCGTCCGGGCCCGGCGCGGAGCGGGAGCAGGCGACCCGGGACCGGGTGAGCTGCTGCATGTTCTACACCCTGCGCCCGGCGGACATCTGCGCCACCTGCCCGCGTACCTGCACCAAGGACTCGACGCCCGCCGCGCGAGCCACCGCCACCGCCGCCGTCGCGGCGCACGCGAGCTGACGCGACGTCACATCACGAACCCGGCCCCCGCGACAGACCTTCGCGGGGGCCGTGACATCATCCGCTCAGCACGCCGCACAGGTCACAGCTGATTCACAATTCCCTCACCTGTCGCGGGAACTATCCGCAGAACCACCCGTACGGGTAGTCTTATTCGAACTCAACTCCCGCCCCTCATGCGGCAGTTCGAGCAGAACGTCGCCTCGACACCCCCCTCGCACTCCCTTGGCGGCCTCTTGCCCCGAAACCCCCTGAGGGCAGCCGGGATTGGGCCACTATGGCGGGCGTTACGCCCTATCCCAATGCAAGGGACCCCTAGATGAGACTGACCGACATATCGCTGAACTGGCTGCTTCCGGGCGCCGTGCTGCTCCTGGGCATGCTGACGGCGGTGGCGGTGCTGGCGCGCGGGAAGCGCTCCTCGGTCAAGGACACGAGCGCGGACGACTCGTGGGAGCGCAGCGAGGAGCGCCGTCGGCGCAAGGAAGCCGTCTACGGCACCGTCTCCTACGTACTGCTGTTCTGCTGCGCGGCGGTGGCCGCCGCGCTCTCCTTCCACGGCCTGGTCGGCTTCGGCGAACAGAACCTCGGCCTCTCCGGCGGCTGGCAGTACCTCGTCCCCTTCGGACTGGACGGCGCGGCGATGTTCTGCTCGGTGCTCGCCGTGCGCGAGGCCAGCCACGGTGACGCGGCCCTCGGCTCGCGGATACTCGTATGGACGTTCGCCTTCGCCGCGGCCTGGTTCAACTGGGTCCACGCGCCCCGGGGCATCGGGCACGCGGGCGCCCCGCACTTCTTCGCGGGCATGTCCCTGTCCGCGGCCGTGCTGTTCGACCGCGCGCTGAAGCAGACCCGCCGGGCCGCCCTGCGCGAGCAGGGGCTGGTGCCGCGTCCGCTCCCCCAGATCCGTATCGTGCGCTGGCTGCGCGCCCCCCGGGAGACGTACCGCGCATGGTCGCTGATGCTGCTGGAGGGTGTGCGCAGCCTCGACGAGGCGGTGGAGGAAGTGCGCGAGGACAAGGCCCGCAAGGACGAGGCCAAGCAGCGCCGCCGCGACCAGCAGAGGGTGGAGCGGGCCCGGCTGAAGGCGATCAGCCGCGGCCACCGGGGGTTCGTGGGCCGGGGCGGCGGGCGCGAGCTGGAGACCGCGACGGTGGAGCGCGAGCCCGAGATGGTCTCCGCGGAGCCTGCCATATCGGCGCCGGAGGCCCTGCCCGTGCGCGCGCGTCCCTCCCTTCAGCCGGTGCGTACCGGCGGAACTGACGCGGTGACCGTCGACCTCACCGCCGAGGACGACACCCAGGCGCTGCCGCGCCTGGACTCCCTGGAGCGCAAGCTCAAGGAGATCGAGCAGCAGTTCGGCTGAGACCGCCGGACGGTCGAGGGGGTGCGGCCCGCACGGGCCGCACCCGCGGCATGCTCCTGCCTCCGGTGTCTCCTGGTATTTCCTGGTGTCTCAGGCGGCGTCCGTGCCGAGTTCGAACCAGACGGACTTGCCCACCTCGTGCCGTCGCACGCCCCACTTGTCCGCGAGCGACTCGACCAGCACCAGGCCCCTGCCGTGCGTCCCGTCGCCGCTGCGCGGCGGTCGGGGGCGGGGCTCACGGGACACGAAGTCCCGTACCTCCACCCGGAGCCTGCGCGGCCCGACGGTGGCCGTCAGCACCGCCTCGTGGTCGGTGTGGACGAGTGCGTTGGTGACGAGTTCGCTGGTGAGCAGTTCCGCGACCTCCGACCGCTCCGGAGTCCCCCAGTGTGTGAGCAGTTCGCGCACCGCCCGGCGGGACTCCCGTACCGCTCTGAGATCCGCCCGCCCCAGTGTGCGCCTCAGCCGATCCGCCGAAGCCTGACTTTTCATGGCCCCCGCCCGCGTGCAGATGTCGATTCCCCGTGGCTCGAACACGTACACGGGAATCTTTGCCCGTGTCGCGCGGACGCCAGTCATGCCGCATCGTCACGCATCGGTAGTTGGCCGAAGTGCACAGGCCACGCATGCCCGCGGGGCCGTCCTCCCGACCCCCGTGGCGAGAGGACAACCCCGGCTTTCGCGGTGGTCGTGGCGGGGCGTGGCTCAATAGAGCTTGTTGACGGCCCTCTTCGTCGTCTTCTTGAAGGCGCCGACCGGGGCGTCGCCGAAGTCGCCCATCTGGCCCCAGTCGACGACGGTCACGGTCCTGCCGTCGCGTCCCACGGACAGCAGGTGGATGTCCGTGGCGCCCCAGGAGGTCTCCGTGTGCAGCCCGCGCACCGTCGCGCCCTCCTCCACCGGCAGCTTGCCGTAGTACCGGCCCTCGGCCTCGATGTCCGGGTACGTCCGCTCGAGCCGGTCGGCGCAGGTACGGAGCTGCCGGTCGAGCTCGGCGGCCAGCGCCTTGCCCTTGGCCGCGGAGCCGGTCACGACGGTGACCTGTACGGCGTTGGTGTCCAGGTCGGTGTGGAAGAGACGGTGCCGGTAGTCGTAGGCGGGTACGCCCTCGCCCAGACAGTACGCGAGCTGCTCCGGGAAGCCGTCCGTGACCGGTCCTGCGGTCCAGTCGGACGACGGGTGCGGAGGCAGCTCGGACGCGGAGAGGAAAGCGGGCTCGGCGCTCTTGTGCACGGCGGCGGCTGCCGGTGCGGTGAGC
>KL568574.1:135939-140906 GCA_000715605.1 Streptomyces speibonae | reverse complement strand
GTGTATAAGAGACAGGGCGGCGACGGTGAGCGTGGCGAGCGCGGCGGCCCGGGTGCGCATGGCCATGGGTGTCCCCCGTGAGGTGTGCGTGATGGAATGGCGGTGCGGTATGCCGGGACGACGACCGGGTCGGTCCGTCCGGTGGCCGTCGGGGCGGTGCGTGCCACGAGCATCGGGCGCCTCGGGGGGCGGGCGCAAGCGTCGTCGCCGGATCCACCGGCATGGAACCATCCCAGCCCGTCCGACGTGCAGGTATGTGGGGTGCCTGGGATGCCCTCCCAGGGGCCGTCCGGGTCGGAGCGAGTGCGGGGAGACGTGTCGGTGTCGGCACAGGACGACGTGGCTGAGTTCGCGGCGCTGCTGCGGGAGCTGAAGGAACGGACGGACCGCAGCTACGGCTCGCTGGCCCGCCGCCTGAACATGAACACGTCGACGCTGCACCGCTACTGCGCGGGGGAGGCGGTGCCGGTCGAGTTCGCGCCCGTGGAACGCTTCGCCGCGCTCTGCGGCGCGAGCCGCGAGGAGCGCCTCGCCCTCCACGCCCGCTGGCTCCAGGCAGCCGCCACCCGCCAGCACCCCCGCGCCCCGGCTCCCGCCGCCGGCCCGAAGTCACCGGGGGTCTCCGACCTCCCGTCAGCCCCGGACCGAACCCGCGCCCGGCCCACCGCGCCCGCCCCGGAGCCCCGGGCCCACTCGAAAACCACCCCCGGCAGTGGTCCCCGACCCGGCACGACAGCCGCCCCGGGCAGGGGCACCCACCCTGGCAAGGACACCGCCCCCGGCACAACAACCACCCCCGGCAAGGAAACCCACCCCGGCACGGACAGCGCCCCTGGTCGGGGCACCGGCACGAGTACCCGTCCCGGCTCCGGATCCGAACCCGGCACGGACAGCCCGCCGGATCCCGGCACCGGGTCCCGCACGGCCGACGCACGCGGCGACTCCACCACGCGCCCCGCGCCCGACAACGCCGACTCCCGCACGGGCACGGGAACGGAATCCGGACACGCCACGGACAACCCGCCCGGCACCAAGGCCGACGCAGGCGGCGACGTCACCGGGGCCTCCACATCGGCCCCAGTCTCCGGCCCCGGCAGGGACACGCGGCCCGGCGCGGGCAACTCCCCCGACCCCCGCACAGGCGCCCCGTCCGGCGCGGGTGCCGGGGGTGTCGTATCCGGTGTGGAGGGCGGGCCTCGTGCATCCGCTGCGCGAGGCGGCGCCGTGAGTGGGCCCCTGCCCGGCGGGGGCGGGAAGAGGCGGCCGTGGTCGCAACGGCGTAAGCGGGGTGCCGTCGGTGTGGCCGCCGCGTGTGTCGTGCTGGCGGCCGTGGGGAGTCTGGCCGCGTTGCCGACGGACGACGGGCGGCGGCCGTCCGCCGGGAGGGAAGGAACCGGCGTGGTGCCGTCGAGCGCCACGGCGCCCGAGGACGGCAGCGCCACGCCGCGCGGTGATACCGCCTCGCCCACACCTTCCGTCACGGGTACCCAGACCGGTTCCGCCACCGCCGCCCCCTCGCCGAAGGCGCGGCCGGGTGCGCCGGGCGCGCGGCGCGACTCCGCCGAGCCGTCCGGGTCGAAGGGGCCCGCCGCACCGCTGCCGCTCACCTGGTCCGCCGACTCCCACGTCTGGTCGGCCGGGTGCGGGCACGACTACGTCATCGCCCGCCCGCCCAAGCAGGTGCCGCCCCCTCCGGCCCCGCAGGACGCCCGGACGTGGGCGGAGGCGCAGTCGGCCGTGCACGGGGGCGAGACGATGGTGGAACTCTCGGTCCAGGGCACCTCCGGCACCGCCGTCGTCCTCACGGCGCTCCGGGTCCGTGTGGTCGGCCGTGCCGGGCCCGCCCCGGGCAACGCCTACGGCATGGACCAGGGCTGCGGCGGCGCCCTCACCCCGCGCTACTTCGACGTGGACCTGGACAAGGACCGGCCCATCGCCCGCGCGGTCGCCGGGAACGACTCGGGCACACCGATCCCGGCCGTGAAGCTGCCCTACACGGTCTCCGCGACCGACCCGGAGGTGCTGCTCGTCACCGCCCGGACCCGCGGCTGCGACTGCCGCTGGTACCTGGAGCTGGACTGGTCCTCACAGGGCCGCACCGGCACGGTCCGCGTCGACGACGACGGCCGCCCCTTCCGCACCAGCGGCGTCGCGGACCGGCCCCGCTACGAGTACGACACGTCCACGCGCGAGTGGCGTCCGCGCGAGCGGTGACGCCGCGACAGCAGGTCTACGGCCGGGGCACGTTGCGCAGGTTGGAGCGGGCCATCTGCAGCATCCGGCCCACGCCGCCGTCCAGTACGACCTTGGACGCGGACAGCGCGAACCCGGTCACCATCTCCTTGCTGATCTTCGGCGGGATGGAGAGCGCGTTGGGGTCGGTGACGACGTCGACGAGGGCCGGGCCCTTGTGCCGGAACGCCGATTTCAGCGCCCCGGCCAGCTCCTTCGGCTTCTCCACCCGCACCCCGTAGGCGCCGCACGCGCGGGCGACCGCGGCGAAGTCGGGGTTCTTCATCGCCGTGCCGTGCGAGGGCAGTCCGGCCACCAGCATCTCCAACTCGACCATGCTGAGCGAGGAGTTGTTGAACAGGACGACCTTCACCGGCAGGTCGTACTGCACGAGCGTGAGGAAGTCGCCCATCAGCATGGTGAATCCGCCGTCGCCGGACATCGACACGACCTGCCGGCCCCGGTCGGTGAACTGCGCCCCGATCGCCATCGGCAGCGCGTTGGCCATCGAGCCGTGGGAGAAGGAACCGATCACCCGGCGGCGGCCGTTGGGCGTGATGTAGCGGGCCGCCCAGACGTTGCACATGCCGGTGTCGACGGTGAACACCGCGTCGTCGTCGGCCAACTCGTCCAGGACGGACGCCACGTACTCGGGGTGGATCGGCACATGCTTCTCCACCTTCCGCGTGTACGCCTTCACCACGCCCTCGAGCGCGTCGGCGTGCTTCTTCAGCATCCGGTCGAGGAACTTCCGGTCGTCCTTGGTCCGGACCCGGGGCGTCAGGCAGCGCAGGGTCTCCTTCACGTCGCCCCACACCGCGAGGTCCAGCTTGGAGCGCCGTCCGAGGATCTCGGGCCGCACGTCGACCTGGACGATCTTCACATCGTCGGGGAGGAAGGCGTTGTACGGGAAGTCCGTGCCGAGCAGGATCAGCAGATCGCACTCGTGTGTGGCCTCGTAGGCGGCGCCGTAGCCGAGCAGTCCGCTCATCCCGACGTCGTACGGATTGTCGTACTGGATCCATTCCTTGCCGCGCAGGGCGTGTCCGACCGGGGACTTGATCTTCCCGGCGAACTCCATCACCTCGGCGTGCGCGCCCTTCGTGCCGGCGCCGCAGAACAGGGTGACCTTCTCGGCCCGGTCGATCAGGTCGACGAGGCGGTCGATCTCCGCGTCGCCGGGGCGGGCCGTGGGCCGGGAGGTGACGAGGGCGGTCTCCGGGGCCTGGTCCGGCGCCGGCTCGTCGGCGAGGTCGCCGGGCAGGGAGACGACGCTGACCCCGGAGCGGCCGACCGCGTGCTGGATGGCGGTGTCGAGCAGCCGGGGCATCTGCCGGGGGCTGGAGATCAGCTCGGAGTAGTGGCTGCACTCACGGAACAGCTGGTCGGGGTGGGTCTCCTGGAAGTAGCCGAGGCCGATCTCGCTGGACGGGATGTGCGAGGCGAGGGCGAGGACCGGGGCCATGGAGCGGTGGGCGTCGTAGAGGCCGTTGATGAGGTGCAGGTTGCCCGGCCCGCAGGAGCCCGCGCAGGCGGCGAGCCGTCCGGTGACCTGCGCCTCGGCGCCGGCGGCGAACGCGGCGGTCTCCTCGTGCCGGACATGGATCCAGTCGATGGCGGCATGGCGGCGCACGGCGTCGACGACCGGGTTGAGGCTGTCGCCGACCACGCCGTACAGGCGTTTGACCCCCGCGCGGGTGAGGATGTCGACGAACTGTTCGGCGATGTTCTGTTTGGCCATGGGTTCCGTCTGCCCCTCCGGTGTCGAAGATGCCTGACGGGTTCCATGAATTCACACCGTGAGCGCTCACGCCTCCCAAACGGCGACAGCCGTACGGTCGTCCGCGTACCCCTTGACCCGTACCTGGGTGTCGGCCAGGAACGCGGCGAGGCCGGGCGGTTCGGGCCCGGACCACCGGCCGGACAGGTGGGCGCGGAGTTCCTCCTCGCCGCGCAGCGGCTCGGCGAGACCGGTGCCGCACATCAGCAGGGTGTCACCCGGGCGGGCTACGGAGGTACGGAAGCGGAAGGGTTCGCGCGGGGGCGCGGGGGCGGGCTCGTACGGGCTCGGGGGCGTGGGGATGCCGAGGTCCATGGTGAGCCGGTCGCCCTCGGGGGTCTCGGAGGGCGGCGAGCCGAAGCCGACCACCGGTTCGCCCGTGACGTCGGCGACCTCCGGCTCGATGTCCTGCCACACGCCGTCCCGCAGCCGGAACAGACCGCCGGTGCCGACGCCGAAGAAGACCCGGGTGCGGCAGTCGGGGTCGGCGGGCAGGAGCAGGCAGCGCAGGGTGGCCGCGTAGTCGTCGGGGTCCAGGCCCTGCTCGACCGCGCCGGCGCGGAGCCGGCCGAGGCTGCGGTCGGTGAGGCGGTGCAGGCCCGACTTGAGGTCGCCGCGCCGGGCGGCCCTGATGTCGTCGACGAGGCGTTCGTGGCTGCGCCCCACGGCACGGCCGATCCAGCGGCAGGCCTCGGCGGCGGCCAGGTGCGAGCGGGGCGCGGTGCGCGTGCCGGTCGCCAGGGCGACGAGGAGCAGCGCCCGCTCCCCCGTCCCGAACCGCGCGGTGAGCAGCGCGTCACGGCGCGGCTCGCCCCGGTACCGCGCGGAGTCGCCGCGCACGGACGCGGCCCGCAGGGTGCAGGCACCGTACCGGGCGCCGTCGAGGACGGTGTCCGGCGTCAGCTCGTCCAGTCCGTCGGGGTCGGCGGCGGGCAGGGCGGTGGGCTCGGCGTCG
>KL568574.1:133568-135784 GCA_000715605.1 Streptomyces speibonae | reverse complement strand
CGCGGGAGGGCGGGGGCGGAGGTGCCGCCAAGCGGGGGGCGGCGGGCGGCGGTGCGTCCTCGGGCTCCGGGGCGGTGGGCGGCACAGGCGCCGAGTCCGGGAACGGCGTCCAGGTCCCGAAGGTCATGGGCGGCAGGGACTCCGGCTCCCGCGCGTCACCCGGCTCACCGGCCGCGCGCCTCCGCCGCGGATCCCGCCGGCGCCGCGGGTCCGCGTCCTCGCGGGCCGCGTCCGGGGGGCCGCTCCCGTCCGTTTCCTCCTCATCGGCGGGCACGGCGTGCCGAGGGGGTCTCGGCGGGAAGGTCACCGGGCCCGGGGGCGCGGCGGGCGGAGGTTCCCAGGGCGCCCGGTCCCGGGTGGGGGTGGCACGGGGTGCGGGGACCCGCGTCGTGGGGGCCGGGTCCGGCGCCGGCCCGGTGTTCAGCGTGCCGGAGGCCGAGGCGAAACGGTCGTCCAGGGAATCGGGCGCCGGTGCGGGGCCCGTGTCACCGGCGGCCTCGTCGTACAGCTGCCCCCACCAGTCGTCCTCAGGGCCGGTGGGCCTTCCCCCCTGCTGAGTCATGCCCCCAATTGTCGCCCGCGCGGGCCGGTTGAAAACGGGGCATCCGGAAAATCCCCGCCCGGCGGCGCACACGGCACGGCCTCCCGGGTGAACCCCGGGACGGCTGTGCGAGGCGGGACGGGGGTCGTCCCGTTCTGCGCCGTGGCCGGGGCTCCGGCACCCTGGACAGATGGGAGCCTGGGACCTCCTGCTCACCGGACTGGTGCTCCTGCTCGGCCTGTGCGGAGTGCTCATCCCAGGGGTGCCCGGGTCGTGGCTGGTGTGGGCCGGGGTGGTGTGGTGGGCGCTGAAGGATCCGCAGGCCGTCGCGTGGTGGGTGTGCGTGGGGGCGACCGTGGCGCTGTTCCTGTCCCAGGTGGTGCGCTGGTCGCTGCCGCCCCGGAGACTGCGGATGGGCGGGGCCGACGCGCGCGTGCTCGCGTACGCGGGCGGCGGCTCGCTCCTCGGTTTCGTGCTGGTGCCCGTCGTGGGCGCGGTCCCGGGCTTCCTCGGCGGGCTGTACGTCCGCGAGCGGCTCCGTCTGGGCCGGCGCAGGCAGGCGTTCGCGGCGACCCGCACGGCGATGCGCTCGTGGGGCTGGAGCGTGCTGACGGAGCTGTTCACCTGCCAGCTGATCACGGCGGCGTGGCTGGGCGCGGTGTTCTGGGCCTGAGCGCCGCGCTCAGGCCCGCAGCGTGCTCAGGCTCCCAGCGCCCCCTCGTGGGTCAGCAGCCGTACCTTGCGCTCCAGTCCTCCCGCGTACCCGGTCAGCGAGCCGTCGGAGCCGATCACCCGGTGGCAGGGGCGGACGATGAGCAGCGGGTTCGCCCCGATCGCACCGCCGACCGCCCGTACGGCGGGCCGGGAGGCGCCGATCCGGGCCGCGATCTCCCCGTAGGAGACGGTCGCGCCGTACGGGACGTCGTCGAGGGCCGCCCACACCTTCTCCCGGAACGGTGTGCCGACGGCGCGCAGGGGCAGCCGGAACTTCTTGAGCTCACCGGCGAAGTACGCGGCGAGCTGCCGCCCGGCCTCGCGGAACGGCCCCGGGTCGTGCCGCCAGTCGTCCCGCACGGTGCGTCCGCCCTTCTGACCGGGCACGGAGAGCGAGGTCAGCTCGCCGGTCGGGGCGGCGGTGAGCAGCAGCGTCCCGACGGGGCTGTCCACCCGCGTCCAGTACGTCGTGGTCGGCGTGGCCGTCGTCGTGGTCGTCATGGTTACTCCAACTCTCCTGCGGCACGCAGGTGGTTCAGGGCGTACGAGCGCCAGGGGCGCCAGCTGTCGGGGGTGTCCCCGTCCTCTCCGGGCGGGGGCACGTCCGGGTCGCCGAGGGCGCGGGTGCGGATCGTGGCGATCGTGCGCGCGCCCAGGCCGGGGACGGCGGCGAGGGCGTCCCGGGCCGCGTCGCGGTCGGCGCCGGGGCCGAGGCGTACCGTGCCGTCGGCGAGGGCGGCGGTGAGCGCGCCCAGGGTGCCCTCGGGCTCGGCCTCGGCGAGGACCTCCGGTTCGGGGAACAGGTGGGTGAGGGCGCCGCACGGGGCGTCGAGCCGCTTGCCGTAGCGCCGGACCAGGTCGGCCGCCGCGTCACGGCCGGTGAGCGCGCGCACCGCCAGTTCGTCGGGGTCGGCGGCCCCCGGTGAGCGCAGTCCGGGCCGGGCGGCGACCAGCGGGGCGA
>KL568574.1:132376-133413 GCA_000715605.1 Streptomyces speibonae | reverse complement strand
CAGTCCGGGCCGGGCGGCGACCAGCGGGGCGAGCCGGGTGTCGGCGCCGAGGCGGGCGTCGACCGCGTACGGGTCGGCGTCCAGGTCGAACAGCCGCCGCAGCCGCTGGACGGCGGTGGTCAGATCGCGGGGGTCGGTGAGGTGGACGCGGGCGTCGAGCCAGCCGCCGGGGTGGGCGCCGGTCCCGGTGTGCGGGCGTTCGCCGACGGCGGCGATGCCGGTGCCGTACGGCAGGCGCAGGGTGCGCCGGTAGGTACGGTCGCCGGGAGCGCCGCTCACCTCCTCGACGCTTACGACGGCCTCGCGTTCCAGCAGGTCGAAGACGTATCCCGCCTGGTAGGGGCCGCGGTGGGCGAGCCGCAGGGGGATCCCGGCGGACGGTGTGGCGGCGCGTGCGACGGTCCGGCCGGCGCGGGGCGCGGACGCGCGCAGTGCGCTGGGCGTGCTGGCGTACACGGACCGTACGGTGTCGTTGAACTGGCGCACGCTGGCGAACCCGGACGCGAAGGCGATCTCGGTGACGGGCAGCGCGGTGGTCTGGAGCAGCACGCGCGCGGCGTGGGCCCGCTGGGCCCGGGCGAGGGCGACGGGCCCGGCGCCGAGCTCGCCGGTGAGCTGCCGCTGCACCTGGCGGGCGCTGTAGCCGAGCCGCGTGGCGAGTCCGGCGACGCCCTCGCGGTCGACGACACCGTCGGCGATGAGCCGCATGGCCCGGCCCACGACGTCCGCCCGCACGTTCCACTCGGCGGAGCCGGGCACGGCGTCCGGTCGGCACCGCCGGCAGGCCCGGAACCCGGAGCGCTGCGCGGCGGCGGCGGTCGCGAAGAACCGCACGTTGTGCCGTTTGGGCGTGACGGCGGGGCAGCTGGGCCGGCAGTAGATGCCGGTCGTCTCCACGGCGAAGAAGAACACCCCGTCGAACCGGGCGTCCCGGCTGCGCACCGCCTCGTACCTGCTGTCCTCATCCATCACGCCGTCCAGTCTCCGCCATCCGGGAATCCCCGGCTGGCGGAAATCGGACATCACGATGGGCGGGG
>KL568574.1:129867-132156 GCA_000715605.1 Streptomyces speibonae | reverse complement strand
CGCTACCGCAGGCGGCCCCGCTTGGCCTCCATCGCCGCCTTGCCGATCGCGCCCTTGCGCTTCCATTCCTTGCGGATCTCCGCGCGGAGGCGGGCGTCGGTCTTGGCGACGATGTACTGGTTCTCCCTCAGCAGCTTGCGGTAGCTGTCCAGGCGGCGCTGCGGGAGCTCGCCGGTCTCCAGGGCCTCGAGGACCGCGCAGCCCGGTTCGCTCTCGTGGGCGCAGTCGTGGAAACGGCAGCGCTCGGCGAGCTGCTCGATCTCGGAGAACACCTGGCCGACCCCGGTCCCGGCGTCCCACAGGCCGACACCGCGCAGTCCCGGTGTGTCGATGAGGACACCCCCGCCGGGCAGCGCCAGCAGGTTGCGGGTGGTCGTGGTGTGGCGGCCCTTGCCGTCGACGTCCCGGGTGGCCCGGACGTCCATCACGTCCTCGCCGAGGAGCGCGTTGGCCAGGGTGGACTTGCCGGCGCCGGACTGCCCGAGCAGGACCGTCGTACCGCCTGCCGCGATGGCGGCGAGCACGTCCAGTCCGTCCCCGTCCAGCGCGCTGACCGTGAGCACCGGCACCCCGGGGGCGCTGGTCTCCACGTCCTGGACGAGGTACGAGCGGGTGACCGCGTCCGGCACGAGGTCGGCCTTGGTGAGTACGACCACGGGCTGGGCGCCGGACTCCCAGGCGAGCGCCAGGAAGCGCTCGATCCGGGCCAGGTCGAGTTCGACGGCGAGCGAGACGGCGATCACGGCGTGGTCGACGTTGGCGGCGAGGATCTGCCCCTCGGACCGCTTGGAGGAGGTGGAACGCACGAAGGCCGTGCGGCGCGGCAGATACGCGCGGACGTAGCGGGGGTTCCCTCCGGGTTCGACGGCGACCCAGTCGCCGGTGCACACGACCTTCAGCGGGTCGTGCGGGGTGACGAAGGCGGTGTCGGCGCGCAGAAGCCCGCCGGCGGTGACGACGTCGCACTGGCCGCGGTCGACGCGGACCACGCGTCCGGGCAGCAGCCCTTCCGCGTCGTAGGGGGCGAACTGCTCCGCCCACGCGTCGTCCCAGCCGTACTGGATGAGCGCGCGGGAGGCGGAGGAAGGAGAGAGGGAGCTCAAGGGGTGACCCTTCGGGCGGGTGGCCCCGGCGGCCGCGCGTACGCGGTCACGTACGGACGGGAAGAAAAGGGTGAGGTCAGCCGGTGGCCACGGAGGTGGATGTGACGGATTCCTGAATGTGGGCAGCGCCCAGCGCAATGACAGTCATCGGTCGACACCTCCTCCCTCCGAACTCACTTCGAACTCACTTCGAACGCATTTCGATCCAGGTGCGCGCTCACCGTAGCCCGCGGTGGGCCCGGCCCGTCAACTTGTTTTTCTCAGGCCGGCGCACAGGTCCGGTCGTTGAGGGTGAAGCCGGCCGGCGGGCGGTTGGTGCCGTTCCGGGAGGCGACGAAGCCGAAGGCGAGCTTGCCGCCGGCGTCGACCGTGCGACGGTAGACGGGCGCGGAGGCGGTGACGTGGGAGCCGTCCTGGCGCACGGAGGCGTCCCACATCTGGGTGATCCGCTGCCCGTCCTCGAAGGTGAAGCCGACCCGCCAGGAGTCGAGCGCGTCCCGCGTGGTGACGGTGACGGTGGCCTGGAAGCCGTCGGGCCACTGGTTGACCAGGTCGTAGTCGACGCGGCAGGCGGCGGGCGCCCCGCGGCCGACGGACCCGGGCGCGGTGGTGGCGCTCGCCGTGGCGGTGGCCGTCGACGTGCCCTGGGGTCCGGGGTCGGGGTCCGGGTCGCGGTCGGCGTCGTTATGGTCCGGCGCGGCGGACGACGTCGGGGCGGTCTGCTGCCGCGTCGGGGCCGAGGGACTCGGGGAGGTGTCGTCGGTGGCGGGGAGCGTGGCGGGCAGCGTGGCGGCGGACGGCGCGGAGGGCACGGGGTCGGCGACGGGCGGGCCGGCGTCGCTCGCCGCCGCGTGGTCGTCGGCCAGGTCGCCGAAGGGCATCAGCGAGGCTCCGAGGGCGAGCAGGGAGACGAGGACGGCGGCGATGAGCAGGGCGTGCCGGGCGACGAAGGGCCGGCCGGACGCCTCGGCCGGGTCGCCGGCGTCCGCGTCGGAGCGGTCCGTCCCTCCGGTGCCCAGGCGCGCCTCGGCGGCGCGGCGGCGGCGCTCCAGGTAGGCGAGTCCGCCCCAGCCGATCACCCCGCCGGCCAGTGCCCCGGGCAGACCTTGGCCGTCGAGGCGCAGACAGGCGGCGGCCTCGGCGCACGGCTGGCAGGTGGCGAGGTGCCGGGTGAGGTCGTCGGGGG
>KL568574.1:129472-129630 GCA_000715605.1 Streptomyces speibonae | reverse complement strand
TCCGCGGCGGGCGAGCGGGTGACGGCGTCGAGGAGCCGGGCGTAGCTGCGGCACTCGGCGTCCATCGGAGAGTCGAGGTGGTTGCGGTGGCAGCGGTCCCGGAACAGGCGGCGCACCTGGGCGAGTTCGTCGGCCACGGTCTGTCTCTTATACACATC
>KL568574.1:123553-129196 GCA_000715605.1 Streptomyces speibonae | reverse complement strand
CCGAGCCGGCGGGCCACCAGGGGCAGCGGCAGGGCCTCCGCCTCGGCCAGCCACAGCAGTTCGGCGTCCACCTGCTGGAGGTCGCGCAGTCCGCGCACCGCGACCGGGCGGTGCAGGGGCGGACCGGTGTACCGGGGAACCTGGTCGGAGTGGAGCCACAGCCGCAGGTCCGGGTCGAGTTTGTGTCCCTGGCCCGCGGTCTCCCAGGCGGCCGCGGTGGTGCGCACGGCGGTCAGCAGCAGGGGGATCCGGGGCAGTCTCGACGAGCGGCGTCCGGTGCCGCGTACGGTGCCGTGCTCGGCGGCGCGCAGTTCCGCTATGCCCTCGGCGAAGGCCTCGCGGGCCAGTTCGGCCGCGGCGGCGGATCCCGCCGTGCACAGGTCGGCATAGGAGAGCACCGCGTCCCAGCACTCGGTGAACAGTGCCGCCTCGCTGGCGTCCTTCGGGTCCGGCAGGTCGGGCATGACACTCCTGCATCACGTACGAGGTCAACTCGCCACATTCGGCGTGCAGTTATGGGGAGAACTCGCGGCAGTGGCCGAGCTTTTCACGTGGTCGGCACAACTGACAAGCGCCGTCTTCACATTCCGTGGCGGCGCCGCGACCCCTCGCAGTGACCATACGCAAGGAAGGCCGGAACGTCTCACGTTCCGGCCTTCCGACGCGGTGGGCGGCCGGCGGCTCAGACGGCCCCGGCGGGCTCCTGCGCGGGGAGGCTGTCCATGAACGAGCTGACGGAGAACACCGCGTTGCCGGGTCCGGGCGGGCCGTACCCGGGGGGCGAGGACAGGCCGAAGTCCTCCATGGTCTGCCGGTACGCCTGGAGCAGCCGGATGTGGTACTCCAGCGGGGCGCCCTGCGGGTTGGCCTTGCCGAGCGGGGTGGTCGGCTCCGGGCACCAGGTGGTGAAGCGGGGCGTGATGCCGTGCGACATGAAGAAGCGCAGGCCCTCGGTGGTGGAGTCGATGGCCTCGTCGACGGTCTTGAAGCCGAAGGGCTCGGCCATCTCCACGCCCGCGACGAAGTTGGGGATCACGTTGCGCGCGCCGAAGATCTCGGCGGAGTCGAGGATGCGCCGGTGCCACTCGTCCCGGCCGACGTAGCGCTCCTTGCCGGGGCAGTACATCTTGAACAGGTACTCGTCCCACACCTCGTAGTTGGGGTGGTAGATCTGCACGCCGTAGTCCTTGAAGCGCTGCACGTCGTCCCTGGGCAGCGCCTGGGCGACGACCTTGCCGATCCAGCGGCCGGGGAAGCGCTCCTCGATGGCCTTGGCGTAGTGGCCGTAGAAGTCGGCCTCGTCACGGCCGGAGACGGTCTTGGTGATGGCGCCGCCGGTGAGGGTGTAGGCGGTGGACGCCTTCTGCGTGTCGTACCGGTCGATGATCTCCAGGGCCTCGAGGACCTCCTCGACGTCCTTCACCCCGGTGTAGGGCCGGCCGGCCGCCTTGTGCTGGCGCCAGTTGTGATTGATGTCGCAGTACTGGCACTCCTCCTTGGCGCCGAAGTACTGGCAGACCCGGAAGACGGTCAGATAGATCAGGTAGCCCCACTGGATGGTGGGCGCCACCTCCATGACCGACTTGCCGTTGGACAGCTTGTGCCGGTAGTACTCCGGCATCGGCGGCACGCCGACGTCGGAGATCCGCTTACCGTCCAGGTACAGGCCGAGCATCCCGTGCTCGTCGGCGGCGACGCGGTAGGGGGAGGCGGGGTTCACCCGCACGGACACCACCGTGCGGCGCAGGTCGTAGGGGCCGCCCGTGAGGATGATCTCCTCCGGCGGCCGCCGCAGCGCGGCCTCGCCCAGCTCGGGCAGGGTGCCGTGGTCGAAGGAGAAGATGAAGTACGACTTCGGTTTGACCTCTCCGCCCTCGTTGTCGCTGAGCGCGGACGGGTCGAAGGCCACGCCGCCGCGCAGCAGGTCCTCCTTGAAGACGGCCTCGCGCGGCACATGCGGGAACCGCTCCATCAGATCCTCGACCAGCGCGGTACGGCTGCCCATCGCGTGTTCTCCTCCCGGTGCCGACGTACGACTCCTCACGGTATGCCCCCGGCCGGGCATCCGGGCGGCCGGGTCCCCCACATGGTGCGGGCCGAATCCGAGGTAGGTTCCGGCTGGGGCCCTTTTCGGCCCCGGTGGCCGGGAAGGACGAGGGATGACCGAGAGTGTGACCAACTGGGCGGGGAACATCACGTACGCCGCCAAGGAGCTGCACCGCCCGCGCACGCTGGACGCGCTGCGCGCGCTGGTCGCGGAGAGCTCCCGGGTGCGGGCCCTGGGCAGCGGGCACTCCTTCAACGAGATCGCCGAGGCCGGCGAGGACGGCATGCTGGTCTCCCTGGGCGACCTCCCCGCGCGGATCGACGTGGACACCACGGCCCGGACGGTACGGGTCGGGGGCGGGGTGCGCTACGCGGAGCTGGCCCGCCAGGTGCACCGGCACGGGCTGGCGCTGGCGAACATGGCGTCACTGCCGCACATCTCGGTGGCCGGCTCGGTCGCCACCGGCACGCACGGCTCGGGGGTCGGCAACGGCCCGCTGGCCTCGTCGGTGCGCGCGGTGGAGCTGGTGACGGCGGACGGCTCGACGGTGACCCTGGAGCGGGGCGACGAGCGGTTCGCCGGGGCCGTCACCTCGCTGGGCGCGCTCGGTGTCGTCACCGCGCTCACCCTGGACCTGGAGCCGGCCTTCGAGGTGGAACAGCACGTGTTCACCGAGATGCCGCTGGAGGGGCTGGACGAGGCCGCCTTCGAGACGGTGATGGCGTCGGCGTACAGCGTGAGCCTGTTCACCGACTGGCGGGAGCCGGGCTTCCGGCAGGTGTGGGTGAAGCGGCGCACCGACCAGCCGTTCACGGACCTGCCCCCGGCCGCCGCGGCGACCGAGAAGATGCACCCGGTGCCGGGGATGCCCGGGGTGAACTGCACCGAGCAGTTCGGCGTGCCGGGGCCCTGGCACGAGCGGCTGCCGCACTTCCGGGCGGAGTTCACGCCGAGCAGCGGGGCGGAGCTCCAGTCGGAGTACCTGATGCCGCGCAGGTCGGCGGTGGCGATGCTGCGCGCGCTGGACGGCATCCGGGAGACGGTCGCGCCGGTGCTCCAGACCTGCGAGGTGCGCACGGTCGCCGCCGACGAGCAGTGGCTGAGCCCCTGCCACGACCGGGACTCGGTGGCCGTGCACTTCACCTGGATCGAGGACACCCGGACGGTGCTCCCGGTGGTGACGCGGGTGGAGGAGGCGCTGGAGCCGTTCGACGCGCGGCCGCACTGGGGGAAGGTGTTCACCACCCCGGCGGCGGTGCTGCACTCCCGCTACCCGCGGCTGCACGACTTCCGGGCGCTGGTCCGTGACCTGGACCCCGAGGGCACGTTCACCAACGCCTTCGTGCGGAACGTGCTCGGGGACTGACCGGACTTCGTCAACCCCCTTTCCTAAGCCCTTGTCGAACGTTCCGCCTCGTGCGTAGCCTTGCCGCGCGCCGGTGCCGGTCCGGCCCGGCCGGAGGGATGGGGGCAGCGGAACGGTGAAGCGCACATCACGGGACATCCGGACGGCCAACCGCTATCAGGTGCTGCGCCAGATCATCGCCGCGTCGCCGACCTCCCGGCAGGAGCTGGCGGCGGCCACCGGGCTGAGTCTCGCCACCGTCGCCACCCTGGTGGGTGAGCTGCTCGACCTCGGTCTGATCACCGAGGTCGGCTTCGAGGACTCCGCCGGCGGCCGCCCCCGGGGCCTGGTGGCGGTCGACGCGGCCGGTGGCGCGCTGATCGGGGTGGACCTGGCCGAGACCTATGTCCGGGTCGAGCTGTTCGACCTCGCCCTGAACGTGCTGGCCCGCGCCGAGGAGTCCATGCGCCCCGGCGACAGCCGGCCCGAGCAGGTGGTGGGCCATGTGGCCACGGCGGTCGGGTCGGTGGTGGCGCAGGCCGGTGTGGAGGGCGCGCGGGTGCTCGGGGTCGGGGTGAGCGTGCCGGGTCAGGTGGACCGGGACACCGGTGTGTCCGAGTACGCGCCGAACTGGGACTGGCACGACGTGCCGCTGCTGGACCTGCTCACCGGGCACATCGCCTACCCGCTGTACCTGGACAATCCGCTGCGGGCCTGCGCGGTGGCCGAGCTGTGGTTCGGGGCGGCGCGGGGCTGCGGGGACGCGGTGGTGGTGAACCTGGGGACCGGGGTGGGCGCCGGGCTGGTGCTGGGCGGCGGGGTGCACCGGGGGGTGAGCAACAGCGCCGGCGAGTGGGGGCACACCACGCTCGTGCTGGACGGCCGCCCGTGCCACTGCGGCAACCACGGCTGTGTGGAGACGTACACGGGCGCGCCGGGGATCATGCTGAATCTGCGGGAGCTGTGTCCGGACAGTCCGCTGCTGTGTCCCGGGGACCAGACGGCCACCATCGACGCGCTCGCCCGGGGGGTGGGCGCGGGCGATCCGGAGGCGGTGGCGGTGCTCCGGCACACCGCCCGCTATCTCGGCGCCGGTGTCGCCGATCTGGTCAACCTCTTCAATCCGGAGGTGGTGGTGCTCAGCAGCTGGGTCGCGGCCGCGTTCGGTGAGCCGCTGCTCGCCGAGGTGCGCGCGGCCGTCGCGCGGCACGCGCTGCGCCGCCCGCTGGCCGCCACCCGGATCGTCCTGTCCCCGATTCCGACCGACCCGGTGTGCCTGGGGGCGGCGACGTTCGCGCTGGAAGGAGCGTTGCAGTCGGCCGGAAAGGGCGCCCGGACCCGCACGGCCGGAGGCCGCAGGTAACCGCCGGCGCCGCGGCCGTGCGTCGTCGTGAAGGTCCCGCACCACTTCGCACGGACTTTGTCCAACCCCTTGCCGAAGTATTGGCCGAAGGTTAACGTCCCGCGCACCGCAAGTCCTTGAGCCCCTTCCGCCGCCAGCCGCACTCGAGACAAGGACGTCGACATGCCGGCCATGAGATACAGCAACTGGGACCGCCGATCAGTACTCCGCGCCGCGCTGGGCCTCACCGCGGCCGGATCGCTCGCCGCGTGCGGGAGCAACAACGGCCGCGGAGGCGGCTCCGGTTCGGGCACGAACCTGGTGCAGTACTTCCACGCCTACGGCGAGGCCGGCACCGAGCAGGCCATCAAGCGCTACGCCAAGGCGTACGAGGAAGCGAACGTGACCACGCAGTGGATCACGGGCAACAACTTCGAGAGCAAGCTCTTCTCCGCGCTGCTCACCGACAACGCGCCGGACGTCTTCGAGTTCCACCCGCAGATCCAGCTCATCAGAAGCGGCCAGGTGGCCGATCTGACCGATCTGATCGAGCCGGTGAAGGACGACTTCAACCCCGCCGACATCCAGTCGCACACCGTCGACGGCAAGATCTACGGCATCCGGATGATCGACGACCCGCAGTTCTTCTTCTACCGCAAGTCGCTCTTCGACAAGGCCGGCGTCGGCGTACCGCAGACGCTCGACGAACTCCTCGACACGGCCGCCGAGCTGACCACCGACAAGGTCAAGGGCATCTACCTGGGCAACACCCTGCACTCCATGGTCAACCCGCTGATCTGGTCGTCCGGCGCCGACACCCTGGACGAGAACAACGAGATCGCCTACCACACGGACGGCGTCGTCGGCGGCTTCCGCACCCTGCGCAAGCTGTTCACCAGCGGCGACCTG
>KL568574.1:121689-123333 GCA_000715605.1 Streptomyces speibonae | reverse complement strand
TGCGCAAGCTGTTCACCAGCGGCGACCTGCTGCTCGACGCGCCGACCGACTTCTGGGACCCCTCCGCGCTCAACCAGGGCCTCACCGCCATCCAGTGGTGCGGGATGTGGGCCATGCCGCAGATGCAGGAGGCACTCGGCGACGACCTCGGCGTCTTCCCCTTCCCCAAGGTCACCGCCGACGGCAAGCAGTCGGTCTACAACGGCGGCTGGTCGATGTTCGTCAACGCCAAGGGGAAGAACGTCGAAGCGGCCAAGGAGTACGTCAAGTGGCTGTGGATCGACCAGAAGGAGTACCAGGAGGACTGGGCGGTCTCCTACGGCTTCCACATCCCGCCGCGCACCTCGATAGCCGAGTCCGCCGACAAGCTGAAGTCGGGCCTGCCGGCCGAGGGCGTCGAGCTGTTCAACGAGTTCGGGCACTTCGACAACATCGGCTGGACCCAGGCGATGATCAGCGCCCTGGAGGACGTCCTCGCCAACTCCGTCCGCAAGGACGGTGACCCGGAGGCCGAGCTCGACAAGGCCGACGCCAAGGTGAAGCGCGAACTCGACAAGCTCTTCGGTTAGCCCGGCGGACGGACGCCCACGCCATGCCTGCCACCACCACGCGCGACGCCACCCGCCCCGCTCCCGGCAAGGATGCCCCCGCCCGGCCGCGGCGGACCCTGCGGACGTACAACACCCTCGCCTTCTGGATGTTCACCGGGCCGTTCCTGATCGGCCTGGCGGTCTTCGTCTACGTTCCCATCCTGTGGAGCGCGTGGCTGTCGTTCTTCGAGGCCCGCTTCACGGTCACGCCCAGCGAGTTCGTCGGCTTCGACAACTACCGCATGATGCTCACCGACGACGGGTTCATGGGCTCGCTCGTCACCTTCACCGTCTTCGCCGTGTTCATCGTCCCCACCACCTGGGCCCTGTCCCTGGCGCTCGCGCTGGCCGTGAACCGGCTGCGGTTCATGCGGGCGTTCTTCCGGTCGGTGTTCTTCCTCCCCACAGCGGTGAGTTACGTCGCCGCCTCCCTCATCTGGAAGATGTCCATCTTCAACGGGGTGCGCTTCGGGCTCGCCAACACCGTCCTCGGCGTCTTCGGCGTCGACAACACCGCCTGGCTGGCCAGCCCCGACCCGCCCTGGTACTGGCTGGTCATCGTCACCCTGCGGCTGTGGCTCCAGGCCGGCTTCTACATGATCCTGTTCCTGGCGGCGCTGCAGAACATCCCGCAGGAGCTGTACGAGGCGGCGGCCATCGACGGGGCGAAGCCAGGCTGGCAGACGTTCCGCCACATCACGCTGCCGCAGCTGCGGGCGACCTCGACGGCGGTGATCCTGCTGCTGCTCGTGGCCGCCTACCAGGCCTTCGACGAGTTCTACAACCTGCTGACGCGCTCCACCTGGGGGCGTCCGCCGCTGGTCGAGCTGTACCAGACGGCGCTCGGCGAGAACCAGGACTACGGCGCGGGCAGCGCCGGCGCGCTGATCCTGACGCTGCTGATCTGCGTGGTGACGCTGCTCCAGGGCCGGATCATGGGCTTCGGCCGGGGGGAGGGCTCCAAGTGACCACCACCGCACCCAGGACCGAGGAGACCACGGCACAGCCGACGCGGACGCCACGCCGGACCCGGCGCGGGAGCGTCATCGGCTCC
>KL568574.1:117603-121456 GCA_000715605.1 Streptomyces speibonae | reverse complement strand
TGTATAAGAGACAGGGCCTGTACGCCGCCACGGGCGTCGCCGCGCTGCTGTTCCTCGTGCCGTTCTATCTGATCGTGCGCAACGCCCTGTCCACCGACGCCGAGATCACCGGGGAGGAGTGGCAGTTCTTCCCCACCGACCTCCAGTGGGGCAACATCACCGAGCCGTTCGACGATCCGACGGTCGACTTCGCCCGGTCGCTGTGGAACTCGGCGGTCGTCGGCACGGCGCACACCGTCGGCACCCTGCTGGTCTGCTCGCTGGCCGGCTACGGGCTGGCCCGCATCCCCTACCGGCACGCCAACAAGGTGTTCTACGCCGTCCTGGTGACCCTGATGGTGCCGACCGCCGTCACCTTCGTGCCCAGCTTCGTGCTCGTCTCCTCGCTGGGCTGGGTGGACAGCTACCGCGGCCTGATCATCCCGGGCCTGTTCAGCGGCTTCACCTGCTTCCTGTTCCGGCAGTACTTCCTGGGCTTCCCCAGGGAACTGGAGGAGTCGGCGCGGGTGGACGGGCTCGGCTACTGGGGCGCGTACTGGCGGGTCGTCGTGCCGAACTCGCTGAACTTCTTCGCCGCGATCGCCACGATCACCTTCATCAGCGGCTGGAACGCCTTCCTGTGGCCGCTGGTCATCGGCCAGGACCCGAGCGCCTGGACGGTCCAGGTGGCCCTCTCCTCGTACATGACCAATCAGACCGTCAACTTCCATCTGATCTTCATGGCCACGGCCATTTCCATCCTTCCCCTGGTGTGCGTGTTCCTGTTCCTCCAGCGCTGGCTGGTGCAGGGCGTCGCACAGACCGGGATCAAGGGCTGAGCTAGGAGACTCATGTCTGTGCGCACCCCGGACGGCCCGACCGGCTTCGTCGAGGACGTCTCCCCCGGCCGCGGGACCCTGCCCCCGCGGGCCTGGTACGCGTCCTCCGACGCGGCGTCGCTGTCCCTGAACGGCGTCTGGCGGCTGCGGGTGTCCCCCACCGCCGGCGCCGAGGACGAGGCGTTCGCCGCGCCCGGGTACGACGCCGGTGACTGGGCGGAGGTGAGCGTGCCCGGCCACTGGGTGCTCCAGGGCCACGGCGCGCCGATCTACACCAACCATCTGTACCCCTTCCCGATCGACCCGCCGCACGTGCCGACCGAGAACCCGACCGGCGACCATCTGCGCGTCTTCGACCTGCCGGACGACTGGCCCGCGGGCGACGCCGTGCTGCGCTTCGACGGGGTGGAGTCCTGCGCCCGGGTGTGGCTGAACGGCACGGACATCGGGGAGTTCAAGGGCTCGCGGCTGCCGCACGAACTGCCGGTCGGGCATCTGCTGAAGCCGTCCGGGAACGTCCTCGCGGTGCGCGTGCACCAGTGGTCGGCGGGCTCGTACCTGGAGGACCAGGACCAGTGGTGGCTGCCCGGCATCTTCCGTGACGTGACGCTGCTGCACCGCCCCGGGGGCGCGGCCGGTGACTTCTTCGTGCACGCCTCCTACGACCATGTCACCGGCGAGGGCACCCTGCGCGTCGACTCGGACACGGCGGGCCGGGTGACCGTACCGGAGCTGGGCGTCGACGTCGCCACGGGCCAGACGGTGACGGTGCCGGTGGATCCCTGGACGGCGGAGGCGCCCCGGCTGTACGCGGGGACGCTGGCCACGGCGGGCGAGCGCGTCCCGCTGCGCGTCGGCTTCCGTACCGTCGCCGTGGAGGACGGCCTGATCAAGGTCAACGGAACGCCCCTGCTCTTCAAGGGCGTCAACCGCCACGAGTGGCATCCGCGCCGGGGCCGCGCGCTGGACCTGGACACCATGCGCGAGGACGTGCTGCTGATGAAGCGGCACAACGTCAACGCCGTCCGCACCTCGCACTATCCCCCGCACCCGGCGTTCCTGGACCTGTGCGACCAGTACGGGCTGTGGGTGATCGACGAGTGCGACCTGGAGACCCACGGCTTCGTCGAGCAGGACTGGCACGACAACCCCGTCGACGACGACCGCTGGACGCCCGCCCTGCTCGACCGCGCCGCCCGCATGGTGGAGCGGGACAAGAACCACCCGTCGGTGGTGATGTGGTCGCTCGGCAACGAGGCGGGCACCGGACGCGGGCTGACCGCGATGGCCGACTGGATCCACGGCCGGGACCCCTCCCGCCCGGTGCACTACGAGGGCGACGTCGGCTGCCGTGACACGGACGTGTACTCGCGGATGTACCCGCCGCACGAGGAGGTCGAGCGGATCGCGCGGCACCAGGACGGCGGGCCCCGCCACCGGCGCGAACTCCCCCTGGTCCTCTGTGAGTACGCGCACGCCATGGGCAACGGGCCCGGCGGACTCACCGAGTACCAGGAGCTGTTCGAGCGGTACGGCCGGCTCCAGGGCGGTTTCGTCTGGGAGTGGATCGACCACGGCATCGAGCACCCGGAGCTGGGCTACGCCTACGGCGGCGACTTCGGGGAGGAGCTGCACGACGGCAACTTCGTCTGCGACGGGCTGCTGTTCCCGGACCGTACGCCCTCGCCGGGCCTGACCGAGTTCAAGAAGGTGATCGAGCCGGTCCGGATCGAGGCGGGCGGCACGGACGGCACCGTACGGGTGACCAACCGCTACGACTTCGCGGATCTGTCGCATCTGGAGTTCGTGTTCTCCCACCAGGTGGACGGCATGCCGACGGGCGCCCACCGCCTCGCCGTGCCGCCGCTCGCCCCCGGGGAGTCGGCGGAGGTCAAGCTGCCCGAGGCCCCGGACGGCAAGGGCGAGGAGGTGCAGTGGACGGTGGAGGCGCGGCTCGCCGAGGACACGCCGTGGGCCGGGGAGAACCACGAGGTGGCCTGGGCCCAGGGGACGGTGGCTCCCCGCGCTCCGCTGCCCGCGGCGACCGGCGTGCGCCCCGCCGTGGACGGTGACCGGATCACCCTCGGCCCGGCGGTCTTCGACGCCCGCACCGGCGCGCCCCGCACGCTCGCCGGTGTCGCCGTGCGGGATCTGCGGCTGGACGTGTGGCGGGCGACCACCGACAACGACGACGGAGCGCCCTGGCAGTCCGACACGCGGTACGGGCTCCGCTGGCGCGAACTGGGGCTGCACCGCATGCGCCACCGTCTGGTGGCCGTCGACACCGGTGACGACGCGCTGACGGTACGGACCCGGGTGGCGCCCGCGGGGCGGGGTCCCGGCCTGCGCACGGCGTACCGCTGGACGTCGGACGGCACGCGGGTACGGCTGAGCGTCTCGGTCGTGCCGGAGGGCGACTGGCGGGTGCCGCTGCCCCGGCTCGGCATCCGCTTCGGCCTCGTCGGGGCCACCGAGGACGACGCGGTCTTCTGGTACGGCGGCGGCGGCGAGGCGTACCCGGACTCCCGGGCCGCAGCCAAGGACCTGCTGTGGGACGCGAGCGTCCGGGACCTCCAGACGCCGTACGTCCGCCCGCAGGAGAACGGCGCGCGCGCCGGTGTGCGCTGGGCGGAGGCCGGCGGTCTGCGGGTCGACGGCGAGCCGGAGTTCTGGTTCACGGCGAGGCCCTGGACCAGCGAGCAGCTGGACGCCGCCCGGCACCGGACCGACCTCGTGCCGGGTGACACGGTCTGGGTCAACCTGGACCACCGGCTGCACGGTGTCGGCTCCCAGTCCTGCGGTCCGGGACCGCTGCCCCGGTACCACCTGTGGCCCGAGCCCGCGGAGTTCTCCTTCGTCTTCTCGGAGCCGCACGACTGACGACCGGAGCCGCACGACTGACCGGAGCCGTCCCCCGTGCCGGTGCGGGGGACGGCTCGCCCGGCTGCCTCCGGTGGGCTAGGTTGGCCTTTCCTTGACCCCCCAGGTTTCTCCGGAGGCCCGCATCCCCCGCGCCGGACTCACCACCGACATTC
>KL568574.1:110056-117364 GCA_000715605.1 Streptomyces speibonae | reverse complement strand
CCGCCGATCTCGCCGACGAGGCGGGCTACGACAACGTCACCCTGTCCGCGCTCGCCCGCCGCTTCAACGTCAAGGACGCGAGCCTGTACACGCATGTGCGCGGCCTGCGGGACCTGCGCGTCCGCATGGCCCTGCTGGCGGGCGGCGAGATGATCGACCACATCGCGGCGGCCGTCGGGGACCGGACCGGCAAGGAGGCGCTGACCGCGTTCACCGGCGCCTACCGCGCGTACGCCCGGACGCATCCCGGCCGTTACGCGGCCACCCAGATCCCGCCGGCCCCCTCCCTCGCCGCCGACTCCCCCGCGATGCGCCGCACCGCCGAGGTCATCCACGGCCTGCTCGGCGCCTACGGCCTGACCGAACCCGACCTCACCGACGCCGTACGCCTGCTCCGCAGCACCCTGCACGGCTACTGCGCCCTGGAGGCCTCCGGCGCCTTCGGCGCACCCCGCGACCTCGAGGCGTCCTGGGCGAGGGTCGTCGACGCCCTGCACATCGCGCTGGTCAACTGGCCCCGGGAGCAGCCGGTCTGACGCTTCGTCACTCCTCTTCGTCGGGGGACGGCGGTCCGATCCGCTGGGCGGGGCGCACCGGCCGCCAGAACGTCCGGTGGAGGAAGAGCAGGGTCAACAGCAGCAGGATCAGCCCCACGGACACGAACATGCCCACGAACATGACGTCGTCGCCGGCCGGATCGTGGTCATGGGCCATGGCGACGAGGATCGGGACGATGAGCGCGGACGGCAGGAGGATCCAGAAGTACACATAGGCCCGGATGACCTCGATGGCGCGGATGCGCGAGGTGCCGTAGATCCGGTACTCGATCGTCGAGCCGTCGCCCTGCTGGGTGATCTTGCCCTCCCGCACGTAGTAGCGGCGGAGCGGGACGATCGGCAGGAGGATCATCAGCCACTGCGTGGCGAAGAAGCGACCGGTGTCGTCCGGGCGGGAGTTGTACAGCAGCATGGTGCCGAGCGCGTTGTAGGTCCCCAGCGAGGGCGGTCTGACGTCCGGCGGCAACGGGTACACGGGATCCGGCATGCGCGGCAGGGTATCCACGCCCTGCGGGGACGCGTCCCGGCCGGGCGGATAATGACTGGGGCCGGCCTACCGGGTGAGCATCCCGACCTCCCCGTACGACGGTGTCGTCCCCTCCGGGACGGTTCCGCCCGCCCGGATCGCGGCCGCCGCGTCCAACGCCGCGCCCAAGGCCCGGCGGTACAGCAGCGAGCCTAAGCTGACGCGGCGCACGCCGAGGTCGGCGAGATGGGCGACGGACGGCCCGGCGGGCGAGTGGAGGATGTTGAGGGGAACGCCGTCCAGCGCGCGCACCACCTCGGCGATCCGCCCGGGATCGGTGAGACCGGGGACGAAGACGCCGTGGGCGCCCGCGTCCCGGTAGGCCACGGCCCGGGCGAGGGTGTCCGCCGGGTCGCCGTCGCCGAGCCAGTGGGTGTCGGTGCGGGCGTTGACGAAGAGCCCGGGAGCCGCCGCGCGGACGGCGGCGATCTTCGCGGCATGCCGGTCGGCGGACCCGAGCCCGTCCTCCAGGTTGATGCCGACGGCACCCAGGTCGGACAACTCCCGTGCGAACGCGGCCACTTCGTCCGGGTCGTCGCTGAACCCGCCCTCCGCGTCCACGGAGAGCAGGAAGGACCCGGACCCGAGGGCACGCGTGAGCCGCAGCGTCTCCTCCCGGGTGGCCGCCGCCCCGTCGGGCAGCCCGGCCGCCGCGGCGACCCCGAGACTCGTGGTCCCGACGGCCCGGAAACCGTGCGCGGCCAGGAGGAGCGCGGAGGCGTGGTCCCAGGCGTTGGGGAGCAGCAGGGGCGCGTCCGCGTGGTGGAGGTCGGCGAAGGCGGTCATGCGTGAACGCTAGACGCCGAACCCTTCGGTCCCGGCCGAAGTGTCCACGCGTGCCTCTTCCGTCTCAGACCCGTTGCCGCTCGCGTCCCGTCCCGTGGTAGTACCTCGCGCCTTCGGGGTCGCTGGTGGACCTTTCCTGGTTCCAGACCTCGTGTTCCGGCTCGTTGTCCCTCTCCGCCTGGATCCCGTCGGCCACCAGCTGTCCCGACGGCCTCCATGGCTGAATGCTGAGCGCGAGAGAGCTGAGGATGTACGGTTCGACCTCACCCAGGCACCAGAGGGACAGTTCCTCATAATCCCCCGTCGCGTGGGTGTGTTCGATGATGGTTTCCAGTGGCTCCCTGTTGAACAGCTTCACACCGTCGATGATTTCCTCCACGGTGTACTGTCGGGGGTCGATGTCGATTCCGTTGCGCTCGAGCATGGCCGCGAGTTGTGGGCCCGTCATGCGCCTGAAGGAGTTCAGGCTCCACTGTGCGACGAACCTCCCGGCCATGTTGAGCCCGATCTGTTCAGTGAGCGCACCGGCACTGCCTTGGCCGTTTGTGATGAAGTCGCCGGAGATCTGAAGCTCGTCGAAGGCGGCGTTGAAGTAATGGTCCTCCCACAGGCAGGCTTGGGCCCTCGTGGGCCAGGGATCCGCCACTACCCAGTCCGACTGTGGTTCGTGATCGTCTCCGATGAGGACAAACGCGTGATCAACGCCCTGGACGTTCACCATCCTGATGCGCTCGTCGAAGGAACTCGAGCGAAGCAGCGAAAATGCCATCACTGCCTGCTCGGAGCAGTTTCCCCCCTGTACGTGGTATCCCTTCGCCATGGTCAGGTCGGCAGGATCAGCCCCTGGAGGAACGCCGTTCCAGAACTCCGGCCTGGACATGACCAGGTAGCGCATCCTCGAATTGAGCAGCGTCCTCGTCAGGGCGTCCGCCTGGTTTCCCGCGTCCGGCACGACATCCTTCACCTGCCTGATGATCGAGCGCGCGAGCAAGAGGCGCTGGGCGACCGGGGTGGAGACGGACTTCTGCGTGACGCGTTGGACCACGGGAGAGTGAGGCACCTGCGTCCTGGGGGTGCCGCTCCTTCGCAGATGCTGCACGACGGCCGCGTTGCCGACGTCGTTCTGGAGCGCCGCGACGACCTGAGCCGTGCTTGTGCCCCGCTCCTTCCGGGGTACCCGGTGGGTCGTCCTCCCACGCACCCCGGCGGAATCTCTGGCAGTGTCATCCTGTGCACGCATGCCACATGATAGCCAGCCAATTCCGTTGGTCCGATACGTCGTTGGCCGTCGGCGGGCGGTCGGCACACCGGCGTCGGCGAGGGTGGCTACGCGGGCGCGAAGGAGTGCATCTCGTCGCCCTCGGGCTGCACCACTCCGTACGTGCCCTCGGGGACGGCGTTCCAGACGCCGGGGAGGTCGCCCAGAGGCTCGGAGACGATCAGGCGGGCGTCGTCGGAGACCTCCTGGAGGAAGGCCAGGTCCGGATGGAGGGAGCGCAGCGTGTCCACGCGGGTGCTGTAGAACAGCGAGCGGGACTTCTTCTCCGTGGAGTAGCGGAACGCCCAGAGACGCTCGCCGTCAGTCACCGCGACCGACATTTGCATCGGATGCTCCACGCCGTGCTCGTGGCCGACGTGTTCCACCAGTCCGGTCATGCGCGCCACGGCACCGGGCGGATCCTCCTCCAGGCCGAGCGACAGCGCCAGGTAGAACATCATCTCCGAGTCCGTGGACCCCTCGACGTACGGGAACAGGCGCGGCTCGACGGCCAGCGCCAGGTCGCGCCGGAGCCGGTGGAACTCGTCGATCGCCCCGTTGTGCATCCACATCCAGCGGCCGTACCGGAAGGGGTGGCAGTTGGTCTGCTGCACCGCCGTGCCGGTGGAGGCCCTGATGTGGCCGAAGAAGAGCGGGGAGACGACGTGCCCGGCGATCTCCCGCAGGTTCCGGTCGCTCCACGCCGGCCCGATGTCCCGCACCACCGCGGGGCTCTCCTTGTCCGGCGCGTACCAGCCCACGCCGAAGCCGTCACCGTTGGTGGTCTCGACGCCCATCTTGGCGTGCAGGCTCTGGTCGATCAGGGAGTGGACCGGCTTGTAGAGGATGCTGTCGAGCAGGATCGGCGTACCTGAGTAGGCCAGCCAACGGCACATGTGAACCGCCTTCCCGGCCCCTCGGGGCCCGTCGTTCCGGTCGGTCCCGTCGCGGACCACGCTCCACCGCGTACCCACTGGGCGGTGCGGGACGCGGCCCTCACACCGGGCCGGGCACGCCGATCAGCAGCAGGGTCACGTCGTCGTCGTGCTCGGCCGGGGCCGGGATGAGGGTGCTGATCAGCCGGTCCGCCCCCCGGTCGAGGAGCTCCGGGTCGGCGCAGGCGCCCGCCAGCTCGACGCCGGCGGTGCGGGCCAGGACATCGATCCGCGCCTCGATGTCGGTGCCGGGCTCTTCGACCAGCCCGTCGGTGTACAGCACGAGGACGCTGCCCGCCGTCACCGGCCGGGTCACCTCCTCGAACGGCAGCCCGGCGCCGCCCGGGTCGTTGACCCCGAGGGGCACGCCGACCGGCACCCGCAGCCGGGCCGGGGGCCCGCCGGGAGGCAGCACGATGAGGGGCGGGTGACCCGCCGAGCAGACGGTGACCTCGTAGGTGTCCTGGTCCAGGATCAGGTAGAGACAGGTGACGAGCTGGCCGGCCAGGTCGCCGACGAACATGTCCAGCGAGGTCATCAGCCGGCTGGGCGTGACCCCGGTACGGGCCAGCGCGTGGGAGGCGGCGCGCAGCTGCCCCATGACGGCCGCCGCCTCCAGTCCCCGGCCCATCACGTCCCCGATGATGACGCCGGTGCGGCGGCCGCCGAGGGGAATGACGTCGAACCAGTCGCCGCCGACGCCCGGGTCCTTGATCGAGGCCAGATACCGGTACGCGCTGGGCAGGTGGGCGAGGGTGGGCGGCTCCCCCATGAGGCTGTGCTGAAGGGTGTAGGCGATGCGCCGCTGCTGTTCGTAGCGTTCGGCGCGCTCGGCCTCCGCCCTCCGGCGTTCGGTGATGTCCCGCACGAACAGCACGGCGCGGGTCTCCCGTCCCGCCTGGAGGCTGCTGATGCTGACCTCGACGGGGAAGGCGGAGCCGTCGCCCCGCATCCCGTAGAGGTCCCGGTCCACGACCACGGGCTGCGGGTCGTGCCGTCGCAGGTAGGCGTCGAGGAGGAGGCCCTGCCGCCGGCGGTTCGCGGCGGGTGCGAGGTCGGCGACCCGGGTGCCGACGAGGTCGCCCGGCAGCCGGCCGAACACGCGCTCCACCTCCGCGTTGGCCATGACGACGGTGCCGCTGCCGTCCGTGATGAGCGTGGCGTCCGGTGCGGACTCCAGCAGCGCGCGGAACCGCCGCTGCGCCCGCTCCACCTCACGCTGGGCGGCGACCCGGTCGGTGATGTCGGTGACCACGCCGCACACGGCGTAGGGGGCACCGGACGCGTCGTTGAGCGGGAACAGGGTGGTCAGGAACTCCCGGGTACCGTCGGGCAGGGTGAGTCGTTCCTCCTGCTGCACGGGCCTGCCCCGGGCCAGCATCGCGAGGTCGGCGTCCCGCGCGTGACGGGCGAGTCCGGCCGGCATGACGTCCACGTCGCGACGGCCCAGCACCCGGTCGCGGGGCAGCCCCAGGCTCTCCTCGAACATCGTGTTGACCGCGAGGAAGCGGCCCTCGAGGTCCTTGATGAACACCGTCGCGGGGGTGTTGTCCATGAAGTCCCGCAGCAGTTCGTTCTGGCGCACCTGCCATTCGAGACGGCCGTGGGACACCTCGACACGGCGGCCCACGACCAGGGCCGCGAAGATCACCGCGGTGAACACGGCCACGTTGGCCCACACCAGCAGGGCGGTGGCCAGCCGCAGCCCGAACAGACCCGCGTCCTCACCGGCCAGGATGCCCCAGCCCAGCAGGGGCGGCACGATCACGGCGGTGACGATCAGGCGGCGTCCCAGCGCGCCCGTCGTGCCCGTGTTCAGGAGGAGTCCGCTCAGCCCCTCGTCCGGCCGGGCGAGGAAGGCGGCCGCGCCGAGGAGGATCAGGGCCGGCGCGGTGTGCAGGGCCATGCCCGTGTAGGCGCCGAACCGCTCCAGCTCGGGTACCGCGTAGGCGGCCCCGTACAGGCGCAGCAGGCCGAGGGCCCCGGCCGCCAGGCCCAGGAACTGACTGATCCACGCGGGGACGCGGCGCACACTCGCGCAGAGGGCCGCCGCACCCCCGATCATCATCGCCGCGGCGGTGTTCGGCGCCATCCATCCGGGCACACGCGTCTGGACGTCAGCGGTGTCGTCCCGGAAGAGCAGCTCGTCGACGCCCAGTCGCGTCCCGGTCACGTGCTGCGCCAGCGTGAGCGCCCCGATCACCAGTGCCAGGGTCGCCGCCACGCGGGCCACCGCGGCCGCCCACCCGTGGACCGGGCCGCGTGCGACGAGGAACAGGGAGACCCCGAGCGCTACGACGGCCACGGCGGAGTTCGCCTTCATGGACACCGCGACACCGGGCAGCACGCTCTTCAGCACATCGACGCCGGCGATCCACCCGGTCAGGCCGACCGCGCCCACGAGCGCGGCCAGCAGCGCCATGATCCCCGCCGCCATGCGGACGGCGGCCAGAGCGGGCGGGTGGAACGGCAGGCCGTCGGCGCGCTCCATCCCCTGGACGCCGGACAGCCCGGACGCGTGCTGCTCTCTTGTCACCGCGCTCTCATCCCTGGCCGATGGCACACCCGCCGCATCAATCGGATCATTTCATGTTAAAGAACGCGAAAGGTACGGGCACCTGCCGAGCGTGCCGCGACGGACGGGTCGGCTAACGTCACCGGTATGAGCAGCACCGCCGCCCTGACCGAGGCACTCGCCGACGGCACGCTCGTCCTCGACGGCGGCATGTCCAACCAGCTCGCGGCGGCCGGGCACGACCTGAGCGACGAGCTGTGGTCCGCGCGGCTGCTCGCCGAGGACCCCGAGGCGGTGACCGCCGCCCACCTCGCGTACTTCGAGGCGGGCGCGGACGTGGCGATCACGGCGAGCTACCAGGCCACGTTCGAGGGCTTCGCCCGGCGCGGCATCGGCCGGGATGAGGCGGCCGGACTGCTCGCGCTGAGCGTCCGGTGCGCCCGCGAGGCGGCCCGGCGGGCCCGCGCCTCCCGCCCGCTGTGGGTGGCGGCCTCGGTCGGCCCGTACGGCGCGATGCTGGCCGACGGCTCCGAGTACCGGGGCCGCTACGGCCTCTCGGTCACCGAGCTCGAACGCTTCCACCGTCCCCGGATGGAGGTCCTGGCCGCCGCCGCGCCCGACGTCCTGGCCCTGGAGACGGTCCCCGACACGGACGAGGCGGAAGCCCTGGTGCGGGCGCTGCGGGGGCTGGACGTCCCGGCCCTGTCTCTTATACACATCTCTGAGCGGGC
>KL568574.1:105403-109826 GCA_000715605.1 Streptomyces speibonae | reverse complement strand
CCGCTGGAGGACGCGTTCGCCCTGGCCGCGCGGGCGGACGAGGTGATCGCGGTCGGCGTCAACTGCTGCACGCCGGAGGACGCGGACCACGCGGTGGCGCTCGCCGCGCGGGTCACCGGGAAACCGGTCGTCGTCTACCCCAACAGCGGCGAGACCTGGGACGCCCGGGCACGCGCCTGGACCGGCCGCCCGACGTTCACCGCCTCCCGGGTCACGGGATGGCGGGAGTCGGGGGCCCGGCTGATCGGGGGCTGCTGCCGGGTGGGACCGGAGACCATCGCGGCGGTCGCGGGCACGCTGCGTCCGTCGTAGCGAACTCGCACCAGACGACCTTGCCAGGGGCCCGCTCCCCCACGCCCCACTTGTCCGCCAGCCCGTTCACGAGCAGCAGCCCGCGTCCGCTCTCGTCGGGCGCGTCCTCCGGTACGGCGGGCACACCGCCCCCGCTGTCGTGCACCTCGACCCGGATGCCGTCGGCGTAGGGCAGCAGCCGCAGCAGGAACCCCCGGCCCGGTGGTACGCCGTGCAGCAGCGCGTTGGTCGCCAATTCGCTGACGCACAGCAGCACATCGTCCGTGCGCCCGCGCACACCCCAGTCGTCGAGCACCCGGCGCGCGAACGCCCGCGCCCCGGGCACGGATCGGCGTTCACGCCGGAAGAAGCGCTCACGTGGGCAGGGGTTTGGGGGCGGGGGTGAAGTTTCCTGATTCACGGGACGAGAGTCACGCTCCGTGCCCACCATGGAACAGACGGCGCACTCGTACGGTCCGACTGTACGGGTGCGCGATGGTGAACGTACGCGCACAGCTGGGGAGTTCCACCGCATGGGCACCACGACGACACGGAGAAACGCCTCGGCGATGAAGATGGTGGGCGCGCTGCTCGCCCTGTACCGCCAGGCGGCCGGACACACGCAGAGGTCGCTGGGCGAGCGGTTCGTGATCAGTGAACAGCAGATCGCGTCGATCGAGCAGGGGAGACGTCCACTGAAGCCGGACCTCGCCGAGCAGCTCGACGAACTCCTGGGCACGAAGGGGGCGTTGTCGGTCGCGTTGAGCCGGATGCCGGAGGTGGATCTGGTTCCGTTGTGGGCGGAGGAGTATCTGGATCGGGAGCGGGAGGCGATTGCCATCTCCGTGTATGACAGCCTCGCTGTACCGGGGCAGTTGCAGACGGAGAGGTACGCACGAGCGGTCTTCCGAAGCCGAGTACCGGTCTATGACCAGGACGAGATCGAGCGACTCGTCGCCACGCGCATGCAGCGCCAGGAGATCTTGCACCGCAAGGTACCGCCCACGGCGAGCTTCGTCATCTGGGAGGCCGCCCTGCGGGACCACCTGGGAGGGAAAGACGTCTATACCGAGCAAGTACAGAAGCTCCGCGAATGCGCGGACATGCCCGGCATCACTATCCAGGTACTACCGCTTGGCCGCACCTCCCACGCCGGACTCGATGGGCCCTTCGTGCTCTTGGAAACCCCCGAACACCAGCGCCTTGCGTACATGGAAACCCAACGCGGCAGCCACCTCATCGCCGACCCCGACGGGGTGGGAATCCTGACGCAGAAGTATGCGATGCTGCGAACGCAGGCCCTCAACACCGAAGATTCGAGGGACCTACTGGACCGTCTCGGGGAGAAGCATGAGCGGCAGCGCACTTGAATGGTTCAAGTCGAGCTACAGCGGCAGCGAAGGCGGCCAGTGCCTGGAAGTCGCTTACACCTGGCGCAAGTCGACGCACAGCGGCAGCGAAGGCGGCGAATGCCTGGAAGTCGCCACCCACCCCACCGCCATCCACATCCGCGACTCCAAGACCCCGCACGCCCCCCACCTCACCGTCACCCCGTCGGCGTGGGCCGCGTTCCTCTCCGTGCCCACGGGGTCGGACGTACCGTAAGCGGCGTTCTCACCCGCGCGGCGCCTCCAAGTACCGCAACACTGCCAGTACCCGGCGATGCCCCTCCTCCGTGCGAGGAAGGTCGAGCTTCGTGAAGATGCTCGCCGTGTGTTTCTCGACCGCTCGTTGGGAGATGCCGAGGGCCGTGGCGACGGCCGCGTTGGTGCGGCCCTCGGCCATGAGGGTCAGGATTTCGTGCTCACGGGGGGTGAGGGCCGCGAGGCCCTCACCCGCGCGGCGGGCCCCGAAGAGCTGGGCGACGACCTCCGGGTCCAGCGCCGTGCCGCCCGCCGCCACGCGGTGCAGCGCGTCGACGAAGTCGTCCACGTCGACCACCCGTTCCTTGAGCAGATAGCCGAAGCCCGCCATCCCGGTCGCCGCGAGCCGGTCGGCGTACCGCGTCTCGACGTACTGCGAGAAGAGAAGCACCCCCAGCCCCGGATGCCGTTCCCGCAGCTCAAGTGCCGCGCGCAGGCCCTCGTCGCGGTGGCCCGGCGGCATCCTGATGTCGGCGACGACGGCGTCCGGGCGGTGCTCGTCGACGGCCGTCAGCAGGGCGTCCGCGTCCGCCACGGCGGCGACCACCTCCAGCCCCCGGTCGCGCAGCAACTGTGCCAGGCCCTCCCGGACGACGGCCGCGTCCTCGGCGATCACGATGCGCATGCGGTGTCTGCTCCTACGTGAGCGGCAGTTCGGCGGTGACGGTGGTGGGGCCGCCGTCCGGGCTGTCGATCAGCAGCCGCCCGTCCACCGTACTCACCCGTTCCGCCAGCCCGTTGAGCCCCGTGCCGCTCCCGGCTCCCTTGCGTGCGCCGCCCCGGCCGTCGTCGCGCACGACGAGACGCAGGACGCCGTCACGGTCGTACGCCTCGATCTCGGCGCGTGTGGCCCGCGCGTGACGGGCGGCGTTGGCGACGAGTTCGGCGGCGCAGAAGTAGGCGATGGTCTCGATGGCCTGCGACGGCCGTGTCGACAGGTCGACCCGTGCGGTGACCGGGAGCCCTGCCCGCGCGGCGAGCGTTTCGAGGGCGACGTCGAGGCCGTCGTTGAGCGCCGGGGGATGGATGCCGCGTACGAGGTCGCGCAACTCGGTGATCGCCGCACGGGAGTTGTCCAGCGCGGAGCCCACCAGTTCCCGGCCGCGCGCCAGTTGGGGCGTGTCGCCCGGGGTCCGGTTGAGGTGGTCGCGGGCACCGGCGAGGGCCATGGCGATGGCGATGAGCCGTGACTGGGTGCCGTCGTGCAGGTCGCGTTCGATGCGGCGCAGGACGGCCGCCGAATCCTGCACGGCGAAGGCCCGGGTCTCCTCCAGCACGTGGACGCGTTCGTCGAGCCGTCCCGGTCCGAGCAGCGCCCGCGCCAGGGGGCGCACGACGAGGGTGAGCAGCCCGTGGGTGGACCAGGCGGACAGGGCGAGGACCGCCAGTCCGGCGAGGGCGGTGAGCAGCGCGGCCGGCCAGTTGTCCATGCGGACGTCGCCCGCGATCCCGATGCCGCGTTGCCCGTCCTCCTCGATGTGCCGCCACCACAGGGGGTAGGTCAGCGCGGCGAGCCCGTACAGCCGTACGCCGACGGAGACGGCGAGGAGGATGATCCCGAGGGGTGCGAAGACGACGGCGAACGCGGCCGCCCGCCAGCCGTCGCCGTCGGTGAGGGCGGCGCGCAGGCCGGGGAAGAAGCCGGGCGCCCGGGGGCGTCGAGGGGGCGCCGCGACGTCCTCGCCGAGCAGCCCGCGCAGCATCGCGCGGTGCAGCGCGCCGGTGGCGCGGGCGACGACGAGGACGCCGACCAGCAGGATCAGCCCGACCTGGGTGACGGAGGCGACGAGGGACACCGCGAGCAGCGCCAGCAGGGCGATGCCGCTGACGAATCCGGGGACCGGTGCCAGGAGGGCGTAGGCGGCCTCGCGGGGGCTGCCGAGCAGTCGGCGGAGGACAGAGTGCATGGGTGGCTTTCGTGGGGGTGCGTCGGATCCATGGTGACCGGTGGGGCCGCCGCCGGGCGGCAGCGGCTCAACTGCTGCGCCGCGTCACCCCCTCGACCGGACGCACCCGCAGCAGCCGTCCGAGCGGCGCGCACGAGGCGGCCCACACCAGCACGGCCCCGGACAGCAGGGTCGCGGCCCACACCCACGCGGGGAGCCCCGAGACGGGCGTACCGGTCTTCTCCCCCAGCGGCACCATCACCGCGCAGCCGGCGAGCGCCCCCGACCCGGCCCCGGCGAGGGCGATGACGGCACCCTCGGCCAGCACCACGGCGACGACCTGCCGCTTCTCCGCGCCCACCGTCCGCAGCAGCGAGAACTCGCGGAGCCGTTCCAGCGTCAGCATGACCAGCGTGTTGGCGGCCACCAGGGCGGCGAAACCGGCGTAGAGCAGGGTGCCGAAGATCTCCATCCAGTCCGGCTCCCCGGCCCCGGTCAGCGAGACGAACTTGGCCACCGCGAACGCCGTCACCAGCGCGACCGGGGTGATCGCCGCCGACAGCCGGCGCGCACGCGCCCGGCAGCCCGCCACGGCGAATTCCC
>KL568574.1:104317-105204 GCA_000715605.1 Streptomyces speibonae | reverse complement strand
GCGAGTTCCCCGGCGGCGCCGCCCACGCGGTGGAGCAGCGGGGCCGCGAGCGCGGTCGCCAGCCGACCGATCCAGGGACCGGCGAGCCCGATGGCGACGAGATGGGCCAGGAGCACCAGGGGGATCACGGAGGCCGCGTCCTCCTCCGGGGCGTGACCGGCGGCGACGGTGAGCGCGCCCGCACCGACGAGGAAGACGAGGGAGGCCACGCCCCGCAGCCGTCCGGGCCGTGCGCCGCCCTGCACGGCGGAGTCGGCGAGCGCGGCGGAGGGGCGGGTCCGGGACGCGCGCCAGGCCCCCACCACCCCGCCGAGCTGCGAGCAGACGAGAAGCACCCCGCCCGCGGCGAACAGCGGGGGCAGCCCCACCTCCAGCGTCATCCCGTCCGGGAGCAGTCCTTCCCCCGCCATGCCGTCGTACCAGATCCGCGCCAGCCCCGCCCCCAGCCCGTACCCGACGGGCAGGGCGAGAAGAGCCGCCCAGAGCGCCTCGGTCGCCACCATGCGCCGGATCTGCCAGGGCCCGGCACCGACGGCCCGCAGCAGGGCGCTCTCCCGGTGCCGCTGGGCGACGGCGAGGGACATCACCTGACCGATCACGAAAATCGACATGTAGACGGTGAGGAGGCTGAACGCGACCCCCATCTCGGAGACGTTCGCCTGCTCGGGGGAGGCCGGCACCCCGGCCGCCGAGACCGCCATGGCCACGCACGCGGTGACGACGGTCGCGGAGAAGACCAGCGCGGCGAAGGCGCCCGCGAAGGCGGACGGCCGGGCCCGTACGGAGGCGGTGGCGAGCCCGGTGGAACGGAGCGGCCTCAGGCGCATACCGGCGTCACCCCCGCCGTGTCCTGGACCAGCCGGCCGTCCGCCAGCCGCAGCACCCGG
>KL568574.1:102771-104111 GCA_000715605.1 Streptomyces speibonae | reverse complement strand
CGGTCGGCGCGGGCGGCCACGGCGGGGTCGTGGGTGACGACGACCACCGTGGCCCCGTGCGCGCTCACCGCCTCCCGCAGCAGGGCCAGTACCTCCGCCGCCGTGTCCTGGTCGAGCGAGCCGGTGGGCTCGTCGGCGAAGACGACGTCCGGCTCGGTGATCAGCGCGCGGGCGATCGCCACGCGCTGCTGCTGACCGCCGGACAGCTCCCCCGGCCGGGCCTGCGCCCGCCCCTCCAGCCCGACGCGGGCGAGCATGCGGCGGGCCCGCTCCCTGTCCCGCCGGCGGCCGGCGAGCCGGAGCGGGAGCAGCACGTTCTGCTCGGCGGTGAGGGTGGGCAGCAGGTTGAACGACTGGAAGACGAACCCGATCCGCTCGCGCCGCAGCCGGGTCAGCTCCCGCTCCCCCATGCGGCTGATCTCCCGCCCGGCCAGCCGGACGACTCCGCGCGTGGGCCGGTCCAGCCCGGCCGCGCATTGCAGGAAGGTCGATTTGCCGGAGCCGGAGGGCCCCACGACGGCGGTCAGCGAGCGGGCGTACACGGTCGCGTCGAACTCGCGCAGGGCGTGCACGCTGCGCGCCCCGCGCCCGTAACTGCGCCCGACGCGCTCCATTTCAAGGACGGTCTCCATGCGTCCGACCGTACGAATGGGCAGCTCAGGGCGGCTATGGGGCGGCCACCCGGATCGGGGTTCGGTTCTTCCGAACCCCCTGGCCGGTTACTGCTTGAGGGGCGGCCACTCGCGCAGCTGATCCTCCAGGGTGAGGGGTGTGCGGCCGATGAGGGCGGCGAGCGTGGGATCGACGGCGGCGAACTCGCCCTCGCGGGCGGCGGCGAAGATGCCGAGCAGCCCCTCGGTCTGTTCGGCGGGCATGCCCCGGCCGGTCAGCTGCTCGCGCATCCGGTCGTCGGAGACGGTGGTGCGGGTGAGGGCGCGGCCGGAGACCTCGGAGGCGAGGCGGACGAGGGCGTCGAGGGTGAGGGCCTCCTGGGCGGTCAGCGGGGGCGTGGGTCCGTCGAACCTGCCTTCGCCGGCCAGGATCGCGGCGGCGGCGTCGGCGAGGTCGTCGTGGGCGGTCCAGCTGACCGGACCGTCGGCGGGGAGGGCGAGGTCGCCGTACTCCAGCGCGGGCTGGAGGAAGCGCAGCGCGCTGTCGGCGTAGAAGCCGTTGCGCAGCGAGGTGAACGGCACGCCGCAGGCGGCGAGCGCCTCCTCGGTGGCCGCGTGGTCACGGCAGGCCTGGAACCGGGAGCCGGAGCTCGCTCCCATGTGGCTGGTGTAGAGGATGCGGCGGGCGCCGGCCCGCGCGGCGGCGTCGATGGCGGCGCGGTGCTGCCG
>KL568574.1:101602-102627 GCA_000715605.1 Streptomyces speibonae | reverse complement strand
ATCAGAGATGTGTATAAGAGACAGACGGACACGATCAGTACGTGGCTGGCGCCCTCGAAGGCGTGGGCGAGCCCGGCGGGGTCGGTGAAACGCCCCTCCCGCACCCGCACGCCCCGGTCGGCGAGGCCCTGCGCCTTGCGCGGGTCGCGCACGCTGACGCCGATCTCCTCGGGCGGCGTACCGCGCTTGAGCAGGCTCTCGACGATGCGGCCGCCGAGCTGTCCGGTGGCTCCGGTCACGATGATCACGACAGTCTCCGATGCGTCTCGGTGCTTGTTCCGGTGTTTCCAATGGAACCACAGAATCGATAACATTGGAAATATCAGTGACACCGAGAGCGCTGTACCATCGCTACATGCCGAAGCGTGACCAGACCCGTCAGCGGGTCATCGATGCAGCCATCGAGCTGCTGGAACGGGAAGGGCGCGACGCGGTCACCACGCGCGCGGTGGCGGTCGCGGCGGGTCTGCAACCCCCCGCCATCTACCGCCTCTTCGGCGACAAGGACGGCCTGCTCGAAGCGGTGGCCGAGCACGGCTTCGCGACGTTCCTGGCGGGCAAGAAGGTCGACCCGGATCCCGAGGACCCGATCGAGGACCTGCGCAACAGCTGGGATCTGGCCGTGGAGTTCGGGGTGAGCAACCCGGCCCTCTACACGCTGATGTACAGCGAGCCCACCCGGGAGACATCGGCGGCCGCGCGGGCCGGGATGGAGATCCTCAAGGGCCGCGTCCAGCGCCTGGCGGCAGCGGGCTGGCTCCGCGTCGACCAGGACCTCGCGATCATGATCATCCACGCGACGGGCCGGGGCGCGGTCCTCACCTGGCTCTCGCTGCCGGAGGACCGCCGCGACCCTGCCCTGCTGACGGCCCTGCGCGAGGCGATGGTCGGCGCGGTCACGCACCAGAAGCCCACCGTCCCGGAACCGGGCCCGGCGGCCGCGGCCCGCACCCTGCGCGCCACCCTCCCCGACCAGACGACCCTCAGCAGCGCGGAACAGCACCTGTCTCTTATACACATCTCTG
>KL568574.1:101108-101340 GCA_000715605.1 Streptomyces speibonae | reverse complement strand
CACCCTTGAGCAGATCATCGATCCCCATCTGCCGGAAGAAGTCGCGCTGCCGGGCCTGCCGCACGGCGTCCACGTCCTCCACGCCCTTGCGCTGCGGATCGACCACGACCCGCAGGGGGCGTGCGGCGGGCGGCGTGGCCAACACCTCCACCAGCACATGACCGACGGACGAGACGTCCCCGGCCGCGCCCCCGTTCGCCACGTCGATGGCGTCTGTCTCTTATACACATCT
>KL568574.1:96089-100886 GCA_000715605.1 Streptomyces speibonae | reverse complement strand
GCCCGGTCGGGGACGTGTCCGTACTGCGCGGTGACCGCCGCGTCGGCCGGGCCGTTCGTGTGCGCGAAGTGCTCCGTCCCCTGGGTGAACGCGCCGGGGACGACGATGACGGTGTCGATGCCGAAGGGGGCGACCTCCAGGCCCAGCGACTCCGCGAGCCACTCACCGGCGGCCTTGCTGGCGACGTACGGCGCCATGAACGGCTCGGCGATGTGGGCGGTCGTACTGCTCACGTAGGCGAGCGTGCCGAAGCCCTGGCGCCGCATGACCGGCAGCACCGCGCGGTTCACGCGCAGCCAGGACACCGCGTTGGTGTCGAGGATGCGCAGGAACTGATCCGGGGTGAACGCCTCGGCGACGCCGGTCATGAGCATCCCGGCGTTGTTGACCACGACGTCGATCCGGCCGTCGCGGAGGAGGACGGAGTCGACGGCGCTGCGGCATCCGTACTCGGAGAGCACGTCCAGGTCGAGGGGGGTCAGGCTCAGCGACTCGGCGTCCGCGAGCTCGCGCAACGCCGTGGCCCTGGCCCGGTTGCGCCCCTCAGGATCACGCATCCCCGCGTGGACGGTGTGCCCCGCCCGCGCCAGGGCGACGGCTATGGCACGGCCGATTCCGGAGCCTGCGCCGGTGACGATGACGACCTGGCGTCCTTCCGCGCTGGTGTCGGACATCAGCGGTTCCTTTCACATAGAAGCACGGCCGCACAGTCACTGGATCTGCCGGTACGCACCGAAGAGGTCCTCGAGGTGGTCGGTACGCACGATCTGGCGGCGGGCGTTGAGTTGATGGATGTCGACCGCGCGGAACGAAACCTCGCGGTGCGTGGCGGGAACCCCGAGGAACGTCCCCTCGTGCGTGCCGCTGATCACCGAGCGCACGGTCACGGTGTGTCCGTCGACATAGAGGGCCTCGATACGGACCTTCATGTCGGGCAGAGCCGACACGAGATCATCGGTGACGTGGGCCTTCATGCCCTCCCGGCCGGGTCCCTGACCGGGGGCGAGGGGCACGTCGACGAAGTCCTCGTGCAGCACGCGGTCGTAGACGGAGGTGTCGCCGGTCTCGAACGGCTGGTAGATCCGCACGGCGGCGCGTGCCACGGCGGAACGCCGCAGCACGGCCCGCGCCTGCTCACTGACCCCGCCCTCGGGCGTCCAGTACCGCGCGGGCGTACCGTGCCCGACACTGACGGTGCGCGGAGAGGCGGCCCCACTGTCGAACGAAACCAGGGGCACGGCGGTGAGCAGCGCGACCCCGACCCCCAGCACTAACCGCTGACCTGCCCGGAACTTCATGTGTCATCTCCTGTCTCAACGGGAGACTCCACGATGCGCGCCCTCACCCCCCTGAACCAGAGGACGCCATCCCCACCCTCACGCCCCCGGGCCACCGCCCTACGCACCCACATCGAACCAGCGCTCGGCCGACCACTCGGGCCCCACTCCTGGGCACCACGTGCTGGGCACCCAGTTGCGGCCTCGGCCCTGCCGCCGCGGACGCAGCCCGGTCGATCCGGAACGACGTGATCAGACGATGCCGGCGCGGATCTCGTCGTACAGTCGAGCGGGATCCCCGGCCAGTGACTTCTTGACGTGTGCGCTCCACTCGTCGGCAACGACCTCCGCCAGCCCCGCCTCGATCCCGTCCAGGCCGGCCCGGACGGTGACGGCCGGGTCACCCTTGGGTCCGTCGTAGGCGGCGCTGAAGTCGGTGTCCACGGCTCCCAGGTGCAGCCCGGTCACGAGCGTGCCCTGCTCGGCAAGCTCCGTTCGCACGCCGTTCGTCAACGCCCACTGGGCTGCCTTGGAGGCGTGGTAGCCGTTCGTACCCGGGTAGGCGTGCCAGGACTGCGCGGACAGCACGTTGAGGATCGCCCCGCCCCCGTTGGCCGAGAGCACCGGGGCGAACGCTCGCACGACGGCCAGCGTGCCCCAGTAGTTCGTCTCCATCTCCGCACGCACGGCCGCCAGATCGGTGGTGACGAGGTTCGTCCCGTGGCTGACCCCGGCGTTGTTCACCAGGAGTGTCACGTCACCCGCCGCGGCTGCCGCGGCCCGGACCTCGTCGTCGTCCGTGACGTCCAGCCGCAGCGGCACGACGCCGGGCAGGTCGACCGCCTCCGGACCCCTGGCGGTCGCGTACACGCGCGCCGCGCCGCGTTCCAGAAGCTGCTGCGCGAAGTGGCGGCCCAGTCCTCGGTTGGCACCGGTGACGAGCGCGACCGCGCCCTCGATCCGGAGACCGGGCGCTGGACGGGTACGGGTGTTCGGTTCCATGTTCGGTGTGGCCATGTCGGGTACGCTAGAACCTACCGCCGACGTCAGAATCAAGTCCTGCGCCCGGGGTTTTCGACGAGAGTTCGACGAGAAGAGGAAGCGTGCGCATCGGAGAGGTCGCCCGGCGCTCCGGAGTGAGCGTCCGCGCACTGCGCTACTACGAGGAACAGGGGCTCCTCACGCCCGGCCGCAGCCCCGGCGGCCACCGCGAGTACGCCGAGGACGCCGTCGACCGGGTCCGCATCTTCCAGCAGTTCTACGCCGCGGGGCTGCCCAGCCGCCGCATCGCCGAACTGCTCCCCTGCATCGACACCGACACCACCACCGACCACCAGTGGGCCATGCTCAACGCCGAACACGCCCGCATCAGCCAGCAGATCGACCAGCTCACCACCGCGCTCGCCCGCCTCACCGAGCTCATCGAGGCCGCCGCCGACCGCCGAGCCTGAGCACGCCCCATTGGCCGCTCCACGGCTGGCTGCCCATGCCGTATCTCAACCACCGGGCTCAAGGACAGGACCGCCTCACATTCCTCGTTCGGGGCCCTCCCAGGTGGTGGAGAGCTCCGCGTCCTGCATGGGCAGGCTCTCGAAGACAATCGGGCCGGGGTAGAAGACTCCACTACCTGGACCGAACATGTCCTCACCCCTCAGGTACCGGTGGAGCCACTCCGAGAACGACATACGGTGCTCGTAGTACAACGGCTCGTCGCCGTTGCAGGAATGGAAGCGCCATTCGCCCGTGCCCGCCTCAACCGCCCCGAACAGGTTCTCTCCACGATCGGTATGGAGGAGCGGAATCAGACCGGAGGGAGCCCCGAAGGGCGAGCCCGTGAAACCCAGGCGTTCCACGTCCGTGAGATCGCTGCGGGAGAATGCTTGGACCGTCTCCCGCATCCAGCGCCCCAGGTTCCACCGGCCGGTGGACGGATGCATCAGAAAGAGATGCACGTTCAACTGGACCGGGGCATACCTTCCCAGAATGCCCTTGTAGTCGTCGGGCAACCCGACACCCAAAGCGGTTTCCAGCTCGCCCCACTCCGCAGGAAACCGGTCAGCGTTCCTCGCCGGCCCCAGCATGCCGATCACGGACTCGGTGAAATTGCGCGACATTTACATCCCCCTAGGCTATTTGGGACAGTTTGCGGACCCTGTGGTGCGGCCACCTCCGGGCACCTCGGCCGGCGTGACAGGTCCGGGCGCCGGCATCTTCGGCGTACTGGGCAGCCGGGTGACAGCGGGGTCCTGCTCCGCGGGCAGCTGTAGGGAAGTGCAAGCGTCGCGCGATCATCTTCACAAGAGGGTCATAGGTCTATGTGATCAAGGTGTGATCATTTTTTTCGCCATCCAATCGGCAAATGATCACCAAGCGGCGGACCGGCCGACGCCCCGGCCCGGCTCTAAGCTGGGCCAGTCGGGACGGGAACGGGAGGACCGGGATGAGTGGGACGGCGGTGGTGGCCGAGGTGATGGCCGAGCTGGCCGGGCTCGAGGATGCGAAGGTCCGTGCCGTGAACGAGAAGCACGGCGACGACCACGGAGTGAATCTCGGCAAGCTGCGCGCGGTCGCCAAGCGGCTGAGGACGCAGCAGGAGCTCGCCCGCGAGCTCTGGGGGACGGGCGACAGCGCGGCGCGGCTGCTGGCGCTGCTCGTCTGCCGTCCCAAGGCGTTCGGGCGTGACGAGCTGGACGGCATGCTGCGCGAGGCACGCACCCCGAAGGTGCACGACTGGCTCGTCAACTACGTCGTGAAGAAGAGCCCGCACGCCGAGGAACTGCGCGTCGTCTGGCTCGCCGACCCCGATCCGGTGGTCGCGAGCGCCGGGTGGGCGCTGACCACCGAGCGCGTGGCGAAGAGGCCGGAAGGGCTGGACCTGCCGGGGCTGCTCGACACCGTCGAGGCGGAGATGAAGGACGCCCCGGACCGTCTGCAGTGGGCGATGAACCACTGCCTCGCCCAGATCGGGATCGAGCACGCGGAACACCGCGACCGTGCGATCGGCATCGGTGAGCGTCTGGAGGTACTCAAGGACTATCCGACGCCCCCGGGATGCACCTCGCCGTTCGCGCCCGTCTGGATCGGCGAGATGGTGAGCCGGCGGGAGGGGGCGTAGCGCTCGCCCGGGCCGCCGGGAAAAGGGTTGGCAGGGGCCGGGCTCCGGCGTCGAGCATGGGCGCATGACTGACGACGTACCCGCGCGATGGACCAGGGCGACCGTCTACCCCGACATGTGGGCCGACCCCGCGGACGACCCCCGCGACAACGAGGGGCCCGGTCCGGACGGTGAAGCGGCGACGCTGGAGGGGGTGCTGAGGGACTACCGGCTGACCCTGCGGATGAAGTGCGAGGGGCTGGACCCGGAGCAGCTGGCACGGCGGTCTGTGCCGCCGTCCACGATGTCGCTGCTCGGGCTGGTGCGGCACCTCGCCGAGGCGGAACGGGACTGGCGCAACTGGATCAGCGACGGCGACCCGCTGCCGAAGCTGTACGGCAGGCGCGACGGCGACTTCGACGGAGC
>KL568574.1:87790-95913 GCA_000715605.1 Streptomyces speibonae | reverse complement strand
ACGGCGACTTCGACGGAGCCGCGGCCGATCAGGCCGTCGTCGACGCCGCCTACGCCGACCTGGAGCGCGAACAGGCCGCGACCGACGCCGCGCTGGCCCGCCACCCCGACCTGGGCACACGGCTCGGGAAGGAGAACGTCGCGGTGCGGGAACTGCTCGTCCACCGCATCGAGGAGTACGCCCGCCACTGCGGCCACGCCGACCTGCTGCGCGAGTGCGTCGACGGGCGGGTGGGGCAATAGGGGGCCGGGGTCGTCGTCCCCGGGTCAGGTTCTGCGGAGGGCGCCCGTGCGGCGCAGGCGGCGGACGACCGAGCGGAGTTCGGGGGACGGGACCGGGGGCGGGTGCTCGGCGGTGGGCCGGGTCCACAGGGACAGTTCGCGGTCGCGGGGGCCGCGGGCCGTGCGCGGGGGGCCGTCGCCGAAGATCCGGACCGGGTGGTCCTCGTCCCAGCGCTCCCATCCCGGCGACCCGTCGGTCACGAACCGTACCCACGCCGCGTGCATCGCGTCGGCCAGTTCCTGCGGCGCGCCCTCGCCCGCGAGCTTGCGGGCGTCGGGCTCGTCGCCGCTGTCGAAGACGAAGCCCAGTTCCAGGGCGTGGCAGGAGCCCATGCCGGGGCGCCGGGAGGGCCAGGCGAACTCGTAGACGTACGAGGGGTCCCGGCGGCCGTCGGCGAGGCGGTGCAGGGGACGCGGAGCAGGTGGTCGGTGACCATCTGGCCGACGAGTTCCGCGGTGCCGGCGTCCGGGCGCAGGGCGCGGTAGCCGCGCGGCACCTCGCTGCCGACCCGGCAGCGGGCCATCGCCCCGGCGACGGCGACCGCGCCGAGGCGGTCGACGCGCTCCACCAGGCCGCCGGGAACGAGCCAGAGGCGGTACTCCTCGCGGGTCCAGCCGGTCAGGAGCCCGACGCCCGGCGCCGCGCCGTCCGTGAGGGCCTCCAGGGGATCGCGCGGCACGAGGTCGCCGTCGACGACGATGCCGAAGGCGGGGCCGCCGAGGATCGGGCTGCTGAGGCGGCCGATGTCCGCCTGGACCCGGAGCAGACGGTCGCGGTCGACGGCGGCGAAGGCCTCCGCGGTCGCCGGGACCTTCAGGCGGTGCGCCATGCGGCGGACCATGCGGCGCACCTTGTCGCGGTCCGTGGCCTCGGGCGGGCCGCTCTGCAGCACGGCCCGGCGCACCAGTCCCCGCGCCTGCGGTGCGGCGATGAGCGCGCCCGTGCTGATCGCCCCGGCGGACTGGCCGGCGAGGGTGATCCGGTCCGGGTCGCCGCCGAAGGCCCCGATCGACTCGTGCACCCAGCGCAGCGCGGCGAGCTGGTCGCGCAGGCCGGGATTGGCGGGGGCGTCGGGGAAGAGGCCGTAGCCCTCGACGCCGAGGCGGTAGTTGAGCGACACGAACACCACGCCGTCGCGGGCGAAGGTGTGGCCGTCGTAGACAGGGACCGCCGAGGAACCCCTGGTCAGGGCGCCGCCGTGGAGCCATACGAGGACCGGCAGGCGGGCGCCGGGGGCGGGGTCGGGGGTCCACACGTTGAGATTGAGGCAGTCGTCGCCGGGGATCTCCGGGTCGGAGAGGTACTGGGCGAATGCCTCGGAGTACGGGGGCTTCGGGGCCGTGGGGCCGAAGGCGGCGGCGTCGCGTACGCCGTCCCAGCGCTCCGGCGGAACCGGCGGACGGAAGCGGCGGGGGCCGAAGGGAGGTGCCGCGTAGGGGATGCCCCGGAAGACCGCCACGGACCGCTCCCAGCGGCCGCGCACGGCTCCGTACGGCGTTCTGATCACGGGGTTCTCACGGTCGCCCGCCGTCATGTGTGCTCACCAGCCCTTCACGGCGCCGCGGCATGTCACCCATTCACGCACCGGCCCGAACCCACCGGTAACACAAGAGCGCCCGCGGCACCCCTCGGTATTCCTGACTGCCTTCGGGTGCGCGTGGTAGTTCTTCCCGCCCGTGAGGGGCCGGAGCTGCGAAGGAAGCGTTCTCCAGGGGTCCGGGCCCAGGCGGTCCGCCTGTGCCGTAGCACACGGGAACACGGTGCAGAGTCGTTTCGCCCCGGCATCAGCCGTGTCGGTGACATGGGACGGTTGTGTCCCGGTCTCTCCCCATACGCTGCGCGCGTGACCAACGACACGACGCGCGCCATACCGGGCGCGACGGCCGGGGCCGACCCCCCGGAAGGCGACGGAGCACCGCGCCCCCCGTGGCTGCGGCGCGCCGCGCTGCGGGTGCGCGAGGCCGCCGCCGGCGCCTGGGCGATCACCCTCCTGCTGCTGGCCGATCTCGTGACCGTCCTCGGGGCGGGCGCGATCTGGCTGGCGCTGGGCGGGGATCCGGCGGTGGTGGGGGTGACGGCGGCGGCCCTGCTGGCCTTCGCCGCCGCGATGCTGCCGCTGATCGCGCGCCGGGGCCCGGACGGGCAGCCGCCGCTGTGGCCGCCGTTCGTGCTGGTGGTGATCCCGCTGGCGGTGCTGGCCGTCGGCGTGCCGGCCCTCGGCACCTGGATGTTCCTGGACAGCCGTCCCGTGGACGTGACCCGGCGCGTCACCCTCGACGGCACCCCTCCGCTGGTGAACGGCGACACCGTCGTCGCCACCATGCGCACCGACGACCCCAGGTCGCGGCTGACCATCGCCTTCGACGTCGCCCCGCACGACCTCGCCGCTCCGGTGTGCGTGCCCACCGTCGGGCTGACCGTGACCTCCGAGGCGGGTCCGGGCCGGGACCAGGTGCGCAAGGGCGTACCCGGCGACGAGTTCACCTTCGTCTTGGGCCGGGGCGCGCGCAAGGTCGAGCTGTCCGTCCTGCTCGAGGCGGAGGCCGGCTGCGAAGTGAATCTCTCCGTCGCCTCGGCGTATCTGGACGACTAGGAAGAAGGCCCTGTGACGAACGAGCCACGCCACTCGCGCCCCCAGCGCTCCCCGCGTCCCCCGCGCCTCCTGCGCTCCCTCGGTCGCCGGTGCGCGCGGGCCGCGTCCGCCGCCCTGCTGCTCGCCCTCGCGGGCTGCGGCTGGACGGCGGACGGAGCGGACGAGAAGACCACCCTCACCCGTCACGTCTACATCGGCGGCAAGAGCGACCAGCCCGGGTTCAACCTGTTCAGCGGACACACCAACCGCGGTTTCGAACCGGATCTGGCCGGCTACCTCGGCAAGCGGATCGGTTTCTCGCCGAAGTGGCACGACGTGATCTCCGCCAAGCGGGAGCAGGAACTCGTCGACCGGGCCTCGGCCCTGGTCATCGCCACCTACTCGATCACTCCGGAGCGGGACGAGCAGGTCGACTTCGTGGGGCCCTACTTCGTCACCCGGCAGGGCTTCCTGGTCCGGGAGGACTACCACGGCATCAGGACCGAGAAGGACGTGGCGGGCAAGGTGATCTGCACCGTCGAGGGCTCGACCTCGGCCGCCGCCGCGCTGCCCGGCGGAACGACGCTCCACACGGAGAGCGACTACTCGACCTGCGTGCGCAAACTCCAGCAGGGTGACCTCGACGCCGTGTTCACCGACGAGGCGCTGCTGTACGGGTACGTGGAGCAGCAGAAGAACAGCGCCACACCCGTGCGGGTGGTGCCCGACGTCTCCTTCGGCAGCAACAACCGGTACGGCATCGGCCTGCCGGAGGGCCTCCGGGGCGACTGCGAGAAGCTGCGCGAGGCCCTGCGCGACTACCTCGTCGAGGAGTGGGCCAGCGACGTGAAGGCGCAGCTGCCCGCGCTGGTCGCCGCCTATCCCGGTGACTGGGAGAACCGCTTCCGCCCCAATCCGGAGGACGTCGACACGTACTCCTCGTGCAGGCCCTGATCAGCCGCGGGCGGCCCAGGTGATGCCGCCCAGCAGGTGGGCGCGGAAGTCCGGGTCGGCGTACGCCTCGGTGGTGTGGCCGAGCGCCGTGTAGAAGACCCGGCCCGCGCCCTGGTCGCGGCACCAGGCCAGCGGGTGGTCCTCGCCCATGCCGCCGCCGTCGTACGACGACTCGTCGGCGCGCAGGAGGATCCGCGCCCGCCCGCGCGGGCTGGTGCGGAAGTCGTACCACTCGTCGGTGACGTGCCAGACGGGAGGCAGGTGCCGGGTGGCCGGGTGGCCGCCGTCCTCGACCACCGCCCGGCCCGGCTGGAGCGGGGGGTGGCGGTCGAAGCGGGCGCCGAGGAGTTCTCCGTAGTACGGCCAGTCGTACTCGGTGCACGCGGCGGCGTGCACCCCGGCGAAGCCGCCGCCCGACTCGACGTACGCCGCGAGCCGCTCGCGTCCGGCCGGGGTGAGCACCGTTCCGCTGGTGGAGAGGAAGACCACCGCCGCGTACCGGTCGAGGGGGCCCTCGAGGGCCTCCGGGGCCTCGGTGGCGTCCACGGCGAAGCCGAGGTCGCGCAGCGCGGCGACTCCGGCAGGAATGGATGCGTGCCGGTAGTCGGTTGTGCGGGTGTGGACGAGAAGTGGGAGCGCGGCCATGCGCCGGAGCCTACGGTAGGGCTTCCGGCCAGGCTCCGGGCATCGGCGCCCGGGTGACGCGACGACCACTTACGATGACGATGATCACGGCGGGCGGACCGGTGGGCCACCGTGGAGAGGGGACCGGAGTCGATGAGCCTTCGTCAGTTCGAGTACGCCCTGGCCGTCGCCGAGGAGGGGTCGGTGACGGCGGCGGCGGACCGTCTCCACGTCGCCCAGCCGTCGGTGTCCCAGCAGATCCGCGGCCTGGAACGGGACTTGGGCGTGCAGTTGTTCGCCCGTACGCCGTCCGGACTGGTGCCCACCGTGGTCGGCCGAGCGTTCCTGCGGGAGGCGCAGGTCGCGGTGAGCGCGTCGCGGCGGGCGCGGGCGACGGCGCAGGCCGGCGCCGACGACCTGACGGGCGAGCTGGTGGTGGCGGTGCAGATGGGTTTCGGCACCCGCCAGTTGCCGCGGGCGCTGGGCGAGCTGCGCCGGCGCTTCCCCCGGCTGGAGGTCAGCGTCTTCGAGGAGCCCAGCGCCGCCGAACTGGACCGGCTGTGCCGCCGGGGCTCGCTGGACTTCTCCCTGATGGCGGCGTGCGAGCGCAGCCCCTCCAACGCCCATGTCCTCGGCAACGAGGAGCTCGTGGTGGTGCTGGGCGCCGGACATCCGCTGCTGGCCACGGACCGGGTCGAGCTGTGCGACCTGGCCGGCGAGCCGTGGGTGAGGTTCGACCGGGACAGTGTGCTCGACACCGCGCTGCTGAGGGTGCTGCGGGACAACGAGCTGGCCCCGGTCACGGCCGCCCGCGTGACCCAGACCTCCACGGCCGTGCGCTGGGCCGCCCACGGGCTGGGGGTGACGCTCGTCCCGGCCTCGGCGGTCCCCCACGGTCATGAGCAACTCGTCCGCCCGGTGTCCCCGGCGGTGTCCCAGCCGGTCATCGCCGTGGTACGGCAGGAGGCGGGCCCGGCGGAGACGGCTCTGCTCGAACTCCTGCGCCAGGAGACCTGGTCCGTGTCCGACGCGCCGCGCTCGTCCGCCGGGGTCCCGACCTCGTCCGGGACCCCGTCCGCACCCGGGGCCCCGTCTGCCGGGACCCCGACCGCACCCGGGGCCCCGGCCGTGCCCGCACCCGCCTCGTACACCCCTGTGGCCTGACGAACACGTCGCGGCCGCGGGTGCGGGCCCGACTCAGAGCTGGGTGGCGCCCCCGTCCACGGCGAACTCGACGCCGGCCGTGTAGGTGGCGTCGAAGGCGAGGAAGGCCGCCGCCTTCGCGATCTCCTCGGGCCTGCCGAAACGCCGCATGGGGTTCTGCGCGACCCGCTCCGCCTTGAACGCCTCGGCGGCCTCCGCGGTCATCGTCTTCTCCAGGATCCCCGTGTCGATGGGGCCGGGGCTGATCGCGTTGACCCGGATCCCGCGCGGCAGCAGGTCGCCGGAGAGGGTGCGGGCCATCGAGCGCAGGCCCGCCTTGCCGGCCGAGTAGGCGCTGCACTCCGGCAGGCCCATGACGTTCGCGGCGGAGGTCGTGAGCACCACACCGGCGCCCGGGCCCATCAGCGGGACGAGCTTCTGCACGGTGAAGAAGGCGCCCTTGAGGTTGATCGCCATCGACTCGTCCCAGAGTTCCTCGGTCGTCGACTCGAGGGGGTTCGGGATGGTGACACCGTGGTTGACGAACAGGGCGTCGAGCGTGCCGAACTCGTCCTTCACGCGCGCGGCCAGTTCGTCCAGGTCGGACAGCGAGGTCACGTCGCCCTGGACGGCCAGCGCGTTCCCGCCGAGCTCCTCCAGCGCCGCGTCGAGCGTGTCCTTGGAGCGGCCGTTGACCACCACGCGCGCTCCGCCGTCGACCAGCAACTTCGCCGTCGCGAGTCCGAGTCCGCTGCCGCCGCCGGTGATCACTGCCGTCTTGCCGTCGTACGCACCCATGCCGGGGTCCTTTCGGTCCATCTCTCAGAGGTCGGTTCGGGAATTCGGTTCCGCGGTTCCGCGGTTCCGCCGAGGTCAGACGCGGGGGAACTCGCCGCCGTCGACGAAGATGTTGGCGCCACTGATCCAGTTCGCCCGGTCGGACACCAGGAACAACACCGCCTCGGCGATGTCGTCGGGCGTGCCGTCGCGCCCCAGCGGCGGGGCGCCGACGGCGTTGCTGACGTACCCGAACATCTGCGCCCACTCCTCCCGGGCCGCCTCACCGCCGGGGGTGGCGGTCCTGCCGGGAGACACGCGGTTGACCCGGATCCCTGCGGGGGCCAGATCCCTGGACAGTCCCACGCTGTAGTTGTCCAGCGCCGCCTTGGCGGCCGTGTAGTGCAGGAAGTAGCGGTCCGGCAAGGTCGTCGCGGCCGACGCGACGTGCACGATCGCGCCCGAGCCGCGCTCCCGCATCTCCGGGATGAAGTGCCGGTCCAGCCGTACCGCCGCGAAGAAGTTCAGGTTCAGTGTGTCCTGCCACACCTCCTCGGTGGTGTCCGTGGCGCCGTCCCGTGCCCGCGCCCCGCCCGCGGAGCTGACCAGGATGTCGACCCCGCCCAGGACCTCCCGCGCGGACGCGGCGATCGTGTCGATCCCCTCCGGCGTCCGCAGGTCGGCCTCCACGAAGTGGACCTTCCCGGGCAGGTCGCCGGGCGCCGAGCGGGCGGTGGTGAGCACTTCGGCGCCCGCGTCCAGCAGGTGGCGCACGATGCCGGCTCCGATACCGCGAGAACCACCCGTGACCAAGGCCCGCTTGCCGGCGAGTTCGCGCTTTTCAGATCCGTTCTCGACTGCGGCCATGCCACCTATTCCTCTCGATTGGTCATTCCCTGCCCGACGGAAAAGGCATCCAGAATGGTGCGAAAATACATCGCCGTCGTATGTGAAACACGCCCCCTGGAAATCCACGGCGGCCTTCGCGTCGAGCCGTTTCACGGTACGTTCGCGAATTAACGAGTGGCAAATACGTAATAACAGCAGGGGGTATAGGCGTGTCCTATGGGCCCTGCGCGGAGCGGTGCCCCGGCCGGTGTCCGATTCCTTCAAGACCCGTCCGTCCGGCCCGTCCTACGGTGGGCCGCATGAGCGCACGATTCGATGCCATCGGGATGGTCGTCTCCGACATGGCCGCCTCCGTCGCCTTCTACCGGCGGCTGGGGTTCGCCTTTCCGGAGGGGGCCGGGACACAGGGACATGTGGAAGCCGAACTGCCGGGCGGGCTGCGGCTCTTGCTGGACACGGAGGAGGTGGTCAGGTCCTTCCACCCGGAGTGGGAACCGCCGTCGGGCGGGAGCAGGACGTCACTCGCGCTGCGCTGCGACAGCCCCGCGGAGGTCGACTCCCTGTTCGCGGAGCTGACCGGGGCCGGCAGCCCGGGCGAGCTGAAGCCGTGGGACGCGGTGTGGGGGCAGCGGTACGCCGTCGTCCTCGACCCGGACGGCAACGGGGTGGACCTGTTCGCTCCGCTCCCCGCGGAGTAGACGGTTACGGGCGGGCGAGGAGTTCGCCCAGCGGCATCCCCGTCAACTGCTTGACCTCGCGGGCCAGATGAGGCTGGTCCGCGTAGCCCGTGCGGATCGCCGTCTCCGCGTACGGGACGCCCGCTCGGGCGAGGTCGAGTGCGCGGCCCAGACGGAGGATACGGGCCAGGGTCTTGGGTCCGTACCCGAACGCCGCGAGGGACCGGCGGTGCAACTGCCGTGCG
>KL568574.1:85624-87541 GCA_000715605.1 Streptomyces speibonae | reverse complement strand
GGTCGAGCAGCGGGTCGGGCGGCGCGGTCTCCGCGGCCCGGCGCAGGGCCAGCTCCTCCAGGCCCCGCGCCGGGTCGTCCGCGGCGTTGACGCGGGCGGTGAGGCACCGTACGGCCGCCGCCGGCCACAGGTCGGCCAGTTCGACGCGCCGGTCGCGCAGTTCGTGGGCGGGGACGCCGAGCAGGGCGGGCGCGGCGCCGGGCCGGAAGCGGATGCCCGCCCAGGGGGACGGCGGCCCCTCGGTGAGGTGTGCGTGGGTGTCGGGCCCGGCGACCAGGAGACGCCCCTCGTGCCAGAGCAGGTCCATGCAGCCATCGGGCAGCACCGCGCCCTGCCCGTCCCCGGACGGGGTGTTGGTCCACACGACCGCGCCCGTCAGCCGTGACGCCCGCTCCCTGTACACCTGTCCCAGGCTACGCCGCGCGGGTCCGCCATTCCTGAGGGCTGACGTCGTAGGCGCGTTTGAAGGCGGTGGACAGGGCGAAGGCGCTGCCGTAGCCCACCTGGCGGGCGATGGCGGCGATGGTGTCGTCGGTGTCCCGGAGCCGGTCCGCGGCGAGGGCGAGGCGCCAGCCGGTGAGGTACGTCATCGGGGGTTCGCCGACGCGTTCCGTGAAGCGCCGGGCCAGTGCCGCGCGGGAGACGCCCGCCTTCGCGGCGAGGGCGGCGACCGTCCAAGGGTGGGCCGGGTCGCCCTGGAGCAGGCGCAGGACCGGACCGACGACCGGATCGGACAGGGCCAGGTACCAGGCGGGCGGCTCCGCCTCCGGCCGGTCGAACCAGGCGCGCAGCGCCGCGATGACCAGCAGGTCGAGCAGCCGGTCCAGGACGACCTCCTGGCCGGGGGCGTCCCGCACGATCTCGTCCATGAGGATCGGCGTCAGCGGGCACTCCCACACGTCGGCGGTGAGGGAGAGCAGCGGCGGCAGCGCGTCCAGCAGCCGGCCGCCCGTCTCGCCGGGCATCTGGTAGGTGCCGATCAGCATCACCGTCGTACCGTCCACGCGGTCGCCCCAGGTGCGGACGCCGAGGTCCATGACGCCGTTCAGGGGCCGCCCGTCGGGGTAGTGGCACTCGCCGCCGGGCAGGATCAGCGCCTGCGGGGCCGTGTCCGGGGCGTCGGCGCAGGTGTACGCGTCGGGGCCGCGTGCGATGGCGATGTCGCCGGGGCGCAGCGGGAGCCGCTCCCCCGCGTCCGGCAGCAGCCACGCCTCGCCGCGGACGAGGAGCATCACGGTCAGCGGGGCGCGGTCCTCCACACGGACCGCCCACGGCGGGTCGAAACACGCCCGGATCATGAACGCCCCGCGGGCGCGGGGGCCCTCGAGCAGGCCGGTGAGAGCGTCCATGTGGTCAGCGTAGACGCGCGCGTATGGGGATGAGCCGCTCGGCGATGGTTCCGTGCGGTGCGCGGCAGTTGAGTGGGGGCATGGGCGAGAACACGAAGCAGAAGCAGCAGGTGCAGCAGAAGCAGGTGCAGCGGAAGCAGCAGCATGCGGAAGACGCGATGGACATGACCCTCGTCGTCACGGGTGCCTCGGGGTGTACGGGGCGGCGGGTGGTGCGGGCCGCCGAGGCGGCGGGGATGGCCGTACGGGCGGCGTCCCGGGCGACCGGGTTCGACTGGACGGACCGGGCGACCTGGGCGGATGCCCTGCGGGGCGCCGACGCGGCGTATCTCGTGCACCCGGCCGATGTCGGCGCGCCCGGCACGGCGGAGGCGGTCGGCGAGCTCGCCGGCGTGGCGCTGGGGCTTGGGGTGCGGCGGCTGGTGCTGCTGTCGGCGCGGGGCGAGGACCAGGCGCTGCCCACCGAGGAGGCGCTGCGCGCGTCGGGCGCGGACTGGACGGTCGTCCGGTCGGCGTGGTTCGCGCAGAACTTCAGCGAGGGGCCGCTGGCGGAGGAGCTGCGGCGGGG
>KL568574.1:84998-85414 GCA_000715605.1 Streptomyces speibonae | reverse complement strand
GGTGGCGGAGCCGTTCGTGGATGTGCGGGACGTCGCGGACGTGGTGGTGGCCGCGCTGGCGGGCGGGGAGCGGTACGCGGGGCGGACGCTCACGGTGACGGGGCCGCGGTTGCTGACCTGGGCGGAGGCGGTGGGGGAGATCGCGGGGACGATGGGGAGGCCGCTGAAGTATCGGGCGGTGCCGGTGGGGGCGTACGGGGAGGCGCTCGTCGGGTTCGGGGTGCCGGCCGGGGAGGCGGCGTTTCTTGTGGGGGTGTTCGAGACGTTGCTGGACGGGCGGAATGCGGTGGTGGAGGACGCGGGGGTGTGGGAGGTGCTGGGGCGGGGGCCGCGGGATTTCTCGGCGTTCGTGGAGGGGGCGGCGGCGGGTGGGGCGTGGGTGTCCTGACGGTTTTCTTCGCCCCCGCCGCCCCTTC
>KL568574.1:84167-84807 GCA_000715605.1 Streptomyces speibonae | reverse complement strand
GGACGGGAAGGGGCGGCGGGGGCGAGAAAAGGTCACTTGTCGCCGGGCGGCGGGCTGTCGCCGTTCTTCGGGTGGTGGGGTGGCTTGCCGTGGGTGCGGAGGCGGGCCGTGACGTCCTCCGGGGGGAGGAAGCGGGACCAGCGTTCCGGGAACTCCGACGGCATGTCCGGGTCGGCCTCCCCGGACAGCGCAGCCGTACGCGCCACGTACTCGGCGACCTGCGCCTGCCGCAACCGCTCGTTCGCCTCACGCGCCGCCGCCGTCGCCGCCGCGGGCCACACCCGGTCGATCGCCGCGTTGACGGCCGCGCCGACCAGCACGGCGAACGCGGACACACCGATCCACAGCAGCACGGCGACGGGCGCCGCGAGGGAGCCGTAGATGGTGGGTCCCTCGACGGTGTTGGTGAGGTAGATCCGCAGCAGGAAACTGCCGAGCACCCACATGGCCAGCGCGACCAGCGCACCGGGCACGTCCTCGATCCACGGCGAGCGCACGGGCACGGAGACGTGGTACAGCGTCGTGAGGAAGGCGACGGACAGCACGATCACGACCGGCCAGTACAGGATCTGCACGAGCGTCGTCGACCAGGGCAGCACCCGTACGACCGCGTCCGGGCCCGCGACCATCAGCGGCAGGG
>KL568574.1:80494-83956 GCA_000715605.1 Streptomyces speibonae | reverse complement strand
TGTGTATAAGAGACAGACCAGGAACAGGGCGAAGGCCAGCAGCCGGGTCCTGACGATGCCCCGGACGCCGTCGAGGCCGTACATGACGGTGATGGTGTCGATGAAGACGTTCACCGCGCGGGAGCCCGACCAGACGGCGATCAGGAAGCCGAGGGAGATGACATCCGGCGGGCCGCCTTTCGTCACGTCCCGCAGGATCGGCTCCGCGATCTGTGTGACACCGCGGTCGGAGAGCACCGTGCGGGAGGCGTCCAGAAGGTTGCGCTGAAGGCTCTGGATGGTCTCGGCGCCGGTCCAGGCGTCGACGTAGCCGAGCAGGCCGATCATGCTGAGCAGCAGCGGCGGGACGGACACCAGCGTGAAGAACGCCGCCTCGGCCGCCAGACCGAGGATGCGGTACTCCATGCAGGAATTGACGGTGTCCTTCAGCAGCAGCCAGGCGGTCCTGCGTTTGGAGACGTTCCGGTACAGGGCCCGGGCCCGGTGGAGGCGTCCGGAGGGCTCGTTCGGGGAATCACTTGCTGGCTGCACGCCCTAAAGGTATCCGTCGTGCCTGGTCGCACTCACCCGGAGGCGGGAGCGCCGGGTGAGCGAAACGGAGGGCGGGGTACGTTCGGGACATGGCAGGCACCACGCACACCGTGACCAACCAGGCTCCGCCGCTGGCGCAGTACGACGTCTTCGGCGCCGACCGGGCCCTCGTGGAGGCGGTGGAGCGGCATCTGGCGGCGGACGTGCTGGACGAGGGGCTCGCCGAGCTCTCGGCTCTCGGGCGCACGACCGGGTCCGCGCAGGTGCAGGAGTGGGGGGTGCAGGCCAACGAGCACCCGCCGCGGCTGCGCACCCACGACCGCTACGGGCACCGGATCGACGAGGTCGACTTCCATCCCGCCTGGCACCGGCTGCTCGGCAAGGGCGTCTCGGCGGGGCTGACGGCCGCGTGGGGGCGGCCGGGCGGCCATGTGCGGCGGGCGGCGGCGTTCCACCTGTGGACGCAGGCGGAGGCCGGGAACGGCTGCCCGCTGTCGATGACCCACGCGGCGGTGCCCGCGCTGCGCACGGATCCGGAACTGGCGGCCGAGTGGGAGCCCCGGCTGACGTCGACGGTCTACGACCGTGAGCTGCGGCCCCCGGGGCAGAAGCCCGGTGCGCTGTTCGGGATGGGCATGACGGAGAAGCAGGGCGGCAGCGACGTACGGGCGAACACGACGGCCGCGCGCCCGCTGGCTCAGGACGGCGCCTACGAGCTGACCGGGCACAAGTGGTTCTGCTCGGCGCCCATGTCGGACGCCTTCCTGGTGCTGGCGCAGGCGCCGGGCGGGCTGACGTGCTTCCTGGTGCCGCGCGTGCTGGAGGACGGCACGCGCAACGTGTTCCTCATCCAGCGGCTGAAGGACAAGCTCGGCAACCGCTCCAACGCCTCCGCCGAGGTCGAGTTCGACGGGACGTGGGCGCGCCGGGTCGGTGAGGAGGGCCGCGGGGTGCGCACCATCATCGGGATGGTGGCGGCGACCCGGCTCGACTGTGTGCTGGGCTCGGCGGGTCTGATGCGGCAGGCCGTGGCGCAGGCGGTGCACCACTGCACCTACCGGGAGGCGTTCGGCGGGAAACTCGCCGACCAGCCGCTGATGCGCAATGTGCTGGCCGACCTCGCGCTGGAGTCGGAGGCGGCGACCGCGCTGGCGATGCGGCTGGCGGCGGCGTACGACGACGACGGCGCGCAGGAGCGGGCGCTGCTGCGGATCGCGGTCCCGGCGGCGAAGTACTGGGTGACCAAGCGGTGCGCGCCGGTCGCGGTGGAGGCGGCGGAGTGCCTGGGCGGGAACGGGTACGTCGAGGAGTCGGGCATGCCGCGGCTGGTGCGCGAGTCGCCGCTGAACTCCGTCTGGGAGGGCGCGGGCAACGTCCAGGCGCTGGACGTGCTGCGGGCGCTGCGCCGGGAACCGACGGCGCTGGACGCCTATCTGCGCGAGGTCGGGCAGGCGCGCGGGGCGGACCACCGGCTGGACGGCGCGATCAAGAACCTGCTGACGGAACTGGCGGACCTGGAGGGCGTCGAGACCCGCGCGCGGCGGCTGGTGGAGCGGCTGGCGCTGGTCCTCCAGGGCTCCCTGCTGGTCCGGTACGCCCCGTCCCAGGTCGCGGACGCCTTCTGCGCCTCCCGCCTGTCCCCGGACGCCGGCACCGCCTTCGGCACCCTCCCCCACACCCTCGACCTGAAGGCCATCGTCAACCGAGCCCGCCCGACAACCTGAGAACACCGGACGTGCACCGTACCCAGGTGCGCGGGAAACCCCGGCCGAGGACACCCACCTCAGGGGCGCGGGGAACTGCGCGACCAGCCACCCACCGGCCCGGAAGCCGCCGACGCGCAGCAAGAAGCCAGCCCCCGCAGCGAACCCGCCCCCACCGCCGGAGGCACAGGGGTGGTGCTGCGCCGACACGGCACCACCCCCGCCCCACAGGCCCCGTGAAGAGCCCTGGACGCCGCTCGGGACGGCGTCACTCAAGCTTCAACCAGTGGGAAGCCTGCCCACCAGAGTTGCAGGGGGTTGCAACTTCCTGTTCCCGTCCCGGTACTGAGCGTGGACACCGTAGGCAGACGGCAGTATGGATCCCACAGCTTTCTTCGGGAGGTCCGGTGGCGCTCTCGCCGATGGACGTGACGCATCTGGCCGTCGTCGACACGGCGCGGGCGGCGCGGGTGCTCGACGAGGTCCGTACCGCCGCGCTGTCCGGAGGGCGCGCCCCGGTGGCTCCCCGTCCGGTGATCGGCCAGTCGTGGGAGCGGATGCTGCGCAGCGGCGTGGACCCGGACCACGGTTTCCGCAACGAGCTGCTCTCCGCCGACGAGGTGCGGCGACGGCGGGAGACCTCGACACTGCGGCACGTGCTGCCGGTGCTGCGCGAGGGACTGCTGTCGGTCGCGGACGTCACGCACCACATCATGGTGGTGGCCGACGAGGACGGCCGGGTGCTGTGGCGGGAGGGCAGCGCGCCGGTCCTGCGCAAGGCGGACGGCCTCGGCTTCGAGGTCGGAGCGGACTGGCGCGAGGACGCCGTCGGCACCAACGGGGTGGGCACGCCCGCGGTGACCGGGTGCCCCGTGCAGGTGTTCGCCTCCGAGCACTTCGTACGGCTGCACGCCACCTGGACGTGCGCGGGGGCACCGATCACCGATCCGCGGGACGGGCGGCTGATCGGCGTGGTGGACGTGAGCGGGCCGCTGGAGACGATGCATCCGGCCACGCTGGCGTGGGTCGACTCGGTGGCGAAACTCGCCGAGGCGCGGCTGCGGGAGCGGCACGTGCGGTCGCTGGAGCGGCTGCGCGCGGTGGCCGCTCCCGTACTGGCGCGGACCGGCGGGCGCGCGCTGGTGGTGGACCGGCACGGGTGGACGGCGTCGGTGACGGGCATGCCCTACATCCAGCGGCTGGCGCTGCCCAAGTCGGTGTCGGCGGG
>KL568574.1:78665-80254 GCA_000715605.1 Streptomyces speibonae | reverse complement strand
GGCTGGTGCGGGCGGCGGACGAGCCGGCGGCGCGGGCGGCGACGCGGATCGTGCTGGACTTCCGTGTGCCGCGCCGTCCCTCGGTGGAGGTGTCCGGCGGTGCGGGCTCCTGGAGCCGTGAACTGAGCCCCCGGCACGCCGAGTTGCTGCATCTGCTGGCGGTGCACCGCGCGGGGCGCAGCGCCGCCGGTCTCGCCCGGGAGGTCTTCGGCGACCCGGGCCGTACGGTGACGGTCCGGGCGGAGATGTCCCGTGTCCGGCGCTATCTCGGCGACCTGTTGGAGCACCGTCCCTACCGCTTCACGGAGTCGGCGGAGGTGGAGGTCCTGCTGCCGCGCGGCTCGGGCTGAGCGGGCCGTCAAGGGCGCCGGGCGGCGTACAGATGTGCGTGGGTACGTGCCCGATGGCGGTTGGTCCGCATAATTGCAGGGTCTTTGTCATTTCCGGCGGCCGGCTGTCGTAGCATCCCGTTACGGGCCACCCCATCTGCTCCTCGGTCAACCCGCGGATCACCGGACGCAGTTGGCTCGTCCCGGGAGGACGTTATGAAGCATCGCGGCAGACACCGTCGGCGCAGACGGGGCAGGGCCCTGCGGGCCGCGCTGGCCGGAACCGCCCTCGGGCTGACCGCGGCCGCCACCCTGATCAGCGCCTCGCAGGCCACCGACGCCGACGACCCCGGGGCGCTCAGGCCGCTGACCGCGTCCGCGCAGACCGCTCCCCTGCGGCTGACCGAGGAGGACGTCCCGGACGACGCGCTGGACCGGCTGGCCGGCGCGATGGGCCGGCCCGTCGGTGTGGGCGCCGTGCTGTCCGACCCCGACGGCGCGCTGCGGGACGCGGAGGACTGTTCGGAGGACGAGCGGCGGGCGCTGCCCGTCGAACCGGCCGCGACACGCGCGTACTGCTGGCCGGGCGGCGACACCGAGGGCTGGCGGGCCGGGGCGGTCACCACCTCCGGGGACGCGGACGAGGACGGCCGCTGGGGCAGGCACCGCGTGATCCTCTCCGGGTGGAGCCGGGCCACCGGCTCGGCGGCGGAGCAGGGGCTCGCGCGGGTCGCCTTCGTGAACGCCGACGAGGCCGCCGGACCGCACTACACCTGGGCGCTGCTGGCCGTTCCGGTGGACGGCGGCCGCGACTACCGGGGCCTGGGCTCCGCCGTGTCCGGCATGGTCTGGTACCAGGACAAGCTGCTGGTGACCACGGGCCGGGGCGAGGGTGGCGCGCTGTACGTGTACGACCTGGACCGGGTGCAGCGGGCCACCGTGGAGGGCACGTCGGTGGGCAGGGTGCCCGGCGGCTGGTCGGCGGCCGGGGCGCGGTACGTGCTGCCGGCGGTCGCCTCCTACCAGACGAGCGGCGTGGACGCCCCGCAGCCGGGCGGCATCTCCCTGGACCGCAGCACGGCACCGGACAGCCTGGTCGCGCACGAGGCGAGGCCCGCCGAGGAGGACGGGCCGACCCGGCTGTGGCGGTACGCGTTCAGCACCGAGCCGGAGCGTGCCGGACTGCTGGAGACGGATCCGGTCGCGGTGTACGAGACCGAGCTGACCCGTGTGCGCAGTGTGCTGGCGTACCGGTCGGGC
>KL568574.1:70620-78466 GCA_000715605.1 Streptomyces speibonae | reverse complement strand
GGTGTACGAGACCGAGCTGACCCGTGTGCGCAGTGTGCTGGCGTACCGGTCGGGCTGGTACCTGGGCCGGATGACCGGGTCGTCCCCACAGGAACGCGGCACGCTGTGGCGGCAGGACACGGAGGGGGCGCTGCCCACGCGCTGCGGCGCGGACGAGACGCACCGGTGCTGGAGCGGTGCGGCGACGTCCCTGTCGTACTGGCAGGAGACCGGTGACGTGTGGTCGCAGTCCGGCCGGATGCTGTTCGCCCTGCCGCTGGCGTCGGTGGACCGGTCCCTGGACCGTTAGGTCCCGTCGTTCGGATCACGCGTTCGACAGGGCGCGCGCCGGATGGTTGTCTTCCGGACATGACGACCCTTTCCGTGACCACCTGGTCCCTGGAGCAGACCGCGCCCTCCGACCTCCGCCCGGCCGCCGTGCCCGAGGGGGACGTCCGGGTGGTCCGCTCCGAGGTGCCCTCCCCCGAGTTCAGCCGGTTCCTGTACGCGTCGGTCGGCGGTGACATCCGCTGGACGGACCGGCTGGAGTGGACGTACGCGCGGTGGCTGGAGCATCTGGACCGGTCCGGGGTGGAGACGTGGGTCGCCTACGAGCGGGGGACGCCGGCGGGGTACGTCGAGCTGGAGGCGCAGCGGGACGGGGTCGTCGAGATCGTCTACTTCGGGCTGATCCCCGCCTTCCGCGGGCGGCGCATCGGCGGGCATCTGCTGTCCTGCGGCACGGCCCGTGCCTGGGACCTGGCGGACCGGTGGCCCGGTCTGAAGCCGACCCGGCGGGTGTGGCTGCACACGTGCAGCAAGGACGGTGAGCACGCCATGGACAACTACCGGCGCCGCGGTTTCACCCTCTTCGACACCAAGGTGGAGGAGGAGCCCCAGGTGCCGACGCCGGGTCCGTGGCCGGGGGCCTACCCGGTCTGACCAGCATCGACAAGACCGCGTACGGCGGGTGTGACCCAGAACACCCCTGTCTCCCACTGCGAGACAGGGGTGTCCACATTCCGGATAACGGTGGACTGCGTCCAAGCGGCCGTGCCAGGCTTCCGCCATGCCTGGAACTGGAATCGCCTTGGTGAGTCGGCGGCACGTCGACCTCGGCCGCATGTCCAGCGCCATCTGTCCGGCGCGCTGAGAGCACCCAGCACCGCCCGGCATTCCTCTCTTCACCTCACTCCCCGCGCAATGACGCGCACTTGTACCCGTGCGCACGTATGCGCAGGTCAGAGTACTGTTCCCGCCTGTCCCGAAGGACGTGTCCGCCATGGCCGCCACCCCGCAGAAGCCTGCCGTCGCGCAGCGAGCTGCCGCCGCGACTCCCCGCCGCAAGGTGAGTCGTCACCGCGGAGAGGGACAGTGGGCGATGGGGCACCTGACCCCGCTCAACGGCAACGAGCAGCTCAAGAAGGACGACGACGGTCTCAATGTGCGGACACGCATTGAGACGATCTACTCCAAGCGCGGTTTCGACTCCATCGACCCCAACGACCTGCGCGGACGCTTCCGTTGGTGGGGCCTGTACACGCAGCGCCGTCCCGGGATCGACGGCGGGCGCACCGGTTTCCTGGAGCCGGAGGAGCTCGAGGACACGTACTTCATGATGCGCGTGCGCATCACCGGCGGCCGGCTCACCACCGAGCAGTTGCGGGTGATCGGCGAGGTCTCCGAGACCTACGCCCGCGGCACCGCCGACATCACCGACCGGCAGAACATCCAGTTCCACTGGGTGCGCATCGAGGACGTGCCCGCCATCTGGGAGCGCCTGGAGGCGGTCGGCCTGTCCACCACCGAGGCGTGCGGCGACTGCCCGCGCGGCATGCTCGGCTCCCCGGTCGCCGGGGTCGCCGCGGACGAGATCATCGACGGGACGGCGGCGCTGGACGAGATCGTCCGCCGCTACATCGGCGACCCGCGCTTCTCCAACCTGCCGCGCAAGTACAAGACGGCCGTCTCCGGCTCCCCGCTCCTCGACGTCGCCCACGAGATCAACGACATCTCCTTCGTCGGCGTGGTCCACCCCGAGCACGGCCCCGGCTTCGACCTGTGGGTCGGCGGCGGTCTGTCCACCAACCCCAAGTTCGGCGTGCGCCTGGGCGCCTGGGTGCCCGAGGCGGACGTGCCGGACGTCTGGGAGGCCGTGACCTCCGTCTTCCGTGACTACGGTTACCGCCGGCTGCGCAACCGCGCCCGGCTGAAGTTCCTGGTCGCCGACTGGGGCCCGGAGAAGTTCCGGCAGGTCGTGGAGGACGAGTACCTGGGCCGCAAGCTGATCGACGGACCCGCCGTCCAGATGCCCGCGCAGGCCTGGCGCGACCACATCGGCGTACACCCCCAGAAGGACGGCCGCTTCTACGTCGGCTTCGCCCCGCGCGTGGGCCGCATGGACGGCTCGCTGCTCACCAAGGTCGCCGAACTGGCCGAGAGCCACGGCTCGGGCCGCGTCTCCACCACCGTCGAACAGAAGATGATCATCCTCGACGTGGCGGCGGACCGGGTCGACTCGCTGGTCGACGGACTGGAGGCGCTGGACCTGAGGGTCAGCCCCTCGCCGTTCCGCCGCGGCACGATGGCCTGCACGGGCATCGAGTTCTGCAAGCTCGCCATCGTCGAGACCAAGGAGCGCGGCAGCGACCTCATCGACGAACTCGAGCGCCGGCTCCCCGACTTCGACGAGCCGCTCACCATCAACATCAACGGCTGCCCCAACGCCTGCGCCCGCATCCAGACCGCGGACATCGGTCTCAAGGGACAGCTGGTCACCGACGCCGAGGGCAACCAGGTCGGCGGCTACCAGGTGCACCTGGGCGGCGCGCTCGGTCTTGAGCCGTCCTTCGGGCGCAAGGTCCGCGGTCTGAAGGTGACCTCGGACGAACTGCCTGACTACATCGAGCGGGTCGTCAGGCGCTTCCAGGCGGAGCGCGAGGACGGCGAGCGGTTCGCCGCCTGGGTCGGCCGCGCCTCGGAAGAGGCGCTGTCATGAGCGAGCGTGCCGCACCGTTCCACTGCCCCTACTGCGGCGAGGAGGACCTGCGTCCGGGCGAAGCAGGCCACGGAGCGTGGGAATGCGGCGGGTGCAACCGGGCCTTTCAGCTGAAGTTCCTCGGGCTGCTCGCCCGGGGGCTCGAGCGATCCGACACGGGAGGGGACCGGTCATGACGGCCCTGCAGGAAGAGCGCACCGCGGCCGACTGGAAGGCGCTGGCCGAGCAGGCGGGCCGCGACCTGGAGGACGCCTCCGCGCTGGAGATCCTGCAGTGGGCCGTCGAGACCTTCGGCAACCGCTTCTGCGTGACCTCCTCGATGGAGGACGCGGTGGTCGCCCACCTCGCCTCCCGCGCGCTGCCCGGCGTGGACGTGGTGTTCCTCGACACCGGCTACCACTTCCCGGAGACCATCGGCACCCGGGACGCGGTCGAGGCCGTGATGGACGTCAACCTCATCACGCTGACCCCGCGGCAGACGGTCGCCGAACAGGACGCGGAGTACGGTCCGAGGCTGCACGACCGCGACCCCGACCTGTGCTGCGCGCTGCGCAAGGTGCGGCCGCTGGAGGAGGGGCTGAGGAACTATCTGGCCTGGGCCACGGGGCTGCGCCGCGACGAGTCCCCGACCCGGGCGAACACCCCGGTGGTCGGCTGGGACGACAAGCGGCAGAAGGTGAAGATTTCTCCCATCGCCAGATGGTCACAGGAAGATGTGGCAGCCTACGTCGCCGAGCACGGCGTTCTCACCAATCCGCTGCTCATGGACGGCTACGCCTCCGTGGGCTGCGCGCCCTGCACGCGCCGGGTGCTGGAGGGCGAGGACGCCCGCGCCGGCCGCTGGGCGGGCCGCTCCAAGACCGAGTGCGGGCTGCACGGCTGACCATGACCTCGCCTTCGACGAACCAGGAGAACCACGTGACGACCGGAGCCACCGTCTGGCTCACGGGTCTGCCGAGCGCCGGCAAGACCACCATCGCCCACGAACTGGCCGCCCGGCTGCGCGAGCAGGGGCGGCGGGTCGAGGTGCTGGACGGCGACGAGATCCGCGAGTTCCTCTCGGCGGGGTTGGGCTTCAGCCGCGAGGACCGGCACACTAACGTGCAGCGCATCGGCTTCGTCGCGGAACTGCTCGCCCGTAACGGCGTCACCGCGCTGGTGCCCGTGATCGCGCCGTACGCCGACAGCCGGGACGCGGTGCGCAAGCGGCACGCGGCGAACGGCACGCCGTACGTCGAGGTGCACGTGGCGACGCCGGTCGAGGTGTGCTCCGTACGCGATGTGAAGGGCCTGTACGCCAAGCAGGCCGCGGGTGAACTCACCGGGCTCACCGGTGTGGACGACCCGTACGAGGAACCCGAAACACCCGATCTGCGGATCGAGTCGCAGAACCAGACCGTGCAGGAGTCCGCGGCGTCGGTGTACGCCCTGCTCAGCGAAAGGGGACTGGCATGACGACCGTCGCCACCGTCAGGGAGGGCACGGCCGGACCGTACGCCCTCTCCCACCTGGACGCCCTCGAGTCCGAGGCCGTGCACATCTTCCGCGAGGTGGCGGGCGAGTTCGAGAAGCCGGTGATCCTCTTCTCCGGCGGCAAGGACTCCATCCTCATGCTGCACCTGGCGCTGAAGGCGTTCACCCCCGCGCCCGTCCCCTTCTCCCTGCTGCACGTGGACACCGGGCACAACTTCCCCGAGGTCCTCGCCTACCGCGACCGCACCGTCGCCCGGCACGGGCTGCGGCTGCACATCGCCTCGGTGCAGGACTACATCGACCGCGGGGTGCTCAAGGAACGCCCGGACGGCACCCGCAACCCGCTCCAAACGCTGCCGCTGACCGAGAAGATCCAGAGCGAGAAGTTCGACGCCGTGTTCGGCGGCGGGCGCCGCGACGAGGAGAAGGCCCGCGCCAAGGAGCGGGTGTTCTCGCTGCGCGACGAGTTCTCCCAGTGGGACCCGCGCCGTCAGCGCCCCGAGCTGTGGAACCTGTACAACGGCCGGCACGCCCCCGGTGAGCACGTCCGCGTCTTCCCGCTGTCCAACTGGACCGAGCTGGACGTGTGGCAGTACATCGCCCGCGAGGGCATCGAACTGCCGGAGATCTACTACGCGCACGAGCGCGAGGTGTTCCGCCGCTCCAACATGTGGCTGACCGCCGGTGAGTGGGGCGGCCCGAAGGAGGGCGAGCGGGTCGAGAAGCGGCTGGTGCGCTACCGGACCGTGGGCGACATGTCCTGCACCGGCGCGGTGGACTCCGACGCCGACACCATCGAGAAGGTGATCACCGAGATCGCCGCCTCCCGGCTCACCGAGCGCGGCGCCACCCGCGCCGACGACCGGCTCTCCGAGGCCGCGATGGAAGACCGCAAGCGCGAGGGGTACTTCTAGAGATGAGCACCATCACCACCGAGGAGCTCGCGGCCACCACGCTGCTGCGGTTCGCCACCGCCGGCTCCGTCGACGACGGCAAGTCCACCCTGGTGGGCCGGCTGCTGCACGACTCCAAGTCGGTCCTCACCGACCAGCTGGAGGCCGTGGAGCGCGCGTCGGCGAGCCGGGGCCAGGACGCTCCCGACCTCGCGCTGCTCACCGACGGTCTGCGGGCCGAGCGGGAGCAGGGCATCACCATCGACGTCGCCTACCGCTACTTCGCCACGCCCCGGCGCCGGTTCATCCTCGCCGACACCCCCGGCCATGTGCAGTACACGCGGAACATGGTCACCGGCGCGTCCACGGCCGAGCTGACGGTGATCCTCGTCGACGCCCGCAACGGTGTCGTCGAGCAGACCCGGCGGCACGCCGCCATCGCCGCGCTGCTGCGCGTCCCCCACGTCGTCCTCGCCGTCAACAAGATGGACCTGGTCGACTACCGGGAGGCCGTCTTCGCGGCCATCGCCGAGGAGTTCACGGCGTACGCGAGCGAGCTGGGCGTCCCCGAGATCACCACGATCCCGATCTCGGCACTGGTCGGCGACAACGTGGTGGAGCCGTCCGCGCACATGGACTGGTACGGCGGCCCGACCGTGCTGGAGCACCTGGAGACCGTGCCGGTCAGCCACGACCTGGCGCACTGTCACGCGCGGCTGCCCGTGCAGTACGTGATCCGGCCGCAGAGCGCCGACCACCCGGACTACCGCGGATACGCCGGCCAGATCGCTGCGGGCACCTTCCGGGTCGGCGACGAGGTGACCGTGCTCCCCTCGGGCCGTACGACGACGGTGACGGGGATCGACCTGCTGGGCACGCCGGTCGACGTCGCCTGGACGCCGCAGTCGGTGACGCTGCTGCTGGCCGACGACATCGACATCTCCCGCGGTGACCTGATCGTCCCCAGCAAGGACGCGCCGGCCACGTCGCAGGACATCGAGGCGACCGTGTGCCACGTCGCCGACCAGCCGCTGACCGTCGGCCACCGGGTACTGCTCAAGCACGGCACGCGCACGGTCAAGGCGATCGTGAAGGACATCCCGTCCCGGCTAACGCTGGACGACCTGTCCCTGCACCCGCATCCGGGCACGCTCGGCGCCAACGACATCGGCCGGGTGAAGATCCGTACCGCCGAACCGCTGCCCGCCGACTCCTACGCGGACTCGCGGCGCACGGGCTCGTTCATCCTCATCGACCCCAGCGACGGCACCACGCTGACCGCCGGGATGGTCGGTGAGTCCTTCGCCGCGCCGGAGCCCGTCAAGGACCCCGCCGAGGACGACGGGTGGGACTTCTGACCATGCGCATCAGCGAGGACGCCGGCGCCGCGTCGCACACCGACTTCCCCGCGGGGTTCGCGAAGGCGGGCGGCCGGGCCGGCCGGGGGTCCCCCCGGACGAAGTCCGGGGGAAGGGCGCTCGGCGCCGGGCAGGGCGGGGTCGAACGATGTGTGCGCTGACGTACGCGCACCGCTCGCGCGCCCTCACCCCCCGCCGCCGAAAACCTGCCGACTCCCCGGCCACGTCCTGAGGACGTGACCGCCGGGTCTCCGAGAGGACAGCCTCCCGTGCCTGCCACACCAGTCCTGCGCCGCACCCTCGCGGTGCTGGCCGCGCTCCCGCTGCTCGCCCTGGCCGCGTGCGGCTACGGCTCCCAGGCCAAGGACGACGACACCGTGAAGGTGGCGGCCGGGGCGGTGAAGACCGGTGGTCTCGACTCCGTCCGGATCGGGTACTTCGGCAACCTCACCCACGGGACCGCGCTGGTGGCCAACAGGAAGGGCTTCTTCCAGAAGGAACTCGGCGGCACGGAGGCGAAGTACGCCGTCTTCAACGCGGGACCGTCGGCGATCGAGGCCCTCAACTCCGGTTCCCTCGACATCGCCTTCCTCGGCCCGTCACCGGCCGTCAACGGCTTCACCAAGGCGGACGGCAGGAACCTGCGGATCGTCGGGGGCGCGGCCTCCGGCGGGGTGAAGCTGGTGGTGGACCCGGACAAGGTGACGTCGCTCGACGACGTCGAGGGCAAGCGGATCGCGACCCCGCAGCTCGGCAACACCCAGGACGTGGCGTTCCTCAACTGGGCGGCCGAGCAGGGCTGGAAGATCGACCCGCTCAGCGGCAAGGGCGACGTCACGGTCGTCCGCAGCGACAACAAGGTCACCCCGGACGCGTTCCGCTCCGGGTCCGTCGACGGGGCCTGGGTGCCGGAGCCGACCGCCTCGAAGCTGGTCGCCGAGGGCGGCGAGGTGCTGCTGGACGAGGCGTCCCTGTGGCCGGACGAGAAGTTCGTGATCACGAACATCGTGGTGCGCAAGGAGTTCCTCGACCGGAACCCCGAGGCGGTCGAGGCGGTGCTGCGGGCGTCCGTCGGGGCGAACGCGTGGATCGGCGCCCACCGCGACGAGGCCAGGACCGCCGCCAACCTGTCTCTTATACACATC
>KL568574.1:62180-70468 GCA_000715605.1 Streptomyces speibonae | reverse complement strand
GGCCAGGACCGCCGCCAACGAGCAGCTGGCGGCCGACGCCGGGAAGGCGCTGCCCGCCGAGGTGCTCGACCCGGCGTGGCAGTCCATTCGGTTCACCGACGATCCGCTGGCGGCGACGCTCGCCGTGCAGGCGGACCACGCGGTCGAGGCGGGTCTGCTGGAGCAGCCGGACCTGACCGGCATCTACGACCTCAGGCTGCTCAACAAGGTCCTCGAGGAGGCCGGAGAGCCGGCCGTCGACGACGCCGGACTCGGCGTCGCATAAGCCCGGATCACGAAGAGTTCCCAGGAGGTGACGACCATGGCCACGACCCTCACCCAGGCCGCCGACGGCGTCGGGGCGGCCACGCACGCCGCCCGGATCGAGCATGTCTCGAAGTCGTTTCCGGGTCCGGCCGGGCGGCAGCTCGTGCTGGACGACATCACGCTCGATGTCGCGCCCGGCGAGTTCGTCACCCTGCTGGGTGCCTCGGGGTGCGGCAAGTCGACGCTGCTGAACCTGGTCGCGGGCCTGGACCGGCCGACGGCAGGCGCGATCAGCACGGACGGCAGGCCCGCTCTGATGTTCCAGGAGCACGCGCTCTTCCCGTGGCTGACCGCGGGCAAGAACATCGAACTCGCCCTGAAGCTGCGGGGCGTGCCGAAGAGCGAGCGGCGCGGGCGGGCCGAGGAGCTGCTGGAGCTGGTCCGGCTGAAGGGCGCCCACGGCAAGCGGGTGCACGAGCTGTCCGGCGGCATGCGGCAGCGGGTCGCGCTGGCCCGGGCGCTCGCCCAGGAGAGCAAGCTGCTGCTGATGGACGAGCCGTTCGCGGCCCTGGACGCCATCACCCGGGACGTGCTGCACGACGAGCTGACCCGGATCTGGCGCGAGACGCGGCTGTCGGTGCTGTTCGTCACGCACAACGTGCGCGAGGCGGTCCGGCTCGCGGAGCGGGTGGTGCTGCTGTCCTCCCGTCCCGGCCGGATCGCCCGCGAGTGGACGGTCGGCATCCCGCATCCGCGCCGTATCGAGGACACCGCCGTGGCGGAGCTGTCCGTCGCGATCACCGAAGAACTCCGTGGGGAGATCCGCCGTCATGGCCAGCACTGAGACGACCTCCAAGGACAAGGAGGGGGGCGACCTCGCCGGTCTGGAGGCGGGCCTGGACGCCCTGGAGACGGTGCAGACCGGCCGTACGCCGCTGCGGCAGACCCTCCTGGAGAAGGTCCTGCCGCCGGTCGTGGCCGTCGCGCTGGTGCTGGCCGGGTGGCAGGGACTGGTCTCCTTCAAGATCGTCGACGATCCGACCAAGCTGCCCTCGCCGGGCGCGGTGTGGCAGGTGCTGCGCGAGGCGTGGCTCCAGGGCGAACTGCTCGGCTACATCTGGACCAGCGTCTCGCGCGGTCTGCTCGGCTTCTTCTTCGCGCTGCTGATCGGCACCCCGCTGGGGCTGCTGGTGGCGCGCGTGAAGGTGGTGCGCGCGGCGATCGGGCCGATCCTGTCCGGTCTGCAGTCGCTGCCGTCGGTGGCGTGGGTGCCGCCGGCGGTGATCTGGCTGGGTCTGAACAACTCGATGATGTACGCGGTGATCCTGCTCGGCGCGGTCCCCTCCATCGCCAACGGCCTGGTCTCCGGGGTCTCCCAGGTGCCGCCGCTGTTCCTGCGGGCGGGCCGCACGCTGGGTGCGACGGGGCTGAAGGGCACCTGGCACATCGTGCTGCCGGCCGCGCTGCCCGGCTATGTGGCGGGGCTGAAGCAGGGCTGGGCGTTCTCCTGGCGGTCGCTGATGGCGGCGGAGATCATCGCGTCCTTCCCGGACCTCGGCATCGGGCTCGGCCAGCTGCTGGAGAACGGCCGCAACGCCAGCGACATGGCCATGGTCTTCGAGGCCATTCTGCTGATCCTGACCGTCGGTATCGCCATCGACCTGCTGATCTTCAGTCCGCTGGAGCGGTGGGTGCTGCGCAGCCGCGGTCTGCTGGTGAAGGGCTGAGCCGCCATGCGCCGTCCGGTACTTCTCGTCGTCGCCCACGGCAGCCGCGATCCCCGGCACGCCGCGACCGTGCACGACCTGGTGCGGCGGGTGCGCTCGCTGCGGCCCGGGCTGCGGGTGGAGACCGGGTTCCTGGACTTCAACATCCCCTCGGTGCGGGGCGCCCTCGAGTCCCTGGACGCGGAGGGCGTCCGCGAGGTGGTGGCGCTCCCGCTGCTGCTGACCCGCGCCTTCCACGCCAAGTCGGACATCCCGGCGGTGCTGGCCGAGGCCCCGCCGCGGCTGCGGATCCGCCAGGCCGAGGTACTGGGCCCGTCCCCGCTGCTGCTCGCGGCCCTGGAGCGGCGGCTGTACGAGGCGGGCCTGACGCCCGCCGACAAGTCCTCGACCGGGGTCGTGCTGGCCTCGGCGGGGTCCTCCGACCCGGAGGCGATCGCAGTGATCGCAGAAATCGCGCGGGAGTGGCGGCACACCGGTTGGTGCGCCGTGCGGCCTGCGTTCGCCTCCGCATCCCTTCCCCGCACCGAGCAGGCGGTGGCCGAGCTGCGCGCGGCGGGCTGTGCGCGCGTCGCCGTCGCGCCCTACGTCCTCGCCCCCGGCTTCCTCCCGGACCGGATCGCCCGGGGCGCGGCCGGGGCGGACGTCCTCGCGGACGTGCTGGGGCCCGCGCCGGAGGTGGCACGGGTGCTGCTGGAGCGGTACGAGCAGGCGCGGGCGCCGCGGCTCACCGCGGTCGGTGCCTGACGGCTCAGTCGAAGGACAGGCCGCCGGTCCTGGTCCGCTTCAGCTCGAAGAAGTCGGGGTCGCGGGCCAGCACCCGGAAGCTGTCGAAGAGTCCAACCGCGCGCTCGCCCCGGGGGACGGCCCGCAGCACGGGTCCGAACCACACGGTTCCGTCGACATGAAGGGTGGGCGTCCCCACATAGGCGCCCGTGTCCGCCTCGGTGCCCGCCTCGTGGCTGCGGCGCACGGCGTCGTCGTACGCCGGGTCGTGCGCGGCGGCGGCCAGGTCCGCGGGCAGGCCGAGTGCGGCGAGGGATTCGGCGACGACGGTGTCGAAGTCCTCCATGCCGCGCTCGTGGATGCGGGTGCCGAGGGCGGTGTAGAGGTCGCGCAGCACCTTCTCGCCGTGCCGTTGCGCGGCGGCCACCGCCACCCGCACCGGGCCGATGGAGCGGTCGACCAGGTCCCGGTACCAGTCGGGCAGCTCGTTGCCGGCGTTGTGCAGGGAGAGGCTCATCACCCGGAAGCGGAGGTCGAGGGGGCGGTGCCGCTCGACCTCGAGCAGCCAGCGGGAGGTGATCCAGGCGAAGGGGCAGGCGGGGTCGAACCAGCAGTCGACGCGGGTGGGCGCTCCATGACTCATACCGTCGACCGTAGGCGCGGCGGGCAGCGCGGACCTGGTCCACTTCGCCGCGCCGCGACTGGTCCACTTGGGCCCGCTCAGCCCTCCGTGAGCTCCACCAGCTTCAGCACCGTGTTCCAGTTGCGGGTGGTGGCGACGACGCCCTTGTTGAGGCGCGGCTTGGACAGGTGCTCGGCGAGTTTGGAGCGGCCCAGGCCGTTCGGCGCGTACAGGTAGAGCACCCGGTCGCCGAGGCGGAACTCCTCGGGGAGGAAGGCGTCCTGGTCGATCTCCGCGAAGCGGTCGGCGGTGACGGGCTCGGAGAAGTAGGTGACGTGGAGCTGCTTGGGCTCCAGCGTGCCGGCCGGAAACGGGCAGGCCTCGGCGACCGCCTTCAGATAGGCGTGGTCGCGCACGATCACGTCGACGCCGAAACCGAAGTGCCGTTCGATCGCCGCGGACAACTCGGCCGCCAGCGTGTCCTCGTCGCCGTGCCCGGAGGTGAACACCGCCTGGCCGCTCTGCAGATGGGTGCGCACGTCCTGGTGGCCGAGGCCCTCGATGAGGGTGCGCAGTTCGGCCATCGGGACCTTCCTGCTGCCGCCCACGTTGATCCCGCGCAGCAGCGCCGCGTATCTGGTCGTCATGGGCACACCCTAGGGGGCCGTCGTGCCCCGTGGGGGCGGGCACGACGGCCGGGTCCGCGCTCGGCGGATGTCCGGAACTCTGGCCGACCGGCGGTGGCCGGATCAACCAGTACACGCGCCTGTGATTTTTTCAACAAGGTTGAGGAAAGGCGGGCACCGGCCCCGCGACCCTGATCTTCGTCTCCGGATCCCCGAGTCGTTGTAGGGGACCACTGTCCTCCTCTGTGGGGAGGGCGTGAACGACCAAGGGATGACGTGTGCTCCCGGAGCTTCACCGGTCAGCACGACGAGACGCGCTTACGCGGCCCATACCTTCTAAACGTCAGGTGGCGGCAGGGGGTCGCTGCCGAGCAAGAGGGAGCGAGCCCGTCATGAAGAACGGAGATTCGCGGGTACGGGGCCTCGCCGCCCGGGCCGGCGGCTGGAGCGCCCGGCACCGCTGGGCGGCCGTCGGCATCTGGGTGCTGTTCGTGGTGCTGGCGATGGGTCTCGGTTCGGCCGCGGGCCGGGTCGACGTCGGCAACAGCGATCAGCTCAAGGGAGAGACCAGCACCGCCGCGCACATCATCGAGGACGCCGGCATCGAGGAACCCGCCAGTGAGACCGTGCTCGTCCAGGCGAAGGACGAGGGCCTCACGGCCACGGACGAGGAGTTCCGGGCGGCGGTCACCGCGGTCATGGCGGCGGTGGAGAAGACCGGCGAGGTCACCGGCGTCACCTCGCCGTACGACAGCGACACCATCTCGGAGGACGGGCGCAGCGCGCTGGTCCAGTTCGACATGCGCGGCGAGTCCGACACCGCCGGTGAGCGGGTCGAACCGGTGCTGAAGGCCGTCGAGGACGTCCAGCGCGACCACGACTCGCTGCGGATCGAGGAGATCGGCGGCGCCAGCATGATGAAGACGTTCGACGACGCGTTCGGCGACGACTTCAAGAAGGCCGAGTACTCCGCCGTACCCGTGGCGCTCGGCATCCTGCTGATCGCGTTCGGCGCGCTGGTCGCGGCGCTGCTGCCGGTGGCCCTGGCGATCACGGCGATCATGGCGACGATGGGTCTGATGGGCCTGGTCAGCCACCTCCAGCCGATGAGCGAGACCGCGAACTCGGTGATGCTGCTGGTCGGTCTGGCCGTCGGTGTGGACTACTGCCTGTTCTACCTGCGCCGTGAGCGCGAGGAGCGGGAGGCCGGACGGGACGCGCAGACCGCGCTGCGGATCGCCGCCGCGACCAGCGGCCGGGCGATCGTCGTCTCCGGTGTCACGGTGTGCGTCGCGATGGCGGGCATGCTCTTCACCGGGATCGCGGAGTTCGAGGCGATGGGCCTGGCCTCGCTGATGGTCGTGGCGGTCGCCATGGTCGGCTCGGTCACCGTGCTGCCCGCGCTCCTTTCGCTGCTGGGCGAGCGGGTCGAGAAGGGCCGGGTGCCGTTCCTGCGCCGGCGCCGCTCGGGCGGCAGCGCGGAGAGCCGGTTCTGGACGGCCGTACTGAACCGGGTGCTCGCCAGGCCGGTGCTGGCCGTGGTCGTGGCCGCCGGTGCGCTGCTCGCCGTGGCCGCCCCCGCGGTCGGGATGAAGACGGAGAACCTCACGCTGGACCAGGAGTTCGGCGACTCGCTGCCGATCGTGCAGACGTACGACCGGGTCAACGAGGCGTTCCCGGGCGGCTCGGAGCCGGCCGAGGTGGTCGTCAAGGCGGACGACATCAACGCGCCGGAGGTGCGCGCCGCGCTCGACGACTTCCGTGAGCAGGCGGTCAGTTCGGGTGCCTCGCAGGGCCCGGTCGAGGTCAAGGTGCACGAACGCGAGAACGTCGCCTTCGTCTACGTGCCCCTGGTCGGCGGCTCCGACCAGGACAAGGCGGGCGCGAGCCTGGAGAAGCTGCGCGACGAGGTGCGGCCGGCCACGCTCGGCGAGGTCGACGGCGTCGAGGCGCCGATCACCGGGCAGATCGCCGGGTCCAAGGACTTCAACGACCAGCTGGTGGGTGCCGTCGTCCCGGTCTTCGCCTTCGTGGTGGTCTTCGCCTTCCTGCTGATGCTGCTGTCGTTCCGCTCGCTGACGGTCGCGATCACCTCGATCGTGCTGAACCTGCTGTCGGTGGGCGCCGCGTACGGCATCCTCGTGGCGGTCTTCCAGCACGGCTGGGGCGCGTCCCTGGTGGGCGCGGAGGGTGTCGGCGCGATCATCACCTGGCTGCCGCTGTTCCTCTTCGTGATCCTGTTCGGCCTGTCGATGGACTACCACGTGTTCGTGGTCTCCCGGATCCGCGAGGCCCGGATGCGGGGCCGGACGACGCGGGAGGCGATCCAGCACGGTGTGGTCACCACGGCCGGTGTCGTCACCAGCGCCGCGGTCATCATGGTCGCCGTGTTCGCGATCTTCGGGACGCTGTCCATGCAGTCGATGAAGCAGATGGGCGTCGGCCTCGCGGCGGCGGTCCTCATCGACGCGACGGTCATCCGGGGCGTGCTGCTCCCGGCGGTGATGTCGCTGCTCGGCGAGCGCAACTGGTACTTCCCGAAGTGGCTCCACCGCCTCCCGGACCTGACCCACGACGAGTCCCCGGAACCCCCGGCGACCCCGACAACCCGGAACGACGAGAACGAGCGCGTACCGGTGTAACGAGACAAGCGCACCACGAGAGGGGCCCGGCGGTTCTCCGCCGGGCCCCTCTCGCGCTGTGAACGCCGGGCTGCGCAACCAACCCCCGCCCAGCCACGTCACCGCCGCACAGACAGCTCCGCCTCGATCAGGTCCGCCGCCCGCCGCGTGCCCCCCTCCTCCGCCATCTCACCCTGAATCGCCTTCATCCGCCGCGCGACCTCCGGGTCGTCCAGGAGCGCGAGGGCCGCCCCTCGCAGAACCCCGGCACGAGCCTCCTCCGCCGGCACATGCCGAGCCACCCCCAGTCCCACCAGCATCTCCGCGTTCCCGAACTGATCCACCGCCTGCGGCACGGCGATCATCGGCGTCCCCGTGGCCAGCCCCTCCTGGCTCCCCCCGGCCCCCGCATGCGTGACGAACAGGTCGGCCTCCCGGAGCACCGCGAGCTGCGGCACCCAGTCCCGCACCTCCACGTTCTCCGGCACCTCCCCCAGCTCAGCGGGGTCGACATGCCGCCCGATCTGGAGGACCAGGTGCCACCCGGGCAGCCCGGCGAACGCCTTGACGCACTCGCGGTAGAAGTCCGGCTGCTTGGTGAACGACGACCCGAGCGACACCAGGACGACCTTCTCGGCGTCCGCCGGCCGCTTCCAGCCCCCCTCGGCGCTGCGGTCGCCCTGACAGGCGCCGACGAAGGAGTGCACCCGCTCGTCGACCCGGTCGGCGTTCGGCTGGAGCGCCTTGGGGATGAGGACGATCGAGCGGGCGGGACGGCCCACGAAGGGGTCCGGGTGCTCGGTGATCCCGTTCTCCTCCAGCCACGCGTGGAAGCGGGCGTAGTACGCCTGCCCCCGCTCGGTCTTCAGGGGCTCCTCCCACGTGGGCTCGCCGACCTCCTGCTCGTACCCGTCCCAGGCGACGAGGTTCGGCGAGAGGGAGATCGCGGGCACGCCCCAGCGGTGGGCGAGCACGCGTGCCGGGTAGGAGGTGATGTCGTGCAGGACGAGGTCGGGGGTGTCGCCCTCGTAGGCATCGAGGAGCTGCGGGAGCGCCTGGATGGCGTCGTCCAGGAACGGCTCCACGTTGTCCAGCAGTGTGGTGCCCCAGGCTTCGGGGTCGTCGTCGGGGCCGGGGAGCGTGCTGTTCCACAGCTTGGGTTCGGCACCCGTCCCGGCGACCTTCCCGGCGAGGCTGGGCGGGATCGCGTAGGTCACCCGGTGGCCGCGCGCCACGAGCTCCCGGATCACCTCGAGGCTGGGGTTCACGTGCCCGTGGGCGGCGATGGAGAACATGGCGATGTGAGCGCGAGCTGTCATACCGGAAGCTTAGACGAGACGAGACGTCTCGTGCAACGTATTTTCCCCGCCGCAGGCCCGCCCGCCCGCGCAGGTGCGACACTGACCGGCGGACAGGGCGTGGACGCACGACACGGAAGGCGGCGGACGGATGGACGAGGCACGGGCGCGGGACGTCCTGGCGGCGGCGAAGGTGCTGCCCGGCTCGGCAGGGGACGCCCGGCTGCTCGCCCTCGGCGAGAACGCGGTGTTCGCCGCCGGTGACCTGGTCGTGAAGGTGGGCCGCGCCGACGCCGAGCTGATGGACCGGGCCCGCCGGGAGCTGGCCGTCGCGGACTGGCTGGAGGCGGAGGGCGTGCCGGCGGTGCGGGCGGCCGAGCCGGAGGCGCTCCGGGTCGAGGGGCACCCGGTGACCGTGGGGCACC
>KL568574.1:60881-61914 GCA_000715605.1 Streptomyces speibonae | reverse complement strand
CCCCCGCCGACGCGGCGTACCTGCGCGAACGGCGCGACGGTTTCGCGGCGGCGGCCGCGAAGCTGACGCCGCGTCTGGCCCCGGGCCCCATCCACGGCGACGCGCTGCCCCGCAATGTGCACATCGGACCGGACGGGCCGGTCCTGACCGACCTGGAGACCTTCTCGGCCGATCTGCGCGAGCACGACCTGGTGGTGATGGCCCTCTCCCACGACCGCTACGGGCTGCCGGACGAGGACTACGCGTCCTTCACCGACACCTACGGCTGGGACGTACGCGACTGGGAGGGCTGCCCGGTGCTGCGCGGCGCGCGGGAGACCGCCAGCTGCGCCTGGGTCGCCCAGCACGCCCCGGGCAACCCGAAGGCACTGGCCGAGTTCGAACGCCGGGTGGCGTCACTGCGGAACGGCGACGACAGCGTCCGCTGGTATCCCTTCTGACAGGTCAGACCGGCTCGCCCGCCGGCTCCCGCAGCGGCCAGGTGCCGTCGATCATCGCGTCGGCGTGGCCCTTGCGGCGCAGGAAGTCCTGGAAGTCCGCCGCCCATTCGGCGTACCACTCGATCTGACGGCGGTGCAGTTCCGCCGGGCCGAGGGCCGCGACCTTGGGGTGGCGGACGGCTATCGCGCAGGCCAGCCGGGCCGCGGCGAGGGCGTCGGCGGTCGCGTCGTGCGCCGAGTCCAGGAGGACTCCGTACTCGGCGCAGACCGCCTCCAGGTTGCGCTTGCCGCGCCGGTAGCGGTCGACGGAACGGTCGATGGTGTACGGATCGATGACGGGGGCGGGATCGATGCCGCCCAGGCGGTCGCGCAGGGACGGCAGTCCGTAGCGCCGCAGTTCGGCGGCGAGCAGGCTCAGGTCGAAGGCGGCGTTGTACGCGACGACCGGTACGCCCGTCTTCCAGTAGGCGGCGAGGACGCCGGCGATGGCGTCGGCGACCTGGTCGGCGGGGCGGCCCTCGGCGGCCGCCCGCTCGCTGCTGATGCCGTGCACGGCCACCGCCTCGGCGGGGATCGGCACACCCGGGTCGGCC
>KL568574.1:58247-60737 GCA_000715605.1 Streptomyces speibonae | reverse complement strand
AGATGTGTATAAGAGACAGGCCTGACCTCGATCACGGCGCCCGTGACGATCCGTGCCTCGCGCGGGTCGGTGCCCGTCGTCTCGAGGTCGAAGCCGATCAGCAGCTCCCGGTGCCAGCCCATGGGCTGCCCCCCTTCCTATGTGGTGCGTTCCCCCAGTGGGCTCCACCCTCGCACGCGCCACTGACAACCAGAGGATCGCCTTCCGCTTACCGCGGCCACCACGGGCGCCGGAACCGGGCGTTCACGACACCGGACGCGAATCGGCCCACATCAGCTCGAACTCCTCGCGATAGGTGGGGAACAGCCCGCCTTCCTCGACTTCGCCCGGCTTGACCACCTTGGTGCCGTTGCGCAGGACCAGCACCGGCGCTTCCATCCCCCGGGTGCGCCGCAGGTGGTTCTGCACGACCGCGATGCCGTCCGACCCGTCGCCGTCCACGAGATAGGCCGTGCAGCGGGGCGTCTCGTCGTAGACCTGGATCTCGAAGGCACCCGGGTCGCGCAGCCGGGAGCGCACGCGGCGCATGTGCAGGATGTTCATCTCCACGGCGCGCCCGAGCTCGCCCCGCTTGAGACCGAGCTCCCGCTCGCGCCGCTTGACCGCGCTGGAGGCGGGGTTGAGGAAGAGCAGCCGGACCCGGCAGCCGGACTCCGCCAGCCGCACCAGACGGCGCCCGGAGAAGTTCTGCACCAGCAGGTTGAGCCCGATGCCGATGGCGTCGAGCCGGCGGGCGCCGCCGAAGATGTCCTCGGCCGGGAAGGTGCGCAGCAGCCGCACCCGGTCGGGGTGGACGGCCACGACATCGGCGTACCGGTCGCCGACCAGGTCCTCCACCGCGTCCACCGGCAGCCGCCGCGCGGACGGCACGTCCCCGCCGGCGCCGAGCATCTCCAGCAGCCGCGCGGAGGCCCGTTCGGCCTGGGCGAGGACCGCCTCCGACAGCGCGCGGTTGCGGGAGACGACGTTCCGGGTGACTTCCAGCTCGTCCAGCGCCAGCTCGACGTCCCGGCGGTCGTCGAAGTACGGCTCGAAGCAGGGCCAGTGCTGGACCATCAGCTCCCGCAGCTGCGGCAGGGTGAGGAAGGACAGCACGTTGTCGTCGGCCGGGTCGAGCAGATAGCCCTTGCGGCGGCTGACCTCGCGGACCGCGACCGCGCGCTGCACCCACTCCTGTCCGGCGGGTCCGGCGGCGGCGACCACCCAGTCGTCGCCGTGGACGGGCTCGTACACGGGCCGCAGCACCGCCGCCACCACCGCGCGGAGCCGCTGTTCGACCAGGTTCAGCCAGATGTAGGCGCGGCCCGCCCGCTGGGCGCGGGTGCGCACCTCACGCCAGGCGTCGGCGCCCCAGTCCAGCTCCGGCCCGATCGAGCCCGCGTCCATCGGCCGTGCCAGGGACACCGCGCCGGGCGGGACGTCCGTGGAACTGCTCCCCTCGTGACCGTCGTCACCAGGGGGCAGCTCCAGCCCTCCCGAGCCCACCCGCGCACCGCCTTCCGCTCCCCCGAGCACTCCCCGTCCCAACGATCAAGGAGACTACTCCGCAAGCGGCGCACGGTGCAGCCCGATGGACAGGGTCGTTTCTCAACTTCCCCGAGCCGTGCGCCCGTTCCCTCCACCCCGGTGCCGCGAGTGAGCTGATTCATACCGCGAGCGGCCGGTGCGCGGGTCACGGGCCCAAGGGGCTGGGTAGAAGGTGGTTCCCGCCCGTTCGGGGAGACACGGAAACACTCGGAGCCAAGGCGCCCCACCGGCGCCGTACACCTGAAAGAGTCGTATCCATGCAGGTCTGGCCTGGCGAGGCGTATCCGCTCGGTGCCACGTACGACGGCGCCGGAACGAACTTCGCGGTCTTCACGGAGGCCGCGGACCGAGTAGAGCTGTGTCTGCTGCACGACGACGGCTCCGAGACCGCGATCGAACTGCGCGAGAGTGACGCGTTCGTACGGCACGCGTACCTGCCCGGCGTCATGCCGGGGCAGCGGTACGGCTTCCGTGTGCACGGGCCGTACGCCCCCGAGCGGGGGCTGCTGTGCAATTCGGCGAAGCTGCTCCTCGACCCCTACGCGCGGGCGATCAGCGGGGAGATCCAGTGGGGCGAGGAGGTGTACGGCTACCACTTCGACGACCCCGGCCGGCGCAACGACCTCGACTCGGCGCCGCACACGATGACGTCGGTCGTGGTCAACCCGTACTTCGACTGGGGCGACGACCGGCGCCCCCGAACGGAGTACCACCACACGGTGATCTACGAGGCGCACGTGAAGGGTCTCACCATGCGCCACCCCGGGCTGCCGGAGGAGCTGCGCGGCACGTACGCGGGCCTCGCGCACCCGGCGATCATCGAGCACCTGACCGAACTTGGAATCACCGCGCTGGAGCTGATGCCGGTGCACCAGTTCGTGAACGACCACCGGCTGGTGGACATGGGCCTGAACAACTACTGGGGCTACAACACGATCGGCTTCTTCGCCCCGCACAACGCCT
>KL568574.1:57102-58054 GCA_000715605.1 Streptomyces speibonae | reverse complement strand
CAACACGATCGGCTTCTTCGCCCCGCACAACGCCTACGCCTCCTGGGGCGACCGCGGCCAGCAGGTGCTGGAGTTCAAGTCGGCGGTCAAGGCACTGCACGAGGCGGGGATCGAGGTGATCCTCGACGTGGTCTACAACCACACCGCCGAGGGCAACCACCTGGGGCCCACCCTGTCCTTCAAGGGGCTCGACAACCCCTCGTACTACCGGCTCACCGACGACCCCCGCTACTACATGGACACGACCGGCACCGGGAACTCGCTGCTGATGCGGTCCCCGCACGTGCTGCAAATGATCATGGATTCGCTGCGGTACTGGGTCACCGAGATGCATGTCGACGGGTTCCGCTTCGACCTCGCGGCGACCCTGGCGCGGCAGTTCCACGAGGTGGACCGGCTGTCGTCGTTCTTCGACCTGGTCCAGCAGGACCCTGTGGTCTCCCAGGTGAAGCTGATCGCCGAGCCGTGGGACGTGGGCGAGGGCGGTTACCAGGTGGGCAACTTCCCGCCGCTGTGGACCGAGTGGAACGGCAAGTACCGCGACACCGTACGGGACCTGTGGCGGGGCGAGCCGCGCACGCTCGCGGAGTTCGCCTCCCGGCTGACCGGCTCCTCGGACCTGTACCAGAACGACGGGCGCCGCCCGCTGGCCTCGATCAACTTCGTGACCTGCCACGACGGCTTCACCCTGCACGACCTGGTGTCGTACAACGACAAGCACAACGAGGCCAACGGTGAGGACAACCGGGACGGCGAGAGCCACAACCGGTCCTGGAACTGCGGGGCCGAGGGCGAGACCGACGACCCGGACGTGCTGCGGCTGCGGGCCCGGCAGATGCGCAACTTCATCGCCACGCTGATGCTCTCCCAGGGCGTGCCCATGATCAGCCACGGCGACGAGGTGGCCCGCACCCAGCGCGGCAACAACAACGCCTACTGCCAGGACAACGAG
>KL568574.1:54156-56891 GCA_000715605.1 Streptomyces speibonae | reverse complement strand
CAACGCCTACTGCCAGGACAACGAGCTGGCCTGGGTCGACTGGCCCGAGCCCGGGGAGGCCGGCGCCGAGGAGGGGGACCCGCGCCGGCAGCTGCTGGAGTTCACCCGCGCGATGGTGTGGCTGCGCAAGGACCACCCCGTCTTCCGCCGGCGCCGCTTCTTCCACGGCCGGCCGGTGGAGGGCACCCACGACGACCTGTCCGACATCGCGTGGTTCACCCCCGAGGGCGCGGAGATGACCCAGCGGGACTGGGACTCCGCGCGGGCGTCGGCGCTGACGGTGTTCCTCAACGGCAACGCCATCTCCGAGCCCGGCCAGCGCGGGGAGCGCATCACCGACGACTCGTTCCTGCTGATGTTCAACGCCTCACCCAAGCCCCTGGACTTCGTGGTGCCGGTCGACCATGGCCGGCAGTGGCAGGTGGTCGTCGACACCGCCCGCGCGGACGGCGTCCCGCCGGGCACCGGACCGAAGGTGACGGCGGGGACACGGCTGACCCTGACCGACCGGAGCCTGACGGTGTTGAAGCGGCCGGTGTAGCTGATCCAGCCCGCCCGGGGGTACCCCCTCTGGCCCCCTCGCGTCCCGAACGGCGGATCGATGACACGAGAGGCGGCCACGCGGGTACGTAGGTTCCCATGACCCCTGAGCGACCTGATCCGGACGTGCCCACGGCCACGTACCGGCTGCAGCTGCAGCCCGGCTTTCCCTTCCGGGCGGCGGCGGACGCCGTACCGTACGTGGCCTCGCTCGGCGTGTCCCATCTGCATCTGTCGCCCGTCCTGGAAGCCGTGCCCGGCTCCCCGCACGGCTACGACGTGGTGGACCACACGCGCGTGCGCGAGGAGTTCGGCGGCGAGGAGGGGCTGCGGGCGCTGGCGCGCACCGCGCGGCAGCACGGGCTCGGGCTGATCGTGGACATCGTCCCCAACCACATGGCGATGGTCCCCCGGCACAACCGTGCCCTGTGGGAGGTGCTGCGCGACGGCCCGTCCTCGCCCTTCGCGCGGTGGTTCGACATCGACTGGGAGGCGCAGGGCGGGCAGGTGCTGCTGCCGGTGCTGGGCGGGCCCCTGGCCGGCGAGGCCGGCCGGCTGAAGGCGGACGGCGACGTGCTGCGCTACTACGACCACGTGTTCCCGCTGCGCGAGGGCACCGCGGGGCTGCCCCTCCCCCAGCTGCTGGACGCGCAGTGGTACCGGCCCGTGTGGTGGCGCCTGGCCCGGACCGAGCTCAACTACCGGCGGTTCTTCAGCATCTCCGAGCTGATCGGGGTGCGCGTGGAGGACCCGGAGGTGTTCGAGGCGACCCACGCCAAGACCCTGGAGCTGCTCCGGGAGGGCGTGATCGACGGGCTGCGCGTCGACCACCCCGACGGGCTCGCCGACCCGGACGGCTATCTGCGGCGGCTGCACGAGGCCACGGGCGGCCGGTGGACGGTGGTGGAGAAGATCCTCGCCGACGGCGAGACACTGCCCGCCTCCTGGCCCGTCGCGGGCACCACCGGCTACGACGCCCTGCGCCACGTGGACGGCCTGTTCACCGACCCGGCCGGGGTCGAGGAGCTGCTCGGCCGGTACCGGCGGTTCGCGGCGCCGCGGACGGACCGGGGCGGCGACTGGGACGCCACCGTGCGGCACGCCGCGTACCGGGTGCTCACGCACGAGCTGGCCGCGGAGGTGGACCGGCTGGTCCGGGTGACGAGCCGGCTGTGCGCGACCTCGCCGGAGCTGGCGCTGCGCGACCGCGCGCCCTGGGCGCTGCGCACCGCGCTCCAGGAGCTGCTGGTCCGGCTGGAGGTCTACCGTCCCTACTCCTCCGTCGACGCCGGCGGTGTGGTGACCGAGGAGGCCGCCGCCGAGGCCCGGCGCGCCTTCGCCGTGCCGGAGGAGGCCGGGGCGGTGGACGTCGTACGGGATCTGGTGCTCGGACGGTACGGGGACGGACCGGCGCAGGTGGAGTTCCGTACGCGGTTCGCGCAGACGGCGTCGGCGCTGCGGGCCAAGTCCGTCGAGGACACCGCGTTCTACCGGTATGTGCCGCTGCTGTCGGCGACGGAGGTGGGCGGCGACCCGGGCGCTCCCGCGGTGTCGCCGGAGCGGTTCCACGCGTACTGCGCGCGCGTGCAGCGCGACTGGCCGGCGGGCGGGACGGTCCTGTCCACGCACGACGCCAAGCGCAGCGCGGATGTGCGGGCGGCGCTGCATGTGCTCACCGAGTGCCCGCAGCGGTGGGCGGACGTCCTCGCGGAGGTGACCCGCGCGGGTGACGGCGCCCCGGACGCGCAGTTGGCGTGGGCGGCCTGGCAGACGGTGTTCGGGCTGGGTCCGACGGAGCAGGAGCGGGTCCAGGGGGCGCTGCTGAAGCATGTGCGTGAGGCGGGCCTGTACACCAGCTGGACGGAGCAGGACCCGTCGTACGAGGAGGCGGTGGCACGCTTCGTCGCGGCGGGGCCGTGCGGGGTGCCGGGCGAGCGGATGGCGGCGTTCCGCGCGTCGCTGGAGCCGCACATCCGGGCGAACGTGCTGGGCGCGGCGCTGGTCCATCTGACGATGCCCGGGGTGCCTGACCTCTATCAGGGCACGGAGCGCGAGTACCGCGCGCTGGTCGACCCGGACAACCGGCGGACCGTGCGGTTCGAGGGCGAGGGGGGCGACGAGGGCGACGGGGGCGGCAAGGAGGCGGTGACGCGCAGGGCGCTGGGGGTGCGGGCGCGGCGGCCGGAGGTCTTCGG
>KL568574.1:51942-53929 GCA_000715605.1 Streptomyces speibonae | reverse complement strand
AGCCGGTGGCGGTCGAGGGGCCCGCGGCGGCGCACTGCACGGCGTTCGTCCGGTCCGGTGAGGTGCTGACCGCCGTGACCCGGCTGTCGCTGCGGCTGGCGGAGGGGGGCGGCTGGCGCGGGACGCGGCTGGTGCTGCCGCCGGGGCGGTGGGCCGATGCGCCGGCGGCGGGGCGGACGTTCGAGGGGCGTGTGGAAGTGGCGGAGCTGTTCGAGGAGTCGCCGGTGGCGTTGCTCGAGCGGGTCGCGGAGCAGTGAGTGGCGGGGCGGGGCCGCGTCAGCGGCTTCCTCCGGCGCACCTCCAGGCGCCCCCTGAGGGCTCCCCTGTCGCGCCCTTGACACCGTCCCGCCGCCGTGGGGTACTTCGCAGTGCGGATTCGGGCGGTGACGGGGGGTGAGTCCGCTGCTGGAGTCTCGCTATCCGACGGTGGCCGAGTTGGTCTTCTCCGCCCGGGTGCTGGCCCTGCAGTGGCCGGGCCTGTGCGAGCTGCGGGAGGTGGGTGTCTCCCGTGCGGGGCGGCCGCTGCACCTGCTGTCCGTGGGACGGGCCCGGCGAGCCGTGCTGGTGGTGGCCGGGGCCCACGCCAACGAACCGGCCGGCGGGGGCACGCTGCTCTCGCTGGCCCGGCGGGTCCTGCACGAGCGGGAACTGCGCGACGGGACGTCCTGGCACTTCCTGCTGTGCGCGGACCCCGACGGGGCGAGTCTCCATGTGACGCCGGCGCCGCGGAGTCTGTACGACTACCACATGGGCTTCTTCCGTCCTGCGGGGCCGGAGCAGCCGGAGTGGGCGCCGGCCGCGTTGCCGCCCGGGCGGCTGCCGCCCGAGACGCTCGCGCTGACCGGGGTGATCGACGAGTTGCGGCCCTATCTTCAGGTGTCCCTGCACGGCACCGACCTGGGCGGCAGCTGGGTGCAGCTGACGAGGGACGTGCCGGGGCTGGCCGAGCCGTTCGCCAAGTCGGCGGCGGAGTTGCACATTCCGGTGGAGACGGGCGCGTCGGACGCGGCGGGGTGGCCGACGTCCGGTCCCGGGGTGCGGGTGATGCCGGAGCCGGAGGCCGCGCCGGCCTATCCGAGCCTGACGGACGACGCCCGGCGCAGCACCTGGTACCACGCGCACCGGTACGGGGGTCTGACCGCGGTGATCGAGGTGCCGATGTGGGCGAGCGACCTGGTGGACGACCCGGCCCCGCATCCGGCGCCGGACGCGGCGATCCACCGTCTGGCGGAACGGCTGCTGCGGGACGCGGAGGAGGTGCGGCGGGTGCTGGAGGACGCGAGGGGCGCGGGGGGCACGGGGGGCACGGTGGCCGGACGCGTCGACTGTCCGCTGGTGCGGGCCGCCACGTGGGGGCTGGAACTGGTGCCGGGGCTGGCGGCCGACCTGGTCCGTACACCGGCGGCGGACGGGACGCGGGCGTATGTGGGGAGCGTGGACGCGTTCGTGCGGCGAGTGCCGCTCAGGGCAGCGGCGATGCTGCGGCGGGCGCTGGGGGCGGTGGACGGGCGGGCGGCGGCGCGGCTGGAGCGGTTGGTGGCGCTGTGGAGCGAGGAGTTCGCGGTGCGGTTCCGGGCGCGGTGGGTGCCGGTGGGGCACCAGGTGGAGCACCAGTCCCGCACGGTCCTCGCCACAGCCCACCACGCCCGCCCGTAGCCGCGGGCAGCCACCCCCATCGCCCCCACCCACCCGCGTGCGGTCCCGCCGCACCCACGCAGCCGCGCGCAGCCACGCCGCACCCACCCAGCCGCCGGCAGTCGTGCCGCACCCACCCACCCAGCTGCGGGCAGTCGTGCCGCTTGGGGCGGCACGGGTGGGCGCAGCGGCACCCGGCGAGCGCCGGCGAGTGAACCCACCCCCGGCTCACCCAGGCACCGGTGCGCCTGTACACCCACGCGAGTTGCACACTGCCGGCGTGAGTGCGGGCCGGGGGGTGTTCGCACAGCCCGGCGCCAACGGGGTGCCGTCGCGCCCACCCGTGCCGCCC
>KL568574.1:47577-51698 GCA_000715605.1 Streptomyces speibonae | reverse complement strand
TCGCGCCCACCCGTGCCGCCCCAGCGGCACGAATGCCCGCGGATCGCGGAGGTGCGGACTACTGGGGGGTGAGGTCGAAGATGGGGCCGGTGTGGGCTGTCAGGGTGCAGGGGTTGGGGAAGGTTCGGGTGTAGTCGATCGGGTGGTTGTGCCATACGCCGTGGGCGTGTGCCGTCACCGGCGCGTAGATCATCGGGCAGATCCCGTCCCGCAACGGGACGTCGGCGATGCGCCCGTCCACCGCGGCCAGCTCCGCGCACGCGTCGGCCGCACGCCGGTGCTCACCCCCCGGCGGATCGCACCGCAGCATCGTGCCGCCCCCCGACACCGACGGAGTCTCCCCGTGGCTGACCGTGAGCATCAGCCAGCTCTCCTCGGCCCCCGCACGCGCGGCCCCCGCACGCGCGGACTCCGCCCGTGCGGGTGCCGCACAGGCGAGCAGGACGAGGGCGGCGGTCAGTGCCGCCGCGCGTACCGCTTTCACTGAGATGTGCGTCATTCCCGTTGCATCGGCACGGCGGTCCCCGAACCCCACCCCGGCTCACCCGAACGGGAGGGTTCGGGCGCCCGCCGCGCGGCCAGCGCGAACGCGGCGAGTACCACGCGCGTCTGGTACTCGGCCTGACGTGCGACGGGGATCCACCGCGCCCCCGCGTCCCGGTAGTCCGCGCACCGCGCGTCGATCAGCCGGTCCAGCTCCGGCAGCGCCCCCGCCGGATCGCCCCCCGCGCGGGTCACCAGCTGGTGCAGCAGCCCGGCGGTGCGCAGGGCCAGCCGCCGCCCCGCGAGGCGCAGCGCCGTGAGCCCGGCGGTGTCCATCCGCGGCAACGGATGCGCAGAATCGTTACGGCAATCGGGGTCCCACGCGTCGGCGAGCCCGGGGCAGACCAGTAAATAGTCGTCGACCGGGGCGAGCAGCCGCGCCGCGTCCGGCACGCCCGCGAGGTACGGCCGTATCCGGGCCGTCAGATCGCCCAGCACCCGCGTGTCCTCGCGCAGCGTGCGGCTGACGGAGCGCAGCTCCGCCTCCGCGTCGGCGTGCGGGGAGCCGTCCCCGACGGCCGGCACGCCCCACATGGGCGCCTCGACGACCGCGGTGACGGTGCCGTACCGGTACGGGTGGAACCACGTCGACTCCACGGCCGCCTCGGTGATGGCCGCGGCGAGGTCGCGGCGGTGCGGGGGCGGGATCCGGTAGACGGCGGGGCCGAGTCCGGGCCAGTACAGGGCGTCGTAGGCGCCGAGTTCGCGCGGGATGCCGAGGCGGGCGGCGATGCCCGCGACCCTCCGGTCGAGGCCGGGCAGGTCGTGGGTGAGCTCGACGAAGCCGCCGCCGACGTCGACGCCGTGCAGGGAGCACTGGAGAAAGGGCCGCAGTTCGTCCTGGACGGCGAGCAGGGCCCGGGTCTCCGGCAGCGCGGCGGCCGCCGCGCCGTCGGGCAGCCATTCGGGTTGTTCCAGGAAGCCGGGCCGGAAGAAGTTCCGGAAGTGGTGGCCGAGGGTGTACGGGCCGGTCATCCAGCGCTCGTTGCGGCGCAGCCCGTCGGGGTCCAGACAGAGCAGCAGGTTCCAGGTGGCGTCGGCGCCCTCGGTGAGCCGGGGGTCGGCCAGCGCGCGCTCGGCCAGGCGCAGGACGGTCGCGCCGCCCACGGGCTCATTGGCGTGCGGTCCGGCGACGACGAGGGCCTGGCGGTCGCCGTGGCCGATGCTCAGCAGCCACAGGGGGACGCCCGCGCGGGAGGCGCCGACGGGGCGCAGCCGGGCGTCGCGGGGATGCCGGGCGACGAGGGCGGCGGCCCGCGCGCCCAGTTCGCCGACGGTCGGATAACGCAGGAGGGGCGGCAGGGCACACCTCCACGAAGTGGCGCCGTCTTCTCACCGGGAGTGCAGGGGGTACGCACAGTGAGTCACGACTTCGGGGTGTACGTCAACACCACGGCACGCACCGGGATTTGGCGGGGGTCAGTTCACCGCGAGCCGGTAGGTGATCTGGCCGAAACCGACCTGGTCGCCCTCGCGCACGACGGCCGCGCCGACCACCCGGCGTCCGTTCACCGTCGTGCCGTTGGTCGAGCCGAGGTCCCGCAGCACCCACAGGCCGCCCTGGTGACGGAGTTCGGCGTGCACGCGGGAGACCGTCTCGTGGCTGATGCGCAGCCCGCTGGCGGGATCGCGCCCTATGCGCAGCGGGTGTCCGGCGGCCGGGTGCGGCAGCAGCAGTTTGGGCAGCTTCTCGGCCTGCCAGGCCCGGCGCAGCCGCACGGTGAAACCGGACACCGCCTCGACCGTGCCGAACACCGCGCGCGAGAGGCGGCTTTCCCTCGGCAGGTCGGCGGTGAGCGCGGCGAGTTCGTCGGAACGCCGCGCGGTGAGCGCGAGTTCCATGCGCCGGATGAAGGTGTCGTGCGACAGGCGCCCCTTGGCGACGCCGTCCCGCAGTACGCTCAGCGCCTTGTCGCGCTCCGCGTCGGACAGCCGCGCGGGGTACGTGTGGAACTCGAAGGACGACGTCACGCTGTTGATTGTCGGTCAGCGACGGCCGGGCTGTCCAGAAACAAAGGCAACGGCCGGGCTACAGAACACCTGGCGACACCCGCCGCGAAAGGGACGATCCCCCGGCGAAGTGATCTCCCATGCCGCACGATGGACGGGCTACATCACGGTGAGCAGACGAAGGGGAACCGTCCGTGCAGTTCGAGGTGTGGGCACCGAAGGCCGGCAGAGTGACGCTCCAGTGCGACGGCGTCACGCGCGCGTTGGAGCGTGATCCGCGACGCGCGGGGTGGTGGAGGGGGGAGGCCGAGGCGCACGACGGCTCCCGGTACGGCTTCGCGCTGGACGACGGTCCCGTGCTGCCCGATCCGCGCTCGCGCCGCCAGCCGGACGGGCCGGACGGGCTCAGTGCCGTCGTGGACCACGACCGGTTCACCTGGCGCGAGCGGTGGACCGGGCGTCCGCTGCCCGGGGCGGTGCTGTACGAGCTGCACGTGGGCACGTACACCCGCGAGGGCACCTTCGACGCCGCCGCCGAGCGGCTCGGCCATCTCGCTGACCTGGGCGTGACGCACGTGGAGCTGATGCCGGTGTGCCCGTTCCCGGGCCGGCACGGATGGGGGTACGAGGGGGTGTCGCTGTGGGCCGTGCACGAGCCGTACGGCGGTCCCGAGGGGCTGAAACGGTTCGTCGACCGGGCGCACTCCCTGGGACTCGGCGTCGTCCTGGACGTGGTGCACAACCACCTGGGGCCGTCGGGCAACTATCTGCCGCGGTTCGGCCCGTACTTCACCGACACCCATCACACCCCCTGGGGCGCGGCGGTCAACCTGGACGCGCCCGGCTCCGACGAGGTGCGCGCCTACCTCCTGGAGAGCGCCCTCGCGTGGCTGCGGGACTACCGGCTCGACGGGCTGCGGCTGGACGCGGTGCACGCGCTGGTGGACACGCGCGCGACGCACTTCCTGGAGGAGTTGTCCCGGGCCGTGGACGCCCTGGCCGCCGACACCGGCCGCCCGCTGTTCCTCGTCGCCGAGTCGGACCTCAACGACCCCCGGATCATCACACCGCGCGAGGAGGGCGGCCTCGGGCTGCACGCGCAGTGGAACGACGACTTCCACCATGCCCTGCACACCGCGCTGACCGGTGAATCGCGCGGCTACTACGCCGACTTCGCGCGCGACCCGTTCGCGGCGCTGGCCAAGACGCTCACCTGTGGCTTCTTCCACGACGGGACGTACTCCAGTTTCCGGGGCCGGCACCACGGCCGGCCGCTGGACCGCGACCGGGTGGCCGCGCACCGGCTCCTGGGCTACAGCCAGACCCACGACCAGGTGGGCAACCGCGCCCAGGGGGACCGGCTGTCCGCGCTGGTCTCCCCCGGGCTGCTGGCCTGCGCGGCGACGCTGACACTGACCGCCCCCTTCACCCCGATGCTGTTCATGGGCGAGGAGTGGGCGGCGGGCACGCCCTGGCAGTTCTTCACCGACCACACCGATCCGGAGCTCGCCCGGGCGGTGAGCGCGGGCCGGCGGCGGGAGTTCGCGGCGCACGGCTGGGCCGAGGAGGACGTACCCGACCCACAGGACCCCGCCACCCGCGACCGCTCCTGTCTGGACTGGTCGGAG
>KL568574.1:46288-47427 GCA_000715605.1 Streptomyces speibonae | reverse complement strand
GTGTATAAGAGACAGGTGCTGGCCTGGTACCGGCTGCTGGCCGCCGTGCGCCACGCACAGCCGGACCTCACCGACCCCGGCCTCGGCGACACCAAGGTGGCCTACGACGACGAGGGGCGCTGGCTGGCCTTCCGGCGCGGCGACGTCCGGGTGGCCGTCAACCTCGGCGACCGGCCCGCCGCCGTCCCCCTGGGGGTGCCCGGTGCGCGGATCCTCGCGGCGTGGGAGCCGGTGGAGCCGCCGGGCGCGGACGGGGCGCTGCGGCTGCCCGCGGAGTCGGCGGCGGTACTGCTCCAGGAGTGACAGGAGTAACTGGAGTGACGGCGCCTCCGGAGCGAGAGCCGGAGCCGGCCCGTTCCGTCGGCCCGTTTCCGTCAGACCCGTTCCAGGGGCCGGTGCGGCCCCTCCGGGAGCCGCACCGTGATGCCGTCGCCGGGGCGCACCGTGCCGCCCTCCTTCACGACGCTCATGATCCCGGCCTTGCGGACGATGTTCCCCGCCTCGTCTCGGCCGACGACCTGCCGGAGCAGGCCGTCCTGGAACGCGTCGATCTGCACGCACGGGTTGCGCAGCCCGGTGACCTCCAGCACGGCCTCGTCGCCGATGTGCAGCAGGGTGCCGGTCGGCAGGCCGAGCAGGTCGATGCCGCGCGTGGTGATGTTCTCGCCGAGCTCACCGGGTCCCACCTCGAAGCCCTGCCGGGCGACCTCGGTGAACAACGCCTCATGGATGAGGTGCACCTGACGCAGGTTCGGCTGCGTGGGGTCCTGGGCGACACGCGAGCGGTGCCTGACCGTCACACCGGCGTGGACGTCGCCCTCCACACCGAGCCCGGCGAGCAGCGTGATGCTCTCCCGGTTCGGCTTGGTGAAGGAGTACTCACCGTTGCTGCTGACCGCCACCACTGTCCCGCTCATGTCCGCGCCCCCGTCGTCGGCACCACTGGTCGGCCTTCACCCTAACGGGCGCGTCGCTAGAGCGCGTCGTCCTCCTTGCGCAGGTCCGTGACCCGCTCCAGCATGATCGGTTCCCAGGCCCGGCGCAGCCGGGTGCGCAGCAGCCGCAGCCGCGGCCGGGCGGTGGCGCGGCCGGCGAGGGCGTCGGCGAGGTGGACGACGGCGTCGCAGCGGGCCAGCCAC
>KL568574.1:43912-46104 GCA_000715605.1 Streptomyces speibonae | reverse complement strand
CCCGCGATGTCCTCGGCGGGATCGCCGACGACCGCCGCGTCCCAGCCGAGGACGCCGCGCACCCGGCCGTCGCCGCCGACCAGGAGGTGCCCGCCGGTGAGGGCGTGGTGGACCAGGACGGCCGTGCCGGACTGGGCGGCGAGCTGGACCGCGGCGGGCGGGCTGAGCTGGTCCAGCCGTCCGGGGTCGAACTCGTCGGCCTCGGCGAGCCGTTCGGCGGCCTCGCGGGCGGCCCGGCGCAGGGCCTCGAGGGAGCGCGGGGCCACGCGCGGCACGCCGAGGGTCTCCGCCTGCCGCGCCGGCACCTTGTGCAGCCCTGTGAGCAGCCCGGACAGGTCGGTCTCGCCGACGGCGGACACGGTGTGCTCCTCCGCCGTACCGCCGGGCAGCCTGGTGTCGAGGGTGCACAGCAGTCCGGGCGCCCACTCCCCCTGTGCCACCAGGACCGGCAGCGCCACCGGCACGTGCGGGCGGACGAGGTCGCGCAGCCGTGGTTCGCGGCGCCGGCGGGCGCTCGTCCCACGGTCCGGAGCGAGCCGCAGCACATGGTGGGCGCCGACCCACCAGGCGGTGTGCCCGGCCTCCTCGCTGACGGGCCGGACGTCGGGTCGGGACGCGGCTGCCGCGCCGCTGTCCTTGAGCAGCGTGCGGGCCAGTCGGCGGACGGTGTCCGCGGTGGGTGTGGGTGCCTGGGTCATCTCTCGCCATTGCCGTTCGGGGAGGCGGTAGGGGGACGTCGGGTGACGTTCAGTCCACTATGACCATCTCCCGCGTGGTGTTGTTCAACCGCCTCCCCCCGTCCCCGGTCACGGCCACGATGTCCTCGATGCGCACCCCGAACCGGCCGGGCAGGTACACGCCGGGTTCGACGGAGAAGCACATGCCGGGGACGAGGGGCCGCTCCTCGCCCTCGATCATGTACGGCGGTTCGTGGGTGGTGACGCCGATGCCGTGCCCGGTGCGGTGGATGAAGTACTCCCCGTACCCGGCGCCGGCGATGACGGCGCGGGCGGCTCGGTCGACGTCCTGGCAGGCGGCGCCGGGCCGCACCGCGCGGAAGCCCGCCTCCTGCGCCTCGCGCACCAGGTCGTGCACCCGGCGTTCCTCGTCGGTGGGTTCGCCGACGTGCACGGTGCGGGAGGTGTCGGAGCCGTAGCCGTCCTTGAGGCCGCCGAAGTCGAGGACGACCATGTCGCCGCGTCCGACGACGCGGTCGCCGGCCTCGTGGTGCGGGTTGGCCCCGTTGGGTCCGGAGGCCACGATGGTGAAGTCGACCTGGGAGTGGCCGGAGCGGCGCAGCAGGGCGGCGAGGTCGGCGGCGACGTCGGCCTCGCGGCGGCCGGCGAAGGCCACGCCCCTGATCTCCTCGAACGCGGCGTCGGCGGCCGCTCCGGCGGCGGCGAGGAGGTCGAGTTCCGCCGCGTCCTTGACGGCGCGCAGCATGGGAAGGGCCTCGGTGAGGGCGGCGTAGGAGGTGCCGGGAAGCGCCTGCTGCAAGCCCAGCAGGTGCAGCGCCCAGGTGTTGTCGCTGATGCCGTACCGGCCGTCCGCGTCCAGCAGGGCGGCGGTGGCGGCGTAGGGGTCCTTGCCGTCGGTCCAGTCGCGCAGGGTGAGTGCGGGGGCGCCGGCGGCGTGCTCGGCGTCGGGGGCCTCCAGGGTGGGGACGACGAGCACCGGGTCCCGGCCGGCCGCCAGGACCAGCAGGGTGAGCCGCTCGGTGACCGCGGTGGGGGTGTAGCCGGTGAGCCACACCAGGTCGGGGCCGGGTGCCACGAGCAGTCCGGCCAGCCCGGCGTCGGCGGCCTGCCGCGCGGCCCGCTCCATCCGGGCCTTGTAGTCGTCGGCGGTGAAGGACGCGGGCGTGGTGCCGGTCATCCGGGTGCCTCCCAGGGCGGACGTCGGGGCTACGGGCAGCATCCTGCCCGGCGGGCGGGGGCGGCGCGAGCCGGTTCGCCGGGTTCGCCCCGCACCCCTGCCTCACCTCCCCCGCACTCCCGCCTGAACTAATGGCAAACGGTTGTTCAACCATTACATCCCATGATGAGATCGCCTTCGACCGTTGGCAGTCCCGGCCGAGGAGGCGTACGGCCGTGCTCGTACTCGCGCACATCAGCGATCTGCATCTGGATGGAACCGCGAGGGCGACCGAGCGCGCGCGGCGGGTGCGCGACCGGCTGTGGGAACTGCCGGTA
>KL568574.1:42835-43752 GCA_000715605.1 Streptomyces speibonae | reverse complement strand
GGCTGTGGGAACTGCCGGTACGGCCCGACGCGCTGCTGGTGACCGGTGACATCGCGGACCACGGCACCGAGACCGAGTACGAGGAGGCCGCCCGCCTGCTCGGACTGCGCGACGGCGGCGCCCCGTTCCCGGTGCTGACCTGTCCGGGCAACCACGACAGCCGGGCGCCGTACCGCAAGGCGCTGCTGGGGGAGCCGGCCGCCGACGGGCCGGTCAACAGCGTGCGGGTGCTGGACGGCGGGGCCGTGCTGATGTGCGATTCGAGCATCCCGGGGCGCGACGACGGCGAGCTGGGCGCACGGACCCGCGCCTGGATCGAGTCGACGCTCGACACGCTCCCCGACGGCCTTCCGGCCCTGCTCGCCTTCCACCACCCGCCGGTACCGCTGCACCACCCCCTGCCCGACTCCTACCCGCTGCGCGACGCGGCCGCGCTGGCGGAGCTGATGGCGCGCCGGCCCCGGGTGGCCGGGCTGATCACCGGGCACGCCCACACCCCGGCCGCCACCACGTTCGCCGGCCGCCCCGTGCTGGTCGGGCCGGGCGTGACGTGGACGCTGCGGCTGCCCTGGGAGGGCGAGCAGGTCGCGGACCGGGACGCGCCGGTCGGACTCGCCTTCCACGTCCTGGACGACGAGGCGCGGCTCACCAGCCACTTCCGCGTGGTCATGTGACGATGCCGGGGACGGCCGTGAGCCGCCGGTGACCGCCGCCGGCCCGGCGCACCGTCAGCGTCACCTCCTCGCCCGGCCGGGCCCGGGCCACGGCACGGGCCAGGTCGGCGGCCGAGCCGACGCGTTCGCCGCCGAAGGCGAGGAGCACGTCGCCCCGTACCAGACCGGCCGAGAAACCCGGGCCCGGGACGTGCACGCCGACGACCCGGGCCCCCGGCTCCCGGCCGTCGGCCACCTCCACCC
>KL568574.1:38540-42624 GCA_000715605.1 Streptomyces speibonae | reverse complement strand
GAGCGGGACCGCCCCCGCCTCCGCCTCCGCCCCCGCCCGCCGCTCCGGCCCGGTGAACGCGCCCGCGCCGAGGACGGTGGCGCCCATCGCGCCCAGCCCGACCCCCGACAGCACCAGGACCGCACCGGCCGCCACCCCGAGCAGCGCGGTCAGCAGCCGCCGTCCGCGCCGTCGCCCGGCCTGCTGCCCGGACTGCCGGGACTGGCGGGACTGGCGGGACTGACGGGCGGGCCCGGGACGCTCCCGGGCCCCGCCCGGATCCCCGGGCAGGGGCTTGGGCCGCAGCGCGGGTCGTTCCACGGCTGCCTCCGGCACCGGCGCCGGGCCGTCAGGCCGGCACCGGACGGGCCGGTGCACGGTACGGAAGGAAGCCGTGGACCCGGCCGGACAGGTAGGCGTCCTGGTACCGCGGGACGCTGCGGTGCCAGTTGAGGATGCCCGCCATCCAGTTCTGGAGGTCCGTCACATAGTCCGCCATGACCTTCCGCGCCTCCCGCGACAGCTGGAAGTCGTCGTAGACGACCGGCAGTTCGTGCTCCACGACGTGCTGGAACTGGCGCATCCGCTGGTTCATCAGGTCCTGCACCACGGGCAGCGCGGTCGGGTAGTCGACGCCGAAGAAGTTCTGCACGACGAGGATCGCGTTGTGGATCTCGCCCTCGAACTCGATCTCCTTCTGGTAGGAGAAGATGTCGTTGAGGAGGCAGGCGTAGTCCATCGCCGCGTTCTCCAGGGAGCGCACGGGACCGCTGCGGTAGACCTCCGGCGGCACCGCGGGACCGTGGCCGGCGCGGCAGAGCCCCAGGGTGAGGTCGGAGCCGAAGGTGGCGCGCCGCATCTCCAGGTAGTCCACCGGGTCCGGGACGCGGTGCTGGATCTGGTTGGACAGCTCCCACACCCACGCCTCGGTCATCGACTCGATCGCGGACTTCAGCGGGCGGCGCTCCTCGGGGGTCATGCCGGCCGTGGTACGCGCCCACAGGTCGGTCAGGGACCGCTCCATGGCGTTGACGGGCGGCGGCACCGGTCCGTCGTCGAGGGGCATGCAGGCCGCGAGGCGGGCCGTGGTCAGCCGGGCGGCGGCCAGGTCGCGGCGGTGGCCGTACACCAGCGGGTAGTAGTCGTCGCCGTAGGTGCCGAAGGCCAGCCAGTCCGAGGAGAGGTCGAGCTGTTCCTGGGTGGCGTCCGGGTCGAGGCCCGCCGCGCACAGCGGCAGGTCGCAGCTCGCCAGCTTGTCCTCGTCCCAGACGCCCTCGTTGAGGATGCCCATGCGCCGGGACCACTCCAGCAGATGCCGGCGCGAACCGTCGAGAGCGGGGCTGAGCTCCAGCGGGTAGGGCATCTCGATGTCGGGGATGACCGACGGGCCGACCTTGGGGTGGGGCACGTGGGTGTAGGCGCGCAGGCGGCGGGCCCCGGTGGTGCTGAGCAGCGCGCCGATGCCGGCGGCGGACGTGCCGGGGCCGGACGGCACGTCCCAGGGAGAGCGGGAGCGCGCGCCCTCGTTCATGTACCGGCTGGAGCGCATGTGCCATTCGTGGCCGCCGGACTGCCAGTCCTGGAGCCCCTTGGTGTAGGCCGCCACGGCCGCGAGCTGGTCCGGGGTGAGGCCGTTCTCCAGCGCGACCGCGGGGACCTCGGTGAACGCGGTGTGCTCGAACTGGTGCAGCCGCGAGGTCAGGACGTCGTTGACGAGGTCGGCGGCCTCCTGGGTGGTGCAGCCGAAGAACGTCTCCAGGACCAGCACGCCGTTGCTGAGTTCGCCCTCGTCCTCGACCTCCCGCTGGTAGGAGAACAGATCGTTGCGCAGGTGCACGGCGTCGGAGAACGTCTCCATCAGCACCCGCAGCGGCCGGGTGCCGGCGACGGCGGCGGGGACCTCGGCGGTCGCGTACTCCACGAGCCCCGCCGACCAGGGGGCGCCGCCCACCTTGCGGCGCATCTCGATGTACTCGACGGGGTTGGCGATCCGCCCCTCGTTGATGTTGGACAGCTCCCACATCGACTCGTTGAGGAGGTGTTCGGTGGCGACGGCGAACCGGCGGCGCCAGTCCGCGGACATCGCCGGCACCGTGCGCGCCCACAGGTCGGCCAGGCCCGCCTCCACCGGGTTCTCCGGCTCGGGGACGGGCGTCGCCGGATCGAGCGGCATGAACAGCGGGAGCCGGTCCAGGTGGGCCTTTCCGGCGGCGCGGTCCTGGGTGCGCTTGTACTTCTCCAGGAAGTGGTCGTCGAAGAAGAAGACCCACACGTACCAGTCGGTGACGAGGGAGAGGGCGGGGCCGTCGCAGTCGGGATGGGTGTAGGCGCAGAGCAGTCCGTAGTCGTGCGCGTCGAGGTCGGACTGCTCCCAGACCCCGCTGCCCTCCAGCATCCCCATCTCGCGTGCCCACGCCGTCGAATGGGCTCTCGCCCCGTCGACGTGCGGATTGAGGCGCGCGGGGTGCGGCAGGTAGAAGTGCGGGAGTTCGAACGGCTGCGTCATGGCCGGGAGCTACCCGTGGCCCGGTGACGGCATCCGCCGGCCGGGACGTGATCACACCATCGCGTGAACCCTGCCCGGTACGGGAGTCGTCGAGGTCATGTCCGTACCTGGATCAGCGCGTGGGTGCCGGCCGTGCGCCGGCTCCGCCCCTCCGCGTCCGTCAGCGCCGCCTCGGTCGCGGCATCCAGTCCGGTGATCACGTCGGACTTGAGGGTGCGCAGCGCGGCGACCGGCCCCGGGAAGTACCCGGTGACGTCCGCGAACGGGGTGGTGGGCGGCCAGTACCGGTCGCCCACGAGGCGGCGGTAGTTGAGGTCGCCCTTGAGGACGGTGAGGGTGGCGGCGGCGAAGTCGGCGCGCAGGTCGTCCGGCATCCGCTCGTAGGGCAGCGGCGAGCAGGAGAAGGGGTGCGCGCGCAGGGCGAGGCGGCCGTCGGCGAGGGCGTCCCACAGACCGCGCCCGTACGCCGCCGCCGCTCCCCCGGCGCCGGTGAGCCGGCCCACCGCGTCGACGACGTCGGCGGTGGTGGCGTCGGAGACGTAGTACGGGTACGGCTTGATGTGCAGCACGGCCCGGCCGATGCGGCCGTGGGCCAGGAGGTGCGCGACGAGCAGCAGGTCGGGGACGAGTTCGCGGCCCGCGTTGTCGGCGACCAGGCAGAGCGTGCCCGTGCCGGAGGAGAGCAGCGGCCACAGCCGTTCGCTGTCGTCGGCCACCAGAGCGGGAACGGCGGCCGTCTCCTCGGCCCCTTCGGCGGACAGCCGGAAGCCGAGGTCGGCGCGGTTGCCCCACAGGGAGCCGTGCAGCAGGGCCCGCGCCCGCTCCTCCTCCGGGCGGCCGGCGAGGTCGTCGAGCGCGGCCAGTTCCTCGTCCGTGGCGGGTGAGCCGAGTTCGGCGAGCTTGGACGGGCGGAAGGGGTCGATACCCTGCCAGGGGCCGGGCCCGAAGTAGCCCACGGCGTGCAGCAGCCGGCGGTAGAACCAGCTCTCGGACCACAGCCAGGGCACCTCGAACCAGGTGCGCCCGGCGTGGTCGTCCATCCCCCAGGCCGCCCAGCGCTCCCGGTCGTGGGCCGTGGCGGGCAGGGGTTCGATCGTGCCCTCGGTGCAGTTGGCCAGCAGGGCGTCGAGCGCGTCCCGCTGCGCCGGTCCGTACGGGAGGGACTCGCGCACCTGCCGGATGATCGCGGGGTGCCGCTCGGCCAGCACACTGTGGGGGAACGTGCCGGGCTCGTCGGCGACGATCACGGGGGCGGTGGGGATCTCGGACATGCGGCACACCGTAACGCGCGCATGTGGGCGCCACCGTGCGTCACACCGGGGCGATCTCCCGTTCCAGCCGTGCGGCCAGGCTGAGATAGCGGGCGCGCCGGGTCACGGGGACCAGTCCGCGGATGAGGATCTGCCACATCTCGGCGGTACGGCGGGGCTGTCGGGCGACGGATTCCCTGGAGCGGCCGACGACGCGGGTGCCGACGAAGAAGCAGACGAGGGAGTGGGCCACGACGTCGATGTCGACGTCCGCGTGGACGTCCCCCTCCTTGACCGCGCCGACGAGCCGCGCGGTGACGATGTCCAGCCACTGTCTCTTATACACATC
>KL568574.1:36604-38312 GCA_000715605.1 Streptomyces speibonae | reverse complement strand
AGCCGCAGACCGGCCCGCAGCACGGGATCCTCGGCCGACATCCTCGCTATGGAGAAGGTGAGGCGCATCAGCGTCTCCAGGGAGGTGTGCCCCCGGCCCTCGGTGTCCCGGGCCAGTTTGCGGCAGGTCGCGGACTGCAGTTCCAGGACGGCGTGGGCGAGGTCCTCCTTCGCGGCGAAGTGGAAGTAGAGGGCGCCCTTGGTCACATGGGCGTGCTCGACGATGTCGCTGAGACTGGTCGATTCGTAGCCCTGCCGGTCGAACAGGTCTGCGGCGGCCGTAATGATCGTCGCGCGGGTCTGCTCGGCGCGTACCTGCCTCGCCATCGCCTGAACTCCTGAGCCGGAAAGGAACGGGTCATGCCGTTTGTTTTCACACCACGTACACGATAACTCACCCTCCGGCGATGGTCATCACCCTGTCGGGCAGCCGCACTTGGGCACATCCGGCAAAACAAACGTGCCAGATGAAAGAAAACAGCGCGTCCGGTATCTAAGTGTGTCAGGTGGCGGCGAAAAAGAGAACGGCGGGCCGACCGGTGCCCCATCCGCACCGTCCGGCCCGCCTGCTCGCGGGGTGTTTCCGAAGGCCGGCCGCCGGCCGTCGGTTTGCGGCCGGTGTCCCGGGACGCGCCGTCCCGCACCCTTCGGCCGGCCGGACGCGCGGGCGGCGGCCCCTTCGGGGTCGCCCGGGGGTCCGGCCGCGCTCGAACGATAGGCAGCGCGCGGCACGCCCGGATACCGGGGAAACCCTCGAACCGGCCGGGAACCCACCCTCGGCGCACAGCGGTTGGCCAGGAACGGACGCCACGCCCCGCATCGGCCGGGACATGAACGCGCCCGGCCGTTCATCCGTACTGCACGAAAGGCACCACCGCCCCGCCGCCCCACCGCGTTTCCGCCCCGCCGAAGGAGGCGTCCCGGATGTCCCGGACGACCGCACACCGCGCCGCGCTCGCGGCGGCCCTGGTGGCCCCGCTGCTGACGCCGCTGTGGGCCGCGGCGCCGGCGCACGCCCACGGGGCCCCGACGGATCCGGTGAGCCGGGTCGTGGCGTGCTCGCCCCAGGGCGGTGAGCGTGCGGGCTCGGCGGCGTGCCGCGCGGCGGTCGCCGCGAACGGCGGGCCGTTCACCGCGTGGGACAACCTGCGCGTGGCGAACGTCGGCGGCCGGGACCGGCAGCGGATCCCGGACGGGAAGCTGTGCAGCGGGGGCCTGCCCGCCTACCGGGGCCTCGACCTCGCCCGCGCCGACTGGCCGGCGACCCGGGTGGCGCCCGGCGGGACCCTGCCGATGACGTATGTCTCGACGATCCCGCACACCGGCACCTTCCGGGTGTACCTGACGAAGCCCGGCTACGCCCCGGCGCAGCCGCTCTCCTGGTCCGATCTGCCGGAGCGTCCGCTCGCCGAGGTGCGCGACCCGGCGCTGACCGACGGCGCGTACCACTTCCGGGTGACACTGCCGTCGGACCGGACGGGACGTCATGTCCTCTACACGGTCTGGCAGAACAGCAGTACGCCGGACACCTACTACTCGTGCTCGGACGTGGAGTTCCCGGAGGCGAGGAAGCCGGCGTCGGCCCCGCCGAACGTCCGTGATCAGGACGACGGGGCGAAAAACGACGACGGGGCGAAGAACGACGACGAGGCGGCGGCCCCCGAGCGGACCGCGAGCCCCCGCGCCTCGGACACCGCCGCCCCCGCCCC
>KL568574.1:35945-36433 GCA_000715605.1 Streptomyces speibonae | reverse complement strand
CCCCCGCCCCGAGCACGCCGGCGGCCGTCGCCCCCGAACCGGCGAGCACCCCCGCCGCCCGGACCACCGCCGCCGCCTCCTCCGGTCCCTCCGCCCCGCTGCTCGCGGGCGGTGCGCTCGGCGTCCTGGTGCTGACCGGGGGCGCCGCGCTCGTCATGCGGCTGCGCCGGCGCTGAACCCGGGGCGTACGGCGTACGGGTGAGAGCCGGGCCGGTACGTACCGTCCGTTCGGTTCGGAATGCCGCACGGCTACCGCGTTCTCACGCTTCATCACAATGCGGCAGCAAGACCTCACTTCACGTGGCCTTTCACTTGACGACCACCGGTCGCACACGGTTGGCTCCGGGCCAGCGAGAGTCACCCGGCCGGCGCACGTCCCCCCATGCGGCCGTCCGTGCTCTCCCCTGCTCTTGCTCTGCCGTACAGCGAGGTCCGCACTCCTCATGAAGACTCGTCCCCCGTCCCGCCGCCTCTCGCGACACCGCCTG
>KL568574.1:34438-35703 GCA_000715605.1 Streptomyces speibonae | reverse complement strand
CGCTCTGGTCGCGACCGGGTGCTCCGCCTTCGGTACGGACGACGACTCCTCGGACGCGGACGGCGCGGGCGGGTCCGGGGCGGGACGGACGAGGGTCACCCTGGTCACCCACGGCACGGAGGACGACCCCTTCTGGGACCGGGTGCGCAAGGGCGCCGAGGCGGCGGCGGCCAAGGACGACATCGCGCTGACGTACGTGAGCGACCCGGATCCGGCGGGGCAGGCGAAGCTGGTCCGCGAGGCGGTGCGCGACGGCGTCGACGGCATCGCGCTGACGCTGGCCAAGCCCCAGGCCATGAAGGGTCCGGTCGACGAGGCACGGGCGGCGGACATCCCCGTGGTCGGGCTCAACTCGGGCCTGGACGAATGGCAGTCGGCCGGGCTGCCCGCGTTCTTCGGCCAGGACGAGAGCGTGGCGGGCCGGGCCGTCGGCGAGAAGCTGAACGAGCTGAAGGGCCGGCACGCCCTGTGCGTCGTCCACGAGCGCGGCAACGTCGGCCTGGAGGCCCGCTGCGCGGGCGTGAAGAAGACCTTCGGCGGGACGACGGAGAACCTCTACGTCGACGGCACCGACAAGCGCGCCGTCTCCGGCGTTCTGACCGCCCGGCTGCGGCAGGACACGACCATCGACCAGATCGTCACCAACGGGGCGGACTTCGCGCTCACCGCGGTGGACGCGGTCGCGGAGGCGCGCAGCGACGCCCGCGTCGCCACCTTCGACCTCAGCAGCGAGCTCGTGGAGGCGGTGCGCGGCGGCAAGGTGCAGTTCGCCGTCGACCAGCAGCCGTATCTGCAGGGCTATCTCGCCGTGGACGCGCTGTGGCTGTACCGGACCAACGGCAACCTCAGCGGCGGCGGGGTCGCGCCCGTGCTCACCGGACCGGCGTTCGTCACCCGGGACAACGCGGAGTCCGTCGCCGGATTCGCCGCCGGGGGGACCCGGTGACGGTCCGGCCCGTGCGTACCTCTCCCACCATCCGACCGCTCTAGGACCACGATGTCTCCACGGACAGGTGCCCGGCGCCGTATCGGCTCCATTCGTCTCTCGCTGTTCCTCCTCGCCCTGGTGCCCAGCGTCACCCTCGCCGGCATGTGGGGCCTGACGACGATCCAGATGTTCTCCGAGGGGTTGCAGCTGCGCTCCCAGACGACGCTCAGCCGGTCGACGGGCGCGATGGGCACGCACACCACGCTCGCGCTGCAGAGGGAGCGCAGGCTGACCGCCGCGTGGCTGGCCGAGCCGCGCAGCTCCCGGGCCGCCCTCG
>KL568574.1:31527-34243 GCA_000715605.1 Streptomyces speibonae | reverse complement strand
GCGCAGCTCCCGGGCCGCCCTCGACGCGCAGCGCGAGACGACCGACAAGGCGGTGGCGAAGCTGGCGGGGCAGGCGGACGCGATCGCCGGCGCACCGCCGCGCGTCTCGGACCGGCTGTACTCGGTACTCGGCTCGGTGGGCAGCCTGGAGTACTACCGGGACCAGGTGGACCACCCCACCGGCATCACCGCCGAGCAGGCGCTCGACCAGTACACCTCGATCATCGACGACCAGATCCACGCCTTCCGGGAGCTGTCCCAGGTCGACGACGGGGACCTGACCTCGCAGGCGCAGCCGCTGGTGGCGCTGGAGCACGCGGCGGAGCTGGTCTCCCAGGAGGACGCCGTCCTCACCCTCGCCTGGCCCTCCGGACGCCTCTACGCGGAGAAGTGGAGCCAGTTCACGGAGATGGTCCACACCCGCCGCTGGCTGGTCGAGGACCAGATCATGCCCGCGGTGACCGGCGATGTCAGGGCGCAGGCCGAGCAGATCCTGCGCAGCCCCGAGTGGCGCGCCCTGGAGGCGATCGAGGACCAGGTGCTGGCCACCACGGTGGAGGGCAAGGACCGCAGCGCCCAACTGCCGGACCTGCGGGAACAGTGGACCGAGGCCATGGACAAGGTCTCGGCGCAGTACTCCACGATGATCCGGCAGCAGACGGACGCGCTGCTCACCAGCAGCGCCGACGAGGCCCGCGGCCTGCTGGTGACGGCCGCCTCCCTGAGCGCCGCCGGACTCCTCGCGCTGCTGCTGTGTGTCGGGCTGTCCTGGCGCATCACCCGTTCGCTGTCCCGCCGGCTGCGTGGGCTGCGGGAGGCCACCCTCGGTCTGGCGCACGAGCGGCTGCCCGACGTGGTGGCCCGGCTGGAGCGCGGCGAGAAGGTCGACGTCGAGTCGGCGGCGCCCCCGCTGGACTACCGGCCCGACGAACTGGGCCAGGTCGCACAGGCGTTCAACACCGCGCAGCGCACCGCCGTGCACACCGCGGTCGAACTCGCCGACACCCGGCGGGGGTTCCAGAAGGTCATCCTGGGCATCGCCCGGCAGAGCCAGAACCTGGTCAACCTCCAGCTCAGCAAGCTCGACGCGCTGGAGCGCCGGCACACCGACCCCGAGGTCCTCAAGGGCCTGTACGAACTGGACTCCACGGCCAGTCAGTTGCGCCGGTACGAGGAGAACCTGGTCATCGTCAGCGGGGAGCGGCCCGGCCGGACCTGGAACGAGCCGGTCGCGCTGATCGACATCGTGCGCAGCGCCGTCGGCGAGGTCGCCGAGTACCAGCGGGTGGAGGTGCACACCGACGAGGAGGTGTCGCTCGCCCCGCCCGCGGTGGCCGACGTGATCCATCTGCTGGCCGAGCTGATCGACAACGCGACGGTGTACTCGCCGGCGCCCAGCCCCGTCGGGGTGCGGGCGGCGATGGTCGCCAAGGGCCTGGCCGTGGAGATCGAGGACCGGGGCCTCGGCATGTCGGAGGAGGACTACGCCTCCCTCAACGCCCAGTTGGCCAAGCCGCCGCAGTTCGACGTGGTGGCGCTCGCCGACGACCTCCGGCTCGGCATGTTCGTGATCGCGCAGCTCGCGCACCGGCACGGCATCGCCGTCACGCTGCGCCCGTCGCCGTACGGCGGGACCACGGCGATCGTGCTGATCCCGCACGAGATCGTGGTGCGGGACGAGCCGGCCGGTCCCGGCGCCCGGGACACGGCGGACGCCGCCGCGCCGGACGTGCCGGACGGGGAACGCGACGACGCGGCGGCCGCCGCGCGGCGGAGTGCTCCCGCGCGGGAGGCGGCGGCCCGGCCGGCCACCGCGGTGCGGTCCGTGCCCGCACCGGCCGCGCCCCGCGCGGACGGACTCACCCCGCTGCCCCGCCGGGTGCCGCAGACCAGCCTGGCCGCCGAACTGCGCGAGGAGACCCCGCCGGAGCCCGCGGACGGGTCCGCCGACGACTTCACCGCGGAGCACGCCGCCTCTTCCCTGGCCTGCTTCCAGCGGGGCACGCTCCAGGCGCGGGACGACGACACCGACGAGGCCGGGTCCGCGTCCGACGGCGCCCATGCCGGCCCGGACGGGCCCCCGGGCGAGGACGGCCCGACGGACCCGTCCCGGGTGCCCGCGGCATCCTCCGGGCTCTCGACCCCGACCGCTGACGCCGACCGCTGACCGCCGACGAAGGAACCGCCATGACACGCCCCATCCCCGCCACCCACACCCAGCTGGACCAGCTGCTGACCGGACTCGTGGAACGGGTCGCCGACGTGAACCAGGCCGTGGTGCTCTCCGAGGACGGGCTGGTGGTCAGCAAGTCCACCGGCTTCCTGCGCGACGACGCGGAACGTCTGGCGGCGACGGCCTCCGGGCTGATGAGCCTCAGCAAGGGCGTCAGCATGGACTTCCGCGGCGGCCCGGTGCGCCAGGCGCTCATCGAGATGGCGCACAGCTTCCTGATCCTCACCTCGGCGGGGCCCGGCGCCCATCTGGTGGTGCTCACCGGTCCGGGGGCGGACGTCGGCGTGGTGGCGTACCAGATGAACATGCTGGTGAAGAAGATCGGCGAGCACCTCAGCGCCGCTCCGCGGGACACCTCCGGGCCCGCCGTCGACCCCGGCGTGTGAGGTGGGAGGAAGCGACTCGGCGGGCCGGCTGGTACGGCCCTTCACCCTGACCGGCGGCCGGACCCGGCCCAGCCGCGCCGACTTCACGCTCATCACC
>KL568574.1:27433-31406 GCA_000715605.1 Streptomyces speibonae | reverse complement strand
GCCCAGCCGCGCCGACTTCACGCTCATCACCACGGTGACGGCGGTTGATCCGCAGCCCGAGACGGCCGGCCGGCCGCAGCCCGAGCATCTGCGGATCCTGCGGCTGTGCGCCGGGCCGGTGGCGGTCGCCGAGCTCGCCGCGCGGCTCGACCTTCCGGTCAGCGTGGTCGTCATCATGCTCTGCGACCTGCTGGAGGCGGGCCGGATCACCGCGCACCCGCCGCACCCCGTCACCCGTACCACCCCGGATCTGGACCTGCTGCAGAAAGTGAGGGAGGGCCTTGGCCGGCTCTGACACCACCGCTCAGGAGTCCGCCGACCGTTCGGCACCCGACACGGTCAAGATCCTGATCGCCGGCGGCTTCGGCGTGGGCAAGACCACGATGGTCGGCTCGGTCAGCGAGATCGCCCCGCTGCGGACCGAGGAACCGCTGACCCTGGCGGGACTCGACGTCGACGACCTGGACGGCGTGGAGGAGAAACGTGCCACCACGGTCGCCATGGACTTCGGCCGGATCTCCGTCTCGGACGATCTCGTGCTGTACCTCTTCGGCACCCCGGGCCAGCAGCGGTTCTGGTTCATGTGGAACGACCTGGCGCTCGGCGCGCTGGGCGCGGTGGTCCTGGTGGATGTGCGCAGGCCCCGGACCAGCTTCGCCGCGATCGACTTCTTCGAACGCCGGAACATACCGTTCGTGATAGCCGTCAACGGCTTCTACGGCGAGCACCCCTACCCGGCGGAGGACATACGCGAGGCCCTGACGCTGCCGGAGGGCGTGCCCGTGCTGCTGTGCGACGCGCGGGAGCGGGAGTCGAGCCGGGACGTGCTGATCGCGCTGATCGACCGGCTGATCGCCCAGGCGGCCCCGGCGGCTCCCGCGGGGTGAACTCCCGCGGGGGTGCGGCCCGTCGGCCGCACCCCGGGGGCGGTCAGTCCAGGCCGGCCGACTTCAGCCAGGCCTTGGCCACGTCCAGCGGGTCCTTCTTCTCCAGCTGGATCTGGGCGTCGAGGTCGAGCAGGGTCTCGGTGTCGAGCTTCGCCGAGACGGCGTTGAGCGCGTCCACGCCCTCCTGGGGGAGGCCGTCCTTGTGCACCAGCGGGGTGACGTTGGCGAATCCGAAGAGGTTCTCCGGGTCCTTCAGGACGACGAACTTCTCCTTCACGATGGTCGGGTCGGTGGTGAAGACGTCGGCGGCCTGGACCTCGTTCCCGGCGAGCGCCGCCTGGGTCAGCGGGCCGCCCGCGTCCAGCGCCTTGAAGGACTTGAACTTCAGTCCGTAGACGGACTCCAGGCCCTTGAGCCCCTGCTGCCGGGTCTGGAACTCCGGTGAGCCGCCGATGACCAGGTCGGGCGCTATGTCCTTGAGGTCGGCGAGGGTCGACTCGGCGGTCAGGCCGTGCTCCTTCGCGGTCGCGGCGTTGACGCTGACCGAGTCCTTGTCCTCGGCCGGTGACGACTCCAGCAGGGTCAGCTTCTTGTCCAGCTTCGCCTTGACGGCCTCGTTCACCGCCTCGGCCGACTCCTGCCCGGCCTCGGGGTCGAGGTAGGCGAGCAGGGAGCCGTTGTACTCGGGCAGAACGGTGATGGAGCCGTTCTTCATCAGGCCGTAGGTCGTCTCACGGCTGCCGATGTTGTGCTTGTAGTCGACCTTGATGCCCTTGGCGCGCAGCGCCTCGCCGTAGATGTCGGCGAGCAGGGTGCTCTCGGCGAAGTTGTTGGAGCCGACGACGACGGTGCCCGCCTCGGCCTTCTCCCCGGCGAGGGGGTTGTCGGAGGTGTCGTCGGAGGAACAGCCCGCGAGCAGCGCCGCGGCGGCGGTGAGCGCGACGGCCGCCGCGCCGGTGTGCCTCGTCCTGGGTCTGCTGCTCTTCGCGGTAGAAGTCATTCGCCGATCCAATCCAGCCGTTTTACGGTCAGTCAAGAACATGTGGGTCACGGTTTGTCGCACGGGGGGCCGGCCGTGCGTCAGCGTCTGCGCACGCCGGGCGAGACCGCCAGCCGTCCCGCGGCCCAGAACAGCGCGAGGGTGGCGAGGGCCAGGACGGCCACCAGCGTGGCGCCGCCGACCACCTTCTCGTAGTCGCGCTGGTAGAGCCCGTCGATGATGTACCGGCCGAGGCCGCCGAGGCTGACGTACGCGGCGATGGTGGCCGTCGACACGATCTGGATGGCCGCGGACCGCAGGCCGCTGAGGATCAGCGGGAGCGCCACCGGCACTTCGACCTGGAAGAGGATCCGCGACTCGTGCATGCCCATGCCCCGGGCGGCGTCCACGGGCGCGGGGTCGACGGAGCGGACCGCCTCGTAGGTGGTCACCAGGACCGGCGGGACCGCCAGCACGACCAGCGGGATCATCACGGGCAGCAGGCCGAAGCCGATCAGCAGGACGGCGAGCACCAGCAGGCCGAAACTGGGCAGCGCGCGGGCGGCGTTGGCGATGAAGGCGAGCGCGTTCCCGCCGCGTCCGGTGTGCCCGGTGAGCAGGCCGACGGGCAGGCCGATGGCGGCGGCGACGGCGAGGGCCAGCGCCGAGTACTGGACGTGCTCCCAGAAGCGCTGCGGGATGCCGTCGTAGCCCTGCCAGTTGGCGGCGTCGCTGAAGAAGGCGTTGACGAAGTTGAGGACGTTCACCGGACCGCGCCCTCCGGGGTGGTCTGCGCCGGCCGCGCCGCGGGTTTCGGGCGGGTGCCGCGCGGCATCCACGGGGTCACCAGGATCCGCAGCAGCACCAGCAGGGCGTCGCACAGCACCGCCAGGACGGCCATGGTGAGGACGGCGTTCACCGCCAGTTCGGGCCGGTCGTACTTCTGCGCGGCGGCGAGCAGATTGCCGAGGGCGCCCTGGTTGCCGATCAGCGCGCCGACGCTGACCAGGGAGATGCTGGACGCGGTGGCGACCCTGAGTCCGGCGATGATGGCGGGCGCGGCGATGGGCAACTGCACCTGGAGGTAGCGGCGTACCGGGCCGAAGCCCATGGCGGTGGCGGCGGCCAGGGTCTCGTCCGGCACCGAGCGCACGCCGTCCACGATCGCCGGGACCAGCACCACCAGGCTGTACAGGGCCAGCGGGATCATCACGGTGAGCTCGGTCTGGCCGGTGTAGTCGATGAGGACGACAAAGAACGCCAGCGAGGGGATGGCGTACAGCACGGTCGTCACGCCGAGCACGGGCGGGTACAGCCAGCGGAAGCGTCCGCACAGCTGCGCGAGCGGCAGGGCGAGGAGCAGCCCGGCGGCCACCGGCAGCAGGGCCTCGCGCATGTGCAGCCCGATCAGGCCGGACCAGCTGTGCTGGAGGTCGCTGGGGATGTCGAAGAAGCCGCTCATCCCGCGACCTTCTCGCCGTCGGTGCGGCCGGCGGTGTGGGCGGCGCGGATCGCCTCGCCGATGGTCTGCTGGGAGACGACGCCGGTCACCCGGCCGTCCCCGTCCACGGCGACCGCCCAGCCGGTGGGCGAGAGCACGGCGCAGTCGAGGGCGGCCCGCAGGGAGTCGGCGCCGGGTACGAACGGCCGCCCGTACGGCAGGAGCCGGTCGGCCGGGACGTCGCCGGCGGTCAGTTCCTCGCGCTCGGCCCAGCCCAGCGGGCGGCCGTCGGGGCCGGTCACCAGGAGGTAGGGGGCCTCGACGGCCGGGATCCGGGCGGCGGGCGTGCCGGCCGGGACCACGGCGTCGCTGGTCAGCTCCAGTCCGGCGGAGGGGAAGAAGGACAGCCGGCGGATGCCGCGGTCGGCGCCGAGGAAGTCCTCCACGAAGGCGTCCGCCGGGCCGGACAGCAGCTCGGCGGGCGGTGCGTACTGGGCGAGCCGGCCGCCCTCGCGCAGCACGGCGACCATGGTGCCGAGTTTGATCGCCTCGTCGATGTCGTGGGTGACGAAGACGATGGTCTTGCCCAGTTCGTCCTGGATGCGCAGGAGTTCGTCCTGGAGTCCCTTGCGCACCACGGGGTCGACGGCCGAGAACGGCTCGTCC
>KL568574.1:26558-27174 GCA_000715605.1 Streptomyces speibonae | reverse complement strand
TATAAGAGACAGCGCCCGCGCCACGCCGACGCGCTGCTGCTGGCCGCCGGAGAGCTGGTAGGGGTACCGCTTGGCCAGCGAGGTGTCCAGGCCCACCCGCTCCATCAGCTCCGCCGCCCGCTCCCGGGCCCGCTGCTTGCCCCAGCCGAGCATGCGGGGCACGGTCGCGATGTTGTCGACGATCGTGCGGTGCTGGAAGAGCCCGGCGTTCTGGATGACGTAGCCCATGGACCGGCGCAGGGTGGTGACCGGCTGCTTCCGGCTGTCCTCGCCGTCGAGGAGGATCGTTCCCTCGGTGGGTTCGACCATCCGGTTGATCATGCGGAGGGTGGTCGTCTTGCCGCAGCCGGAGGGTCCGACGAGGACGGTGATCGAGCGGTCGGGGATCTCCAGCGACAGCCGGTCGACCGCCACCGTGCCGTCCGGGTACCGCTTCGTGACTGAATCGAACCGTATCAAGACGCCGAGTGCCCTTCGGGTGGCGGAAAGTTTCGGACCGGGGTCGCACGCTGTGTCGCCGGGTGAGTGTAAACGGCCTCACCGACACAGCCCCGGATCCCCGCACCCGGGGCGGCGGCCCGGGCCAGGGCCCGTCGTTCGGATCACGCCGCAGACG
>KL568574.1:22301-26344 GCA_000715605.1 Streptomyces speibonae | reverse complement strand
AGACAAGGCGCCGCCGGTGTCCTGCGGCGTGATCCAAACGACGGGCCTCAGGCCGCCACCTGCCCAGATCCGGGCGAGCGGAAACCCGTCGGTGCGTCGCACCCGGCGGTCGGCGGTCACGGCGAACACGTCGCAGCCGGGGCGTGCGGCGGCCCATGCGATGCCCTCGCGTCCCAGCGCGAAGGCCGCCGTGGCGACCGTGTCGGCCTCGGTCAGGGTCGGGGCGACGACGGTCAGGCTGAGCAGACCGGTGGCCGGGCGGCCGGTGCGTCCGTCGAGGATGTGGTCGCCGCGTTCGTAGCGCGCGGAGGTGGCGACGGCGCCGTCGGTGACCTGGGCGACCGTGCAGAGCCGCCCGGGGTGCTCGGGGTGCCGTATCCCCACGCGCCACGGTCCGCCGGCGACGGCCACGTCCCCGCCGGCGTTGAGGCAGAACCGCCGTACCCCGGCGGCCCGGAGCAGCTCGGCCCCCTTCTGCACCGACCAGCCCTTCACCACGGCGCACGGGTCGAGCCCCCGCCCCGGCAGCCGTACGTCGAAGGCGCCGCCGGTCGCGGCCCGGTACCGCTCGCACAGCTCGAGGACCTCGGTCAGCCCCGGGCTCAGCCGGCCGGGGTCCAGCTCGCCCCGGCCGAGCCGGCTCACCTCGCTGTCCTCGCGGAACGGACTGAACCGGGCGTCGACCTCGTGCAGCCAGGCGAACAGCCGGTCGGCCGCGGTGGCGTCGAACCGCTCGTCGTCGACGCGCAGGGACACCGGGAGCCCCATGACGTGTTCGACGCGCCGCATGTCAGGAGCCCTGCGCGTCGAGGGCGGCCTGGAGCGACTCCCGGTAGCCGTCACTGGTGACGGTGGCGCCGGACACGGTGTCGATGTCGGCGCTCTGCTCCTGAAGCGTCTCTTCGATGAGGGTCGGCACGGCGGCCGTGGTCTGCGGGTGGTCCGGCTGCTGGAGCATCCGCACGGTGGTGATGCGGTCGCCGTCGAGGGTGACCTCGACCCGCACCGGTCCCTTCTCGGTCTCCACGGTGGGCCCGGCGACGACCTGGACGGTGCTGCCGGGTGCGGTGGACACCGTGGGGGCGGGGGCGGGTTCTGCGGCCACCCGCGTGGGGGCCGCGGGGGCGTAGCGCACCACGGGGACCAGTCCGGCGACGGTCAGCACCAGGACGGGCAGGGCTCGTTTCACGGGGGTTCTCCTCATGCTCCGGGTGCGCGTCATCCGGCCAGGCTGAAGCGCTCGTGGTGGATCTGGCGCCCGGGCACGCCCAGAACGCGCAGGGTGTGCAGGACCGCGGCGGTCATGCCGGGCGGGCCGCAGACGTAGACGTCCCGGTCGGTGAGGTCCGGCACGAGCCGGGACAGCTCATCGGGGGCGAGCCGGTCGGGGACGGGCGGGCCGGTGACGAGATGCAGTTCGGCGCCCTTGGCGAGGGCCAGTTCACGCAGTTCACCGTGGAGCACGGCGTCGGCCTCGGTGTTGACCCGGTAGAGGACGACGGCGTGGCCGTGCAGTTCCTCCAGCAGGGCGCGGATCGGGGTGACGCCGACCCCGCCGGCGATGAGCAGGGCGTCGGGGCGGGTGCGGTGCAGGGTGGTGAAGGCGCCGTAGGGGCCCTCGGCGAAGACCCGGGTGCCGGGCCGCAGCCGGCGCAGGGCCGCGCTGCCGTCGCCCACCGCCTTCACGGTGAGCCGCAGGCCGCGCCCGTCGGGCGCGGCCGACAGGGAGTACGGGTTGGCCTGCCACCAGCGGTCGCGGGTGAGGAACCGCCACAGGAAGAACTGGCCGGCGCGCGCGGGCAGCCGGTGCAGATCGCGGCCGGTGATGTGCACGGACACCACGGTGTCGCTCTCCGGGACGACGGCCGAGACCCGCAGCCGGTGGCGCAGGTTGCGCCGCAGCGGCAGCACCACCCGGCCGGCGAGGACGGCGGCGAAGGCGGTGCCCCACAGCCCGTACCAGTAGGCGGTGGCGGCGGAGGAGGCGGTGAAGGTGGAGCCGACGGCGACCTGGTGGGTGAGGGCCAGCAGCACGGCCAGGTAGGTGTAGAGGTGGATGAAGTGCCAGGTCTCGTAGGCGAGCCGGCGCCGGGCCCGGCGGGCCGAGACCGCGCCGACGACGAGGATCAGCGCCAGCGCGACGACCGCGCGCAGGACGCCCTCGACCGTCTCGGCGAGGTCGACGAGCTGGTTGACGGGGTCCATCGAGGACATCTCGGCGTAGCCGAAGGTGATGAAGACCGCGTGGCCGAGCAGCGTCCACAGCAGCCCGAAGCCGAGCCACCGGTGCCACAGGGTCAGCCGGTCCATGCCGATTCTGCGGTCCAGCCAGGGCAGGCGGGCCACCAGCAGCAGCTGGAAGGCCATCAGCAGGGCGGCGTACAGGCCGGTGAGGCGGCCGAGCAGGACGAGGGCGTTGGTGCCGAAGCCCGCTTGGACGAAGAAGACCGCCACCACGGCCGCGTTCGCGGCGACCAGGGCGCACAGGCCGGTGCGCGCCACCGTCCTGGGGTGTCGCCTCACGGTGGGGGGTGCGGGAGGCGATTGGACAGCTGTCACGCGGCAAACTCCTTGATCGGGTCCTGGGACACCGAGCCTGGTCGCAGACGCTGTCGATCACCTGTCGGCCGACTTTCAGGTTTTTATCGATCGGGACGCGGATGTGCACCGCCCTGTGGCGCGGGGGGCCGGGTGCCGCAGTATGGGCGGGTGGAAAAAGTACGACTCCTCGTGGTGGACGACGACCCGCCGATCGCGGACCTGGTGGCGACGGTCGCCCGGTACGAGGGCTGGGACGCGGTCACCGCCTACTGCGGTGAGGAGGCGCTGCGCCGGGCCGGCGAGTTCCGCCCGGACATCGTGGTGCTCGACCTGATGCTGCCGGACATCGACGGCTTCGGCGTCCTGGACCGGCTGCGGCGGTCCGGGACGATGGTGCCGGTGGTGTTCCTCACCGCCCGGGACGGGGTCGCGGACCGGGTGGCGGGGCTGACCCGGGGCGGGGACGACTACCTGGTCAAGCCGTTCGCCGTGGAGGAGCTGATGGCGCGGCTGCGGACGGTGCTGCGGCGCAGCGCCGGGCCGGGGTTCCAGCGCTCGGTGCTGCGGGTGGCGGATCTGACGATGGACGAGGACACCCGTGAGGTGCGGCGCGGGGACCGGCTGCTGTCGCTGACGCCGACCGAGTACGAGGTGCTGCGCTATCTGATGCGCCGGTCGCCGACCGTGCTCACCAAGGCGCAGATCCTCGATCACGTGTGGGAGTACGGCTTCGGGGGCCGCTCCAATGTGGTGGAGCTGGTGGTCAGCCGGCTGCGGCGCAAGCTGGACGCCACGGGCGCGCCCTTGATCCAGACCGTGCGGGGCTTCGGATACGTCATACGGCAGGCCGCCGAGTGACCGCGCTCGTGCGGCGACTGCGGGACACCTACCGGCGGATGCGGCTGGGCACCCGGCTGACGCTGGGCCTCGGGGTGCTGTCGCTCGCGGTGTTCGCGGTGGTCGGCACGGCCCTGACCACGCACATGCACGAGTATCTGGAGCGGCAGCTGGCCGACCAGCTGAGGCTGATCCAGACCGTGCAGGCCAAGGACGCGGCGGCGCACGGCACGGTCAAGCGCAAGTCGTACTACGGCTGGTACACGGCCGTGTACGACGTCTCCGCCGACGACGCGGTCACGCTGCGCAAGCCCGCCGAGGTGCCCGACGACACCCGGGCGATGACCGACCTCGCGCGGGCCATGGCGCACTCCGACACCGAGCTGGTGCGCACCGCGCGGATCGACGGCGAGGGCACCTACCGGCTGCGGGGCTGCGAGGTGGAGCCGGGGGTGGTGCTGGTGAGCGCCGCTCCGGTGAAGGACATCGAGCAGACCGTCGAACAGTTGATCACGGTGCAGGTCGTGGTGTTCGCCCTCGCGCTGCTCGCGCTGCTGGTGTTCGGGCGGCGGATGCTGCGGCGCGGGCTGAAACCGCTCAGCGACATGGCGCACACGGCGCACGGCATCGCCTCGCACGACCTGAGCGAGTCGGCGTCCCGGCTG
>KL568574.1:21344-22082 GCA_000715605.1 Streptomyces speibonae | reverse complement strand
GCGGAGCTGCGCACCGCGTTCAACACCATGCTGGAGCACATCGACGACTCCCTCGCGGTCCGCGCGGAGGCCGAGCTGCGGCTGCGCCGCTTCGTCGCGGACGCCTCGCACGAACTGCGCACCCCGCTGATGTCGGTGCGCGGCTACGCCGACCTGTTCCAGTACGCCGCCGCCAACGAGCCCGCCGAACGCGACCGGCATCTGGCCCGGCTGCGGGCGGAGGCCGCCCGGATGGGCGTGCTCCTCGACGACCTGCTGCTGCTCGCCCGGCTGGACGCGGCGGAGGTGGAGACGCCGTTGCGGACGGCGGAGACGGATCTGACGGAGCTGGTGCAGCAGGCGGCCGACGCGTTCCGGGCGGGTCATCCGGGACATCCGCTGAAGGTGAAGGCCGGGCCGGGTCCGCTGATTCTGCGGCTGGATCCGCAGCGCATCCGGCAGGTGCTGGACAACCTGCTCACCAACGCCGCCGTGCACACCCCGGCCGGCACCCCGGTGTCGGTGGAGGTGTCCGTGGCGGGTGACACGGCGGTGGTGCGGGTGGCCGACGCGGGCCCCGGGGTGCCGGCGGAGGACCGGGAGCGGGTGTTCGACCGGTTCTACCGGGTCGACAAGGCCCGCAGCCGGGACCGGGGCGGCAGCGGGCTGGGCCTGGCGGTCGCCCAGTCCCTGACGCGGGCCCACGGCGGCGGGATCGAGCTGCGCAGCGAGCCGGGGTCGACGGTGTTCACCGTACGG
>KL568574.1:18645-21112 GCA_000715605.1 Streptomyces speibonae | reverse complement strand
TGACCGGCGGGGACCGGCGCGCGGGCACGGAGAAGCACGACGTCATCGCGTGAGGAGGCCCCCCGGCGGAGGCCTCCTGGTCACGCGACGGCCCCGACCGCCCACCGGTGGACGACCCCGGTCGTGAACGGCGCGTTGCGGTGCAGCGCGAGATCGTGCGCGGCGTCGGGAACCAGCACGGCGCGGACGTCGGCGGCCGCGGCGAAGGCGCTGCGCTGGTCGGGCTCGAAGGCCGCGGGGTCGTTGCCCCGGAAGAGGTAGTCGTGCTCTCCGACGACGACCAGGACCGGCACCCGGACGGCCCGCGCGAAGGCGCGGCCCGCGATCTCCTCCGCGAAGCCCGGGATCTCCGCCGCCGTCGTGGTCGACTTCGTCCGCTCGTCCGCGGCGACCGCCGCCGGGTCGGCGTTCGGGAGGTGGTAGAAGAAGTCCCGCGAGCCGGGCGCCGTGGTCAGGTAGCCCTCGGGGAGCTTCCTCCGGCCGAGCACGGGATCGGTGGCGGCCGGCACGAGCTCGGGGAATCCCTCGAACGACGGCTCCGTACGGCGGTACAGGAACCCGGTGACGACCAGCGCGTCCACCGTGTCCGACCGGGCGGCCACGCCCTCGGCGACCACGCTGCCGTAGGAGTGTCCGACGAGGACGATCGGCAGGCCCCGGTACAGGGCGTCGACGCGGTCGACGAAGCGGTCGATGGAGGCCACGTGCACCGCGGTCGTGACGGACGCGGCCGGCGGCTTCGACGACTCACCGGTGCCGACCCGGTCGAGGGCGATCACCAGCCACCCCTGCCGGGCGGCCCGCCGCGCCTGCGAGTCGACACCACCCCGGCGCAGGTCGAAGTAGCGGTGGTCGTAGGTGGCGCCGGGCACCAGGACCTGCACCCCGCGGGGTCTGCCCGCCGGGGTGTACCGCTCGGCGTGGATCCTGACCGAGTCCACGCCGTCGACGCCGACGTCGACCCGCAGGTCGAGGTCGCCGCCGTGGCGAACGGGCTGACCGGCGTACGCGGGGGCCGGGCCGGTGGCGACCAGGCCGGCCAGCGCGAGACCGGCCAGCGCCGCCGCCCGCCACCGCCGGAGAACGGGCTTCTTCATTGCCCACCCCTCCCAATTCTTGAAAGTTGAAGTGATAAGCCGAGTCTGTGGACCGCGGGAAGAGCGCGTCAAGATCGATTCCTGGTCCCGTCGGTCCTGGACGCGGCAGGACCAGGGACGACGGGACCAGGGACGACGGCACCGGGGACGACGCCGCTGCCGTCGCGCCGGCCGGGGGCGGGCGGGTCTTACGGACCCGTGACGCGGTGGGCGCCGCTGCCGCTTCCGGGCGGGGCGCGGACTTAGCGTGGGCGCATGCGCGTACTGGTCACCGGCGGTGCCGGGTTCATCGGGTCCCATGTCGTCGAGGCGCTGCGGGAGCGCGGGCACGAGCCGGTCGTGTTCGACGTCCGCACCGATCCGACGGCGGACGTCCGCTCCCCCGGCGCGGTGCGCGAGGCCCTGCGGGGTGTGGACACGGTGTGCCACCACGCGGCGATGGTCGGCCTCGGCACCGGCTTCGCGGACGCGCCGGAGTACGTCTCCCGCAACGACCTGGGTACGGCGGTGCTGCTCACCGCGATGGCGGAGGCGGGCGTGGAGCGGCTGGTGCTGGCCGGCTCGATGGTGGTGTACGGCGAGGGCCGGTACGCCTGCGCCCGGCACGGGGTGGTGCGGCCGGGGCCGCGGTCCGTCGCCGCCCTCGCGGCCGGACGCTTCGAACCCGCCTGCCCCCGGTGCGGGGCGGACCTCGCACCCGGCCTGGTCGGCGAGGACGCCCCGGCCGACCCGCGCAACGTGTACGCCACGACCAAGCTGGCCCAGGAGCACCTGGCCGCCGCCTGGGCCCGGTCTACGGGCGGTACGGCGGTGTCGCTGCGCTACCACAACGTCTACGGCCCCGGCATGCCCCGCGACACCCCGTACGCGGGCGTCGCCTCCTTCTTCCGCTCGGCCCTGGCCCGCGGCGAGGCCCCGCGCGTCTTCGAGGACGGCGGTCAGCGCCGGGACTTCGTCCACGTACGGGACGTGGCGACGGCGAACGTCGCCGCGCTGACGGCGGACCCGGCCGCGGGGACGCTCACCGCGTACAACACGGGCAGCGGCACGCCGCACACGGTGGGCGAGATGGCCCACGCCCTGGCCGCGGCGTACGGCGGCCCGGACCCCGTGGTCACCGGCGAGTACCGGCTGGGCGACGTCCGGCACATCACGGCCGACTCCTCGCGCCTGCGCGCGGAACTGGGCTGGAAGCCGGAGGTCGGTTTCGAGGAGGGGATGCGCGAGTTCGCGTCGTCGGGCCTGCGGGGCGACTGAGCCCGGCCGCGTCCGCGTCCCGTCCCTCGCGTCACCTCCGTCCCTGGGGGCAGCGCCCCCGGCGGGGCGGACGTACCGTCAGGGGCTCGTCGCCGGGAGGGTCACCTCGAAGC
>KL568574.1:15747-18442 GCA_000715605.1 Streptomyces speibonae | reverse complement strand
TCGTTGCGCACCGTGGTGCTGCCGTGGTGCGCCTCGACGATGCCGCGGACGATGGCCAGGCCGAGACCCGCCCCGGCCGGCGGGGTGCGGGCGTGCGTGCCGCGCCAGCCGGTGTCGAAGACGCGGGGGAGGTCCTCCTCGGGGATGCCCCCGCAGCCGTCGGTCACGGACAGCACCACGCCCTCGTCCGAGCGCCGTGCGGCGACGGCGACCGTGCCGTCGGACGGGGTCCGGCGGATCGCGTTGACCAGCAGATTGCCCAGCACGCGGCTCATCTCGCGTCCGTCCACCTCCACCGGTACCGGTTCGACCCCGTCGCCGACGAGCCGTACGCCGTGTTCGCGGGCGAGCGGGTCCGCGCCGGCGAGGGCGTCGCCGACCAGGTCGTACAGGGAGATGCGGGACGGCGAGAGGGTCAGCGTGCCCGCGTGGATGCGGGAGAGTTCGAAGAGGTCGCCGACCATGTCGTTGAGGCGTTCCACCTCGGTGCGGATCTGCTTGAGGTAGCGGTCGGGATCGGCGGCGACCCCGTCCTCCAGGGCCTCGGCCATCGCGCGCAGTCCGGCCAGCGGGGTGCGCAGGTCGTGGGAGATCCACGCGACGAGTTCCCGCCGCGAGGACTCCAGCGCCCGCTCGCGGTCGCGCGACTGGGCGAGTTTGACGCTGGTGGCCTCCAGTTCCCGGCTGAGCGCGGCCAGTTCGGCGGTCGCCGGGCCGTCCGGCGCGGCGAAGTCGCCGCCGTCGCCGAAGGAGCGGGCGGCGCGCGCCAGGTCCCGGCTGCGGGCGACGACCCAGCGGCCCAGCAGCAGCGCGGTGACCGTGGAGACCACCGCGGCCATGGCGACGACCGTCGTGACCACGCTCAGGTCGTGCGCGGACAGGAACATGGCCTGGGCGACGGCCAGCGTGCCGGCGAGCATCGCCGTCACCGCGACCCCGGCGACCACCGCGAGGTGCGCGGTCAGCGACCGCCGCCGGATCAGCAGCAGCACGCACGCGCCGAGCAGTCCGGCCGCTGCGGCGCCGAGGAAGGCGAACAGGGCGATGAGGAGCGTGTCCCGCATGCTCACGCCTCCCCGGCGCCGGCGGGGTCGAAGCGGTACCCCACGCCCCACACCGTCTGGACGATCCGGGGCCGCCCGGGATCGTCCTCGATCTTGCCGCGCAGCCGCCGTACATGGACGGTCACCGTCGACAGGTCGCCGAAGTCCCAGCCCCACACCTCCCGCATCAGCTCCTCGCGCGCATACGCCCGTCCGGGGTGGCGCAGGAAGAAGGCCAGGAGGTCGAACTCCCGGATGGTGAGGGAGAGTTCGGCGCCGTTCTTGGTGGCCCGGCGGGCGGCGGGGTCGACGGCCAGGCCGCCCGCCCGCAGCAGAACGGACGCGGCGGCGGCCGGGGCGGCGGGGCGGGTGCGGCGCAGCACGGACTCCACGCGCAGGACGAGTTCGCGCGGGCTGAACGGCTTGGTGACGTAGTCGTCGGCGCCCACCTCGAGGCCGAGGATGCGGTCGTCCTCGTCGCCCCGCGCGGTGAGCATGATCACCGGTACGGGGCCGTGGCCGCGGATCCGGCGGCACACCTCCAGGCCGTCCATGCCGGGCAGCATCAGGTCGAGGACGACCAGGTCGGGCCAGTGGGCCGCCGCGCGGGCGAGCGCGTCGGGGCCGTCGCCGGCCCGGTCGACGACGTATCCGGCGCGGTCGAGGTAGCCCGTGACGATTTCGGCGACGGTGGGGTCGTCGTCGACGACGAGGACCCGGGCTCCGTCCGCGGCGTGGGGTGGTCGCTGGTGCATGCGGCCAGCCTCGCACCACGCGCGCGCGAGCGGTGCGGCCCGTACGCCGACGTCCGTGTTTCGTAAGGAGCCGTTGTCCGGTATGACCGCTTTGTCTTCGTAGGGTGAGTGCCGTGACCACCTCCTCCCCTGCCCCGGAACCGCCACCGGTGTCCGTGGACGTCGTCCTCCCCTGTCTCGACGAGGCCGCGGCGCTGCCGTGGGTGCTGGAGCGCGTTCCGCCCGGCTGGCGCGCCCTGGTCGTGGACAACGGCTCCACGGACGGCTCGGACCGCATCGCCCGCGAACTCGGCGCGACCGTCGTGCACGAGGAGCGGCGCGGCTTCGGCGCCGCCTGCCACGCCGGGCTGACCGCCGCCACGGCCGACATCGTCTGCTTCTGCGACTGCGACGCCTCGCTGGATCCCGCGGATCTGGTGCCCTTCGTCCACGAGATCCGGGCCGGGGCCGCCGACCTGGTGCTGGGACGGCGGCGGCCACGTGGGCGCGGCGCCTGGCCGGTCCACGCCCGCGCGGGCAACCTCGCCCTGTCCCGGCTGCTGCGCCGCCGTACCGGACTGCGGCTGCGCGACCTCGGCCCGCTGCGGGCCGCCCGGCGCGAGGAGCTGCTCGCCCTGGACCTGACCGACCGGCGCAGCGGCTATCCGCTCCAGATGGTGGTGCGCGCCGCCGACGCGGGCTGGCGCGTCACCGAGCACGACGTCCCCTACGCCCCGCGCACCGGCGCCTCCAAGGTGACCGGCACCTGGCGCGGCACGTATCAGGCGGTACGGGACATGAGCCGGGTGCTGAACGAGCCGCCGGTGCGCGAGGAGGTGACCCCGTGACCCCGACCTCGCCCGTGACACTGCTCGTCATCGCCAAGGAGCCCCGCCCGGGCCGGGTGAAGACCCGGCT
>KL568574.1:15096-15513 GCA_000715605.1 Streptomyces speibonae | reverse complement strand
GGCGGCGGGGCTCGCCGAGGCCGCGCTCGCGGACACGCTGGACGTGGTCGCGCGCACCCCCGCGCGGCGCCGGGTGCTGGTGCTGGACGGCACACCCGGGCCGTGGCTGCCGGCCGGGATCGAGGTCGTACCGCAGTGCGCGGGCGGCCTCGACGAACGGCTGGCCGCCGCGTTCGGCGGGTGCGACGGGCCCGCCCTCCTCATCGGCATGGACACCCCCCAGATGACCCCGGCCCTGCTCACCGTGGACTTCACGGACTGCGACGCCTGCTTCGGCCCCGCCGAGGACGGCGGCTTCTGGGCGCTGGGCCTGGCCGACCCCGACCCGCAACTGCTGCGCGGCGTACCCATGTCGACGCCGGACACGGGCGCGGCACAGCGGCGGCGGCTCGCGCATCTGCGGGTGCGGGACCTGCC
>KL568574.1:13224-14854 GCA_000715605.1 Streptomyces speibonae | reverse complement strand
CGCCGGTGAGCGGCGTGCGCGCGGCCGCACGCACGGGATTCCAGCGCACGGCCCCCGCCGCCGAACGCGCCTGGTCCGCCGACCCCTACGCCGACGCCCTGCACGCCGGCCGCGGACCGCTGTTCCTGCGCCGCGCCGACGGATGGCTGCTGCCCCTGGACGTGGAGCGCTGGTGCGCGGAGGCGGACGCGGCCGACCTGGACGTGCTGCGCCGCTGCGAGGGCCCGGTGCTGGACGTGGGCTGCGGACCGGGCCGGCTGGTCGCGGCGCTGGGCGCGCGCGGGCACCGTGCGCTGGGCATCGACGTCAGCGAGGCCGCGGTCGCCCACACCGTCGGGCGGGGCGGCCAGGCGCTCCTGCGCTCGGTCTTCGACCCCCTGCCCGGCACCGGCCGCTGGGGCACCGCGCTGCTCGCCGACGGCAACATCGGCATCGGCGGCGACCCGGCCACCCTCCTCCGCCGCCTCGCCCAACTCCTCGCCCCGGGCGGCCTCCTCATCGCCGAGACATCCCCCCACCCGGACATCGACGAACGCCTCCAGGTCCAGATCACCGACACGAACGGCACCCCGGGCGCCCCTTTCCCGTGGGCCCGGCTCGGGACCCCGGCGCTGCTGCGGTACGCGCGAACCACGGGCTGGCACCCGACCGACCAGTGGTCGACCTCCGAACGCACGTTTGTGTCCCTGCGCAGGGAGTAGCCCCCATCTTCAGCCCGTCCGGGGGCACCCCCTCTGGGGGAGTTCGAGGACGAGGAGCGGCTCGGTGCGCACGGTGTTCTCGCTCGTACGCGGTGAGGCGGTGTGGGTCATTCTGCTTCCTTCGGGCAGCGGACGGCGAGGAGCCGCTCGAGGAGTTCGTTGGCGGTCCAGCCCAGCCGGCGCAGGTGCCCGAGGGCCGTCCAGGACGGCGAGGGTGCACCAAGTGCTGGTTCCGGCGTCGCTGGTTCCCCAGGTGCCGCCGTGGGCCGCGGCGAGGCGGTCGCCCCCACGTGCTCGTGACCGTCCGTCCGGCCGCGGACCTGCCGATGCCACCACTGCGGGTGAAGTCGGTCCGCTACGAACGGGATATGGCAACGGTCAAGCACGCCGGTCTCTTCGGCGCCCTGTACGCACGCCGCACCGCACTCCTCGACGGCGCTGACGACGCGCTGTTCATCGGGCCGGACGACCGTGTGTCGGAGGGCGGCACCTGGAACGTCGGCTTCATCGGTGAGAACGGCGTCGTGTGGCCGAAGGCCGACGTCCTGCCCGGCGTCACGATGGCACTCCTGCAACAGTCCGGGCACCACAGCACGGCGCCGGTCACCCTCGCCGAGGCACAGGGGATGCAGGCCGCTTTCGCCACGAACACGACGATCGGCGTGCGGGCACTGTCCAGCATCGATGACGTGCCGATGGCCACGGAACACCCCCTGCTCATCCAGCTCCGGGACAGCTACCTCGCCATCCCGGGCGAGCGGCTGTAGGCGGTGCACGGTGACGGGGGTCGCACAGGTCCACGATCACCCAGTGGACCTGGGCAGCAGTGACCTCGGCGACGTTGTCGTCCGGACCGAGACGGACGGCGTCCAGGAGCTGGCACCAGAACGTCCGGCCCGATTCCAAGGCTGTCTCTTATACACATCTCT
>KL568574.1:12696-12986 GCA_000715605.1 Streptomyces speibonae | reverse complement strand
GGCATGGGCAGGCCGGCCAGCACCTGCCGCAGCCGAGGGACATCGATGTTCCCGCTGTTCAGCGCGTCATACATCGCGCCGTGCCCGCGCCGGTGCTCAGCCACCAGCGTCAGGTCCACCGGCACCCTCGACGGGTGGTGCCGTCGGCGTTCGTGCGCCGCCAAGTGATCTGCAGCCGGTGGTCGTTGGTGATGTGGGTGACCACGAGACCATCCGGCCGTCAGGCCGCCGCCCGCCCCCTCACCACCCTGTCTCTTATACACATCTCTGAGCGGGCTGGCAAGGCAGAC
>KL568574.1:8535-12483 GCA_000715605.1 Streptomyces speibonae | reverse complement strand
CCCCCTCCCCACCCGCCACGCGAACACCGCCGCCGACCCCCCGAACAGCACCGCCGTGATCACCAGCCAGCGCCCCAGGAAGCCGTCCGCCGACTGCCCCGTCACCCCCGCGTACCGCTCCGACACCCGCCCGCTGATCAGCGGAAACCACACCAGCAGCAACAGCAGGGACAACGCACCCGGTACCCGCACGTAGTTCACCCATGCCGCGCGCCTCCGCCCCGCCGCCCCCTTCACCAGCACCCGGTCGGCCCCCGCGTACAGCGGCAGCAGCACCAGGTCGTGGATCACCGCCGCCCCCGCGAACCACAGCACGATCAGCACCCAGTCCCCGTCGAGCAGCCGCACCCCCGCGTACGCGCAGAGGGCGAAGGAACACAGCAGTACGCACAGCTGGAACGGGCTGCCGAGCCCACGCGCCACCGTCGGTCTCCTCACCTCACACCTCACCGAAGGTCAGCCGCTCGACCCACTTGGTGTTGAGCACACCGGGGGCGGCGGGCACGATGATCCGGGCCGGATACCCGTGATCCAGGGTCAGCTCCTCGCCGTTGACGAACAGGGCGAGCAGGGAGCGCGGGTCCTCCACCTGGTTCGAGCGCAGCGCGGCACGGCGGAAGGGGCCGCGGCGCTGCAGCGACTCCACGAGCACGTCGACCGGTTCGTCATGGCCGACGAGCGCCGCGAGGTCCCGCAGCCGCACGCCCCGCCACCACTGGTCGGAGGTGGACCAGCCCTCCACGCACGCGATGGGCAGGTCGGCGCTGTGCAACGGCAGGCCCAGCAGGTCGGCCCTGTTGAGCCGTACCGTGCCGGAGCGTCCGGCGACGGTCAGCCGCCACGCCTCCTTACTCGTCTCCCCGGCGCGGACCCCGACGTACGCGGCGGTCTTGTTGATCTGGAAGCCGGCCGGTCCGCCGCCGGGTTCGGGGCCGCCGTGCGGGGTGAGGACGGCGGTCTCGCGCAGCGGTCCGTCGAAGCTGCGCCCGGCCGAGGTGGCGAAGAGGAGCAACGAGGCACCGCCGACCAGCCCGAACGCGCCCCGCCGCGAGACGGTCGGCGGGTCGGGCCGCGGGGCGGCCAGTTCATCGGCCGCCCCGTCCGTCACCGGGGAACCGTCCCGGCCACCCCGCCCTCCCTCCCCGCCCCACTCCTCCCGCATCGCCCGCAGATTGCGGAACGCCACCGGCGCCTTCAGCACCACATGGGCGAGGAACGCGCCGAAGAACACCCACGCTCCGTAGAAGTGCAGGGGGTAGAAGGAGCCGGGGAAGACGTAGTCGAGCTGGACGTTGAGGATGCCCGTGACGAACTCGAACAGCGCCCCGCCGACGAGCAGCAGCAGCGAGATCCGCTCCAGCGCGTGGGTGAGCGAGCGGACCGGCGGCAGGGTGAACAGCCGGGGCACCACCGACCACAGCTTTGCCAGCAGCACCGGGACGAGCGCGAGGCCCAGGGTGACGTGCACGCCCTGGGTGAGCCGGTACAGCCACGGCGGGTCGGTGGGCCAGGAGAAGAGGTAGAAGCCGAGCAGCCCCTTGCCCGGGGTCATGTCGTTCACCCGGGCCAGATCCGGGTTGTACGCCGCGTACGACAGCAGTCCCGTCACGAACAGGATCGTGATGCCGGCGAGGAGCACCACCCCGAGGACCGAGGTGAACCGGATGCCGCGCATCGGGCTGCGCCAGAAGTCCGGCGCGAACGGGCCGCGCGCGGGAGGGGTGCGGAGGAGAGAGCGAGCCATGTGCCGACGGTAGAACCGGACCACCCCCCGAGAGGGTCAGGGAAGCATGACGAAACGCTGACATCCGCCCTTGTCAGCCGGTCGCGCGCGCTGCCCCGGCCTAGCGTGACGGCGTGAACCGCGATCTCCCCCGTACCCTCCCGCCCGTCCGTACGACCCCGCGCGGCGGACTCGGCCGCGATCTGACCGCCGTCGGCGCGGCCGCCCTGCTCGTGCTGGCCGCCGCGGTGATCGGGACGTACATCCAGAACCGTTACGGCACGCTGCGGGTGGCCTGGCCGCCGCTGGTGGGCGACTGGATGCCGCACGCCGGTCCCGGCACCCCGGCCGCGCTGCTCGTCGCCGCCGCCGTGGTGGCGTACGGCCCCGCCCTGGCCGTCCGGCTGTCCTGGCGGCGCCTGCTGCTCGCGGCCTGGGGGGTGTCGCTGGCGTGGACCTGGTCGCTGGCCCTCGTCGACGGCTGGTCCCGGGGGGTCGCGGAGCGGCTGACCACCCGGCACGAGTATCTGCGGGTGATCGACCGCTTCGGTGACATCCCCGCCGCGCTGCGGGACTTCAACGGTCACATCCTGATCGGCACCCCGGACAACTGGCCCGCGCATGTCGCCGGGCATCCGCCGGGCGCCACCCTCACCTTCGTGCTGCTGGACCGGATCGGTCTGGGCGGTGGTGGCTGGGCCGGGGCGTTCGTCCTCACCGCCGGCACCACGGCGGTGGCCGCGATCCTGATCGCGGTGCGCCGCCTCGCCGACGAATCGCTCGCCCGGCGCGCCGCGCCCTTCCTGGTGCTGGCCCCGGGCGCGGTGTGGGTGGGCGCCTCCGCCGACGGCTACTTCACGGCCGTCACCGCGTGGGCGGTCGCCCTGCTGGCCCTCGCCGTCACGGGTCACCGGCCGGCCTGGACGGGCTTCGGCTCCGGGCTGCTGTTCGGCATGACGATGTATCTGTCGTACGGGCTCACCCTGTTCGCGGTGACCGCCGCGGCGGTGCTGCTGCTGGGCGGGCGGAAGCTTCGGCCCCTGGCGTACGCGGTGGCCGGGTTCCTGGTCGTGCCGGCCGTGTTCACGGCCCTGGGGTTCGACTGGTGGGAGGCGTACCGGCTGCTGGTCACCCGCTACTACCAGGGGGCAGGCGGGGTACGGCCGTACGGCTACTGGGTCTGGGCGAATCTGGCCTGCACGGTGCTGGTGGTGGGCCCGGCGACGGTGGCGGGGCTGCGCCGGGCGGGCGCGGTGTGGGCCGAGTCGAGGACCCCGCTGCCCCGCTCCCCCGCGCCGCGTCTGGCCCTGCTCGTGTGCTCCGCGCTCCTTGCACTGCTGATCGCCGACCTGTCCGGGATGAGCAAGGCGGAGACGGAACGCATCTGGCTGCCGTTCGCGTTCTGGCTGCTGCCCGCCTGCGCGCTGCTGCCCGGCCCGCGCGGGTGGCTGGCCGGGCAGGCCGCCCTGGCCCTGCTCCTCAACCACCTGGTCCTGACATGGTGGTGAATCGCCACGTGTGGTGCTGAGTGGTGCATCGCCACGTGTGGTGCTGAGTGGTGAATCACCACGTGGTGTCGTGAGTGGTGAATCCCCCGGTCCCGAAGGGGTGAGGAGCGGGCCGCGGATCAGCCCTCGGCGGCGGGCTGCAGCCGCAGCGAGATGCTGTTGATGCAGTACCGCTGGTCCGTGGGCGTCGGATACCCCTCGCCCTCGAACACGTGCCCGAGGTGGGATCCGCAGCGGGCGCACCGCACCTCGGTCCGCACCATGCCGTGCGACCGGTCCTCGATCAGCTCCACGGCGTCGGTGTCCTTCGGGTCGTAGAAGGAGGGCCAGCCGCAGTGGGACGCGAACTTGGTGTCCGAGGTGAACAGCTCGGCCCCGCACGCGCGGCAGGAGTAGACGCCCTCGGTCTTGGTGTCGGTGTACTCACCGGTGAAGGCCGGCTCCGTGGCGGCCTCGCGCAGCACGGCGTACTCGGACGGCGAGAGTTCCGCGCGCCACTGCTCGTCCGGCTTCTCGACGTCGTACGGCATGAGCTTTCAGCCCCTTACTTCGACAGACGGTCCAGGATGCGCGGGCCGAGGTCGGTGACGTCGCCCGCTCCCATGGTGAGAACGAGATCACCGGGCTTCGCCATTCCCGCGACCACGTCGGGGATCTCCGTCTTGTCGTGGACGGCCGTCACGTCCGCGCCGGCCGCGCGGGCGGCCTCGATGATCA
>KL568574.1:5399-8346 GCA_000715605.1 Streptomyces speibonae | reverse complement strand
GTGGACGGCCGTCACGTCCGCGCCGGCCGCGCGGGCGGCCTCGATGATCAGCTCGCTGGTGACGCCGGGGATCGGGTCCTCGCGGGCCGGGTAGATGTCCAGCACCACCGAGGCGTCGGCGAGGGCCAGGGCCTGGCCCATCTCCTTGCCCAGCTCCCGGGTGCGGGAGAAGAGGTGGGGCTGGAAGACGACGAGGATGCGGGCGTCGCCGGCGGCGGAGCGCATCGCCTCCAGGTCGGCGGTCATCTCGGTCGGGTGGTGCGCGTAGGAGTCGACGACCTGGACGCCGGCGGCCTCGCCCTTGAGCTGGAGGCGCCGCTTCACCCCGGTGTACGCGGCCAGGGCGGGGGCGAGCTCGGCGGCCGGGATGCCGAGCGCGGCGCCCGCGACGAGCGCGGCCACGGCGTTGTGCGCGTAGTGCCGTCCGGGGACGGACACGGTGAAGGTCAGCGGGGTGCCGTCCAGCTCGACGGTGACCTCGCTCCGCAGCCCCTGCGGCACGACCGACAGCACCCGTACGTCGGCGTCCTCCGCCTCGCCGTACGTCACCGTCCGCACCGATCCGTCCAGGCGCCGGGTCAGCTCGCGGGCGCCCTCGTGGTCCGCGGAGATCACCAGGGTGCCGCCGGGCACGATCCGGCCGACGAACGTCTCGAAGGACGCGTGGATCTCCTCCATGGACGCGTAGTTCGCGTGGTGGTCGAGCTCCACGTTGAGGATGATCGCGACCTCGGGCGCGTACTTGTGGAAGCTGCGGTCCGACTCGTCGGCCTCGGCGACGAAGATCTCGCCCTCGCCGTGCAGCGCGTTGGAGCCGGGGGCGTCCAGGTCGCCGCCGATCGCGTAGGACGGCCGGCGGCCCAGCTCGGTGAGGGAGACGGCCAGCATGGAGGTGGTGGTGGTCTTGCCATGGGTGCCGGCCACCGCGATCGGCCGCAGGCCCTCCATCAGCGCGGCCAGGGCGTCGGAGCGGTGCACCACCGGGATGCCCAGCTCGGCCGCGCGCAGCAGCTCGGGGTTGTCCTCGCGGATCGCTGAGGAGACGACCACACAGCTGGCGTCGTCGGCGAGGTGGCCGGCGGCGTGGCCGATGTGCACGGTGGCGCCGTACGCGCGCAGGGCGTCGGCGGTCGGGGAGTCCTTGGCGTCGCTGCCGACCACCTTGGCGCCGCGCTGGGCGAGGATCTTGGCGATGCCCGACATCCCGGCGCCGCCGATGCCGATGAAGTGCGGTCGGTCCATGGCGGTAGGAAGGCCGGGTGCCATGCGTGTTCTCCCAGTGGTACGACGAGCGGGACGGCGGTCTTCGCGCCCGCGCCGGAGAGCCGGGAGAGCGCCGCCCCAGCCTATGCCTTGCTGTGGGAGAAGAGTTTCAGCACCGGCACCCCGACCTTGTGGCGGGCCCGGGAGGCCCAGTCGCGGTGGAAGAACTCCTCCACGTAGTGCGGGTCGGTCAGCACGATCACCTCATCAGCGCCGGCCTCCTCCACCATGGCCTTGAGCGCGTCCAGGGGGTGGTCCTCGATGAGCCGGCCCTCCGCCGCGTCCCCGGTGGCGCGCAGGGCCTGCAATGAGACCTCCAGGGCCCGCTCCCCCATGCTCTGGGCCTCTTCGCCCTCGGGGGTCTCGCCCTCGCGGACGGCCTCGTCGATCTCGCCCAGGGCGACGTCGTCGATGGCTCTCAGCAGCCGGTCGGCCTGTTCTCCGCGCGGCTGGAGCAGCACGTGGAAGGAGACCGGCTCGTCGCCGTGCAAGGTGGTGACGAACTCCACGTCGGCGGACGTCAGGGCCTTCTCGATCATCAGTACGCTGGTGAACACCAGGCGCCCCTTCTCCTCGGAGGACCCGCGGGCCCTCTTTGCTCCGGAGGGCCGAGCCAGGCCCCGCGGAAACCATCCTGCCCCGTGTGCGCACGGGTACTGCCGGAATCAGTCTTGCCGCTTCCCGTACACGGCGGGCGGATCCGTTCCGCCGATCGCCGGACCGGCTGCATCCTCGAACAGGCTCTCGCTCCCTCCCCCTGTCGCACCTCAGGCCCGCTGGTACCGCGTGAACAGGAAACCGTCTTCCTCCAACATCGACTTCAGCGTGAGACGCCGCGGAAGTGTCACTGACGGTCCACCGGCAATGCGCTGAGCGTCACCGGCAGTGAGCATCGGGGAGAGGGTCAGACAGAGTTCGTCCAGCGCGTCGGCCGCCACCATCTGGCCCAGCAGCCGCGGCCCGCCCTCGGTCAGCAGCCGGGTGTGCCCGAGGTCCGCCAGCGCCCGCACCGCCCGCGCGGGGTCCACCGCGGCCCCCTCACCGGCGACGATCACCCGGGCGCCGGCCTTCTCGGCGGCGGCGACCCGGTCCGGGGCGGCGCCGGCTCCGGTCAGGACCAGCGTGGGCAGCAGGGGCGAGGTGAACAGCGGCAGCGAGAAGTCCAGCTCCAGGCTCGCCGTCACCACGGCGATCACGGGCGCGGGGCCCTGCCCGGCCGCCTCCCGGGCCGCCGCGAACTCGGCACGCGCGCGTGCCGGACGGTAGCCCTCCTGCCGTACCGTCTCCGCGCCGACGACCACGACGTCCGCGAGGGCCCGCAGCACGCCGAAGATCCGCATGTCGGCGGGGCAGGAGATGGGCTGGGAGCGGCCGTCGTGCTGGGCGGCGCCGTCGAGGGTGGAGACCATGTTCCCGCGCAGCCACGGCTCCCGGCCCCCGGGCCCAGGGCCGGGATAGGCGTACGCGGCGGCCAGCTCGGCCAGGGTCCACTCACGGCCGTCCGCCCCGCCGGGAGCTGGTGTCTCATCGGTCACGTCGGTCACGGGGAACAGGCGTCGCATGTCAGGCAGTCTTCCACGGCACGTACCATGAGGGATCGTGTCGTCCTCCACCGCCTCCCGTCCCGGTCCCATAGCCGACGTGGCTCCGCTCCTGTCTCTTATACACATCTCTGAGCGGGCTG
>KL568574.1:2272-5205 GCA_000715605.1 Streptomyces speibonae | reverse complement strand
CTCGTCGCCGAGATGGTGCCGCCGCCGCGGTTCGACGCCGTGCGGTTCGACACCTACATCCCCGACCCGGACCAGCCGAGCCAGACCGAGGCCGTGCGCGTCCTCGAGGGCTTCGCGGCGGGTCTGGGCGGGACACCGGACGGCGGCTCGGGGCGGCGCAGGCTGTTCGGCTTCGGCAAGGCGCAGAAGAAGACCCCGGCCGGGCCGCGCGGCGTCTACCTCGACGGCGGCTACGGCGTCGGCAAGACCCATCTGCTGGCCTCCCTGTGGCACGCCACCCCGGCCGATCCCGCCCTGAAGGCGTTCGGCACCTTCGTGGAGCTGACCAACCTGGTGGGCGCGCTCGGCTTCCAGCAGACCGTGCGGACCCTCTCCGGGCACCGTCTGCTCTGCATCGACGAGTTCGAGCTGGACGACCCGGGCGACACCGTGCTGGTCTCCACCCTGCTCGGCAAGCTGGTCGAGGCGGGCGTCGCGCTCGCCGCCACGTCGAACACGCTCCCGGGCAAGCTGGGCGAGGGCCGGTTCGCGGCGGCGGACTTCCTGCGCGAGATCCAGGGCCTGTCCGCCCACTTCCGCGCCCTGCGCATCGACGGCGAGGACTACCGCCACCGCGGGCTTCCCGAGGCGCCGCCGCCGTACTCCGACGAGACGGTGACCCGGGCGGCGCACGCCACCGGGGGTGCCTCGCTCGACGCCTTCCCCGACCTGCTGGACCACCTCGCCAAGGTCCACCCCAGCCGCTACGGCGCCCTGACCGACGGCCTCCGCGCGGTGTGCCTCACCGACGTGCGCCCGGTGCCGGACCAGTCGACGGCCCTGCGGCTCGTCGTCCTCGCGGACCGCCTCTACGACCGCGAGGTCCCCGTACTGGCCTCGGGGCTGCCGTTCGACCAGCTCTTCAGCGAGGACATGCTGAAGGGCGGCTACCGCAAGAAGTACTACCGCGCCATCTCCCGCCTCACAGCCCTGGCCCGAGACGCGGCCGCCCTCACGTAGGGGCGCGGGGCGACTCCTAAGGTGCTCCCTCCGGCCTGTCCTAGACCTGTCCTAGACCGTGACGACGATCTTGCCGGTGTGAAGCCCCTTCTCGAGGTAACGGTGTGCCTCGACGACATCGTCGAGGGCGAACACCTTGTCAATGGCGGGCTGTAGTGCACCAAGGCGTACACCGGCGTTGAGGAAGGCCGACATGCGCTTGACCACGACGTCGTCGAGGGTGTGCTCGAAACTCCGGTAGCTGAAGAACGTCAGGGGCGCGCCGGTCGGGAAGGGTACGGGCCGAGGGTCCAGGAACCCCGCGGCGACCAGTGTTCCGCCGGGGCGGGCCGCGGCCAGGAGATCCTGCTGGCCGGGGCCCATGACGAGATCGAGGACGATGTCGGCGCCGGCTCCGCCGGTGTGGTGGTGAACGGCTTCGACGATGTCCGTCTGATCGGTGGCGATGGCCGCGGCGGCGCCCGCAGCGAGCAGGGCGTCCTTCTTGGCGGTGTGCCGGGTGACGGCGATGGGAACGGCGCCGATCTGACGGGCGATCTGTATCGCCGCCTGTCCGACGCGGCCGGATGCGGCCGTGATGAGGACGTGGTCGCCGGGCCGCATCCGCGCCTTCTCGACGAGCGCGCCGTAGGCGGTGGAGAAGGCGACCCAGATCGCCGCCGCCTCAGTGATCCCGAGCGGGTCGGGCCGGGTGATGACCCTGTTGGCGGGGACCGTGGTGTATTGGGCGTAGCTGCCCCTGACGACGGCGTCCGGAACGGCCGTGAGGATGACCGGGTCACCGATCTTCAGCCCGGTGACCTGTGGGCCGAGCGCGTCGACGATGCCCGTTCCTTCGACACCGAGGCGAGCGCGGGGCAGGGGGACGGGTGCGGGCGAGGCACCGGAACGCATCATCTGATCGAGCGGGTTGACGGCGAATGCTTCGATCCTGACCCGTACCTCGCCGGCATTCGGCTCGGTGACTGGTTCTTCGACGATATGCATGACTTCCGGCCCGCCGAACTCATCGAAGACGACGACTTTTGTCATGTGACTGCTCCTCTTTCCGCGGTGGTTTGTTCCTCGCGGAAGACGTTACGGAGCTGCTGGTTACCTTTTGGTACCTTCAATTCCATGCAGAACATGGCCGGGTCGGTGTTCCTCGCCGACTGCCCCACACGCCTGGCGGTCGAAATCCTCGCCGACAAGTGGGCCGCGCTCGTGCTCTTCGCGCTCAGTCAGGAGCCCCGCAGGCATGGTGAGCTCATTGATCTGATCGGTGGCATCTCGCGCAAGGTCCTCACTCAGACGCTGCGTCGGCTCCAGGAGTACGGCCTGGTCGAGCGCTGTGCAGAGGCTCCGAGGCGGGTTGAGTACAGCCTGACCGACCTCGGCCGGACCCTCGTCGAGCCGATTGAGGTGCTGACGGACTGGGCGAGGACGCATGGCGGGGCCATCGCCGACTTTCAGGAGGCGGCGCAGACCGCTACCTCTGCCCAGGCCCGGGTCGATGCCGGCGATGCGGCCTCGTAGGACTTCCTGAGCGTGCTCGGACCGGGCGGGGATCTGCTCGCCGCCGGTCTCATGCCCTGGCCGGCCGGGCAGACGCTGGCAGGAAGAGGGCCGTGAGCAGGCCGATCACCATGGCGCCCTCTGCATCACCGAGACCGCGATGCCGGTGAAGGCCACACCGGGATGAGGGCTTTCGCTGCGGGCCCGTCGGTCGACAGGTGCGTCACATGAGGTGGTCTCCTGGAGCCTCTCACCGCTCACCCGAGGCGAGCGGTGAGAGGCTCAGTCGGGGCCGGCTGAGCTCTATGCCGGGTTGGTGGTTGCCCATGGACCGAGGGCGAACCCATCGCCGTTCCTACGGACTTCCAGGGCGCCGGCGCCGCCGAAGTGTGCGGGGACGAGCAGTTCCTTTGCTTCAGCCGCCCGCTCCAGGATCCGGC
>KL568574.1:842-2012 GCA_000715605.1 Streptomyces speibonae | reverse complement strand
TGGCCGCTGCCCGTGCCGGGTCGAGGCAGGCACTGCTGTTGCAGCGGGGGTCCAGGATCTGGATCGGGCTGTGCAGCAGATCCCCGACGAAGACCGCACGGTCGCTGCCCGACACCAGTCTCAGCACGGCGGAGCCGGGCGTGTGACCTGCTGCGGGCTCCAGGGTGAGGTGTTCGTCGATGCGGTACTGGCCGTCCCAGAGCACCGACTGCCCGGCTTGGTGGATGGGGGCGACGCTGTCCTCGTAGATGAGGCGGTCGACTTCCTGCACGCCGTTGCCGTACCCGTTGTCGGGACCGTAGTGGAAGTCGTCCTCGGCCGGGATGAGGTACTGGGCGTTGGGGAATGCCGGTGTCCACTCCCCGTCCGCCTCGACGGTGTTCCCTCCGACGTGGTCGACGTGCAGGTGCGTGTTGACCACGACGTCGACGTCCTGCGGACGGATACCGGCCCGCTCCAGCAGGCCGAGGAAGTCACTCTGTGCGTTGTGGAAGGGCCCCATACCCGGTCGTACGCGTCCATGGCCCGCGCCGGTGTCGACAAGGACGGTCCGGCCGGCACTGCGCAGGACCCAGCTCTGCAGAGCGGTCACCACCAGGCCGCTGTCCGGTTCCCAGTGGTCCGGCGCCAGCCAGTCCGCGTTGTCCTTCCACACATCGTCGGGGGCTGTCGGGAGGAAGGCGGAGGGAGGCAGGAACGGCTGGTGCCACTCGACGACCCGGATGACCTCGACGTCCCCCAGCACCATGGTCTGTACACGCTCGTTGTCGTTGATCACGCAATGGACCTTAGGAAGGCCCGGCGAGCTCCTCAATAATCATTTGGTTCAATTCAATACGCGTTCGTCTCACGTCTCATGCGGACGATACTCTGGACGGATGGATGTGGTGAGCGACGCGATCTCTGCCGTGCACCTCGGGCACCCTTGGTTCCACCGACTGCGGACGCGAGAGAGCTGGTGCGCGCGGCTCGACCCGTACGACGGCGCCGGCTTCCACATCGTCCTCAAGGGCGGCTGCTGGCTACTGACCGACGGCGGCACCTCGGTATCCCTCGGTGTGGGCGACGCGGTGCTCCTCCCGCACGGCACCGGCCATGTGATCGCCGATTCCCCCGTCGACGCGGCGATCGCGGCGAACAAGGCAGTCCCGTTCGAGCAATGGCTTGCCG
>KL568574.1:0-595 GCA_000715605.1 Streptomyces speibonae | reverse complement strand
GGACTGCAGCCGCGTGCACCCGCTGATGGCGGAACTGCCCGAGGTCGTCCACCTGCCCAGCCAAGTAGGCAGCCACCTCGAACTCCGTGCCGCGATCGATCTGCTCGCCGGTGAGCTGGACGAGGTGCGGCCCGGCTCCTGCATGGCGCTCCCGAACCTGCTCGACCTCCTCCTCGTCTACATGATCCGCTCATGGATGACCACGACCACCAGCGGAGCCTGGCCCCGCGCACTGGGGGACCCGGTGACGGCCGCCGCCCTGCGGGCGATGCACTCGAAGCCGGCCGCGCAGTGGAGCAACGACCGGCTTGCCGCAGAGGCGGGCGTCTCCCGTCCCACCTTGGCGCGCCGGTTCACCACATACGTCGGCCGCCCCCCGATGGCATACCTGACCTGGTGGCGCGTGATCCTTGCCGCCACCATGCTCCGTGACACCACGGAAACGCTGGCCGCCATCGCCGGTCGAGTCGGCTACGGCAGCCCGTACGCACTCTCCCACGCATTCGCGCGGGAATTCGGTACTACACCGGGACGCTATCGGGCGCAGGTCACCGGCCGATCCGGTTCCGTCGCGCACGCTCAACGGCAGCGGCTT
>KL568573.1:12290-20401 GCA_000715605.1 Streptomyces speibonae | reverse complement strand
ACGGCGGGCCGCCGTCCCGCAGCTCCGCCCGACCGACCGCTTCGCCGAACTGCTCCTCGCCGTACTCAGCGGCCGGCGCCCCGTGCACGCGATGCTGCGGCACACCGCCGGCCCGGCCTACGACGAGCTGATCCGGCTCGCCGAGCGGGGGCCGCTGCGCACCCGCGGCACCCGCCCCGTCGTCCGTGACATCGGCTACTTCGAACCCCGCGAGGGCGCCATCGAGGCGTTCGCCCGGATCGGCGCCGGGGACAGGCTGCGCGCCATGGCGTTCCGGCTGGAGCGGGGACGCGATCTGCGCTGGCGCTGCACCGCCGTGGAGCTGGGCGGCCCCCGCCCGCACCGCGCGGCCGCCCGTTGAGCCGTCCGGACACGCCCGAGGGCCGGGCACCCGCCAGGTGCCCGGCCCTCGGTCCGTCCCACGGCCGCCCCGCCCGCGGAGCGGCTCGGCTCACTTCTTACGGCGACGCCCGCCCCGCGCCTGCTTGCGGCGCTCCGCACGGGTGAGGCCGTCGGCCTCGGAGCGCACCGGCTCGTCACCGGTGGCGAAGTCGCCCTCGATGGTGCCGCCCTCGCCGTCCACCGTCGGCGCCGAGAAGTGCAGGTTCCGCCGCTGCGGAGCGTCGAGCCCCTTCGCGCGGATCTCCGGACGGGGCCCCGCCTGGGCGGGCACCGCGTCCTTCTTCTCCAGGTCGGCGACCGGCTCGGCCTCCTCGACCGGGACCTCCTCGACCTGCTGCTCGACCTGGACCTCCAGGTTGAACAGATAGCCGACGGACTCCTCCTTGATGCCCTCCATCATGGCCTGGAACATGTCGAAGCCCTCGCGCTGGTACTCGACCAGCGGGTCCTTCTGCGCCATCGCGCGCAGGCCGATGCCCTCCTGGAGGTAGTCCATCTCGTAGAGGTGCTCGCGCCACTTGCGGTCCAGGACCGACAGCACGACCCGCCGCTCCAGCTCACGCATGATCTCGGAGCCCAGCTGCCCCTCGCGCGCCTCGTACTGGGCGCGGATGTCGTCCTTGATGGACTCGGAGATGAACTCGGCCGTCAGACCCGCGCGGTCGCCGGCCTCCTCCTCCAGCTCCTCGATGGTCACGCTCACCGGGTAGAGCTGCTTGAAGGCGCCCCACAGCCGGTCCAGGTCCCAGTCCTCGGGGAAGCCCTCGGCGGTCTCCGCCTGGACGTAGGCCTCGATGGTGTCGTCCATGAAGTGGTGGATCTGCTCCTGGAGGTCCTCGCCCTCCAGGACGCGGCGCCGCTCGCCGTAGATGACCTCACGCTGGCGGTTGAGGACCTCGTCGTACTTCAGGACGTTCTTACGGGTCTCGAAGTTCTGCGTCTCGACCTGCGACTGGGCGGAGGCGATGGCGCGGGTGACCATCTTGTTCTCGATCGGCACGTCGTCCGGCACGTTGGCCATGGACATCACGCGCTCGACCATCTGGGCCTTGAACAGGCGCATCAGGTCGTCGCCGAGCGAGAGGTAGAAGCGGGACTCGCCGGGGTCGCCCTGACGGCCGGAACGGCCGCGCAGCTGGTTGTCGATGCGCCGCGACTCGTGCCGCTCGGTGCCGAGGACGTACAGGCCGCCGATCTTCTCGACCTCTTCCTTCTCGGCCTTGACCGCCTCCTCGGCCCGCGCGAGCGCCTCGGGCAGGGCCTGCGCCCACTCCTCGATGTGCTCCTCGGGGTCGAGGCCGCGCTGGCGCAGCTCCGCCTCGGCGAGGTCCTCGGGGTTGCCGCCGAGCTTGATGTCCGTACCACGGCCGGCCATGTTGGTCGCCACGGTGACGCTGCCCTTGCGGCCGGCCTGGGCGACGATGGACGCCTCGCGCTCGTGGTGCTTGGCGTTCAGCACCTCGTGCTGGATGCCGCGCTTGCTGAGCTGCTGGGAGAGGTACTCGGACTTCTCCACCGACGTCGTGCCGACGAGGATCGGCTGCCCCTTGCGGTGCTTCTCCTCGATGTCGTCGACGACCGCCTCGAACTTGGCGACCTCGGTGCGGTAGATCAGGTCGGACTGGTCCTTGCGGACCATCGGCCGGTTGGTGGGGATGGGCACCACGCCGAGCTTGTAGATCTGGTGGAACTCGGCGGCCTCGGTCATCGCCGTACCGGTCATGCCGGACAGGCCGGGGATCTCCTTGCCGTTGTGGTCGTGGCGCTTGTAGAGGCGGAAGAAGTTCTGCAGCGTGATCGTGGCGAGCGTCTGGTTCTCGTCCTTGATCGGCACCGATTCCTTCGCCTCGATGGCCTGGTGCATGCCCTCGTTGTACCGGCGGCCGGCGAGGATACGGCCGGTGTGCTCGTCCACGATCATGACTTCGTCGTCGATGATGACGTAGTCCTTGTCGCGCTTGAAGAGCTCCTTGGCCTTGATGGCGTTGTTCAGGTAGCCCACGAGCGGCGTGTTCACCGACTCGTACAGGTTGTCGATGCCCAGCCAGTCCTCGACCTTGGCCACACCGGACTCGTGGATGGCGACCGTGCGCTTCTTCTCGTCGACCTCGTAGTCGCCGGTCTCCTCGATGCCCTTGAGCGGCTGGCCGGGCTCACCGCGCTTGAGCCGCTTGACCAGCTTGGCGAAGTCGCCGTACCACTTGGTGGCCTGGTCGGCCGGGCCGGAGATGATCAGCGGCGTACGGGCCTCGTCGATGAGGATCGAGTCGACCTCGTCGACGATGGCGAAGTTGTGGCCGCGCTGGACGAGCTCGTCCTTGGACCAGGCCATGTTGTCGCGCAGGTAGTCGAAGCCGAACTCGTTGTTCGTGCCGTAGGTGATGTCGCACGCGTACTGCTCGCGGCGCTGGGCCGGCGTCATGTTGGCCAGGATGCAGCCGACGCTCAGGCCCAGGAACTTGTGGACGCGGCCCATCATCTCGGAGTCGCGCTCGGCCAGGTAGTCGTTGACCGTGATGATGTGGACGCCCTCGCCCGACAGCGCGTTCAGATACGCGGGCAGGGTGCCGACGAGCGTCTTGCCCTCACCGGTCTTCATCTCGGCCACATAACCCATGTGGAGCGCGGCGCCGCCCATGATCTGGACGTCGTAGTGCCGCTGGCCCAGCACGCGCCTGGCGGCTTCGCGGACGGTGGCGAACGCCTCGGGCAGCAGGTCGTCCAGGCTCTCACCGTCGGCGTAGCGCTCCTTGTACTCATCGGTGAGGGCCCGCAGCTCGGCGTCGGAGAGGCCTTCGAAGTCCTCTTCGATGGAGTTGACCTGGTCCGCGATGCGGTGCAGCTTGCGCAGGATCTTGCCTTCGCCTGCACGCATGATCTTCGAAAGGACGGACACGGGGGTTGGTCTCCTTGCCGGTCGGGCCTGGGACGGTCGGTTTCCATTTCACTGACGGAGCAACGGCCATCGTATGCGAGGACCCCGCCACGCCGGGAGCCCTGCCGTGCGGTGACCGTCGGCTGCTTCCTACCCGTTTCACGGTTGCCTCACAAGGACAACGTCCCGCGGCCCGCGATGGTGCCGCGCCGCACCGGTGAATTGCGCGCAGGGTGATCATCTCCTCACGCACGGCCAAATAGATGGCGCCGCCCACAGACGCGTGAGCAGAATCGGCCGATGGAACCCGTCACCCTCACCACCGACCGCCTCCTGCTGCGCCCCGTCGGGCCGCAGGACACCGACGCCGTGTACGCCGCCTGCCAGGATCCCGACATCCAGCGCTGGACCACGGTCCCCTCCCCCTACCTTCCCGAGCACGCCCGGGGCTTCACCGAGCAGATGGCCCCGGACGGGTGGGCGAACGGCTCGATGTTCACCTTCGGCGTCTTCCTGCCCACCGGCGAGCTCACCGGCATGCTCGGCATCACCATGCGCTCCCTGGGCACCGGTGAGATCGGCTTCTGGGGGACGAAGGAGCACCGGGGCAACGGTTACATGACGGAGGCCTCTCTGGCCGTCTCCCGCTGGGCCTTCACGCGGCTGTCGGTCGACCGGGTGGAATGGCGCGCGGAGGTGGGCAACGCCGCCTCCCGCGCGGTGGCCGAACGGGCGGGTTTCACCATCGAGGGCGTCCTGCGCGCCTCGCTCAACAACAAGGGGGTGCTGCGGGACTGCTGGGTGGGCTCCCTGCTCCCCTCCGACCTGGGGCTCGTGTCCACGACGCCCTACGTGCCCGGCAAGGGCTGACGCCCTCGGCCCTCCCCGCTGTCAGTGCCTGCGCCTATCGTGCGGACGTATGACAACCCTGCCACGCCCCGCCACGGAACTCTCGGCCGACGAGGCCCGCCGCATCGCCCTGCGCGCCCAGGGCTTCCTCGGTGCTCCGGACCGCCGCTCCGGCGTGCGGGGGGTTCTGCGCCATCTGGGCGCGGTGCAGCTGGACACGATCTCCGTCCTGGCCCGCTCCCACGAGCTCATCCCGTACGCGCGGCTGGGCGCGGTGGGGCGCCGGACCGTCGAGGAGGCGTACTGGAAGGACGGCTCCCGGCCGCCGCGCGCGTTCGAGTACTGGTCGCACGCGGCGTGCATCCTGCCCATCGAGGAGTGGCCGCACTTCGCCTTCCGCCGCCGCGCCTTCCGTGACCGGCCGCACTGGAACCACGAGCTGCCCGACGGCACCTACGACCAGGTGATCAAGCAGCTCCGCGCGGAAGGGCCGCTCACGGCGACGGAGCTGGGCGGCGCGAAGCGCACGAGCGAGTGGTGGGACTGGTCGGGGACCAAGGTCGCCGTGGAGCGCGCGCTGATGTACGGCGAGGTGGTGTGCGTCGAGCGCCGCGGCTGGAAGCGGGTCTACGACCTCGCCGAGCGGGCGGTCCCGGCGGAACTGCTGCACGACGAGTTGGACGACCGCGAGTGCCTGCGCCGCCTGGTCCGGCTGGCCGGGCGGTCCCTGGGCGTCGGCACCCGCGCGGACATCGCCGACTACCACCGCCTCAAGGGTGAGCAGGTCGACGCGGTGATCGCCGATTCGGGTCTGGTCCCGGTCACGGTGGCGGGCTGGTCGAAGCCGGCCTGGGCCGACCCGGAGGCCCTGGCGACGGTGCCGCGCGGCCGGCACCGTACGACGCTGCTGTCGCCGTTCGACTCCCTGGTCTGGGAGCGGGCGCGCACGGAGCGGATCTTCGGGTTCACCCACCGCCTGGAGGCCTATGTGCCGAGGCCGAAGCGGGTGTACGGCTATTTCGCGATGCCCGTCCTCGCGGGCGGCCGGCTGGTCGGCCGGGTGGACCCGGCCCGGGAGGGGCGCACGCTGGTGGCCAAGCAGGTCACGCTGGACGGCCCCAAGGCGGTCCCGGCGGTGGCGCGTGCGCTGGTGGAGGCGGCGGGCTGGGTGGACTGCGCCAACGTCCGGGTCGAGCGGGTGGACGCGCCGGAGCTGTGCGAGGCCCTCGTGCTGGAGCTCGCCCGGGCCGGCGCCTGAGCCGGGGCGGGGCCGGCCCCGTCCGTCACCGGATCTCGAGGATCTTCTCCCGCATCGCGTAGACCACCGCCTCCATCCTGGAGTGCAGCTGAAGCTTTTCCAGGATGTTGCGCACGTGGTTCTTCACGGTGTTCTCGGAGATGAACAGTTCCTTGGCGATGTCGCGGTTGTTCATTCCCGTGGCGACGAGTTTGAGGACTTCGAGTTCGCGGTCGGTCAGCCGGGGCGCGGGCACGAGCCGGCGCTCGTCGGTCCGCTGGATCATCGACTTGAACTCGGTGAGCAGTTTCGACGCCATGGAGGGGCTGATCTGGGACTGGCCGTCGGCCACCGCCCGGATGGCCGTCGCCACCTCGTCGGTGGAGATCTCCTTGAGGAGATAGCCGGTCGCTCCCGCCTTGATGGCGTCGTAGAGATCGGCTTCCTCGTCACTGATCGTCAGCATGATGATCTTCGCGCTGGGGGCGACCTCCTTGATGGAGGTGCAGGCCTCGATCCCGCCCCGCTTGGGCATCCGCACATCCATCAGAATGATGTCCGGCAGCAGGTCGGCCGCCTTCTCCACGGCCTCCGCGCCGTCCCCCGCCTCGCCGACGACCTGGATGTCCTCCTCGGCGGCGAGCACGATCTCCAGTCCGCGGCGGAACAGTGCGTGATCGTCCACCACAAGGACTCTGATCGGCTCCTTGCGTGGAGTGTCCGCGTCCGGGCCCATGCCGACGACGCCGTCGTCGGCATCCTCGTCCTGCATCGGTCCGAAGCTGTCCGCCATCGTTCCTCCCCCTGAAGGCTGTGGCCTGTGGTCCCGGGCCATCGCCAACCCAAGGCAACGGCCCACCGGTTGAGCCGTTGCCGCCATGATTCCATGCCCGGCCGACAGCGAGGTGCCGCCGTGCGCGCGAAGTGGGCGCACACCGGTGCCCCTGGGGGCGCACACGCGCACCAGGGGCACCTGCTGTGCTGTCGCCCGGCGGATCAGCCGCCGAGTGTCCCGCCCGCCTCGGGGGAGTTGGACTCGGTGACCATCGTGTCGGTGCTGAGGTGGATCACGCCGTAGTCGTAGGCATGGCGCCGGTAGACGACGCTGGGTTCCTTGGTCTCGGAGTCGATGAACAGGTAGAAGTCGTGCCCGACCAGCTCCATTTCGTACAAAGCCTGATCGAGGGTCATGGGCGCGGCCACATGGGTCTTCTCGCGGACGACGAGGGGGCCGTCACCCTGTACTTCCAGCGAGCCGATCTTCTTGGTGGGGACGGCTTCCGGCTCCTTCTCCGCAGAGCTCGCGCCGGTCCCGTTGAGTGTCGCCACGCCCGGTACGTGCGCCGGTACCTCGGCGGCCGAGATCCTGCGCGCGCCGCGCCGCGAGAAGCGCTTGTCGTGCTGCTTGCGCAGCCGGGCGTCCAGCTTTTCCGCTGCCAGATCGAGCGCCGCGTACGGGTCGCTCGCCGCCGCCTCCGCCCGGATCACCGGACCGCGGGAGCGCAGGGTGATCTCCACCCGGTCGCTGCGGTCGGCCTGTCGGGGGTTGGGCTCCTTGGACACCTCGACGTCGAGGCTGATCACCTTGCCATCGAGCTTCTGGATCTTCTCCAGGTTCAGCTTCTCGGCCACGTGCTTCCGGAACCGCTCGGGCACCTCGGTCTTGCGGCCCTTGACGACGATGTCCACGCAGAACTCCGTTCCCGGATCACTCCGCGTCGGTGCGGAGTGTCTCCCTTTTGCACCAGGCCCCGGTGACGTCCGGAGCCTCGGACTCGGTGACGTCCACCTCCTCCCCCACGGACGAGAGTTCCAGTCCGCCGGCGCGGGTGATTGCGGAAAACCCACGGCACGGCAATCGGAATCGAGAGGTGTGGCCTGCGGCTTTCCCTCACAACCGAACATATCTCGCCCGGACGGATGTCGTCACCCTCTACCGCGCCGTACCTCCATTCAGGGGAATTGCCCCTCTCATTACCTGCAACGACGCTCGTTCTCCATCAGTTCCGGTGTAATTCGAAAGCATCTGGTGATGCCGCGACGACGGCCGCGCACATCACGGCGACGGTGCGGTCGGCCCGGTCCCCGGCCGCCGTCCCCCGCGGCCTGCCGGACGGCCGACGCGCCCTCTGTTGAGCTGGTCCGTCCCGCTGTTCTCCTCTCCCTTCCCACCTCTCACCCAGGTACACGAACGCGGGCCCCGAAATACTCGATCCCGCGCCCCGCTCCTCCCGCACCGCGCGCGCCGCCTCGGCCAGCGACGCCCCCGTGGTCATCAGGTCGTCGACCAGGACGACCCGGCCACCGGCCAGCAGCCGGCCGCAGCCAGGTGCCGCCGTCAGCGCGCCCGCGAGATTGGCCATCCGCTGCCGGGAGCCGAGCCCCGACTGATCGGCCACGGCCCTCCGTTGCCGCAGGGCGGGAAGTACTCGGGCGGGTACCCCCGACCGCCTCAGCTCACCCGCCGCCGCGTACGCGATCCGCCGGGCGGGGTCGTGCCCGCGGGCCCGCACGGCCCGCCGCGCGGACGGCACGGGAACGAGCAGCACCGGACCGTCCCGGGGTCCGCGGCCGCCGGGCGGCTCGGCACCCGGCGCCGCCCGCCCGGTCGCGGAGCCGGCCGCCCGCAGCCCCGCGCGCACCGCTCCCGCCAGGGCCTGGCCGAGCGGCCGGGCCAGGGCCAGGGCGCCTCTCTCCTTGTGCGCGAGCAGCGCGGCGCGCACCTCGTCCTGTCTCTTATACACATCT
>KL568573.1:3588-12015 GCA_000715605.1 Streptomyces speibonae | reverse complement strand
TTCGGGGACCGGCCGCACCCGGCGCGGCACGGCACCGCTCAGCGCCGTGCGGCACGCGGCGCAGAGCACCGCACGCGGCCTGCCGCATCCGCCGCACTCGGCGGGGAGCACCAGGTCGGTGAGGTCGTGCCACCAGTCCCGCATGGGCCCACTGTGCCAACGTCCGCCCCACCCGGCCACCCCTGTGGACAACTCGCGGGACCGGGCGGGACGGGGCCGGTCACGCCCCGGACGGGGGCGGCTCTCACCCCGGATAGACCGGTGCCGTCCCCGCCGTCACCTTCTGCCACTGGGCCCCCGAGGGCAGCCGCACGATCCCGTCCACGGAGTACGCCACCAGCGGGGCCGTTTCGTCCTCGGAGGCGGTGACGGCCTTGACACCGGTGAGGGCGGCGGGCAGCGGCACGTCCGGCGTGGAGCCGTCGATGTCGACGTACTTCATCTGCTCCACACCCCCCTGCTCGCGCCCCACCACCACGAGCCGGCTGTCGCCGGCCCACGACATGGCCGTGACCTGCTCCAGCTCGGGCGTCGCCTCGCGCAGCTCCAGCACGGTCACCGCCGGACGCTCGTCCGCACCGTCGGCGGGCCCGCTCCGCTCGATCCGGCCGACCTGCAGCGACAGCCGGTCGCCCTGCTCCACGACGAGCGCGATCCGCACCCCGTCGGCGGCCACCCGGACCGCCCGCACCCGGCCGTCCAGCCCCGGCGTGCGCACCTCCAGCGGCTCGCCGGCGCCCTTCTCCAGCAGGTACAGCCCCGGCTTCGCGGGATTCCGGTCGGCCACCCACAGTCCGCCCTGGGAGTCCCAGCTGGGCGTGGTCAGCCGGTCCTGCTCGGACTTGCCGGCGCTGCTCAGCACCGGGTCACCGAGGGAGCTGCCCGTCACCAGCGAGGAGACGAACAGCGCCTTGCCGTCGAGGGCCACGCCCGCCGCGGTGCGCTCGTCCCGCGCGACCGCCACCGAACGCAGCGCCTTCTCGCCCTCGCCGAGCGCCCCGGGCACCGGCTCCGCGGCGGTGTCACTGGTGCCCGCGGCGATCCGTACGAGCCGCCGCTCCTCGTCGACGAAGTAGAGGTAGTCGGGCTGGTTCAGCGCGCCCCGCGTGGCGACGGTCTCGGCACCGTCCTGGGTGAGCAGGCACAGTTGCCCGCCGTCGGCCCGCAGCTCGACCTCCTCCACCGCGGGGCTGACCCCGCGCAGGGTGAACAGCAGCTGCGCCGCCATCTCCTCGCAGCGTCCGGTGCCGACCTCGGCCGCACTGTCGTTGAGCGGCACGGTGAGCCTGCCCCGGTCGTCCGGTGTCAGGGGGCCCGCGCCCTTGCGCAGCGCCGTGCCGGTGGGGAAGCTCGACCGGACCACCGGGTCCAGCCAGGTCGTGGGCCCGTCGATGAGGGAGCGCACCATCCGGGTCGTGGGGTCGACCTTCCTGCGCACGTAGACCGGGTCGGCGACCGCCATGGGCAGGTCCGTGCCCTTGGTCTCCGCGTTGTTCGAGGCGAAGTAGTACTTGTTGACGGACATGTAGTTGCGCTGGAAGTCCGACCTGCCCATCACGACGCCCTGCGGCACGGCGTCGATGCGCCACTGACCGTTCTTCTCGTCCTTGGCGAGATGCACGATCTTGCTGTAGGGCCCGGAGTCCGGCGCGTACGCCTGCTCCGCGTCCACGGTGGCCACCCGGGTGCCGGTCAGGGTGTAGGACATGGCGCCGGTGTCCTCCCGGTCCGGGCGGTCGGCGTGGGCGCCCGGACCGTTCGCCAGCACGGTGGTGGACAGCTCCGGCTGCCAGGTCTTGGACGCCTCCCGGGTCAGATACTGGCGCGCGGTCCGGTACTCGGGGTCGTCACTGGTCAGCGCCTCCAGGAAGCCCTGGACGATCTGTGTGGGGGTGGCGTCCTCACGCGGCGGCATGGCGAACACCCGTACCTGGGCGTCCTGCCGCGGTGTGGACTCCACGCCCCGCAGTCCCCCGTTGTCGGGCATTGAGGCGCACCCGGCCAGCAGAACGACCCCCGTGGCGGCGTACGCCGCCCTGCGCACCGATGACCCCCGGCCGCGCCGCACGCGCTCACCGCCCACGCGAAGCCTCCCCGTCCCTCTCCGCATCACGCGTCGCACTCTCATCGCCGGGTCCCTCGTCCCCGGTCCTCCGCGCCGGGTCCCCGGCGTCCTCCGACGGCCGCCGCGCGGCCGCGTCCTTCCCGCCCCCGCCGAGCGGCGCGCCTGCCTCGCCCAGCGTGCCGGGCGTCATGCGCGTACTGCCCGAAGCTCTGCCGGACCGTGCCACCACGCGCGCTCCGCTGCCGGGCAGGGCCGTGGGGTCGGCCGTGGGGGTCACGGCCGCGGGCGGCAGGGGGAACGGGTCCCTGGCCGAACCGCTGCCCGGCTGCCCCACCGGCACCGTGGCGCTCTTCTCGCCGTCCCCGCCGCGCGGCAGACCGGCGTCATCGAGCCCGCGGTTGCGCCGCGAGTCCTTCGGCTCCAGGGGGATCGGGGACCCCCTCAGCGGCTCGTCCGCGGTCCTGGGCAGCGTCAGCCGGAACTGCGAGCCGCCCCCCGGCTCGCCCCAGGCCTGCAGCCAGCCGCCGTGCAGCCGCGCGTCCTCCAGGGCGATGGACAGCCCCAGTCCCGTACCGCCGGTGGTCCGCGCGCGTGCCGGGTCGGCCCGCCAGAAGCGGCTGAAGACCCGGGTCGCCTCGCCGGGCTTGAGCCCGACGCCGTAGTCGCGCACCGCCACCGCCACCGCGCCGCCTGCCGCGGCCAGTTTCACCACGACGTCCCTGCCCTCGCCGTGCTCGACGGCGTTGACGACGAGGTTGCGCAGCACGCGCTCCACGCGGCGCGCGTCGGCCTCGGCGACGACGGGCTGCTGGTCGCCGACGATCCTGATCTGCGTGCCCTTGCGCTCGGCGAGCGGCTCGGCCCCGCTGACCACGCTGCGCACGACCTCGCGCAGGTCGATCGGCTCGGCCTCCAGCGCCGCCGCGCCCGCGTCGAAGCGGCTGATCTCGAGCAGGTCGGCGAGCAGCGACTCGAAACGGTCCAGCTGGTCGGCGAGGAGCTCGGCCGACCGCGCGGTCACCGGGTCGAAGTCCTCGCGCGCCTCATGGATGACGTCCGCGGCCATCCGCACGGTCGTCAGCGGTGTCCGCAGCTCGTGCGACACGTCCGACACGAAGCGGCGCTGCATCCGCGACAGGTCCTCGAGCTGGCTGATCTTCAGCTGGAGGTTCTGCGCCATCTTGTTGAAGGCCTCGCCCAGGCGGGCGATGTCGTCCTCGCCGGTGACCTTCATCCGCTCCTGCAGCCGCCCGGCGGACAGCCGCTCGGCGATTCCGGCCGCCATCCGCACGGGGGTGACGACCTGGCGCACGACGAGCCAGGCGATCGCCCCGAGGAGCACCACCACGAACAGCCCCGCGGTCGCCAGCGTGCCCTTGACCAGGCTCAGCGACTTCTCCTCCTGGGTGAGCGGGAAGAGGTAGTAGAGCTGGTACGGGTCGCCGTTGGGGTCGTTGACCTGCTTGCCGATGACCAGGGCGGGCTGGGACTCCTTGTCGTCGTTGTAGACGACGCGCGTGTAGCTCTGGGCCGGCGAGGTGCTGGAGTCGATCCGCTCCCGCAGCTCCGCGGGCACACTGACCGTCGGGTTGACCTCACCGGAGGCCCGCGGTCCGCGCCCGCTGCCGCTCTCGCCGCCCGCGGGCAGGGTCACCACGTCGAAGGCGCCCTGGCCGCCGCTGGAGAGCGAGGCCACGAGATCGCTCATCCACTGGATGACACTCTGCGAGGGATGGCCCTCCGGCGCGATGTCCTCGTCGCCCGTGACGCTCACGTCCTGTTCGGCCTGCTGCTTGGCCACGGCGAAACCGCCGGTGGCCTGGCTCTGCGACGCCCTCACCTTGGCGTCCAGCAGACCGTTGCGCACCTGGCCGATGACGACGAAGCCCAGCAGCAGGACCACGCCCAGGGACATCAGCAGCGTGGTGGCGACGACCTTGAGCTGGATGTTGCGCCGCCACAGCCGCATGACGGGCAGCAGCGGCCGGCGCACCCAGCGCATGAACAGCCGGATGACCGGACTGCCCTGGACGCCGCCCTCGAGCAAACCGCCCTCGAACAGACGTCCCCAGTTGGAGCCCGTCGCCTTCCGGCCGACAGGCCGCCCCGGACGGCCCCCGGACCGGCCGGGCGCCGAAGCGGCACTGTCACCGGACATGTCAGCTCGGTCCTGCCTTGTATCCGACGCCACGGACGGTCACCACGATCTCCGGCTTCTCCGGGTCCTTCTCGACCTTGGAGCGCAGCCGCTGCACATGCACGTTCACCAGCCGGGTGTCCGCCGCGTGGCGGTAGCCCCAGACCTGCTCCAGGAGCACCTCGCGCGTGAACACCTGCCACGGTTTGCGGGCCAGCGCGACCAGCAGGTCGAACTCCAGCGGCGTCAGCGCGATGGCCTGCCCGTCCCGCTTCACGGAGTGACCGGCCACGTCGATCACCAGATCGCCGATGGCGAGCTGCTCCGGCGCCGGCTCCTCCGACCTGCGCAGCCGCGCCCGGATACGGGCCACCAGCTCCTTCGGCTTGAACGGCTTCACGATGTAGTCGTCGGCACCGGACTCCAGGCCCACCACGACATCGACGGTGTCGCTCTTCGCCGTGAGCATCACGATCGGCACCCCGGACTCCGCCCTGATCAGACGGCACACCTCGATGCCGTCCCGGCCGGGCAGCATCAGGTCCAGGAGCACCAGATCGGGCTTGGTCTCACGGAAGGCGGCCAGCGCCTTGTCGCCGTCGGCTACGAAAGACGGCTCAAAACCTTCACCGCGCAGCACGATGCCGAGCATCTCGGCCAGTGCGCTGTCGTCGTCGACGACAAGGACTCGTCCCTTCATAAACGACATCATCCCATTAGCTCATCGTTACCTGGCGTGACCTGGCGCACAACGCCGCCAGGGCCTCGTTGGTCACGGGCGAAACGGCGCCCTCCTCGGTGACGATCGCCGTCACCAGCTCCGGTGGTGTCACGTCGAACGCCGGGTTGTACGCCTGCGTCCCCAGGGGCGCCACCGGAATCCCCCCTCCCGCTTCCGCTCCGGCCACCGGCACCTGCGGTGCCGTGACCTCCGTCACCTCATGCCCCGGCCGCTGCTCCACCTCGATCGACGCCCCGTCCGGCGTCCGTGGATCCACCGTCGTCACCGGCGCCACGACGACGAACGGCACATGGTGGTACCGCGCGAGCACCGCGAGCGGATAGCTCCCCACCTTGTTCGCCACCGAACCGTCGGCCGCGATGCGGTCCGCCCCGACGAGCACCGCGTCCACCTCACCCGCCGCGAACAGCGATCCCGCCGCGTTGTCGGTGAGCAGCGTGTACGCCATGCCGTTGCGGGCCGCCTCGTATGCCGTCAGCCGAGCACCTTGCAGCAACGGACGCGTTTCGTCCACCCACAGGCGCCTGAGCCGCCCCGCGCGGTGCGCCGCCAGCGCCACCGCGAACGCCGTCCCCTCACCGCCCGACACCAGCGAACCGGTGTTGCAGTGCGTGAGGATCCGGTGCCCGCCGCCGGGCAGCAGCTCGTCCAGCAGCGCCAGCCCGTGCCCCGCCATCCGGGCGCTGGCCTCGGCGTCCTCCCGGTGCAACTGCTGCGCCGCGGCCAGCGCGGCCCCTGCCGCCTGCCGGGCGTCACCGCCCCGGGCCAGCACCTCCCGGTGCGCGGAGTGCGCCCGGCGCACCCCGACGGCGAGGTTCACCGCGGTGGGCCGGGCGCTCTCCAGCGCCGCCGCCGCGTCGTCCACGTCGAAGCCCCGCACGGCGGCCAGCGCGACGCCGTAGGCGCCCGCGATGCCCAGCAGCGGGGCGCCCCGCACGGCGAGCGAGCGGATCGCCTCCACCAGCGCGGGCGCGTCCGTGCAGACGAGTTCGACCTCCTCGGCCGGCAGCCGTGTCTGGTCGAGGAGGACCAGAACGGGGCCTTCGGGTGGTTCCTCCCAGCGCAGCACCGGGATCTCGGTCGGCCGCTTGGTGTCGCCGCTGTGTGCGTACTGATCAGCCATGCGGCCAGTCTGCCCCCTGTCGCCCCGACAATTGAAGGAACGCAGCCCTCACCTCGCCAGGTCACCCGACGACCACCCCATGGCACGATGGCTGCCAAGCTGCCGCCGCGACCGCGGACGGGCACCGTGAAGGAGCGACGATGAAAGACACTCCGGGCTGGGCCTCGCCCGGATCCGCCCCGTCCGAGGGGCAGGAACCCGGCGCGGCCGGACCTGCCGAGCCCGCCGGCCGCGCGGACGACCCGGAGCAGCCCGCCGACCGGCCCCCGCAGCCGGGCCAGGCGCCGCAGGACCCGGGTGTGCAGTGGTCCAAGGACCAGCCGCCGGCCGGACAGTGGTCCGCGCCCACCGGCGGCCCCGGCCCCACGGGCCCCGGCCAGGCTCCCCCGCCCGCCGGCCCCGGCTGGGGCGCTCCGCCCCCCGCAGGCCCCGGCGGCCCCGGAGGCCACCCCGGCTGGGGCGGCGGCTGGGGCAGCGGCTGGGGCGGCCCCCCGCCCGCGGCCAAGCCCGGCGTCATCCCGCTGCGCCCCCTCGGCGTGGGCGAGATCCTCGACGGCGCCGTCTCCACCATGCGCACCTACTGGCGCACCGTCCTCGGCATCGCCCTGACCGTCGCCGTCCTCACCGAGATCGTCGTCGTCCTGCTCCAGGGCCTGGTCCTCGACAACTCCAGCACCGAGGCGCTCAACGACCCCAGCGCCACGCTCAGCGAGCTGACCGACGCCATGGGCGACGCCCTGTTCAACTCCGGCGTGGTCTTCCTGGTCACGCTCGTCGGCACCGTCGCCGCCACCGCCCTGCTCACCACCGTCACCAGCCGCGCGGTGCTCGGCAGGCCCGTCACCACCGCTGACGCCTGGCGCGACGCCCGCCCCCAGATCGTCAAACTGTTCGGCCTGATCTGCCTGCTGCTGCTCATCACCGCCGGCCTCATCACCGCGGGCGCGCTGCCCGGCATCCTCGTGTCGGTGGCGGCGGGCGGAGAGGTGGGCATCGCCCTCACCGTCCTCGGAGTCATCTGCGCCGGCGTACTCGCCCTGTGGCTGATGATCCGCTTCTCGCTGGCCTCGCCCACGCTGATGCTCGAGAAGCAGGGCATCGTCAAGGCGATGAGCCGCTCCGCCAAACTGGTCCGCGGCTCCTGGTGGCGGGTGTTCGGCATCCAGCTCCTCGCGACGATCATCGCCAACGTCGTCGCGTCGATCATCGTCATCCCGTTCACCTTCCTCGCCTCGGCCCTCAGCGGGGACGGCGCCACCGGCTTCCTCAACACCGCGGGCGGCGACCTCGGCTGGACGTTCCTCATCGTCAGCGGCATCGGCTCGGTCATCGGCGCCATGATCACGTTCCCGATCACGGCCGGCGTCACCGTGCTCCTCTACATCGACCAGCGCATCCGCCGCGAGGCGCTCGACCTCGAACTCGCCCGCGCCGCCGGCGTCCCGGCGGACAGCCCCGGCACCACTCCGGGGAGCTGACGCGGTGATCACCACGGGGGGAGTTCTCACCACGGCACAGGCCCTGGCCACGGCCGTACGCATGCCGCTGAGCGGCGACGACGAGCCGCCCCTGACCGTCCCGCGCGACCCCGCGCAGGACGCGGCCCGGCGCGAGCTGTCCAAACGCATGTACCACGAGAACGACCCCAGCTGGTTCCAGCGGGCCCTCGACGCCTTCTGGGACTGGATCGCCGAACTGTTCGACGCCGCCTCCACCGCCGCACCCGGCGGCACCCTCGGCCTCGTCGTCATCGTCGCGGCCGTACTCGCCGTCCTGGGCGCCCTCTGGTGGCGCCTGGGCACCCCCCGCCGCCACCCCACCTCGGCCCCCGCCCTGTTCGACGACCGCCCCCGCAGCGCCGCCGAGCACCGCGCCGCCGCCGAGGCACACGCCGCCCAGGGCCACTGGAACCAGGCCGTCCAGGAACGCATGCGGGCCATCGTCCGCGCCCTGGAGGAACGGGCCCTGCTCGACTCCCGCCCCGGCCGCACCGCCGACGAGGCCGCCGCGGAAGCCGGCCGCGCCCTGCCCGCCCACACCGACGGCCTGCGCGCCGCCGCCCGCGACTTCGACGACGTGACGTACGGCGGCAGGGCCGCCACCCAGGAGTCGTACCGGCGGATCGCCGACCTCGACCACGGCCTGGAACGCACCCGGCCACAGCTCGCGGGCAGCGCCGGCAGCACCCGGAGCACGGACACCACCACCCGCCACGGAGCCGCCGGATGACGACCGAGGTCACGCACCCGTCCACCTCGGCCTCGCCCACGGTCCGCCAGGTGTGGACCCGCACGCGGGGCGTCGCCCTCGCCCTGGTGCTGCTGCTCGCCGCGGCCGTCGCCATCGCCGTGGTCCGCTCC
>KL568573.1:0-3349 GCA_000715605.1 Streptomyces speibonae | reverse complement strand
CCCCTACGGCAGCCGCGCCGTCGCCGAACTCCTGGCCGACCGGGGCGTGGACACCCGCGTGGTCGCGACCCTCGACGAGGCCGCCGACGCGGCCGGCCCCGACACCACCCTCCTGGTCGCGATCCCCGACCTGCTGACCCCCGGCCAGCAGACCCGGCTGCACTCCGCCTTCGCCCGGTCCGGCGGCCGCACCGTCCTGGTCTCCGCCGGCAGCGCCTCCGTGGAACGCCTCGCCCCGGGCGTCACCGCCGACCCCGCCACCAGCTTCGACTCCACCCTCGCCCCCGCATGCGCCCTGTCCGCCGCCCAGCGCGCCGGCACCGCCGACACGGGCGGCATCCGCTACACCACCACCCACCTCGACGCCGACGAGTGCTACCCCAGCGAACGCCTGGCCACCCTGCTGCGCCTCCCGGCACCCTCCGGCGACGGGGACACCGTCCTCCTCGGCTCGCCCGACATCCTCCTCAACGCGGAACTGGACCAGCACGGCAACGCCTCGCTCGCCCTGCAACTCCTCGGCTCGCGCCCCCATCTGGTCTGGTACCTCCCCTCGCTCGCCGACACCACCGCCGTCACCGGGGACGACGAGCGCAGCTTCTTCGACCTGCTCCCCTCCGGCTGGCTGTGGGGCACCCTGCAACTCTTCATCGCCGCCGCCGTGGCCGCCCTGTGGCGGGCACGCCGGCTCGGCCCTCTGGTCCCCGAAAAACTCCCCGTGGCGATCCGCGCCTCCGAGACCGTCGAAGGCCGCGCCCGCCTCTACCGCAAGGCCAACGCCCGCGACCGCGCCGCCCTCGCTCTCCGCTCCACCACACGCACCCGCCTCGCCCCCCTCGTGGGCGTCCCCGCCTCCCAGGCGCACGCGCCCGAGGCCCTGCTCCCCGCTCTGTCCGCCCATCTCCAGGGCGACGGACGGTCCCTGCACGCTCTCCTCTTCGGCCCGCCCCCCGGCGACGACGCAGCACTCGTCACGCTCGCCGACCAACTCGACGCCCTCGAAAGAGAGGTACGCCGTCCATGATGGACCCGACCACTGACAACGCCGCGCACACCGGGGACCCGGCTGCCGCCCGGGCCTCCCTGGAGGCCCTGCGTGCCGAGATCGCCAAGGCCGTGGTCGGCCAGGACCCCGCGGTGACCGGCCTCGTCGTCGCCCTGCTCTGCCGCGGTCACGTCCTCCTCGAAGGCGTCCCCGGCGTCGCCAAGACCCTCCTCGTGCGCGCCCTCGCAGCCGCCCTGGAACTCGACACCAAACGCGTCCAGTTCACCCCCGACCTGATGCCGAGCGACGTCACCGGCTCCCTGGTCTACGACGCCCGCACCGCCGAGTTCTCCTTCCAGCCCGGCCCCGTCTTCACCCACCTCCTCCTAGCCGACGAGATCAACCGCACGCCCCCGAAGACCCAGTCCTCCCTGCTCGAAGCCATGGAGGAACGCCAGGTCACCGTGGACGGCACTCCCCGCCCCCTCCCCGACCCCTTCCTGGTCGCCGCGACCCAGAACCCCGTCGAGTACGAGGGCACCTACCCCCTGCCGGAAGCACAGCTCGACCGCTTCCTCCTCAAGCTCACCATCCCCCTCCCCTCCCGCCAGGACGAGATCGACGTCCTCACCCGCCACGCCGAGGGCTTCAACCCGCGCGACCTGAGCGCCGCCGGCGTACGCCCCGTCGCGAACGCCGCGGACCTGGAAGCCGCCCGTCGCGCCGTCGCCGCGACCACCGTCTCCCCCGAGATCACCGCGTACGTCGTCGACATCTGCCGCGCCACCCGCGAATCGCCGTCCCTCACACTCGGCGTGTCCCCCCGAGGCGCCACCGCGCTCCTCGCCACCGCCCGCGCCTGGGCCTGGCTCACGGGCCGCGACTACGTCATCCCCGACGACGTCAAGGCCCTCGCCCTCCCCACCCTCCGTCACCGCGTGCAGCTCCGCCCGGAGGCCGAGATGGAAGGCGTCACGACCGACTCGGTCATCAACGCGATCCTGTCCCACGTCCCGGTGCCCCGCTGATGGCCCTCACCGGACGCGCCGCCCTGCTCGCGGCACTCGGCTCCGTCCCCGTCGGAATCTGGGAACCCGGCTGGACGGGGATCCTCGCCGTCAACGCACCCCTCGCGGTGGCCTGCGCCTGCGACTTCGCCCTGGCCGCCCCGGTACGCCACCTCGGCCTGACCCGCTCCGGCGACACCTCCGTACGCCTGGGCGACACCGCCGACGTCACGCTGACCATCACCAACCCGTCCCGTCGGCCCCTGCGCGCCCGGATCCGCGACGCCTGGCCCCCGAGCAGCTGGCAGCCCGGTACGGAGCGGGAAGCCTCCCGCCACCGCCTCCTCGTCCCCCCGGGTGAACGCCGGCGTCTCACCACCCGCCTGCGCCCCACCCGCCGCGGCGACCGCCACGCCGACCGCGTCACCATCCGCTCCTACGGCCCCCTCGGCCTCCTCGCCCGCCAGGGCACACACCGGGTCCCCTGGGCGGTCCGTGTCCTGCCGCCCTTCACGAGCCGCAAGCATCTGCCGTCCAAGCTGGCACGCCTGCGCGAACTGGACGGCCGCACCAGCGTGCTGACCCGCGGCGAGGGAACGGAGTTCGACAGCCTGCGCGAATACGTCCCCGGCGACGACACCCGTTCCATCGACTGGCGCGCCACCGCCCGCCAGTCCGCGGTAGCGGTACGCACCTGGCGTCCCGAACGCGACCGTCACATCCTGCTCGTCCTCGACACGGGCCGCACGTCCGCGGGCCGGGTCGACGACACCCCTCGCCTGGACGCCTCCATGGACGCCGCTCTCCTCCTGGCGGCCCTCGCCTCCCGCGCCGGCGACCGCGTCGACCTCCTCGCCTACGACCGCCGCCGGCGCGCCCTCGTCCAGGGCCGCGCCGCAGGCGACGTCCTCCCCTCCCTCGTCAACGCCATGGCCACGCTGGAACCGGAGCTCGTCGAAACCGACGCCCGGGGGCTGACGGCGACGGCGCTGCGCACGGCACCGCGACGCTCCCTGATCGTCCTGCTCACGACACTCGACGCGGCCCCCGTCGAGGAGGGCCTGCTTCCCGTCCTGGGCCGGCTCACGCAACGCCACACGGTGCTGCTGGCGTCGGTGGCGGATCCGCACACGGCGCGCATGGCGGAGGCCCGGGGCAACGTCGACGCCGTCTACGAGGCCGCGTCGGCGGCCCAGGCCCACGCCGAACGCGACCGCACCGCGGAACACCTCCGCCGCCTCGGCGTCACGGTCGTGGATGCGACACCGGAAGAGCTGGCACCGGCACTGGCGGACGCCTATCTGGCGCTCAAGGCGGCGGGGCGGCTGTGAAACGCAGAAAACCCCGCACCGGAAAG
>KL568572.1:55516-57236 GCA_000715605.1 Streptomyces speibonae | reverse complement strand
GCTCGTAGGGCTCTTCCTCGTCGAGCTGGAAGCGGTTGACGCCGACCACGACCCGCTCACCGGAGTCGGTCTCCTGCGCGATGCGATAAGCGCTGCGCTCGATCTCGTTCTTCTGGAAACCCTGCTCGATGGCGTTGACCGCGCCCCCGAGGTCCTCGACCTTCCGCATCAGCTCCAGCGCCGCCGCCTCGACGTCGTCGGTCATCCTCTCGATGACATAGGAACCCGGCGAACGGATCGACCGTCGCCGTCACATCCGTCTCGTACGCCAGCACCTGCTGCGTACGCAACGCCAGCCGCGCACTCTTGTCGGTGGGCAGCGCGATGGCCTCGTCGAAACTGTTGGTGTGCAGCGACTGCGTACCCCCCAGCACCGCCGCCAGACCCTGCACGGCCACACGGACCAGGTTCACCTCCGGCTGCTGCGCCGTCAGCTGCACCCCGGCCGTCTGCGTGTGGAAACGCAGCATCAACGACTTGGGATTCCTCGCCCCGAACTCCTCCTTCATCACCCGCGCCCAGATCCTGCGCGCCGCCCGGAACTTCGCGACCTCCTCCAGGATCGTCGTCCGCGCCACGAAGAAGAACGACAGACGCGGAGCGAAGTCGTCCACATCCATCCCGGCGGCGACGGCGGTGCGGACATACTCGATACCGTCGGCCAGGGTGAACGCGATCTCCTGCGCGGGCGAAGCGCCCGCCTCCGCCATGTGATAGCCCGAGATCGAGATCGTGTTCCACTTCGGGATCTCCGCCCGGCAGTACTTGAAGATGTCCGCGATCAGCCGCAGGGACGGCTTCGGCGGGAAAATGTACGTACCCCGCGCGATGTACTCCTTCAGCACATCGTTCTGGATCGTGCCCGTGAGCCTGTCGGCGCTGACACCCTGCTCCTCCGCGACCAGTTGGTACAGCAGCAGCAACAGGGCGGCCGGCGCGTTGATCGTCATCGACGTGGACACCTTGTCCAGCGGAATCCCGCCGAACAGCACCCGCATGTCGTCGATCGAGTCGATCGCCACACCCACCTTGCCGACCTCACCCGAAGCGATCGGCGCGTCGGAATCATGACCCATCTGCGTCGGCAGATCGAACGCCACCGACAACCCCATCGTCCCGTTCGCGATCAACTGCTTGTACCGGGCATTGGACTCCGTCGCCGTACCGAAACCGGCATACTGCCGCATCGTCCACGGCCGGCCCGTGTACATCGTCGGATACACACCCCGCGTGAAGGGATACGCCCCCGGCTCGCCCAGCTTCTCGGCCGCGTCCCAGCCCGCCAGGTCCTCCGGTCCGTAGACCGGCTCGATGGGCAGTCCGGACTCAGACTCGCGCGCCATGGTGTGGTTGCCTCCCGGTGAGCGGCGTTGCTCGCCCCGTACCCGTCAGTTTCGTGGTCGCCCGTACGGGCCGACCTGCACGGACTGTAGCGGGGCGCGTGCGGCCCGGTGCAGGGGCACACGCTGGGACCTTCCTCACAACCGCCATGGGACCCCGCTCACAGCGTCCACCTCGGCGGTTGTCCGGCCGGTCACCCACCACCATGCCCCGTTGTTCGGCAACGGTCACCTCCGGGGTAGATCTGTGGTGGGATCCGAGGATCCCGGGTGCCGGGATCCGGGCACGGCCCGTGAGACGAGGGGGGCTGGGGTGCGTAGAAAGGGCATGGGGAGCAGAGGGGTGGCCGGCCTGGTGGCACTCACCGCGCTCGCGGCGG
>KL568572.1:55135-55306 GCA_000715605.1 Streptomyces speibonae | reverse complement strand
AGAGATGTGTATAAGAGACAGGTGCAGCCCGCCGGTGCGGACGGGGAGCAGCGGTCGCCGGTGCGCATAGAGGTGCCGAGCCGCGCGCCGTCCCCGTCTTCGTCCCCGGCGGCGTCACGGACTCCGCAGGACGACCGGCCCTCGTCGCCCTCCGCCGCTCCGTCGACGCGG
>KL568572.1:51747-54889 GCA_000715605.1 Streptomyces speibonae | reverse complement strand
CCGCGCGTGCTGTGGTCCCCCGGCGACTCCGGACGGGACATACGCGAACTCCAGGCCCGGCTGCGGCAGATCGCCTGGATCTTCCACGGGCCCACGGGGACGTACGACGAGCTGACGACGCAGGCGGTCCGGGGCTTCCAGGGCAAGCGCGGACTGCCGAAGACGGGTGTGACCGACAGCGTCACCTGGCAGCGGCTGCTCGCCATGACACGCGAACCGGGCAAGTGGGAGCTGTACCTGATGGGCGGTCAGCCCGCCGACGAGCCCGACCCGCGCTGCATGTCCGGCCGGGTGCTGTGCATCAGCAAGTCGAGCCGCACCCTGCGCTGGATGATCGACGGGCGCACGGTGTCGACGATGCCGGTCCGCTTCGGCTCCGAGTACACCCCCACCCGTGAGGGTGTGTTCCGGGTCTACTGGAAGTCCCGGCACCATGTGTCCACGCTCTACGACTCCCCCATGCCGTACGCCATGTTCTTCAGCGGCGGCCAGGCCGTGCACTTCTCGGCCGACTTCGCCGCGCGGGGGTACGCCGGTTCCTCGCACGGCTGTGTCAACGTACGGGACGAGGCGGCGATCGCCCGGCTGTACGGGCAGGTGCGCAACGGCGACAAGGTCGTCGTGCACTGGTGAGAGATGGGGCGCGGGCGGGACCGGGGGAACGTGTCCCACCCGCGCCGGATGCACGAGCCGCAGGTACGGGGGGAACCCCGGCTCTGTGCGACAGCCGATGACCAGTCGGCTCACTCATTACTGCGTCGCGGGGTCCGGAAGTGTCACACCCGTCGGCGCAGCGATGTGACCGCCCAACAAAAGCGCAGGTCAGGGGTTGTTTCCGGGTCCGTTTCCCTGGTTCTGCTTGCCGTTGTCGCCCTGGTCGGAGCCATGGCCCTTGTTCTTGTCGGCGCCGTGGCCCTTGTCGTTGTTCTTGCCGTTGCCGTTGCCCTGGCCGTTGCCATTGCCCTGGCCGCGGTTCTCGCCCTGGCCCTTGGCCTTGCCGTTGTTGCCGTTGTTGCCCTTGCCCTTGTTCTTGTTCTTGTTCTTGCCGTTGCCCTCGTCGTCGCCGTCATGGGAGCCGGAGCCCGTGGTGGTGTGCGCGTCGTCCGCCTCGTCCCCGGCGAGCGTGTCCTCGCAGTAGCCGTGGACATGGGAGGGACCGCCCGCCTCTTGCTCGAGGAGGCGCCGGCGGGCGTCGTTCAGGTGCTTGCCGTCGCGCAGGTCACGGCAGGCGGAGACCGTCTGCTTCGAGCCGTGTCCGGAACGGGCCGCCGAGTCGCCGGCGTCCGAGCCGTTCTTGCCGGGCGCCCCCGGTCCGTCGGGACCGGCGTCGTCGCCGCCGTGGGCGTCCGTCCCCTTCCCGCCCTTGCCGGCGTCCTTCGACCGCCCTGCTTCGCCGCCGTCCGGCGGGGGCGAGACCAGGAGGCGTCCGGGCGGGGAAGGCGTGGCGGTGACGGAGGCCGCGGGGTCGGCGTCGGGATCGTCGGAGGGCGTCGGCAGGACGCCTGCGCCGGCCAGGGCCGCGGCGCCGCCGACCATGCCGGCGACCACCGCGGCGGCCAGTCCGAGCCGCAGGAACCGCGGCCGGACGGGTCCGTCCGCGGTTCCGGAACGATCATCGTGTGTGGCGCCGAGACGGATCAGACCGACGTCGGCGTCCGTCTCCCCGGCCTGGTGCACGGCCTGCGCATCCGCGCCGGGCTGTCCCTGGCGTTCCTCCCGCAGCTTGCGGAAGGCGGCCATCGCGGCCGCCTCACCGGGAAGTTCCTCATCGGCCGACGGGGGCGGCGCGGCGAGCGAGCGGAGAGTTCCGGCGAGACGTTCGGCCTGGTCACGGGTGGTGGGATCGGCAGATTCGGGTGGCTCTCCGTTCAGGAATCGCTCCGCGGTCCCGCGGTCCAGCCACCTGTACTGCTCGTCGGCCATCACATGTCCTTCTGCGTCCGCGTTCGCATCTGCGTCACACTCGCGGACGTCACCGTACGACGGCGTGGTTCTCTCTGGGGCGGAAGGGCGTCGAGCACCCCGGCGGATTCCGGATGGCATTCCGGATCGTCACCGAGCAGTTCGGCGAGGCGTTTCAGGCCGCGGTGGGCGGCGGTCCGTACGGCGCCGGGACGCTTGCCCAGCGTCTCGGCTGCGGACTTGGCGTCGAGGCCCACCACCACGCGCAGGACGACGGCCTCGGCCTGGTCCTGCGGCAGCCGGGAGATGAGGGAGAACGCGCCGTCGGTGGACAGCGCCTCGATCGCCTCACCGGCGGTGTCGGACTCGGCGGCCCGGCCGGTGAGTTCGGTCTCGTCACCGCCGATCGCCGGGCGGCGGCCGCGCATGCGTATGTGGTCCAGGGCGCGGTTGCGGGCGATCCGGGCGGCCCAGCCGCGGAACCGGTCCGCGTCTCCGGTGAACCGTGCCAGGTCGCGGGCGATCTGGAGCCATGCCTCGGACGTCACGTCCTCGGCGTCGGCCTCGCCGACCAGCGTGCGGACGTAGCCCAGCAGCCGCGGGTGCACGGCGCGGTAGACCGTGCGGAACGCGGTCTCGTCCCCGTCCTGTGCCGCACGCACCGCGGCGGTCAGCTCCGCGTCGTCCCCCAGCACACGCGCGCGCCCTTCTGCGCCTCAGCCGGCGCCGCTCTCGCGGCGGACCGGGTTCTCGCCGTCGTGGTTGCTCGGTCAGTGGTGATCGTCGGATCAGTGGTTGCGGCCTCTGGACCGCGGGCGGTTCGTGGTCATGTGTCCGCCGCGGCCTGGCGCGAAAGGCACGTTACGGCCTGAATCCTCTCCCCGTCCATGTCCGTCCAAGATGCAACTAACCCGTGACACAGGATGGTGTGACAGAAAACGCACCCTTGGCGCTGTAGAGGGTACGGGTCGCCGCGCGGCCCGTGCCGCGCGACGGCCGGGGCCTCTCCTGTGGGGGGTGGCGGCCTCGGCCGTTGCCTCGGCGCCGACGTCCTCCGTCTCCCCCGGTAACGGCCACCACCGGGCCGACGTCACGGTTTCCGGCACCCGGGCTCAACGGGCTCCCTCCCACCACCGCTCGCGTCATCACCGGCGGCGCCGCCCGCGCCGCGTCCGGCAGCGTTCTTCGGCGCGTCCCGTGGCGTATAGCCGCCGGCCCGACGTCACCGGCCCTGGGCGCC
>KL568572.1:51021-51549 GCA_000715605.1 Streptomyces speibonae | reverse complement strand
GAGATGTGTATAAGAGACAGCCCGTGGCGTTGCCGGCGGCGTCCGCGGTGTCGCCGTTGCCCGCGTTCCCCGCGCCCGGGCCGTTCCCCGCGCCCGCGCCGGGGGCGTTGCCCGGGTTGCTCCGGGCGGCATCGTCGGGGGTGTCCGGGGAGCCGTTGCCGGAGGTGTCCGGTCCGTTCTTCTGCGGGCCGCCGGCGTCTTCGCGGCGCGCCCCGTCCTGTTCCGCGCAGTACGCGTCGACGCGCGACGCGCCGCCCGCCGCCTCGACCAGCTGCTTCCAGACCGGCGCGTCCAGCGCCCTGCCGCGCCCCTCGACCCGTGCGTAGGCCCGGCAATGGGCCTCGGTGTCCCCGGCGGTGCCGGGACGGTCCGTGTTCCGGGCAGCGGAACCGGCGTCGGGGCCCGCGGACTTCGGGACGGCCGGAGCCGTGGCGCCGGACGGCGCGTGGGTGTCCTTCGGGTCCGTCGGTGGCCCGTCGGTCGAGGAACCCGCCGCGCCGATACCGGCCACCGCGACGCCGCTCAGGG
>KL568572.1:47724-50850 GCA_000715605.1 Streptomyces speibonae | reverse complement strand
TACCGGCCACCGCGACGCCGCTCAGGGTGAGGCCGGCGACCAGCGCGGAGAGGGTGGCCTTCAGCGAGTTGCTGCCGAACCGCCGCCGACGGCTCCGCCAGTCGTCGCGGCGCCGGGTGCGCGCGCCGTGCGCCCCCGACTCCCGCGCGGCGACGAACGCGGCGACGGCCCGCTGCTCGGCCCCGGCGTCCACCCCGCCGCGGATCAGCGCGACCGCGAGCAGCGACTCCACATCGGCGGTACGGACGGCAGCGTGGTCCTGCGCGGGCACCGCGCCCTCAGGGTGCACACGCCGACGGCCGGCCTGCCCGCCGTCGCTCTGCCGTTCACCCATGTCCGTTCCCGTCCCTGCTCGCTCTTGCTCGGTCCACCCGGTGCACACGCCCGGCGCCACCCGCACGCGCGGGCGGGCCGTACGCCCGGACCGACGGATACGTGCCGCATGTCCGGTCCGTTCAGCGACCGGCCCGCGGGGGCCGCCGCGGGCCGCCGGGTGCGGGCGGCCCGGGGCGGACACCGCCGTGCCGTCCACCGTCCCGGCCCACATTCATGTCGACTCACCCAGCGTCCGCGGCGCCTCATCCGTCACACTCTCGGCGCCGAGCTGCTTCGCCAGCCGCTTCAGACCCCGGTACGCGGCCGTCCGCACCGCCCCCGGACGCTTGCCGAGGACGCGGGCGGCGGCGGGGCCGTCGAGGCCGACCACCACGCGCAGCAGCACGGCCTCGGCCTGGTCCCGCGGCAGCGCGCCGACCAGTTCGAGGGCGTACTCGGTGGACATGGCCTCCATGGCCTGTTCGTGCGTGTTCTGCGCGCCCGGCAGGTCCAGGACGTCCTGCTCGATGGCCGAGGGGCGGGGACGCACCCGCTGCCGGCGCAGGTGGTCCAGGGCCCGGTGCCGGGCGATGGTCGCCGTCCAGCCCCGGAACCCGGCCCCGTCGCCCTTGAACCTCCCCAGGTCGCGGGCGATCTCCAGCCAGGCGTCCGACATCACGTCCTCGGCGTCGTCCCCGACGAGACCGCGCACGTACCCGAGCAGTCCGGGCTGCACGAGCCGGTAGGCCACGGCGAAGGCGGCCTCGTCCCCCTTCTGGGCCCGCGCGACGGCCGCGCCCAGTTCCCCGTCGTACGCCTGTGCGCGGCGGGGTTCCCCTCCGTGGCCCAAGAACCGTCCTCGTCCGTACCGAGCGGGTCGCGCGTCCCCCGCGCGCTTGGCGTGAGCACGTCCGTCGGCGCCCACGCCCCCACGGTCATCAGCGTGCGGCGCCACGAAAGTGTCACAGCCCGCCGGACGCCTCATGGGTCACATCCGGGCCGGTCAGGCCGTTGGCCGATGGTCAGGGCACCTGCGGGCCGCCGAGGTAGGAGCCGTCCCGGCTGTAGGGCCAGGCGTTGGCGACACAGCCCTTGAGTCCCTTGATCTGCTGCATCATCGCGGGGGCCGGCTTACCGGGCCCGGGGCAGGTCTCGTGGCCGTGTCCGATGCGGTGGCCGACCTCGTGGTTGACGATGAGCGCGCGGTACTCGCCGATGGGGCCGTCGAACTGCGGTGAACCCAGCACCCACCGCTTGAGGTTGACCACCACGTCCGTGCCGACGCTGCAGTTGACCTCACCGCGGGTCTGCAGACCGGCGGCGCCGCAGATCTGGTCGGTCGTGCCGGGCGTGGCGATCTTCACAACGAAGTCGTACGAACCGGAGCTGACGAGCTGGAAGGAGTTCGTCCCGTCCCGGGTCCAGCCCCGCTGGTCGGCCAGGACCGCCGATATCTCGTCGGCGGCCGCGCTCGCCGAGACATCGATGCCATTTTCCACCAGCACCATGTAGCGCCGTACGCGGCTGCCCTTGCCGACGACCGTGCCGTCGGCCTGCGCGGTGACGAAGGTCCCCGGTCCGGAGGCGGGGATGTCGATCTCCTCGGACGACGGCGAGGCGGACGAGGAGGGGGAGGAGGACGGGGAGGAAGAGGCGGAGGAGGACGGGGACTTGGAGGTGTCGGGGCTCTTCGGGGCCCGCGACTTCGGGGCCTCCCCGCTCTCGTCGGCGTTGCCCTCCAGCATGTCCCCGGCGGCAGCGGACGCATCGCCGGAGCCGGACCCGCGGTGGTCCTGGTAGTACGCCACGGCCACTCCCGAGGCGATCATCACCGCGCCGAAGGCCAGTGCGGCCGGTGCCGTCCGGCCCCAGCGCCGCCCCCTGGACCGCGACCGCCCCCGGCCAGGCCGGCGTCCCGGCTCGCTCGCACCGCCGTGACCTTCGTCACGCCCCGGCCCCTCGCCACTCCCCCGCCGGCCCCCGTTCGCGGGCCGCTCCCCGCGTCCGCGTCGCTCTCCACGTCCGTCACGCTTGCCCACGACGGGAATACCCCCATGTCACTGTGTTCGTTGTTCAGGCGGCGGTGGTCCGTCCGGCACGCCCGTGCAGCACCAGGTAGAACGTCTGCAGGGATTCCTTCCTTCCCTCCTCCAACCGGATGCGGACCGTGCCGACCAGGTTCCGGATCCGGCCGTCCGGCATCCGCACCCCGACCGGCTGCCCGAAGTACGCGCGCTGCCCCTCGTCGAGATCCACCCGCTCGCCGCCCGCGCGGCGCACGGGCACCTCACCGACGTAGGCGCCGAGCTCGAACAGCGTGCCGCGCACCCGCTCGCCGTCCGCCGCACCCTTGCGCCGCCCGTCCACCAGGGCGTCGACGACGCGCAGGCCGGCCACGGAGTGGTCCAGCAGAAGCCGGTGGCGCCCCCTCCGCCCGGTCTCTCGGGAATCCGGTCGGGTTCCCAGGAGATCAAGCGGACGCCGGACCCTGATCATCACAGGTGATGAACGTGTCGATCACCACACAGCCATGTCACGGATTCCGTACAACTTTCCATCAGTTGACACGTCCGTGAGGAACCGGCGGCACATGCACGGCACCGGTGACCACCGCCGAAACGTTTCGCCAGGCCCCGGCGCCGGGTGAGTGCCACGGCGCGCCGGCGGCACCACCCGGTCCGGCACGCTCACCGCGGCCACCGGGTCCCCGGCGAGGACCTCAGCCGCGACGGCACCAACCGCGAGGACGCGGGCGCCGCGCGGTCCTGTACCTCCCGGGCGACAGCACGGGACTCGGGTACGGCGCCACGG
>KL568572.1:41834-47624 GCA_000715605.1 Streptomyces speibonae | reverse complement strand
GGTCCTGTACCTCCCGGGCGACAGCACGGGACTCGGGTACGGCGCCACGGCGTTCCAGCCGTGACCCGGTGACGACGGCGGCCGGGGCTCCGCGCGGGGTCCCGGCCGTCGTCGTCCGGCTACCGGCGCGGTCCCCCGCCGGAGGCGTCCCGGCACAGCAGCCGCAGTGACCCGTCGTGGGTGTAGCAGCGCCGGGCCTCGTCGATCGGGTCCCAGAGGCGGCCGTCGGGGGTGCGGACCCAGTGGTCGCCGCCGGAGGACCACCACTCGCCCCCGGCCTGACGGACGATCACCTCACCGGCATAGGCGCCCAGTCCGCGCAGCACCAGTTCCACGGCGGCGTACGGGGCCGACTCCTGGCGTATGTCCTCGATCATCCGGTCGACGCTCCACAGGCTGCGCGCCGAGTAGTCGAGGCGCAGCCGTGCCCCTTCGCGCATCGCCACCACCGCGTCCGCCGCCCAGCGGACCGGCTTCGTCGCGGCCGAGGGCCTGGTCTCCTGCTGTGTCGTCACAGTCGTCGCAGTCGTCACATCCTGAAGAGCGCTGCGGCGAAGCGTTTCGTCACCCGGATTCCGGAGCTTTCCGCAACGGGCGCGGAACCACCCCGGGACGGTCGCACAAGAGCGGCTCAGCCGTCCCGGCGGCTGCGGCGGGACACGGCCGCGCGGAGCACCCGCCGTCCCTCCGTCGACACCTCCAGCGCACCCCGCAGACCCGCCGGACCGTGCGCGGCCACCAGCTCCAGTACGGACATCTGGCGGCGCAGTTCGGCGGCCAGCAGCGGTGACAGGCCGTCCGCCTCGCCCTCCCGGCACACCTCGGCCGGGCCCCCGCCGTCGTCGGCGGCCCCGTCCAGCAGCCGGTGGATCCGCAGCGCGTCGAGGGAGCAGACGTCGGCCCACTCCCGCAGTCCGGCGAGGGACCGCTCGGCCGGGGCGGTGGCGAGCATCCGGTGGGCGAGCGCCACGGGCTCGTCCGTGTCGCCGGGGGCCGCGTCCAGCTTGCCGCGCGCCTGCTCCAGCCGTTCGGCCCAGTCGCCGGCGGCGTCCTCCGCGAGGCTCGACCACAGCGGGCGAAGCACCTCGTCGTCGCCGCCCAGCAGCGGCACGCACCGGTCCAAACAAGCCAACCCGCTCACGGCCAGTCCGCGCTCGTCCGCCTGTGCGATCAGTTCCACCAGGCTCATCCACGCCTCCCTCTGTGGGTCGTCACAGGCCCCGGACGAGGCCCTTCACGGGCGCTGTCCTCACGGAGCCTGCATCGTCCCTTACTGCGTGCGATGAGCCCGGAGTGTCACTCGGGCACCACTCCGAGCCGGTCGAGGAGCCGGAAGAAGAGGTTTTCGGCCATCTCCTCGGGTTCGGCCTCGAGGATGCCGGCCAGGTCCCCGGCGGACACGGTGTGTCCCGCCTCCTCGGCCCAGAAGGCGGCGCGCTCGGCGGCGTCGGCGGGCTCGAGGAAGTAGTCGTCGACGGTGAGCCCCTCCCGCTGTCCGTCGAGATATCCGGCCATGGCGGTCCGGGCGAGGCAGGTCGTCCACGCCCCGCTCTCCGGTGACGCCGCCTCCACGACCACGCAGTCGCTGTTCATGACGTAGCCGAACAGCGCGGGCGCGCCGGTCTCCCGCGCCAGGTCGTTCATGTTCCCGATGTCGCCCTCACCCGGGTACTCCCACAGCTGCCAGCCCTCCGGCGCCGAGGTGCGCAGGGTCAGCCCCCCGGCCGCGCCGGAGAGCGCGTCGAGTTCGGCGAGCGGCCGCTCCCCGCGGCCCACGACGAAATACCCCCAGTAGCCCATGTGCTGCCGTTCCCCCTCGTCGGTTCGGATCACGAAAACACCACCACAGTCGCACGGGGGTTCGCAGGCGTATGCGGCAATCCATGACCGAAGGGGCAAGCGCGCAGGTCAGCCCAGGTCGTCGGCCAGGCCGCGGAACTCCGCCCAGGACAGTTCGGGGTCGTCGGGGTCCCACAGCTTCTGGACGGTCGCCCGCAGCGGCATGCGGATGCCGGCCGCGACCTGGTCCTGGGTCTGGGAGCGGGGCAGGTCGCCCCAGATGGCGAAGGACCCGCCGAGGATCTGGTCGTCGTACCGCTCGGGCACGGCGGTGGTGCCGCGCAGCACCAGCGGCGTCCACTGCTCGTAGATCCGCTGCCCCGTCGGATAGACGAAGGTCAGGGGCTCGCCGAGGACGTAGTAGAGGAACTCGTCGTTGTAGTTGATGACCTCGCGGCCCTCGCGCAGATACTCGGCGGGCTGCCGGGCCCCGATCTCCTTGCCCGTCCAGTAGGCGACCCGGATGTCCTCGTCGGCCCGCACCGATCCGCCCCGGAAGAAGCCGTCGTTCCAGGCGCGGGGCGTGCGGTCGTGGGCGCGGACGGTGGCGGCCCGGTCGTTGAGCCAGCCGGTCGTCAGGTCCTCGACGGTCGCGCCGGAACCGTACTTCTCGCGCGCGGCGGCGGCCAGCTGCGGAAAGGACGCCGCGGGGTCGGAGACCACCAGGGCCTGGTACTCGTCGCCGCCGAGGTGCCACTGGCCGCCGGGGAAGAGCCCGGCGTACTCGTCGAGCAGGTCGTCCACGATCTCGGCGGACTCCGGCTCGGAGATGTCGATCGCGCCGCGCACGGCGCCGCCGTTCGCGTTGCGCAGTTGCAGGTCGGGGTGGGCGGCCAGGACCGCGCCGAGATGGCCGGGCGAGTCGATCTCCGGCACGACGGTGATGTGCCGGCTCGCCGCGAGGTCGACGATCCTCTCGACCTGGGCCTTGGTCAGATGCTCCGAGGAGACGATCTCGGGGTGCGACTCGGACGCGATGCGGAAGCCCTGGTCGTCGGAGAAGTGCAGACCGAGCTCGTTGAACTTCAGGTCGCCGAGTTCGCGTATCCGGTCCTCGATCCAGCCGGCGCTGTAGTGCTTGCGCGCGATGTCCAGCATCATCCCGCGCCGCTCCTTGGCCGGCTCGTCGCGCACCACGCCCTCGGGTGCGGCGCCGGCCCCGGCTATCTCCTGCTTGAGGGTGCGCGTGCCGTAGAACACGCCCGCCTCGGCCGGGGCGGTCACGGTCACCCGGCCGCCCCGCACGGTCATCGTGTACGACTCGGGACCGGCGCCGTCACCGCGGTTCAGCTCCAGCCGGAGGTCACCGTCCCGCTGGTCGTCCTTCTCGCCCGCGTACGTCAGCCCCAGCTCGTCCGCTATCAGCCGGCCCTCGTCGGCCAGCGCCGGGTCGGCCACGACCACCCGGTGCTCGCGCGCGGGACGCCACCCGGGACCGCGCTCCGCCGTGTGCTCGCGGACGGCGGGTATGGTGCGCGGCGCCTTCGACAGGGGGTAGGAGCGGCTGGGGCTCGGGGTGGGGCTCTGCGCCGCCGTCGACCCCGAGGGCGCGCCGTCGCCGTCGGAGGACACCCACAGGCCGATACCCACACCGGTCCCGGCCACCAGCGCGCCCGCGGCCACGGCCGCGGCCAGCACCCGCCGCTCCCTGACCGCCCCCGCCATGGAGCGCCGCCGGTGCCGCCTGTCCTGCCGCCTGTCCTGACTGTGCTGACTCACCCCGCCAACGTACGACCCGTTCGGGTGAAGGGCGTCGACGAACCGTTCCCAAACTCTGCCGTCCGGGTGAATCGGGGGTACCGATCGGACACGTCTCGGACTCACTCGATAACGTGACGTCAGAACTCTCACAGCATCTGCCACCGACACACACGCGACGCCCACGAGGACCCACGCTGCCTGCGCACCGTCTCCCAGACCTCCCCGGCCGAGTCGCCATACCCGGACAGTCCCGCGGCGCGCCCGGCACCCCGTCCCCGCTCGAGCGGTTCAACACCGCCCCCGTCCAGGACGCCGAGCGTGCCCTTCTGGCCTGCCTGCACAGCCCGCGCTGGGCCCTGCGCGTCGCCGGCCACCGCCCGTACCCCGACCTGGCGTCCCTCCTGGCGGCCTCGGACGAGGCGGCGTACGACCTCTCCGTCAAGGAACTGGACGAGGCCCTGGCGGCGGAGTCCCTCCCCGACCTGCCCGAGGACACCTACTCCGCCGCCCACACGGCCCTGAGCGCGGCCCACTCGGCCTACGAGGCCAGATTCGGACACGTATTCGTCATCTCCCTGCAGGGAGTCCCCCGGGACGAAGCCCTGGACCACGTCCTGACCGACATCCGGTCACGATTGGCGAACGATCCGGAGGACGAGCGGGTCATGGCGGCGGAGCAACTCCGCCGCCTGGCCAGGGAACGGCTGACCGGCCTCCTGGGGGCGCGGGCCGGTGACGATCTGCGCCTCCGCCGCGTGGGCGCGCACCACCACGACGGCGCCGCACCCGGCTTTTGACCGCATACCCCCCATCCCGGCGGCCGCGGGTAGCCCGTACGCGTGCCAGTTTGATCACACCGGCAGGCCCCCTGTAAGCACCGCAGGCACTCGTCGCTACCATGCTGGGGGCCGGTGGACCGTACCCGGCCGGGCCCGACCGACAAGGAAAGCCGGCGCGGCCCCAATCCCCGCTCCCGGAGGAAATTTCCGTGCCGGCTGGAACGCTGTACCGCGGCCGGGAAGGAATGTGGTCCTGGGTGGCTCACCGAGTCACCGGCGTCCTCATCTTCTTCTTCCTGTTCGTTCACGTGCTGGACACCGCTCTCGTACGGGTGTCCCCCGAGGCCTACGACGAGGTCGTGGCCACGTACAAGACGCCGATCGTCGCGCTGCTGGAGTACGGCCTCGTCGCCGCCGTCCTCTTCCACGCGCTCAACGGCCTGCGTGTCATCGCCGTCGACTTCTGGGTCAAGGGCGCCCGCTACCAGAAGCAGATGCTCTGGACCGTCGTCGCCATCTGGGTCGTGCTGATGCTCGGGGCGATCTACCCCGTCCTCGGCCACGCCGCTCGTGAACTGTTCGGGAGCTGACGCCCATGTCCACGACTGAAACCTCCGCCACCCCGGGCATCGGCCCCGTCGAGGGTGCCTCGCTGTACTCCGTCGACAACCCGGCGCCGGTCATCGAGCCCCCGCGCAAGCGGACCAGGAAGACCCCCAAGTCCACCCGGGGCAACTTCGAGCTGGCCGCCTGGCTGTTCATGCGCCTGTCCGGCGTCGTCCTGGTCGTCCTCGTCATCGGCCACCTGCTGATCCAGCTGGTGCTCGACGGCGGCGTCTCCAAGATCGGCTTCGCCTTCGTGGCCGGCCGCTGGGCCTCGCCGTTCTGGCAGGTCTGGGACCTGCTGATGCTGTGGCTCGCCATGCTGCACGGTGCCAACGGCCTGCGTACGGTCATCAACGACTACGCGGAGCGGCCGAACACCCGGCTGTGGCTCAAGGGCCTGCTCTACACCGCCACGGTGTTCACCATCCTGCTGGGCACGCTGGTGATCTTCACCTTCGACCCGAACATCCGCTAGGCACGGGGCTGCGAGAACTATGAAGATCCACAAGTACGACACCGTCATCGTCGGCGCCGGTGGCGCCGGTATGCGTGCCGCCATCGAGGCGACCAAGCGCAGCCGCACCGCTGTCCTGACCAAGCTCTACCCCACCCGCTCCCACACGGGCGCCGCGCAGGGCGGCATGGCCGCCGCGCTCGCCAACGTGGAGGAGGACAACTGGGAGTGGCACACCTTCGACACGGTCAAGGGCGGTGACTACCTGGTCGACCAGGACGCCGCCGAGATCCTGGCGAAGGAGGCCATCGACTCGGTCCTCGACCTGGAGAAGATGGGCCTGCCGTTCAACCGGACCCCGAACGGCACGATCGACCAGCGCCGTTTCGGCGGCCACAGCCGCAACCACGG
>KL568572.1:40640-41629 GCA_000715605.1 Streptomyces speibonae | reverse complement strand
AGCCACAGCCGCAACCACGGCGAGGCCCCGGTCCGCCGCTCCTGCTACGCGGCCGACCGCACCGGTCACATGATCCTCCAGACGCTGTACCAGAACTGCGTCAAGGAGGGCGTGGAGTTCTTCAACGAGTTCTACGTCCTGGACCAGCTGATCACCGAGGTCGACGGCGTCAAGAAGTCCGCCGGTGTGGTGGCCTACGAGCTGGCGACCGGCGAGATCCACGTCTTCCAGGCGAAGTCCGTGATCTACGCGTCCGGCGGCACCGGCAAGTTCTTCAAGGTGACGTCGAACGCGCACACGCTGACCGGTGACGGCCAGGCGGCCGTGTACCGGCGCGGGCTGCCGCTGGAGGACATGGAGTTCTTCCAGTTCCACCCGACCGGCATCTGGCGCATGGGCATCCTGCTGACGGAGGGCGCCCGCGGTGAGGGCGGCATCCTGCGCAACAAGGACGGCGAGCGCTTCATGGAGAAGTACGCGCCGGTCATGAAGGACCTCGCCTCGCGCGACGTGGTCTCGCGCTCCATCTACACGGAGATCCGCGAGGGCCGCGGCTGCGGTCCCGAGGGCGACCACGTCTACCTCGACCTCACCCACCTCCCGCCGGAGCAGCTGGACGCCAAGCTGCCCGACATCACCGAGTTCGCCCGTACCTACCTCGGCATCGAGCCCTACACGGACCCGATCCCGATCCAGCCGACCGCGCACTACGCGATGGGCGGCATCCCGACCAACGTCGAGGGTGAGGTCCTGGCGGACAACACCACCGTCGTGCCGGGTCTGTACGCGGCCGGCGAGGTGGCCTGCGTGTCGGTGCACGGCGCCAACCGCCTGGGCACCAACTCGCTGCTGGACATCAACGTGTTCGGCAAGCGGGCCGGCGTCGCGGCGGCGGAGTACGCGCGGACCGCCGACTTCGTCGAGCTGCCGGAGGACCCGGAGTCGTTCGTCGTCGGGCAGATCGAGCGGCTGCGCTCGTCCACCGGCAC
>KL568572.1:38557-40400 GCA_000715605.1 Streptomyces speibonae | reverse complement strand
CGAGCTGCAGGACACCATGGACGCCAACGTCATGGTGTTCCGCACCGAGCAGACGATCAAGACGGCGGTCGAGAAGATCGCCGAGCTGCGCGAGCGCTACAAGAACGTCGCCATCCAGGACAAGGGCAAGCGGTTCAACACCGACCTGCTGGAGGCCGTCGAGCTGGGCAACCTGCTCGACCTGGCGGAGGTCATGGCCGTCTCGGCACTGGCCCGCAAGGAGTCCCGCGGCGGTCACTACCGCGAGGACTACCCGAACCGCGACGACGTCAACTTCATGCGCCACACGATGGCGTACCGCGAGGTCGGCGCCGACGGCACCGAGACCGTCCGTCTGGACTACAAGCCGGTCGTCCAGACCCGCTACCAGCCGATGGAGCGTAAGTACTGATGGCTACCCCTGTTCTGGACAAGGCGGACGCGGCCGGTTCCCCCGAGCCCGCCGCCTCCCCCTACATCACCGTCACCTTCCGGATCCGCCGGTTCAACCCGGAGGTCTCGGCGGAGGCGACCTGGGAAGACTTCCAGCTGGAGATCGACCCCAAGGAGCGCGTCCTCGACGGTCTGCACAAGATCAAGTGGGATCTGGACGGCACGCTGACCTTCCGCCGTTCCTGCGCCCACGGCATCTGCGGTTCCGACGCGATGCGGATCAACGGCAAGAACCGTCTGGCGTGCAAGACGCTGATCAAGGACATCAACCCCGAGAAGCCGATCACGATCGAGGCCATCAAGGGCCTGACGGTCCTGAAGGACCTGGTCGTGGACATGGAGCCGTTCTTCCAGGCGTACCGGGACGTGATGCCCTTCCTGATCACGAAGGACACCAACGAGCCGACCCGTGAGCGGCTCCAGTCCGCCGAGGACCGCGAGCGTTTCGACGACACCACCAAGTGCATCCTGTGCGCCGCGTGCACGTCGTCCTGCCCGGTGTTCTGGAACGACGGGCAGTACTTCGGCCCGGCGGCCATCGTCAACGCGCACCGGTTCATCTTCGACTCGCGTGACGAGGCCGGCGAGCAGCGGCTGGAGATCCTCAACGACCGCGACGGCGTCTGGCGCTGCCGCACGACCTTCAACTGCACGGACGCCTGCCCGCGCGGCATCGAGGTCACGAAGGCGATCGCCGAGGTGAAGCGTGCGCTGATCACGCGCCGCTACTGAGGTACGCCGCACGTCCGTAAGGGCCCCGTCTCCTGCTGGAGGCGGGGCCCTTCGGCATGCGTGACACAGGCCACTCCCCACCGAGTTGAACATGTTCAAAACATGGGTCTAGAGTCATTCCCGTCAGCGTTTTGAACGCGTTCAAGAAGGGCTGGGGGACATGGACCGCACGGTCATCGCCTACGTCATCTACCTCGTCGTCAGCATCGGGCTGACCGTCTGGGTGGCCCGCACACTGAGCAGGAACGGGCGGATCTTCCTCGCCGACGTGCTGCACGGCAACGAGAAGCTCGCCGACGCCGTGAACCACCTCCTGGTGGTCGGCTTCTACCTCGTCAACCTCGGCTTCGTCGCGCTGTACCTGAGCGACGACGAGACGATCACGGACACCCGCGGCATCTTCGAGGCCCTGTCCACCAAGCTCGGCGTGGTGCTGCTGGTGCTCGGCGTGATGCACCTGGCCAACGTGTACGTGCTCAACAAGATCCGGCGGCGCGGGGTGATGGAGCGCGAGCAGCTGCCGCCCGTGCCCCCGCAGGGCTGGGTCGCCCCGACGGCCGGGGCGTGAGCGGCATGACGGCCCTCCACCGGGACCGGGACGCCGTACGCGTCCCGGTCCGCCAGCTCACCGTGCTGTACGACGCCGAGTGCTCCCTGTGCTCCTTCGTCCGGGACTGGC
>KL568572.1:37050-38344 GCA_000715605.1 Streptomyces speibonae | reverse complement strand
CCTCGACCACGGGGCCACCCTCGAGGAGATCACCGTCGTGGCCGACGGCGGCCAGGTCTACCGGGAGGCCGCCGCCTGGATCGTCACCCTGTGGGCGCTGCGCAACCACCGGCGGCTGGCCCACCGGCTGAGCACTCCGTCCGGCGCGCGGCTCGCCAAGGGTGCCGTGCTCGCCGCCGCCAAGTGGCGCGGGGCCGCGGCCCGCTGGGGCGGGCGGGTGTACCACCGCGGCGACGGGTGGACGTACGACCCGCGCGACGGCTGGACCCACACCCCGCCGAGCTGCGACGCCGACGCCTGTACCGCCCCGTAAAGGGGGGCCGGGTCCTGGCGTTAGGCTCTGGTTCCGTGTCCGCGAAGAACGACGGCCCCGACGACGGCGCCGCACTCAGCAAGTCCGAACAGACCCGCGCACTGATCCTCGAGACGGCCATGCGGCTGTTCCAGGAGCGCGGGTACGACAAGACGACCATGCGGGCCATCGCCAAGGAGGCCGGCGTCTCCGTCGGCAACGCGTACTACTACTTCGCGGGCAAGGAACACCTGATCCAGGGCTTCTACGACCGGATCGCCGCCGAGCACCAGGTGGCGAGCCGGGAGGTGCTGGCCCGGGAGACCGACCTGGAGGCCCGGCTCGCGGGCGTGCTGAAGGCGTGGCTGGACATCGCCGCGCCGTACCACGAGTTCGCGGTGCAGTTCTTCAAGAACGCGGCCGACCCGGACAGCCCGCTCAGCCCCTTCTCCCCCGAGTCGGAGCACGCGCGCGAGGAGGCGATCAGCGTGCACCGCGCGGTGCTCGCCGGGACGCGGACCAAGGTGCCCGAGGATCTGCGGGACATCCTGCCCGAGCTGATGTGGCTCTCCCAGATGGGCCTGGTCCTGTACTGGGTCTTCGACCGCACCGAGGGCCGTGAGCGCAGCTACCGGCTCGCCGAGCGCGGCGCCCGGCTCACCGCGCGGGGGGTCGCCCTGGCCCGGTTCCGGGTGCTGCGGCCCCTGGTCCGCGAGGTGCACGAACTGTTCACGGAGTTCCTGCCCGGGATGACCAAGGCGTTGCCCGACCCCGCGGCGAAGGGGGCGCCCGCCGCCGACGGACGCCCCCCTGCCGTCACTTGACGGCGTCCACCTCACCGGGGGTGAGTTCCACGTCGTGCACCAGCGGTCCCTCCCCGACACTCACCTGCGCCGCGCGGGAGCCGTACGCGCTCGCCGTGGCCGCGAGCAGATAGGTGCCCGGGGCCGGGACGGCGACGATGTAGGCGCCGTCGGCGTGCGAGACGACCCGGTCCAGCTG
>KL568572.1:36634-36806 GCA_000715605.1 Streptomyces speibonae | reverse complement strand
CTGCCGGCCGCCGGCCGTCATCAGCGTGACGGCCGCGTTCTCGACGGGCTCACCGTCGACGGTGCGGACGAACCCGTGGACGACGGAGGCGGAGCCGTCGCGCTGCCCCGGCACCGCCGACGGTGTCCCGGGCGCCGCAGCGGGCTCCGGCTCGTCTTCCATGGGCTCGACC
>KL568572.1:35811-36364 GCA_000715605.1 Streptomyces speibonae | reverse complement strand
GCGCCAGCCGCTTCTCCAGACCGGCCGGCATCCACCAGTTGCTCCGGCCGAGCAGATGCATCAGGGCCGGGACCAGCGCCATGCGCAGGATGAGCGCGTCCAGCGCGACCGCGGCGGCCAGTCCCACGCCCGCCATGGCGGCGCTGTATTCGCCGCTGAGCACGAAGGCGAGGAAGACGCAGACCATGATCATGGCGGCGGAGGTGATGACCCGGCTGGTCTCGGCGAGGCCGACGCGCACCGCGCGGGAGTTGTCCCGGGTGTGCACCCACTCCTCGTGCATCCGGCTCACCAGGAACACCTGGTAGTCCATGGAGAGGCCGAACAGCAGCGACAGCATGATGATCGGCAGGAAGGCCTCGATGGGACCCTCCTTGCCCAGGCCCAGCGCATCCAGTCCGATGCCCCACTGGAAGACAGCCACCAGTACACCGAAGGAGGCCGCCGCCGCGAGGAGGTTCATCAGGGCGGCCGTCAGCGGCACGACCAGGGAACGGAACGCGAGCAGCAGAAGCAGGAAGCCGAGCACGATGATGGCGGCGATGAACAGCGG
>KL568572.1:31726-35620 GCA_000715605.1 Streptomyces speibonae | reverse complement strand
CGGCAGCCGCTCACCGCTCACCGTCGCGAAGTCCTTCGACACGGCGGTCATCCCGCCGACATGCGCCTCGACGCCCGCATCCGGCAGGACGTCCTCGCGCAGGGTGTCGATGAGCCGGCCCGTCTCCTCGTCCTGCGGTGCGGTCTCCGGGATGACCTGGATGACGGTCACGCCGTTGGCGGGCGGCATCGCGCCGACCTGGGCGACGCCCTCCGTCTCCTCCACCGCCGTCACCAGGCCGTCGGAGGCCTCACCCTTCACGACCACCTGGAGCGGAGCGTTGAACCCGGGCCCGAAGCCCTCGGCGAGCGTGTCGTAGGCCTGCCGGGTGGTCATGGAGGCGTCGTCGTTGCCCTGGTCCACCGCGCCGAGCCGCAGCGACAGCAGCGGGATCGCGAGCGCGGCCATCAGCACGACGGACACCAGGGCGATCAGACGCGGGCGGCGTTCGACGGTGGTGGACCAGCGCGCGACGAGACCGCTCGGCGACTCCGACTGCGGGCCGGTCGCCGCGAGCTTGCGGCGCTGCCGACGGCTGAGCACCCGGTGGCCGAGCAGTCCGAGCAGCGCGGGCAGCAGGGTGACGGCGGCGAGCACGCTGAGCACCACGGTCAGCGTGGTGCCGATGACGACACCGTCCAGGAAGCGCAGGTTCGTCACCAGCATGCCGACGAGCGCGATGCACACCGTGCCGCCCGCGAACAGCACCGCGCGGCCGGAGGTGTTCAGGGCGGTGACCGCGGCGTCCTCCGGGTCGGCGCCGCGCAGGATGCCGCGCCGGTGCCGGGTGACGATGAACAGGGCGTAGTCGATGCCGACACCGAGACCGATCAGCGTGGACAGCAGGGTGGCGATCTCGGGGATGGTGGTGGTGTGGCTGAGCAGCTGGATGGCGAACATCCCGGTGCCGACACCGAAGACCGCCACCACGAGCGGCAGCAGCATCGCGAGGAAGGATCCGAACGCCGCGAACAGCACGACGGCGGCCGCCAGGATGCCGACCAGTTCGGCCGTGCCGGTCGGGGGCTCCTGGGTGCGCGCGATGGCCTGGCCGCCCAGGTCCACCTGGAGCCCGTCGCCCTCGGCGGCCTGTGCCGTGTCGACGACGTCCTCGATCAGCTCCAGCGACAGCGCGTTCGCCTGTTCGGTGAACGTCACCTGCGCGTAGGCGACGCGCCCGTCCTCGCTGATCTGCTGCGCGCCCTGCTCGTCGTACGGACTCTCGACGGCGCCGACGCCGTCCATCCCCCCGATCTCCTCGAGCGCCGGCTCGATCCGTGAGCGCACCGCCTCGTCGCGCACCGAACCCTCGTCGACCTTCCACACCACGGTGTCGGTGTCGCCGGAGCGCTCCGGGAAGGCCTGCTCCATCAGGTCGATGGCCCGCGTGGAATCGGTGTCCGGAAGCGAGAAGACCTCCGAGTAATTGGTGCCCGCGCTGCTCGCCGATGCCCCCAGTCCGAACAGCGCCCCCACCCACAGCAGAAGGACCACCAGCCGGTGCCGATAGCACCAGCGTGCCAATGCCGCCACGTTTAAAACTCCTTCGTAATCGGTAGGTCCCCCAGGTCCTGACAGAAGAATCGGGTGCGGCACCCGTCGCGGAACACGGCTCACGGCGGACTCTCAAGGAACTCCAAGGCGGCAACCCGTACGCGGGCGGCCGGCGGCGCCGATACTGGGGGACATGACGACAGCTCCCGGCACCGTGCTGGTCGTGGAGGACGAGGAGAGCATCGCGGACGTCCTCGCCATCGCCCTGCGCTACCACCGTTTCGAAGTCATGACCGCGGGCTCGGTCCGCGAGGCACTCGCGCTCACCGAGCACACCCGCCCCGACTGCGCCCTGCTCGACGTGATGCTTCCGGACGGCGACGGCCGCGCCCTGGGCCGCGAACTGCGCACCCGGCGGCCGGAGCTGGCGCTGGTGTTCCTCACCGCGCGGGACGCGCCCGCCGAGGTCGTCGGCGCGCTGGGCTTCAGCGACGACTACATCACCAAGCCGTTCAACATCGACGAGGTCGTCGCCCGGATCACCGCCGTGCTGCGCCGCACCCGCCCCGCCGGCGTGCTGCCGCAGCCCGCCCCGCTGCGCCACGGCGACCTGGAACTGGACGAGACGACGTACTCGGTGCGCCGCGCGGGCCGCACGGTCGAGCTCACCCCCACCGAGTACGCGCTGCTGCGGTTCCTGGTGCGCAACGGCGGCCGGATCGTGCCCAAGGAGCAACTGCTGCGCCACGTCTGGCAGTACGAGCACGCCCCGGCCGAGTCGACCGTCGTCGAGACCTACATCAGCTATCTGCGGCGCAAGCTCGACACGATCGGACCACCGGTGATCACCACCCGGCGCGGCGTCGGGTACGGGCTGACATGAGGCCGCCGCTGAGATGGCCGCGCTCCACGCGGGGCATCCACTCGCTGCGCGGGCAGCTGACCCTGGCCAACGTGATCCTGCTGGCGCTGGGCATCGTGGCGGCGACGGCGGTGAGTGTGATGGGCATGCGCTACTACCTGCTGGACCAGATCGACACGGAGCTGAAGCGGAACCGTGAGTCGGTGGGCGGTTCGGAGCTGACGCTGCGTCAGATCGACTCGCTGGGCGTGCTCACCTTCTTCCGCGACCGGGTGGACCCGGACTTCAACCGGGACGAGGACCCGGACCAGCTCTTCTCCGCGGTCGACACCCGGGGTGAGCCCGTCGGCATCCTCGGCTTCGAGCCGACCAGGACCCAGCACGCCCTGGCGGAGGCCGTGGGCGACGCGTCCGCCCTGGTCGAGGAGCCGGAACCACGCGACATCACCGTGCGCGGCACCGCCTACCGCGTCACCGCCACCCAGCTCGCGGACGGCACGCGCATCCTGCTCGCCACCTCCACGGAGTCGGTGCACGCGGGCGTCACCAAGGCGGTCAAGCTCGATCTGGCCATCGGCAGCCTGCTGTTGCTGCTGCTGGCCTGTCTGACCATGTTCAGCGTGCGGCGGCGGATGCGGCCGCTGGAGGACATGGTGGAGACGTCGTCGGCGATCGCGGAGGGCGATCTGACCCGGCGTGTCCCCTCCAGCCAGGATCCCATCCTCGAGGTGGAGCAGCTGCGGCTCGCGCTCAACTCGATGCTCCAGCAGGTGGAGTCGGCGTACCGGACGCGCGAGCGCAGCGCGGCCCAGCTGCGGCGGTTCGTCGCGGACGCCTCGCACGAGCTGCGCACCCCGCTGGCCGCGATACGCGGCTATCTCCAGCTCCACGACCGGGGGATGCTGGCCGATCCCACGGAGCGCAAGCGCGCCTGGGAGCGGATGATGACGGAGTCCGACCGGATGGGGCGGCTGGTCGACGAGCTGCTGGTGCTGGCCCGGCTGGACCAGCGTCCCGAACTGCGGCTGCGCAACGTGGACGTGTGCCGGCTGGTGCGGGACGCGGCGCAGGACCTGCGGATGCACCAGCCGGAGCGGCCGGTGACCGTGGACGCGGACGGATCGGTGCTGGTACAGGCCGACGAGGCCGGGCTGCGGCAGGTCCTGGGCAATCTGGTGGGCAACGTCCGGACGCACACGCCGTCGGACGCACCGGTGCGGCTGGGGGTGGTCCGCACGGACGGCGTCGTACGGGTGTCCGTGGCGGACGACGGACCGGGGCTCGCGGCGGAGGACGCGGCCCGGGTGTTCGACCGGTTCTTCCGGGCGGGCGGAGGCGCCGGCAGCGGGCTGGGGATGGCGATCGTGCAGGGCGTGGTGCGGGCCCACGGGGGCGAGGTGTCGGTCCTGACGGCACCGGGCAAGGGGCTCGCGGTCACGGTGACCCTGCCCGGCCGCCGCGTGTCGACGGACGGGGAGGACGAGACGCCGGCGCCGGCGGAACAGCCCGCGCACTCCGCCTGACACGGCGGGCCGGCC
>KL568572.1:30726-31526 GCA_000715605.1 Streptomyces speibonae | reverse complement strand
GCCGCGGCCTCGTGCCGTGTCACGCCGCCCGGGACGCCAACTCGATCACCGTGACGTCCGACTCCGCCCCCACCCGGGTCGGCGGCCCCCAGGCCCCCGCGCCCCGGGTCACGTACAGCTGCGTGTCCCCGTACCGCTCCAGCCCCGCCAGCGTCGGATTCTCGCCGCCGGCGATCAGATTCCCCGGCCACAGCTGACCCCCGTGCGTGTGCCCGGACAACTGCAGATCCACCCCATGGTCGACAGCCTCATGAACCTGCACAGGCTGATGTGCCAGCAACACACACGCCCGCTCCCGGTCCCGGTCCCCCAGCGCCCGCGCGAAGTCCGGCCCCTCCCCCTCCTCCTCGCCGGTCACGTCGTTGACGCCCGCGAGATCGAAGTGCGGCAGCTCCGTGCGCGCGTTCTCCAGCGGGTTCAGCCCGAGCCGCCGTACCTCCTCGATCCACTGCTCGGCCCCGGAGTAGTACTCGTGGTTGCCGGTGACGAAGAAGGACCCGTGACGCGCCCTCAGTTGCGCGAGCGGGGCCACGGCCGGGCCGAGGTCCTCCACGTTGCCGTCCACCAGGTCCCCGACGACCGCGATGAGGTCCGGCTGGGTCGAGTTGACCGTGTCGACGACCTTCTGCGCGAAGCCCCGCCCCAGCAACGGCCCGAGATGGACGTCGCTCACCACCGCGATCCGGAAACCGTGCGCTCCGCGGGGCAGCTTGGCCAGCGGCACGGTGACCCGCTTCACGCGCGGCCCGCGCAGCACGCTGTACGTCCCGTAGCCGACGGTGCTGTCTCTTATACACATC
>KL568572.1:26973-30550 GCA_000715605.1 Streptomyces speibonae | reverse complement strand
CGCCGTGGCGGCGGCCCCGGCGATGACCCGGGAGACGAACAGACGGCGGGAGGGACCCGAGGACGCGGCGGGCGCGGCGGGCGCCCCGGTCGCGCCGGTGCCACCGCCGGACGTGGAGTCCTCTCCGCCCGGCGCGGCCTGCGGTGCGCCGCCGTTGCCGGGGCTCGCGCCCTGCCCGGCCGGTATGGGCCGGGGCTCCGCCGGAGCGTCCGCCGTCCGTGCCGTCCCCGCTTCCGCGGTCCTCGCCCGCCGCTCCAGGATGCGGCGCAGCACCGGCCGTACCAGCTCGCCCGCGAGCACCGCCAGCAGCAGGTACAAGGAGAGCGCCACCCACAGGAACCCGGGCCAGGAGAGCGTCTGCTGGAGCCAGAAGGGAGCCTGGGCGTTCTCGGCGACGAAGGCGCCGACGGCCAGCACCCAGCCGCCCGTGATCAGCACCGCCCCCGCGCGGCGCATCGCGCACGGCCGCCGCGTGGTGTCCCGGAACAGCCGCCGCCAGATGTACCAGTTGCCCGTGACCAGGACGGCCAGAACCAAGAGCGCGATGAGGACGAAGACGATGGTCACGGTGCGGAGTTCCCTTGTTCCTTACGACGTCGAACGTGACGCCGTGCGTGAGGTCCGGCTCAGTGCGCGCAGGCCGCGCAACCCGATGCCCCCGATGACCGTCCCCCATACGAAGGAGACGACGGCGAGCGTCAGATGAACGAAGAAGTAGGCCGTGGGATTCCCGTTTTCGAAGGCGAGTCCGCTGCTGTCCTTGACCAGGTTGTTGACGAAAGTGATCCAGATGACCCAGCTCCACACCCCGAAGACGAGCAGGAACCAGGAGATGGGGCGGCTGAGCTTCACCGGAACAAACCTTTCATCGGAACGCCGCGCTCCTGTGACCGGCCGGGGGTCCGGGGGTTGTCCCCCGGATGAGCACGGCATGCGTCCAGTATCTCGGGCCGCTGTCCGGTTCCTTGCCCGGGGTGGAACCCGGGGCGGGACTTCCACAGGTGTGGCATGTACGTTTCCGACCGTGCCCGCACCCAAGAACACCGTCCGGCGCTCCCTGCTGGTCGCCTCCGCCGTCCTGATGTCCACCGCGCTCACCACGCCCGTCGCCACGGCGGCCCCCAAACCGTCGACGACGCCGTCGGCCAAGCCCCCGGCCAAGATGTCGACCGTCGGCGGTGCCCGGCTCGGCAAGCCGGGAACGCAGGTCAATCTCGCGAGCGGGGTGCCGGTGCTGCCGAAGGAGCTGTCGGGCCGGTCCTGGATCGTCGCCGACGCGGAGTCCGGCGATGTGCTCGCCGCACACAACGCGCACTGGCGGCTGGCCCCGGCGAGCACGCTGAAGATGCTGTTCGCCGACACGCTGCTGCCGAAGTGGCCCGGGACGACCAAGCACAAGGTGGAGGTCTCCGACCTGGCCGGGATCGGGCCCGGGTCCAGCATGGTCGGCATCAAGGAGGAGGAGACCTACACGGTCCACGACCTGTGGCTGGGTGTGTTCCTGCGCTCCGGCAACGACGCGGTGCACGTGCTGTCGGCGATGAACGGCGGCGTGGAGAACACCGTCAAGGAGATGAACGCGCACGCCGAGGAGCTCCAGGCCCTCGACACGCGGGTGGTCAGCCCGGACGGCTACGACGCCGAGGGCCAGGTGTCCTCCGCCTACGACCTGACCCTGTTCGCCCGCTCCGGACTCCAGAAGAAGGACTTCCGGGAGTACTGCTCGACGGTCTCGGCGAAGTTCCCCGGCGAGACGAAGAAGAACAAGAAGGGCAAGAAGGTCCGCGGGTCCTTCGAGATCCAGAACACCAACCGGCTGCTGAGCGGTGCCCCCGGCGTGCCCGTCTACCAGGGCATAGCGGGCGTGAAGAACGGCAACACCACCAACGCGGGCGCCACCTTCACCGGTGTCGCCGAACGGGACGGCAAGGTGCTGCTCGTCACCGTGATGAATCCGCAGAAGGACGAGCCCCACGCGGTCTACAAGGAGACCGCGCGGCTGCTGGACTGGGGTTTCAAGGCCGCCGGCAAGGTCGAACCGGTCGGTGAGCTGGTGCCGCCGAAGAGCGCCGACCAGGCCGGCGCCCGCCCGGGTCCGTCCGCCTCTCCCGGTGAGGCCGGGGGCGCCGGGGGCGGCTCGAAGCCGGCGGCGAGCGCCACGGCGAGCAGCGGCACGGACGGCATCGGGGTCGCCCTCGGCATCGTCGGCGGGGTGCTGGTCCTGCTCGCGGGCGGCGCGTTCCTGGTCAACCGGCGCTGGCCGCTGCCGGACCTGGTGCGCCGCCGTTCGCGTCCGTGACGGCGTCGGCCGTCTCGTCCCGCTTGCCCGGGGTGGCCGTCCAGGCGGCGCAGAACAGGACCAGCTTCGAGGTGAGGTTGATCCACAGCAGCAGGGCCACCGGGACGCCGAACGCGCCGTACATGCTCTTCGCGGCCACGCCTTGCAGATAACCGCTGAGCAGCAGCTTCAGCAGTTCGAACCCGATCGCGCCGGTGAGCGCCGCCACGAGCAGGCGGCGCCGGGCGGGTTCGACGCCGGGCAGCAGGGTGAGGACGTACAGCAGCAGCAGGAAGTCGGCGCCGACGGCGACGGCGAACGCCGCGATGTGCAGCACGATTCCGCCCCAGCCGCCCTTCTCCAGCCCGATGGCGTCGCTGATGCGGCCGACCAGCGCGGAGGCGACGGCGGAGGCGGCGAGGGTGACCAGGAGCGCGCCGCCGAGCCCGACGAGGATGCCCGCGTCCTTGCCCTTGCGCAGGAGGGGGTTCTCCTCCTCGTCGGGCAGCTCCCACACCGCGCGCAGGCAGCCGCGCATGGCTCCGGCCCAGCTGATGCCGGTGAACAGCAGGGCGGCGCCGGCGATGAGGCCGACGGTGCCGGCGTTGTGCACCAGGTCCGCGACGTCCAACTGGTCGGAGATGCCGGGCACCTGGTCGGTGATCGTGTCCTGGAGGGCGGTCTGCCGCTCCTGGCTGAGGGTGGCGGCGCCGATCGCGGCGGCCACGGTGAGCAGCGGGAACAGGGCGACGAAGCTCCGGAAGGTCATCGCGGCGGCCAGCCGTGTCCAGTGCACGCGGTCCAGACGCTCGTACGACCGCCACGCGTGCGTGAGCGTCAGGCGCGCCGCCCACGGCCCGATGCCCGGGAGCTTTTTCAGCCAGTCCATGAACCGACTCTGCCCGCCGCGCGGAAGACCAATGTCCGGGTGCCCCAGAAGCGGACACCGGTGGCCAGCGCCATGCCGACGACCGCCCCGGAGACGGTGTCCGCGCGTTGCGAGGTGAGGCCGAGCCCGTAGTGGCTGACGGCCAGGCAGAGCAGTTGTACGGCGGCGCCGGCGAGGTTGACGGCGAAGAACAGGGCGTAGGGACGGGCGCCGCGCACCCCGGCGCCGCGGTAGGTGCCGTGCGCGTTGCCGGCGTAGGCGACCGTGCAGCCGACGAGGAAGGAGAGCGCCTTGGCGGTGAGCGGGTCGAGTCCGGCGGGGCCGCGCAGGCAGATGAAGAGGGCGAGGTCGACGGCGTAGGCGAGCAGTCCTGCGGTGGCGAAGCCGAGGAGTTCCCGGCGGCGGGGGGG
>KL568572.1:25409-26768 GCA_000715605.1 Streptomyces speibonae | reverse complement strand
GGGTGAGCGGACGGCTCACCGGTCCGCCACCGCCAGGGCGTACATCGCCACCCACAGCACGCCGATGAGGGCGAGCGCGCGGTCGCCCAGCACCACGTCCTCGGGTTCACCGGCACTGCCTCGGTCGGCGAAGACGGCGTAGCGCAGGACGGCGAGGACGAAGGCGACCACGGACAGCTCCCGCCAGGGCAGCACGCCGGTGTGCGGGGCCCCGCTCTCCCCGAGGGCCCACAGGCAGTAGCCGAGGACGGCCACACCGGCGGCGAGCTGCCAGACGAAGCGGAGGTAGCCGGTGGTGTACTCGGTGAGCAGCGGGCGCGTCGCGCCCTGCGTTCCGGCCAGTTGCACGGCTTCGGAGTAGCGCTTGGCGGCCACCATGAACAGCGCGCCGAACCCGGTGGTGATCAAAAACCAGCGGGACAGCGGGATGCCGAGGGCCAGTCCGCCGATCACCGCGCGCATCACGAAGCCGGTGGTGACGACGACGAGGTCCACGACGAGGACGTGCTTGAGGCTGAGGCAGTACGCCAGCTGCATGCCGAGGTAGGCGGTGAGCAGGGCGGCGACCTCCGGCGGGCACAGCCGGGCCGCGACGGCCGGGGCGAGCACGCCGAGGGTGATCCCGGTGGCGTAGGCGACCGGTACGGGGACCTGGCCGGCGGCGACCGGACGGCGGCACTTGGTGGGGTGGGCGCGGTCGGCCTCGGCGTCGCGCGCGTCGTTGACCAGGTAGACGGCGGCGGCGCAGGCGGTGAACAGGACGAAGACCAGGGCGAGCCGGGTCAGGGCGCGGGCGGAGAACAGTTCGCCCGCGGCGGCGGGGGCGGCGATCACCAGGACGTTCTTGACCCACTGCTTGGGCCGCGCGGTCCGGAGCAGGCCCCTGAGGAGGCCGCGTCCGCGGGGCGGTGCGCTCTCGTGCCGGCCGGGGCGTTCGCGCAGGAGGGTCACGCGGAATCCCCCGTCATCCAGCGGGCGCCGAGCCGGGCGGTCAGCGCGCCGAGGGCGGCGCCCGCCGCCACGTCCGAGGGGTAGTGGACGCCGGCCACCAGGCGGGAGAGACACACGGCGGCGGCCAGCGGCGGCACCGCGCGGGCGCCCAGCGCGCCGAACGCGACGGCGGCGGCCCCGGCGGAGGTGGCGTGCGAGCTGGGGAAGGAGTGCCGGCCGGCCGTGCCCACCAGCGGCTCGACATGGGCGGGGCGGGGGCGGCGCACGACGCGTTTCACTCCCATGCTGACGGCGTGGGCGCCGGCGGTGAGGGCGGCGCCCCGCAGCCAGGCGGCGCGCCGCGGGCGGTCCACGGCGGCACCGGCGAGGCCCGCAGCGAGCCACAGCGCCCCGTGCTCCCCCGCCCGG
>KL568572.1:24638-25215 GCA_000715605.1 Streptomyces speibonae | reverse complement strand
GAGCCACAGCGCCCCGTGCTCCCCCGCCCGGGACAGGCAGCGCGCGGCGCCCGCCACGCGCGGGTCCGTGCCGCACGCTCTGAGCACGGCGACGATCCGGTGGTCCAGGCCCGTCAGACCCCGGGGGTGCGGGAGGTCGTGGTGGTCGTCCATGTGGACCCACTGTTCACCCCCGACGGGCCGTATTTCCGTCACTATTGGGCGACATCCCATTAATCACCCGTTTCGGGGACGGGGGTGATGTTTCAAATCCAACGCGTCACATAGGGGCGATACGGTCGCCGTCATGCCTGCCGACACCGTTTCCGTCACGGGGTGGGGCCGCACGGCTCCCACCGCAGCCCGGCTGATCCGTCCGCGGACGTACGAGGAGGCCGCTCTGGCCGTCCGGCAGTGCGGCGCCCGCGGCGGCATCGCGCGGGGCCTGGGACGGGCGTACGGGGACGCGGCGCAGAACGCGGGCGGCGCGGTGCTCGACATGACGGGCCTGGACCGGATCCACGCCATCGACGCCGACGGCGGCACCGTGCTGTGCGACGCGGGCGTCTCCCTGCACCGGCTGATGGAGGTGCTGCTG
>KL568572.1:23234-24444 GCA_000715605.1 Streptomyces speibonae | reverse complement strand
GCACCGGCTGATGGAGGTGCTGCTGCCGCTCGGCTGGTTCGTGCCGGTGACCCCGGGCACCCGCTACGTGACGGTCGGCGGGGCGATCGGCGCCGACATCCACGGCAAGAACCACCATGTCTCCGGCTCCTTCTCGCGCCATGTGCTCTCCCTGGAACTGCTCACCGCCGACGGTCGGGTCACCGCGGTCGCGCCGGGCACGCCGCTGTTCGAGGCGACCGCGGGCGGCATGGGCCTGACCGGGGTGATCCTCACCGCGACGATCCGGCTCCAGCCGGTGGAGACCTCCCTGATGTCGGTCGACACCGAACGCGCGGACGACCTCGACGACCTGATGGCCCGCCTCGCCGGCACCGACCACCGCTACCGCTACTCGGTCGCCTGGATCGATCTGCTGGCCCGGGGCCGGGCGACCGGCCGCGCGGTGCTCACGCGCGGCGACCACGCGCCCCTGGACGCGCTGCCCCGGGGCGCCCGCGCGCGCCGGGAGCCGCTGGCCTTCCGCACCTCCCGGCTCCCGGCCGCCCCCTCCTTCGTCCCCGAGGGTCTCCTCAGCCGGACCACGGTGGGGCTGTTCAACGAGCTCTGGTACCGCAGGGCGCCCCGCGCGCGGACCGGGCAGCTCCAGCGGATCCCCGCCTTCTTCCACCCCCTGGACGGCGTGCCGCACTGGAACCGTGTCTACGGGCGGGGCGGCTTCGTGCAGTACCAGTTCGTCGTCGGACCCGGGCGGGAGGACGCCCTGCGCCGGATCGTGCGCCGGGTCTCCGAGCGGCGCTGCCCGTCCTTCCTCGCCGTCCTCAAACGCTTCGGCGAGGCCGACCCGGGCTGGCTGTCCTTCCCCATGCCCGGCTGGACCCTGGCCCTGGACGTCCCGGCGTCGCTGCCCGGCCTCGGCGGGTTCCTCGACGAGCTCGACGAGGAGGTGGCCGGCGCGGGCGGCCGCGTCTACCTCGCCAAGGACTCCCGGCTGCGCCCCGAACTGCTCGCCGCCATGTACCCCCGCCTGGACGACTTCCGCGCGCTGCGCGCCGAGCTGGATCCGCGCGGGGTGTTCACCTCCGACCTGTCCCGCCGCCTCCATCTCCAGGCCCCCCTCTAGGAGCTGTCGTGAAGGACGCCTTCGGCCTCCCCCAGTCCCTGCTCGTCCTCGGCGGTACGTCCGAGATCGCGCTGGCCACCGCCTGTCTCTTATACACATCTCTGAGCG
>KL568572.1:19715-23004 GCA_000715605.1 Streptomyces speibonae | reverse complement strand
GGCTGGCCGGCCGCCCTTCCCCCGGCCTGGACGAGGCCGCCGAGCAGTTGCGCGGCCTCGGCGCAGTGGTGCGCACGGTCGCCTTCGACGCGCTCGACCCCGCGGCCCACGAGGACGCGCTCGGCAAGGTGTTCGCCGAGGGCGACGTCGACATGGTGCTGCTCGCCTTCGGCACCCTGGGCGACCAGGCGCACGACGAGCGGGACCCGGAGGCCGCGGTGCGGGTCGCGCAGACCAACTACACCGGCGCGGTCTCGGCCGGCCTGGTGTGCGCGGGCGCGTTGCAGGCGCAGGGGCACGGCTCGCTGGTGGTGCTGTCCTCCGTCGCGGGCGAGCGGGCCCGCCGCGCGAACTTCATCTACGGCTCCAGCAAGGCCGGCCTGGACGCCTTCGCCCAGGGCCTCGGCGACGCGCTGCACGGCACCGGCGTGCACGTCATGGTCGTACGCCCCGGGTTCGTGCGGACGCGGATGACGGCGGGGCTGCCGGAGGCGCCGCTGGCCACCACCCCGGAAGCGGTCGCGGCGGCCGTGGAACTGGGGCTGCGGCGCCGCGCGGAGACGGTGTGGGTGCCGGGGGCGCTGCGGGTGGTGATGTCGGCGCTGCGGCATCTGCCGCGCGGGCTGTTCCGGCGGCTGCCGGTGTGAAGCGCCGCGCGGGGGCTGGTGCGGGACCCGGTGCGGGGGTCAGCGCGCGGAGACCGATCCGCGGTCCACGCTGCCGCCCTGCGGGGGCACCACCACGGAGCCGAAGGGGAACTCGCGCAGCTTGCGCCACACCCCGTCGGTGCCCTGCTCGTACAGGGCGAAGCCGGTGCAGGCCCACTGCGCCTCGTAGTCCGCGAGGTCCTCGTAGGCACGGTCCATGGCCGCCTCGTCGATGCCGTGCGCCACGGTGACGTGCGGGTGGTAGGGGAACTGCAGCTCGCGGGCGACGGGCCCGGAGGCGGAGCGGACCTGCTTCTGCAGCCAGGTGCACGCCGCGCCGCCCTCGACGACCTGGACGAACACCACCGGTGTCAGCGGCCGGAAGGTGCCGGTGCCGGACAGCCGCATCGGGAACGGGCGGGCGGCCGCGGCGATCTCGCTGAGATGCGCCTCGACGGCCACCAGGTCGGTGTCGCCGATCTCGGTCGGCGGCAGCAGGGTGACGTGCGTGGGGATGCCGTGGGCCGCGGCGTCGCCGAAGCCCGCGCGCAGCTGCTGAAGCCGGCTGCCGTAAGGCTCCGGGACCGCGATCGACACGCCGATCGTTACGGTCCCCACGTCGTCTCCTGTCGTTGTCGGTGGTGAAGCGTGGTGGTGAAGCTGCGGGGGGCGCCGGGTGACCGTCGTGACGGTCACCCGGTTATCGACTGTACGGCCACGACCCGGATGCGGGCAGGCGCAACCGGAGTGATGTGCGGCGCTGCGGGGTGGTACGGATCGTCCCCGCGGTCCGGTTCAGCGCCGGTTCAGTGCTTGGCGGGCAGGAAACCCACCCGTTCGTACGTCTGCGCGAGGGTCTCCGCGGCGACGGAGCGTGCCTTCTCCGCGCCCTTGGCCAGGATCGAGTCGAGCGTCTCGGGGTCGTCCAGGTACTGCTGGGTGCGCTCCCGGAACGGGGTGACGAAGTCGACCATGACCTCGGCGAGGTCGGTCTTGAGCGCGCCGTAGCCCTTGCCGGCGTACCGCTGCTCCAGTTCGGGGATGTCCGTCCCGGTGAGGGTGGAGTAGATCGTGAGCAGGTTGCTGATCCCGGGCTTCTCCACGACGTCGTAGCGGATCACCGTGTCGGTGTCGGTGACGGCGCTCCTGACCTTCTTGGCGGTGGTCTTCGGCTCGTCGAGGAGGTTGATCAGGCCCTTCGGCGTGGAGGCCGACTTGCTCATCTTGACGGTCGGGTCCTGAAGGTCGTAGATCTTCGCCGTCTCCTTGAGGATGTACGGCTTCGGGACGGTGAAGGTCGCGCCGAACCGGGTGTTGAACCGCTCGGCGAGGTCGCGGGTGAGTTCGATGTGCTGGCGCTGGTCCTCGCCCACCGGCACCTCGTGGGCCTGGTAGAGCAGGATGTCCGCGACCTGAAGGATCGGGTACGTGAACAGTCCGACGGAGGCGCGGTCGGCGCCCTGCTTGGCGGACTTGTCCTTGAACTGGGTCATGCGGGAGGCCTCGCCGAAGCCGGTGAGGCAGTTCATGACCCAGGCGAGCTGGGCGTGCTCGGGCACGTGGCTCTGGACGAAGAGCGTGCAGCGGTCCGGGTCCAGCCCGGCGGCCAGCAGCTGGGCGGCGGCGAGCCGGGTGTTGGCGCGCAGCTCCTTCGGGTCCTGCGGAAGCGTGATCGCGTGCAGGTCGACGACCATGTAGAACGCGTCGTGGGTCTCCTGCAGGGCCACCCACTGACGGACGGCGCCGAGGTAGTTGCCGAGATGGAACGAGCCTGCGGTGGGCTGGATTCCGGAGAGCACGCGAGGTCGGTCAGTCGCCATGCCCACCATTCTCTCAGGTCCCGGGAGGGGGTCGGGAACCGACCGGAAACAGGTGGGAACCGATCCGTGCCCGGCGGTGTAACAAGGGTGTGAGAACGCGGGAGGGGGGCCGCATCGTCGATGAGGTCGCGGTGATCGCCCGCGTACGCGCCGGGGAGCCGGAGGCGTACGCGGAGCTGGTGCGGGCCCATACGGGCATCGCGCTCAGGGCGGCCACCGCGCTCGGGGCGGGGGCGGACGCGGAGGACGTGGTGCAGCAGGCCTTCGTGAAGGCGTACTGCGCGCTGGGCCGGTTCCGGGACGGCATGGCGTTCCGGCCGTGGCTGCTGTCGATCGTGGCCAATGAGACGAGGAACACAGTGCGCGCCGCGGTGCGGCGCAACACCCTCGCGGGCCGCGAGGCGGCGCTCGCGGAGTCGGCGCCGGTGATACCGGAGTCGGCCGACCCGGCGGTGGCGACGCTGGAGACCGAGCGCCGCGGAGCGCTGGTCGCCGCCCTGGCGAAGCTGAGCGAGGAGCAGCGGCTGGTCGTCACCTACCGCTATCTGCTGGAGATGGACGAGCGGGAGACCGCCCAGGCCCTGGGCTGGCCCCGCGGGACGGTGAAGTCCCGACTGAACCGCGCCCTGCGCAAGCTGGAGCGCCTGCTGCCGGACTTCCGGCCCCGGGAAGGGGGTGAGAGGCGTGAGTGAGCGGACCGACGGTGAGCAGTACGACGGTGACGCCGAGCGGCTGCGGGAGGAGCTGCGGGCCTTCGGCCGGTCGCTGGACGGGCCGGACGGGAGCGCGGGGTCCGAGTCGATGGTCGAGCGGGTGCTGGGG
>KL568572.1:11013-19525 GCA_000715605.1 Streptomyces speibonae | reverse complement strand
GATGTGTATAAGAGACAGGCCGGTGCCCGTCGCCGAGCCGGCGGGTGTCCGCGGCCGGATGCGGGTGATGCGCCGCTGGACGCGGGCGCGGTGGCGGTCGCTGGTGGCGGCGGCGTGCGGGCTGCTGACGGTGCTGGCGCTGACCCCTCCGGTGCGGGCGACGGTGACCGACTGGTTCGGCTTCGGCGGCGTGGAGGTGCGGTACGACCCGTCGGCGGTGCCCTCGCCGGGTGCGCGGGTGCCGGGCTGCGGGCGGTCGCTGTCGCTCGGCGAGGCGGAGCGGCGGGCCGGGTTCGCGCCGCTCGTGCCCGAGGCGCTGGGCGCGCCGGAGGCCGTGACGGTGAGCGGGCTGCCGCGGGGGCGGTTCGTGGTGAGCCTGTGCTGGCGGGAGGAGGGGCGGACGATCCGGCTCGACGCGTTCCCGGGGCGCCTGGACATCGCCTTCACCAAGAGCGTGCGCGAGCAGCCGGAGTGGCTCTCGCTCGGCGGGGAGGACTCGGAGGCCGGCGTCCCGGATCCGGTCCTGTGGTTCGCGCGGCCGCATGTGCTGAGCTTCTGGATGGTCGACACCGACGGTCACCGGTTCACCCGGGCGGAGCGCACGGCGGGACCGACGCTGCTGTGGGGCCACCGGGGTGCGGCGGACGGCCGGGGCGTGGCGGGGGACGGGGTGACGCTGCGGCTGGAGGGGGTGGCGTCGAAGGCGCGGGCGCTGGAGATCGCGAAGACGGTGGAGGTGCCCCGGTAGCCGGGTGCTCCGGGTCGCCGGAATTCGTGCCGGGCGAGTGGGAACCCCGGCGGGTCGGGCGGTGTACCAGAAGTGACAGGCGGCCCGTGGGCGGGCCGCACGGGGATCGACCGGCCGAGTGGGGGTCCGGATGCGTGGCTGGAAGGGCAGGGTTCGACAACTGACGGCGGGAGTGGGCGCGGTGGCGGCCGCGCTGGCGCTGGCGTTGTGGGGAGCGTCGCCGGCGTCCGCCGGGGGGCCGACGAGTGTGCTGGTGGTCTCGGCGGAGAGCGAGGAGACCGCCTCGCTGTACTACTCCGACAAGGCGTACGGGGAGCTGGAGCGGCTGCTCGACCCGGTCGGCGAGGGCACCCGGGAGCGGCCGCCCGAGGCGGTGTCGGCCTCGGCCCGGATGATCACCGTGAGCTGGCTGGTGCACGACGTGACACCGTGGCGCGTGGACCGGGTGTTCCTGGGCGAGATGGGCCAGGACGTGTGGATACACACGGCGTCCCAGTTCACCGAGACGCCGGAAGGGCTCTGGCACCGCGCCAAGGACGCGGCGAACGTGCACAAGTTCATGTTCGATCTGGGCGTGATGGGCGAGACGACCGGCTCGCCGGCCGCGATCTATCCGGCACCGTGGGAGAAGCTGTCGGGCCGCGCGGCGGCGGACCAGGACGGGGACGGGGCGACGGCGTCGCCCGAGCCCCGCGCCGCGGCGGCGACGGGCGGCGGCACCGACTGGTGGTGGGCGATACCGGGCGTCGTGGCCGGAGCGGGGGCGGCGATGGTGCTGCGTCCGTATGTGACGGGGTGGCCGCGTCTCGGCCGGCGCAAGGACGATCCGGGGCCGAGGCAGGAGCTGCTGGATCTCTGAGGACCGCGGACGGCGGCCCGGTGGATGACCGGACCGCCGTGGGCCGCCTGCGGAAGAGGCGCTCAGCCGAGGTCGATCTCCGGGTAGAGCGGGAAGCCGGCGACCAGGTCGGTGGCGCGGCGGGAGATCTCGTCGGCGACCTTCGCGTCGAGGACGTGGGACGCCTTGGAGGGAGCGCCGGACTTGGTGGTGCCGGGCTCCGTGGTGGTCAGGACGCGGTCGATGAGGCCGGCCACCTCGTCCATCTCGGCGGTGCCCAGGCCGCGGGTGGTCAGCGCGGGGGTGCCGATGCGGATGCCGGAGGTGTACCAGGCGCCGTTGGGGTCGGCGGGGATGGCGTTGCGGTTGGTGACGATGCCGGAGTCGAGCAGGGCCGTCTCCGCCTGGCGGCCGGTGAGGCCGTAGGAGGTGGCGACATCGATCAGGTTGAGGTGGTTGTCGGTGCCGCCGGTGACCAGGGTGGCGCCGCGGCGCATCAGGCCCTCGGCGAGGGCGCGGGAGTTGTCGACGATGCGCTGGGCGTAGTCCTGGAAGGCGGGCTGCCGGGCCTCGGCGAGGGCGACGGCCTTGGCGGCCATGACGTGCGGCAGCGGTCCGCCGAGCACCATCGGGCAGCCGCGGTCGACCTGGTCCTTCAGGGAGTCGTCGCACAGCACCATGCCGCCGCGCGGGCCGCGCAGCGACTTGTGGGTGGTGGTGGTAACGATCTGCGCGTGCGGGACCGGGTCGAAGTCGCCGGTGAGGACCTTGCCGGCGACGAGACCGGCGAAGTGCGCCATGTCGACCATGAGCGTGGCGCCGACCTCGTCGGCGATCTCGCGCATGATCCGGAAGTTCACCAGACGGGGGTAGGCGGAGTAGCCGGCGACGATGATCAGCGGCTTGAACTCGCGGGCGGAGACGCGCAGGGCCTCGTAGTCGATCAGGCCGGTGGCCGGGTCGGTGCCGTAGGAACGCTGGTCGAACATCTTGCCGGAGATGTTCGGGCGAAAGCCGTGGGTGAGGTGGCCGCCGGCGTCCAGGGACATGCCGAGCATGCGCTGGTTGCCGAAGGCGCGGCGCAGGTCGGCCCAATCTGCCTCGGAGAGGTCGTTGACCTGGCGGACCCCGGCCTTCTCCAGGGCGGGCAGCTCGACACGCTGGGCGAGGACGGACCAGAAGGCGACGAGGTTGGCGTCGATGCCGGAGTGCGGCTGGACATAGGCGTGGCGGGCGCCGAAGAGCTCCTTGGCGTGCTCGGCGGCGAGCGACTCGACGGTGTCGACGTTGCGGCAGCCGGCGTAGAAGCGGCGGCCGATGGTGCCCTCGGCGTACTTGTCGCTGAACCAGTTGCCCATCGCGAGGAGGGTGGCCGGGGAGGCGTAGTTCTCGGAGGCGATCAGCTTGAGCATCTCGCGCTGGTCGGCGACCTCCTGGCCGATGGCGTCGGCGACGCGCGGCTCGACGGCGCGGATCACGTCGAGGGCGGAGCGGAAGGCGGTGGAAGCGGTGGAGAGGGGCTCGGCTGACATGACGGACCTCCGGACGTGGCGTTCAGCGTTCACGGTACGGCCCAGGCGCACGGCACATGTCCGGTCCCCGGGTGGGCGGGGGCGGGGGCCGCTTCCCGATGGTTGCTCCATCCCAGCACGCCAGTCACGGCCCGAGGTCAGGGTACCGGGCGGCACGGAGTGCCACAGGCGGCGTCCACCATCCGGGCCACGCCGTCCGCCCGTAGTACCCCGGCCGGAAGGGAGGTCTCCGCCCGGCTCATTTCCGCCAGAACAGGTGATGGGTCACCCCGCTCGGGCTGGGCACGACCTCGAGGTGGAAGCGGTCGCACAGTTCCTCGGGCGACTCCCACAGGCGCAGTCCGGAGCCGAACGTCACCGGCGCCACCGCCACGTGCAGGGTGTCGACCAGGTCGGCGTCGAGGAATTCCCGGACGGTGGTGACCCCGCCGCCGAGCCGGACGTCCTGGCCCCGTGCGGCCTCCCGCGCCCGCTCCAGGACGGCGTGCGGGCTGCCGGCGACGAAGTGGAAGGTGGTGTCGGAGAGGGTGAACGACGGGCGCTCGTGGTGGGTCATCACGAACACCGGGGTGCGGAACGGGGGCTCGTCGCCCCACCAGCCGCGCCAGTCGTGGTCCTGCCAGGGCCCGCGCTGCGGGCCGAACTTGTTGCGGCCCATGATCTCGGCGCCGATGTTGCGGGCGAAGTCGCGGGTGAAGTAGTCGTCCAGGCCGCGGCTCCCTCCGGGTTCGGTGCGGTTGGGCCAGCTCGCGGTGGCGCCGGCCCAGGAGAACAGCCGCTCGGCGCCGGGCAGGCCGAAGGGGTTCTCCAGGCTCTGGTGCTCACCGGCGGCGACGCCGTCGCTGGAGACGTTGAAGTTCATGACCCTCAGCAGCTGGTGCATCTCTGCTCCCGTCCGGATCTCGCGCACGCCCCGTGCGGCGATGCGCTCCTCATACCGACGTCGAACGGGAGGGGGGCCGGCTCGACACCCGACCGGGGATATTTTTTCGCGCGGCGTCCCGCGGCGGCGACGTTCCCGCGGCCGTCCTACGGCAGCGCCCGGCACAGGGCCTCGAGGGTGCTCGTCCAGGCGTGGTCCGGTGGCGTCCCGTAGCCGACGACCAGGCCGTCGCCTGGGGTGGCGTCGGCGGCGGGGTGGCGGAAGCCCGAGAGGCCCTGGACGGCGAGGCCCTGCCAGGTGGCCGCCTGGACGACGGACCGTTCGGTGCCGGGCGGGAGGCGCAGCACCGCGTGCAGGCCCGCCGCGATGCCGGTGACATGGACGTCGGGGGCCCGTTCGGCGAGGGCGGCGACCAGGGCGTCGCGGCGCCGGCGGTAGCGCAGGCGGGCGGCGCGGACATGGCGGTCGTAGGCACCGGAGGTGAGGAACTCGGCGAGGGCGAGCTGTTCGACGACGCCGACGGACCGGCCCGCCCCGTGGGCGGTGACCTCCGGCACCAGGGACGGGGGCACGACCATCCAGCCGAGGCGCAGGCCGGGCGCGAGGGACTTGCTGGCGGTGCCGAGGTAGACCACGTGGCCGGGGTCGAGGTCCTGGAGCGCGCCGACGGCCTGGCGGTCGTAGCGGAACTCGCCGTCGTAGTCGTCCTCCAGGATCAGGCCGCCGGTGCGGCGCGCCCAGTCGATCACGGCGGCGCGGCGCTCCGGCCGCAGGGCGCCGCCCAGCGGGAACTGGTGGGCGGGGCTGAGCAGCACCGCGGCCGCGTCGCCCGGGTCCTGCGCGCGGGTGCCGGAGGCGTCGAAGGGCAGCGGGGCGGTGCGCAGACCGGCGCGGGCGACGAGATCCCAGTGGGCGTCCAGTCCGTAGGACTCCACGGCGAGGGTGCCGGCGCCCCGGGCCCGCAGCACGTCGCACAGCAGCCGGAGGCCGTGGGCGAAGCCGGCGCAGACGACGAGACGTTCGGGGTCGGTGCGCACGCCCCGGACCCGGGCGAGGTACTCCGCGAGGGCCGCGCGCAGTTCGGGGCGGCCGCGCGGGTCGCCGTAGCCGAAGGCGTCGTGGGGGGCGGTGGCCAGGGCGCGCCGGGTGGCCTTGAGCCATTCCGCCCGGGGGAAGGAGGCGAGGTCGGGGGTGCCGGGGACGAGGCTGTACGGGAGCCGGCCGGGTGCCCGCCCCGGGGCGGCGGGACGGGCGGGCGGGGCGGGCACCGCCCGGTCGGCGACACGGGTGCCGGAACCCTGCCGGGCGGTGAGCCAGCCCTCGGCGACCAGGTCGGCATAGGCGTCGGCGACGGTGTTGCGGGCGATGCCGAGGTCACCGGCGAGGGAGCGGGAGGAGGGCAGCCGGGTGCCCGGGGAGAGCCGGCCCGTGCGGACGGCCTCCCGCAGGGCGTCGGTCAGCCCCCGGCGCAGGCCGGGGCCCGAGGGGTCGATGTGGAGGTCGATGCCCAGACCGGCGCGTGAAGTGGCCCAGCGTTCCGCCATGGAAATGGACCATACTCCTGGGCTGCCCCGCTCCTAGGGTCGAGGCATGACCGACATGGAAACGACCACGACGTACGCCGCCGAGCAGCCCGTCCGGCTGGAGTGGGCGCTGCACGCGCCCGAGGTCTACAAGGCGATGGTCCGGCTGGACTCGGCCGCGAAGAAGGGCCTGGACCCCAAGCTGTACGAACTGGTGAAGATCCGCGCCTCCCAGATCAACCACTGTGCCTTCTGTCTCGACATGCACACCAAGGACGCGCTCGCGGCGGGCGAGAGCGTGGAGCGGATCGTGCAGCTCGCCGCGTGGGAGGAGTCGCGGCACTTCTACACGGAGAAGGAGCTCGCGGCGATCGAGCTGACGGAGGCCGTCACCGTCCTGACCGACGGGTTCGTGCCCGACGAGGTGTACGAACGGGCCGCCAAGGCCTTCGACGAGGCGGAGCTGTCCCAGCTGATCGCCGCGATCACGGTGATCAACGCGTGGAACCGGTTCGGTGTGACCTGCCGCAAGACGCCGGGCCACTACCAGCCGGGGCAGCACCGCTGACGGCCCCGCGCCGTGGGACGACGAGGCCCCTCGCTCACCGTGCCGGGTGAGGGAGGGGCCACTCGTGTCGGGTGCGGGCCGCCCGTGTCAGATCAGGGCAGCCACTTCTTCCAGACGTCCTCGTTGGCCTTGACCCACTTCTCGGCGGCGGCCTTCGAGCTCATCTTCTCGCCGGCGATCATCGCGGCGACCTCGTTCTGCTGCTCGGCGGTCCAGTTGAAGTTCTTCAGGAACTGGGCCGCGTCACCGCCGTCCTCGGCGAAGTCGGCGTTGAAGTACTTCTGCAGCGGGGTCTGGGCGTAGGCGCAGGCCACCTTCTCGGGGTCGGCGTCGCAGCCCTCCTTGTACTCGGGCAGCTTCACCTCCACCAGGTCGATCTGGGCGTTCAGCCACTGCGGGGTCCACCAGTAGGTGATGAACGGCTTCTTGGCCTTGTAGTTCTCCCGGATCTGGGTGATCTGGGCGGCCTCGGAGCCGGCGTAGACCGTCTTGTAGTCCAGGTCGAGGTTCTTGATGATCGCGTCGTCGTTGGTGGTGTACGACGGCGAACCCTCGAGGAGCTGGCCCTTGTCACCGCTCTCGGCGGTCTTGAAGAGGTCCTTGTACTTGTTGAGGTTCTTCCACTCGGTGATGTCCGGGTGCTCGTCGGCCAGGTACTTCGGCACGAACCAGCCGATGTGGCCGACCACACCGAGGTCGCCGCCCTCGACGACGGTCTTCTTGTCGTTGACGTACAGGTCGACCTTCTTCGGCGCGCCGCCCCAGTCCTCCAGGATGGCGTCGACCTTGCCGCTGTTGAGGGCGTCGAAGGCGACCGACTCGTCGAGCTGGGTCAGTTCGGCCTTGGTGTCCAGCTCGTTCTCGAGGATGTACTGGGCGACGGCGGCGTTGGCCTCGGCGCCGACCCACGACGGCACGGCGATGGTGACCTTGTCGGAGGAGCCCTTGGACGACGAGGAGCCGGTCTCGGCGGCGCCGCAGGCGCTCAGCGTGGTGAGGCCGAGGGCGACGGCAGCGGCGGCCGCGGCCCGGACGAGGTGCTTTCTGCCTCTGCCGGGCCGGGCGTTCGAGTTGTTCATGGTGTTCCTCCGCATGTGCGATATCTCATTTCGGTCGGGTTGCGCTCGGACGGTTGGTGCCGGGTCGGGGTGCGGGGCCGCGGCCCCGGGGGCGCCGGGGCGCCGGGGTGCCGGGGCGCCGGGGCGCCGGGGCGCCGGTCAGGGCGAGCCGGTCGTCTCCCGGGTGCGCTGGGTCGTGCGGTCCAGGACGAGGCCGAGGAGCACGATCGCGACGCCGGCGGTCAGACCGGTGCCCAGTGCGCTCTTCTGCAGGCCGTAGACGACGTCGTAGCCGAGGGCGCCGGAGCCGACGAAGCCGCCGACGATGACCATGGCGAGGACGAGGACGACACCCTGGTTGAGGGCGAGCATGAGCGCCGGACGGGCCAGCGGCACCTGGACCTGGCGGATCTGCTGGAAGGTGCCGGCACCCAGGGAGCGGGAGGCCTCCAGCGCCGCGGGGTCGACCTGCCGCAGGCCCTGCGCGGTGATCCGGACGACGGCGGGCAGCGCGTAGAGCACCGCCGCCGCGACGGCGGCGGAGCGGCCCACGTTGAACAGCGCCACCACCGGGATCAGGTAGATGAACTGCGGCAGGGTCTGCATGGTGTCGAGCACCGGCCGCAGCAGCCGTTCGACCACCGGGACCCGGGCGGCGGCCACGCCGACGACGAAGCCGAGCACGAGGGTGACGACGACACCCGCGATGGCCTGGGACAGCGTGTCGAGGGAGCTGTCCCACACGCCGATGACGCCGAGACCGGCCATGGAGACGCCGGCCGTGGCCATGGCGCCCCAGCCGCCCGCCAGGAGGCCCAGCGCCGCGGCGAGCAGCACCAGGAGCCACCACGGGGTGGCGGTCAGGCCGTCGCGGAGCGGGTCGAGCACCCAGGTGGTGAAGCCGTCGGCCCAGGTGCGGGTGCCGCCCAGGACGGGCACGCCCTCGGCGAGGTGGCTGGTGAACCAGCCCATGGCCCGGTTGACCGGCTCGGAGATGTCCACGACCCACAGCTCGGGCCACTCCTCGATGAGCAGCAGGGCGCCCGTGACGGCGACCACGGTGCCCGCGCCGGCTGTCACGCTCCAGCCGCGCCAGCCGTGCAGCAGCCGCAGCGGGGACGGGCCGGAGCCCTCGCCGAGCCGGTCGCCCGCGGCGGCGGTGACGCGGTCCAGCCAGACGGCCAGCAGGACGATCGGGATGCCCGCGGCGAGCGCCTCACCGACGTCGACCGTGGACAGGGCCTGGAAGACCTCCTCGCCGAGGCCGCCGGCGCCGACCACGGAGGCGATGGTGACCATGGACAGGGCCATCATGATCGTCTGGTTGAGGCCGAGCAGGATCTCCTTGCGGGCCAGCGGCAG
>KL568572.1:9076-10779 GCA_000715605.1 Streptomyces speibonae | reverse complement strand
CCCCAGCCGCTGCCACGGACTCGCGCCCAGGGACTTGGCGGCCTCCATCACGCCCGCGTCGGCGCCGCGCAGGCCGAGCGCGGTGAGCCGGGCCATGGGCGGGGCCGCGTAGATGATCGTGGCGATCAGCGCGGAGGGCACGCCGATGCCGAACAGCAGCACCAGCGGCAGCAGATAGGCGAACGCCGGCATGATCTGCATGGTGTCCAGCGCCGGGCGCAGGATCTTCTGGAAGCGGTCCGACAGGCCGCCGCCCAGGCCGAGCAGGCCGCCGATGACCGCGGACACGGTGACCGCGACCGCCATGAGGGCGAGGGTCTCCATGGTGGCTTCCCACATGCCGAGCACACCGCACAGCGCGAAGGAGCCCAGCGTGACAGCGGCGAGCTTGGCTCCGCGCCGGCTCTGCAGCCCGCCGACGCGCCAGGAGAACAGGACCGCCGCCACGGTCACGGGGAACCAGCCGACGGTCAGCAGCAGGTCCGTCATCCAGCTGACGGAGTCGTCGGCCCAGTTGCTCAGGTGGAGCAGGAAGTAGAGGAAGACCGGGTTGGTCTCCCGGTTGCGCACGACCCAGGCGTAGGCGTCGTCCAGCGGTGTCTTGACGTCGACGGTCAGGTCGGACGGCCAGGCTCCGCTGCCCCACAGGGCGGCGGCGACCGGCACGAGCACGACCGCGGCGACGCCCAGCGGGAGCAGGAGGCGCAGCAGCGGGTGGGCCGGGCGGGCGCGCGACGCCGGCGGCGTCTCTTCCTCGGCCGGTTCCCTGGACGGGGAGGGCGGGGCGGGGGTGGTGACGGCACTCATGTGCGCCACCCCCGCGCGCTGCCGGAGGCCGGGACACGGGCCCGGGCGGTGGTTCTGACGCCGGTGCTCATCAGGCGGCCTCCTTCGCCGGGCGGGCGCCGAGGCCGGCGACGACCCGCAGGAGGTCGGCGTCGCCGACCTGGCCCAGGCAGCGGCCGTCCTCGACGACGCAGGCGGGGCGGCCGGTGCGGGCGACGGTCTCGATGGCGGCGGAGACCACGGTGTCGGGCGCGAGGGAGCCCGGGTGCTCGGGGCCGCCGCAGTCCCCGGGCCGCATGGCGGTGCGGACGGTCATGACCTGCTCGCGCGGGACGTCGCGGACGAACTCGCGCACGTAGTCGTCGGCGGGTGAGCCCACGATCTCCTCGGGGGTGCCCAGCTGGACCACGCTGCCGTCGCGCATCAGGGCGATCCGGTCGCCGAGCTTCAGGGCCTCCTGGAGGTCGTGGGTGATGAAGACCATCGTGCGGCCCTCCTCCCGGTGCAGCCGGATCACCTCCTCCTGCATGTCGCGCCGGATCAGCGGGTCGAGCGCGCTGAACGGCTCGTCGAAGAGGAGGACCTCGGGGTCGACGGCGAGGGCGCGGGCGAGCCCCACCCGCTGTTGCTGGCCGCCGGAGAGCTGGGCGGGCCTGCGCTGCTCCATGCCCTCCAGGCCGACCTTGGCGACGACCTGGGCGGCCTTCTCGCGGCGTTCCGCCTTGGCCACGCCCTGGATCTCCAGGCCGTAGGCGACGTTGTCGAGGACGGTGCGGTGCGGCAGCAGACCGAAGTGCTGGAAGACCATGGCGGCGCGGTGCCGGCGCAGTTCGCGCAGCCGCGCCTTGTCCATCGCGCGGACGTCCTCGCCGTCGATGACGATGGTGCCCGCGGTCGGTTCGATCAGCCGGGTCAGA
>KL568572.1:3474-8859 GCA_000715605.1 Streptomyces speibonae | reverse complement strand
GCCCATGACGACGAAGACCTCGCCCTTGCGGACGTCGAAGCCCACATCGCGCACCGCGGCCGTGCAGCCGGTGCGGGCGCGCAGTTCGGCCGGGCCGAGGGCGGCGAGCTCCGGGTCGCCGGGGACGCGTTCGGCCCTGGGGCCGAAGACCTTCCACAGTCCGTCGACGGAGAAGACGGGGGTGCCGGCGGCGGAGTCGCCGGCGGCGGGGGTCTTGGTGAGGGAAGTCATCGGGCTGCACCACCGATCAGGTCGGCGGCGCGCTCGCCGACCATCAGGACGCCGATCATCGGGTTGACGGCGGTCATGGTCGGGAAGACGGAGGCGTCCGCGACGCGGATGCCCTCCAGGCCGCGGATCCGCAGCTCGGGGTCGACGACGGCCGTGTCGTCGCCGGCCGCGCCCATCCTGCAGGTGCCGGCCGGGTGGTAGACGGTGTGGGCGACCTTGCGGGCGTACTCGCTGAGTTCCTCGTCGCCGGTGACGTCCGGGCCCGGGGCGACCTCGCGCCTGAGCCAGTGCGCCAGCGGCTCGGTCCGCGCGATCTCGCGGGCGATGCGGATGCCGTCGACGAGGGTGCGGCCGTCGTAGTCGTCCTCGTCGGTGAAGTAGCGGAAGTCGAGGGCGGGTTTGACCTCGGGGTCGGCGCTGGTGAGGTACAGCCGGCCGCGGCTCTTCGGCTTGGGGATGTTCGGGGTCATGGAGACGCCGAACTCCGGTTTCGTGTAGCCCAGTCGCTCCGGGTTGTCGGTGAACGGGATCTGGTAGAAGTGGAACATCAGGTCCGGGCCCGGGTGTCCGGGGTCGCGGCGCACGAACAGTCCGGCGTCGGAGTCCATCGCGGAGTTCTCCGGAATGGGGCCGTCGGTCTCCCAGACGATCACCGACTCGGGGTGGTCCAGCAGGTTCTCGCCGACGCCCGGCAGGTCGAGCGCCACGGGTATGCCGAGCGCCTCGAGGTCCGCCTTGGGGCCGATGCCGGAGTGCAGCAGCAGCCGGGGCGAGTCGACGGCGCCGGCGCACAGGACGACCTCGTTGCGCGCCCGGACGAGGATCTCCTCGCCGTCCTTGGTGCGGACGTGGACGCCTTCGGCGCGGGTGCCGTTCAGCTCCAGCCGGTACGCCCAGGTCTCCAGCAGGAGCGTGAGGTTGGGCCGCTCGTCCATCACCGGGTGGAGGTACGCCACCGAGGCCGACGAGCGCTTGTTGTTCTCCGGGTGGTAGGCCAGGTCGAAGAAGCCGACGCCTTCGGAGAACGGCTTCTTGTTGAACCCCTCGATGCGGGGGACCTGGAGGGCCGCCTGCGCCGCGTCGACGAAGTCGCGGGCGATGGCGTTCCGGTCCTTCTCGTCGACCGGCACGATGTTGTTCTTCAGGCGGGCGTAGTACGCCTCCATCGGCACCGCGCCCCAGCCCTTGGCGCCGGCCTCCTCCCACTCGTCCCAGTCGGACGGCAGCGGCTTGAAGGCGATGAGCGTGTTGTGCGAGGAGCAGCCGCCGAGCACCCGGGCCCGTGAGTGCAGGATGTGCGAGTTCCCGCGCGGCTGTTCGACGGTGGTGTAGCCGTAGTCGAACTCGGTGCCGAGCAGGTTGATCCAGTTGCGCAGCCGCAGGATGCGTTCGTCACCGACGTCGCTGGGTCCGCCTTCGACGACGCAGACGCGGCAGTCCGGGTCCTCGCTCAGGCGGGCGGCGAGCACACAGCCGGCGGTGCCGCCGCCGACGATGACGTAGTCGTAGGTGGACTCGGTGCCGTGCGGGGTGGTGGACGCCATGGAACGCCTTTCTTCGGTGCCTTCGGGTGACGGCGGGCCGCGCGCCGGGTCGGCCCTCGAGCCCGGTCAGCCCTTGAACCAGCCGGAGGGGGCCGGAGCGAGGTTCTGGTAGATGTGCTTGGCCTCCTGGTACTCGCGCAGACCCGTGGGGCCCAGTTCGCGCCCGACACCGGAGCGTCCGAAGCCGCCCCACTCGGCCTGCGGTACGTAGGGGTGGAAGTCGTTGATCCACACGGTGCCGTGGCGCAGCCGCTGGGCGACGCGCTGGGCGCGGCTCGCGTCGGAGGTCCACACGCCGCCGGCCAGGCCGTAGCGGGTGTCGTTGGCCAGGCGCACGGCCTCGTCCTCGGTGCGGAAGCGCTCGACGGTGACCACAGGACCGAAGACCTCCTCCTGCACGATGCTCATGGAGCTGTCGCAGTCGGCGAAGATCGTCGGCAGCAGGAAGAACCCGCGGCTCAGCCCGGGGTCGTCGGGCCGGGTCCCGCCGGTGACGAGCCGCGCGCCCTCCTTCTTCGCGGCGGCGATGTGCCGTTCGACCTTGTCCCGGTGTTCGGCCGAGCTGAGCGGGCCGCTTTCCGTGCCCTCCTCCAGGCCGCTGCCGAGCCGGATGGCCCGGGCGCGCTCGGCGAACGCCTCGACGAACCGGTCGTGCAGGGAGTCCTGGACGAGCAGGCGCGAGCCGGCCGAGCAGACCTGGCCGGCGTGCAGGAAGGCCGCGTCGAGGGCGTAGTCCACGGCGGCGGCGAAGTCGGCGTCCTCGAAGACGATGTTGGGGTTCTTGCCGCCCAGTTCCAGGGCGATGTTCTTGGGCCCCTCCGCGGCGGCGGCCATGATGGCGCGGCCGGTGGCCAGACCGCCGGTGAAGGACACCAGGTCGACCTCGGGGTGGGAGGTGAGCGCCGCGCCGACGGTCGCTCCGGGACCGAGCACCAGGTTGGCGACGCCGGGCGGCGCGCCGGCCTCCGCGATCAGCCGGATCATGGCGATCGTCGTGAGCGGTGTGGTCTCGCTGGGTTTCAGTACGAAGGTGTTGCCGGCGGCGAGCGCCGGCGCGACCTTCCACGACGCCTGGAGCAGGGGGTAGTTCCAGGGCGCGATGAGCGCGCACACCCCGACGGGCTGGTACACGACCCGGCTGAGGACGTCCGGTCCGACGTCCACGACCCGGCCGCCGTCCTTGCCCGCCAGTTCCCCGAAGTAGCGGAAGGCGTTGGCCACGTCCTCCACGTCGATGCGGGCCTCGGTGAGCGTCTTGCCGGTGTCGAGGGTCTCGGTGCGGGCGATCTCCTCCTTGTCGCGCAGCAGCAGGTCGTGCACGCGCAGCAGGAGGTCGGCGCGCCGGCGGGTGGGGGCGTACGCCCAGTCCTCCTCCTCGAAGGCCCGCCGCGCGGCACGCACCGCGCGGTCCACGTCGGTGGCGTCCGCCTCGTCCACGGTGGTGACGACGGAGGCGTCGTACGGGTTCACCACGTCCCGCTTCCCGCCGGCCGCCGCCCCCGTCCACTCGCCGTCGATGTACAGCTCGCCCATCGCGCGGGCCCTCCTTCGCATCCGCCCGGTACCGATCGGGTTGCCGGTCGGCAGCACGGCCCATGCTGCGGCGAGCCCGCGCAGGCCGCGCGCCGGCCGGTGCGGACGGGTGGCGGGGTGACTCGGGTGGGCTAGTGAACGTGGCCCGGCACCCGGCTCAGGTTCCGGGGAGGATACGGCGCGTCTCGTAGGCCCACATCGCGATCTCGACCCGGTTGCGGGCGCCGAGTTTGGCCATCAGGCTGGCCAGGTGCGTCTTCACCGTGCTGAGGCTGATGTGCAGTGCGTCGGCGATCTCGGTGTTGGTCAGCCCGCGGGCGACGGCGAGGAGCACCTGCTCCTCGCGGGCGGTGACGGGGGAGACCGGCTGGGCCACGGGCCGGCCGGCGGGCAGGTCCGCGAACGCCTGGAGCAGGCGGACGGTGACACTGGGCGCGATGAGCGCCTCACCGTCGGACGCCGACCGTACGGCCTGCGCCAGAAGGTCCGGTCCCGTGTCCTTGAGGAGGAATCCGCGGGCGCCGGCACGGAGTGAGCCGTAGACGTACTCGTCGAGGTCGAACGTGGTGATGACGACCACGACCAGCGGGTCGGCGACGCCCGGGCCGGCGATCAGCCGGGTGGCCTCGAGCCCGTCGAGCACGGGCATGCGGATGTCGAACAGGCAGACGTCGGGACGCAGTTCGCGGGCCAGACGTACCGCTTCGCGTCCGTCGGCGGCCTCGCCGACCACTTCGATCCCGGGCTGGGCGTTCAGCATGATCCGCAGCCCGGTACGGACGATCGCCTGGTCGTCAGCGACGAGGACGCGAATGGCCACGGTTCCCGCTCCTCGCTCTCGGCAGTTCGGCTTCGACCTGCCAGCCATGGTCGGCGCCGGGGCCGGCTCGCAGTGTGCCGCCGAGCAGGGCCGCGCGCTCGCGCAGTCCGGTGAGTCCGTATCCGTCGCGACCCCGCCCGGTGCGCCGGCCGTTGTCGCGGACGCTCACTCGTATCGTGTGCCGTTCCGCGACGATACGGACGACGAGTTCGGTCGCGTCGACCGCATGGCGCAGCGCGTTGGTCATCGACTCCTGCACGATCCGGTAGACGGCCGTGTCCACGGCCGGGGGCAGCGAGTCCAGCTCGCCGTCGAGCCCCAGGTCGACCTTGAGGCGATCACCCGGCGTGCGCACCAGGCGTTCCAGATCCGCGACGCCGGCGGGCGGCGCCGGCTCGGCGCCGGCCCCGCGGTCGCGCAGCGCGGCGACCATGGCGCGCATCTCCTCCAGCGTGCGTGCCCCTTCCTCCTCGACCCCCTCCAGCGCCTCGACGGCGGCGGACGGGTCGGTGCCCGCGAGCACCCGGCCCGCCTGGGCGGTGATCACCATGGCCGACACGTGGTGGGCCACCGTGTCGTGCAGTTCCCGGGCGAGCTGCTCACGCTCGCGGGAGCGCACCTGCTCCAACTGCCGCTCGCGAGCGGTCGCCCGGAACCGCACGGCGGCTCCGACCACGCCGGGCAGCAGCAGGAAGACGAGGCCCACGGCCTTCTCGACGGCCGGAGCGTCGTACATGGCGACACACAGCGCGCCGACCGCGAGGATCACCACGCCGCCCAGCACGATCTCGCGTCCCGATCCCCACCGGGGCAACGCGTACACCAGCACGAGCACGACCAAGCCGGTGTCCAGGCCGACGGACTCGCGCGGTGCGGCGACGAGCGAGGCCACCTGGAGCAGCAGCACCGAGCCGAACGCCAGCGTCACCATCGCCAGCGGGCGGGTCCGGCGCCACAGGAGCAGCACGCACAGCCATGCGGTGAAACCCGCCGCCACCGGCCGCCACACGACGTTCTCGCGCAGGGTGGCCTCCAGCACCACCCCGCCCAGGCCCGCGGCGAGCAGCGCCCAGTCCCGCCGCCCCCGGCCGGGCACGTGGGGCGGCCGGGGTTCGCTCCACAGGGTTCGCAGGTCGTCTCGCGGCACGGTTCTCAGCGTAGGGACCGCGCCGTGCCGCGCATCGGCCGAAAGGACGGGGTGTCACTCCGACTTGGGGCCGATGGATCCGCGGCCCTGTCTCTTATACACATCTCTGA